>CAYWXL010000027.1:39082-47751 GCA_964461995.1 uncultured Solibacteraceae bacterium
GCTCAAACGCGATCTTGCACCTGACGTGCTGAGGGGTGCGGCCTCCCGGGCCGCGGCGCCCGGGCCGCGCCCAGATTTCTCCTGCCTTTACAGTCCGCTCCCTGAAACGCCTGACGAGCCTGCCGCCGTGGCTGGGTGTCGGCCCCCAGGGAGATCACTCCGCCGGCCGAGGCCTGGGTGTGGCGTCGCCGTCGGTCAAGCCCATACACCACTTGATCGCTTCGAGAAACATTTTCTGGATGTCCGGGCGGTCCCAGGCGCTCTCGGTGTGGCCGAAACTCGTGAAGAAGACGCGGCCCTTGCCGTATTTGTGGACCCAGGTCACGGCGAAGTCCTTGTCGGTGCGGTGGATCCCCTTCTTGGTCATGTCGAGCTTGGTCTCGTCGAGCCGCATCAGGACCCGCACTTTATCCCGGGAAAAGTCCTTGAACTGGTAGATCTCGTCGAAGATCACGAACTGTTTCGGGAAGTGTTTCGTCGCCGGGAAATCGCGATCTTCGACGATGATCGGCGCGTCGAAGCGGTTCCACGGGTGGTTGTCGAAGTAGCCGCCGACGAGCTTGCCGTATTCGGGCCATTCGTAGAAGGTGTCGGAAGCGGAGTGGACCGCGATGAAGCCTTTGCCGTCGTCCCGGATGAAGGAGAGGAAGTCTTGCTTCTGCTGCTCGTCCATGTCCAGTTCGCCGGACGTGTAGAAGAGCACGGCGTCGAAGTAGTCGAGGTTCTTGGCGTTCTTGCCGAGCTTCTTCTTCGTGAGCAGCTCCGTGTCCGTCCGGATGTAGGTGTCGTAGACACCCGACTCTTGTCCGATCTTCCAGATCGTGGCCAGCCCGTAGGAGGTGGCATCGTGCTGATAGCCTTTCGCCTGTCCAATGGCCAGCAGCTTCTTTTTCTCCTTCGGGGGCCGTTGCGCGGGTAAAGAAACCGCGGTAGCGAGAGCGAGGATCGATACGAGAAGAATGCGAACCGGCTTCATGATCATCTCCAACTGGCCTCATCATACAACAGCCGCCGGGGCCGGCAGCTCAGACCTTGCGAACCCGGCGCAGCGTCAACAGTTCGGAATCGAGTTGGCCGTCGCGCAGCCGCCGCCAGTCGTCGCGAATGTGAATCAGCTTGCCGCTGATGTGATTGGAATCCTCGGAAGCCAGGAACAGAGCGAGTTCGATCTGCTTTTCTGGGGTCGTGCCTCCGGTGGTGCGGAGGCGCTCGGCCTCCTCCCGGTCCTTCGACCCGATTTTCGAGCCGGCCCGCAGGATGACGTCGGTCATGTGAGTATAAGTGGGTCCCGGGTGGAGGCAATTGATCTGCACGTTGTATTCGCGCACCTCTTCGGCGATGGTTTCCACGAGCCGCACCACGGCCGTCTTCGAGGTCGCGTAAGCGGAGAAGCCCGGGCGCGGCCGGATCGCTCCTCCGCAAGCCAGGACGAGGATCTTGCCCCGGCGCCGCGCGACCATCGAGGGCAATACCGCCCGGCACGTGTGGCAAACGCCCAGCAGGTTAGTCTGGATCGCGGCGTCCCACGCTTTGGGAGAGCTTTCCCAGAACGCTCCGATCGGCCCGATCACCGCTGCCGCGCAAATCGCCACGTCCACTTCGCCGAAGCGGGCGCGCATGCGGTCCACCGCGGCCCGAAGCTGCGCGTAGTTGGCGACATCCGCACGGAGGCGAATCGATTGGCCACCCGCCTGCTCGATTTCCATCTGTGTCAGGTCGAGCTCCGCTTTGCTGCGGGCCAGGAGCCCCACTCGCGCCCCTTTGGCGGCGAAACCGATAGCGAGCCGTTTCCCGATGCCGCGGCCGGCCCCGGTGATCAGCACGTTCCTCTGTTCCCAAAAAGACACCTCAGAAGCCTCCCCCCACAAGATGAAGGAGCGGGCAGCCGTGCGTCAACCGAAATCGGTGCCGCTCCCGGGCCAGGTTGTACACTGAAATGTGCATTTTCCGATTTCGGGAGTGGATTGCAACCCCCTTCTTCCGCCGCTGGTCGCCTTTGGCATCGCCTCGGTCGTCTGCTCCGCCGGCGTTTCGGGAGCTTTCCTCCTGCTGCCGTTCCAGATGAGCGTGTTGGGCTTCACCAGTCCTGCCGTCAGCGCCACTAACCTGCTCTACAACATCGTCGCCATCCCCGGCGGCGTCTCCCAGTACATTCGCGAGGGACGCATGGCGTGGCCCATCGCCGGCACCACTCTCTTGGGCACCCTGCCCGGCATCTTCATCGGCGCCTTCGTCCGCGTGAAGTACATGCCGGACGCCCGCTCGGCGAAGTTCTTCGTTGGTCTGGTCTTGCTCTGGCTCGGCTGGCGCATCCTGAGCGAGTGGTATCGCCGGGTGAGCGGCCGCAACGCGACGCCCGACCCGATTCGGGAGAAGTTCAACGGGAAGCTTCCTTCCGACGCCCGGGTCCGGACGAAGAGGATCACCTGGGGGAAAGTCGAATACGAGTTTTGGGGAGAAACCTTTTCGTTCTCCGTGCCGGCGCTCCTGAGCCTGGCCTTTGCCGTGGGCATCGCCGGGGGCATCTACGGTATCGGCGGCGGGGCGATCATCGCGCCGTTCATCGTTTCGGTGATGGGCCTGCCCGTCTACACCATCGCGGGAGCGACGTTGTTCGGCACCTTCGTCACCTCTATCGTCGGCGTAGGTTTTTACGAGTATCTGGCTCACCTGCCGATGTCCGCCGGTGTCGCCGTGCGGCCCGACTGGATGCTCGGCGGCCTGTTCGGCATCGGCGGTCTCGCCGGCACGTTCGTCGGGGCCCGTTTGCAGAAATACATGCCGGAGAACTGGATCCGCCTGTTGCTCGGCGTGCTCGTCACCGGCATCGCTCTACGTTACATCTGGCAGTTCGTGGCCGGTTGAAACGGCCCTCACGCGCCCTCCGGCCGGCCTCCGCTGGAGGAGGTCTCCTCATCGGCCGGCACTAGCCCTTTCTCCACCAGCTCACGGTACCAGTAAGGATGGTGGTGCTTGGCCCATTCCTTGGTCACATAGCCGTCCACCAGAACCCGCCAGGTACCCGGGTTGGCGATCGTACCCAGATAGCCGTGGGCCAGCACCCCGGCGATCAGGATGAAACCGGCCAGGTTGTGGATCGTGGCCGTGAGGCAGGCGTCGGCGAAACCGATCACGTCCTTGTAGATGAGCATGATACCGGTGATGCTCATCAAGAGCCCGAAGGTGGCCGTGTACCAGTAGAACATCTTCTGCCCGGCGTTGAAGCGTCCCGCCGGAACGCTGCCTTTGTAGCCCAGATAGCCGCCGATGATCCGCACCCAGTGCTTGTCGTAGTCGGCGAACAGCGCGTCGCGGAACCACACGGCGATGCCCATCACCGTGGTGATGATGAAGATGATTCCGAAGACGATGTGGAACTCGAGCATCTGCTCCGGCGAGCGGAACAGCAGCTCCTGCCACGGCGTCCAGTTGAACGCCATGATCACGCCGGTCACCGCCAGGACCACGAAAGCGATCAGGCGGAACAGGTGAATGAATCGTTCGAGGAGCGTGAACCTCAGGATCTCGTGGCTGAACGGCTCGAACGGGATGCGTTTCGGCCCGTAGCTGTGGTAGTGGACGACGATCAGGAAGATCACCAGCACGACGGCCGTACTCACTGCCGGGCTGAGAATCTCCTGGTGGAACGCATTGATCTGGAACGCGAGCGGGTCGCAATCGATGCGCTGCCCGTTTTGCACCGTAACCGGCTCGCCGGCGGCGTCGTAGGGATCCACCATTCTCGGCCCGGTGAAGAAGCGCGCATCGGTGGCGTGGCAGTCCTGGCAGCCGTTGGCGCCCAGGGCCATCCGCGCCGGCGCTACCACGTGGTTGATGGAGAACGTCACGCTCGTCAGGCCCCGGACGTCGTAATCCAATTGCTCCAGACCGCCGTCCTCGCCCAGGTGCCAGGCGGCCTGACCCTTCAAGAAAACCGGGTGGATCCGCCGGAAGCGGTGGTTGCCCTGGAGCGTCTCGGCCAGCGCCTGGAGGCCGGCCAGAATCTCCTCATCGCGGTTGACCTCCGGTTTGCCGTCGCCGTTGTCGTCGGTCACCGCCCCGGCGAACTTCTCCCACGCCGCCTTCTGCTCCCTGAGAAAGAGTGGATAGACGATGCCGTCCTCGTCGAGATTCCCCCACCAGGAAGTGAAGACCTCGTTCACTGGGTAGATCCGACCGTCATCGCGGCGCTCGTAGACCGGATGCCACTCGGCGTGATCGCCGAACTCCTCCGCCGTCGGCGGATTCGTCGTGAAGACCAGCTCTCCCGTGGTCGTCTCCATCCACAGCGCCGCCGCCCGGTGTAGGGTCGGAATGTGGCACGTCTCGCAGGCGATCGACTTGACGTGCCCCGGCCGCACGCTCCGGTGCTGCGGGATCGAGGCGCCGTGGTAGCCGCCCTCATGACACTCCCGGCAGTTCATCATCGTGTTGTCCAGATCGTCGGCCACCGTCGAAACGAATTCATTGCCCTTGGCGATCTGATGGTCCAGGTCGGCGGTGTGGCACGCCACGCAGGCCATGCCCTGTTGCTGATGGATGTCGGGGTTATGAATGTCTTTCCAGGAGAACCCGCGCTTCTTCACGTCGGCCGTGCCGTGGCAGAAAACACAGTTCTCCCCCGGTGGCGGCCAGGAGACCGGCGGCGTCAGGGTGCCGTCTTCGTTGAAGAAGCGGCGGTTGTAGGTCACTTTCGGCTGCTCGCCGTCAGCCACCGATCCTTCGACGATCCCCAACCCCGTTGCCGCCACCACGGCCCACTGGTAGTTGCCCATCTCGAGTTGCCGCACCCGCTCGCTGAAGTCGTAGCGCGGCCAGTGGCAGATGAAGCAATCGGCTTCGACCACGCCGCTGGCGTCCCAGCGGCTGCGGTAGTAGTCCCCGTCGAGCGAGTCCCGAAGCTCGGGGTTCTCCCGCAGGCGCTCGTCGTAGCGGTTGCCGTCGCGGTCGTATTCCAGCCCCCCGCCGCCCGGGTGGCAGGCGCCGCACGGCGGCTGGTCCGGGCCGCTGCGCGAGAAGCCGACGAAATCGTAGACCGTCAGGTCGATCTCGTCCGGGTGCGCGTTTTTCTTCTTGGCCAACTGCCGGTAAGCGTACGGGTACCAGCGGCCCATCAGCCCGTCCGAGAGATCCCACGGGCGGCCCCGCTCGGCGCCGAAATCGTCCGAGATCTTGTCCCAGCCCATCTGGAAGTGGTAGCCGGAGGTGATCGTCTCGTAGTCGTGGCACGTCCCGCAGGTGTTCTTCGGGCTGAACGGAACGTCGGCGTTCTCGCCCGTCATCGGATTGATCTCATTGAAGTCTTTGTCGTACAGCGTCACCGGCTGATGCTGGGCATAAACAGGAACGGCCAGCACGACGGTCACGGCTGCCTTCCTTAGCACCGGTAGCGTCTCGGGATTCAGTTGCATCTTTTTTGTCGGCTTTGCTCCTGGGCAGCAATTCGGGCCTTCTTCTGCGCTCGAAGAGCCCGGCTGAAGCCCGGCCCCTGCTAGGCTCGGCAAGTCGGGTCCGTTGTCTTCAGCGACGACGCTCAGACGCGCCGCCGAGTTCATCAGGCACCGAAGGCGCTTGAGCCGGGTGTCATCATCCACCTCGCCAGTCATAATAGCATAAGCAGATACTTTTCTCTGGAGTGTACCCCTCTGCTGCGCTTCGCACACAGAACTCAGACGCTTCGCCACCGCCTGCGAGCGGCCCCCAACGGCGACCGCCTCTCTCCCCGGCGGGCGCGCCCCGCTTGGGACTATCCTAATAGGCTTATGCGTGCAGTCTCGACTTTTTTCGCTCTCCTGCTCCTCACCGCCACTTCCCTGTTCGGGCAGGCCGAAGGCTTCTGGCCCGGCACGCAGTATGACCCTTCGGTCCCGACGCTGCAGCAGGTCGCCGGCCACGCCCACGGCGAGCAGATCACCACGCCCCAGGACATCGTCCGCTACCTCCGGGCCTTGGCGGAGGCCCGCCCGCGGCGAATGAAGGTCTATGAGTACGCCCGCACCTGGGAGAACCGCCCCTTGGTCTACGCCGTCATCGGCTCGGAGGCGAACATCGCCCGGCTGGAGGAGATCAAAGCGGGCATGAAGCGGCTCCTTGATCCACGCAAGACGCCCAAGGCGGAGGCCGAGAAGCTCATCGCCCGCCTGCCCGCCCTCGTCTGGCTCGCTTACGGGGTGCATGGCAACGAGATCTCTTCACCCGACGCCGCCTTGCTCACCGCCTATCACCTGCTGGCGGCCCGCAACGACCCGGTGGTGAAGAAAATCCTCGACAATGTCGTCGTCCTCATCGATCCGCTGCAGAATCCCGACGGCCGCAACCGTTTCATCCAGCACTTCACCCAGAGCCTCGGTGTCGAGCCCAATGCCTTTCCCGAAGCGCTCGAGCACGACGAGCCCTGGCCGGGCGGGCGCACGAACCACTACCTCTTCGACATGAACCGTGACTGGTTCGCGCTCACCCAACCGGAGACTCAGGGCCGCATCAAGGTGCTGCAGGAGTGGTATCCGCTCGTCTTCGTCGATCTGCACGAGATGGGAGCCACCTCTACCTACTACTTCGCCCCCGAGGCCGTCCCGTACAATCCCCACCTGGAAGCCAACCAGCGCGCCGCGCTGGACTGGTTCGGACGCAACAACGCCAAGTACTTCGACCGGTTCGGCTTCAGCTACTTCACCCGCGAGATCTTCGACGCCTTCTACCCCGGCTACGGCGCCAGTTGGCCCGCTTACTACGGGGCCGTGGCCATGACCTACGAGCAGGCCTCAGCCCGCGGCCTGAAGATGCTCCGGCGCAACGACGGCAAGATCCTCGAGTTCAAGGAGACCGTCCGGCACCACTTCGTCTCCTCCATCGCTACCTGCGAGACCGCCGCCATGCGCCGCGAGGAACTGCTGCGGAACTTCTACCACTACCGCGTCACGGCCATCGAGGAGGGCCAGTCGGGAGAGATCAAAGCCTACGTGTTCCCGCGCCGGGGCGACGTCTCGGCAGTGGACAAGCTGGCGGATCTGCTCGCCCGCCAGGGCGTCGAGGTCCGGCGCATGCAGTCCGCCCGCACCGTCGAAGGCGTGGAATGCCCCGCCGGTAGCTACGTCGTCAGCCTCGCCCAGCCCGCCAAGCGCCTGATCCGCACGCTGCTCGATCCCGAAGTGCCCATGGAAGAGGACTTCATCAAGGAGCAGGAGCGCCGGCGCAAGAAGAAGCTGCCCGATGAGATCTACGACGTCACCGCCTGGAGCCTGCCCCTCATGTACAACGTCGAAATGGTCTCCGCCAAGAGCCCGGTGGAAGGGAACCTGGCCCCCGTGCAGGTCGGGGCGATTCCTCCCGGCGCGGTCACCGGCGGCCGGGCGAAGGTCGCCTATCTCGTGCCGTGGGGCTCCCGGGCGGCGGCGCGGCTCCTCACCGCGGCGCTGCGCAAGGGCCTCATGATCTGGTCCGCCGACAAGGAATTCGAGCTCGGCGGCCGCGAATACCCCCGCGGCACGCTCATCTTCAAGGTGTCCGACAACGACGAGAGCCTCCACACCGTCTTGCCGGAGCTGGCCAAACAGACCGGCGCCGAAGTCGTGGCCACCGACACCGCTTATGTCACCAAGGGCATCAGCCTGGGCAGCCGGTACGTCATCCCCTTGCGCAAGCCCGAGGTCGCCATCGCCTGGGACATTCCCGTCTCCGGCTACGCCGCCGGCAACACCCGCTTTGTCATCGAGCGCCAGTTCGGCTACCCGACCACCCCGATCCGCACGCGCACGCTGCGCACCCGGGCCCGCCTGGAAGACTTCGACGTCCTCATCCTGCCGCCCGCCGGCGGCTACAAGACGGTCCTCGGCGCGGCCGGCATGGAGCGGATCAAGAACTGGGTGAAGCAGGGCGGCACGCTCATCGCCGTCGGCAACGCCATCGCCGACGTGGCCGACCCGAAAGTCGATCTGCTCAGCATCTCCCGCGAGTACAAGCCCGGCGAAGAGGCCAAGAAGGCCGCCGCCAAGAAAAAGGAGGAGAAACGCGAGGCCCAGGTTCCCGGCAAGATCCTCGAAAAGGAAGAGGACTACCGCAAGGCCATCGCCCCGGAGAAAGACCAGCCCGATGCCGTGCCCGGCGTTCTGGCCCGGGTGAAGATCGATCCCGACAACTGGATCACCGCCGGCTTGCCGGAAACCCTCAACGTCATGGTGCGCGGCCGGACCATCTGGACGCCCATCAAGCTCGACAAAGGCGTCAATGCCGCGATCTTCCTGGGCCCCGAGGAGTTGCTGGCCAGCGGCTACCTTTGGGAAGAGAACCGCAAGCAGCTCGCCTATAAGCCGTTCGTCGTCGTCCAGCGCACCGGCCGCGGCTTCACCATCGGCTTCACCGAGGACCCGAACTTCCGCGCTTACATGGACGGTCTGAACGTGCTGTTCCTCAACGCGATCTTCCGCAGCCAGGCCCGGGTACGCTTCGGCGGCCAGGCCGACTGATCATTCCGGCCGGGCATCGGCCGGCGCCGCTTCGTCCTGCCGCCCCCGCGGCGGCAGGATTCCCCGGCGTTCCAGCTGCTCGCGCAAACGCTGCTCTGACGTGAACACCACCGCGTCGATGCCGTGCCGCCGTGCCGCCTCCACGTTCTCCGGTACGTCGTCGGTAAAGAAGCATTGCTCGGGAGCGCACTCTGCCGCCCGGATTGC
>CAYWXL010000028.1:0-39074 GCA_964461995.1 uncultured Solibacteraceae bacterium
ACATGCCCTGACCGCTGACAACCACGGTGCGAACACCGCCGCCGGCTGAACCGGCACGATATCTCGCGGCGCCTGAATCAGGTCTCTTGCTTTAGGAGGTTCCTATTGTCTTTTGCGGCCGCTGCCAATACGCACACTGTATACTAGCTCCGGGTATTACGGCTGTCAACAAAAACGTGAGGTAATTCCATTCCTTAGTCGAAAAGTTCACTTCTTTTCGCCGAAGTTTGCTTTTCGGGGTGGCGACGGCGGGGTGAGTGCGGGCCGGGACCCGCCGGTCTCGGAGGTCGGGCGCGGTCTGAGATATAAGACAAAAGGGAAAGGAGCGCAAAATGAAACGGCTCATCTGGTTGGCGGCGGTACTGATGGTCCAGCCGGGCGCCGCGGAGGTGACGGTCTGGGCAGTGAGCGACAACGTGCGCGTTGATCCGGTGAGCGGGCGGATCATCGAGGCGCGGCCGGACATCCACGCCGACTATCCTGGAGGCGATTACCGCAGCGGCAACCCCGTCTGGGATACCGCCACGCGCACCGTATCGCTCAAAGCCGCGCGCAACGAGTTCGTCGCCTTCCAAGTGATCGTCGAGACCACCGAGCCCATCGACGGCGTCGATATCCAGCCGGTGGCGCTGGAGCACGAAAGCGGCGCCCGGCTCGAAGGCCGCAACGTGCGGATTTTCAAGGAGTGGTACGTCTACGTCCGGCGGCCATCGACCGGCTACGAGGCGACCTCGCTCGGCCCCGGTTGGTACCCGGACGCCCTGATGCCTTACCGCAAGGCGCGGCTGAATACCGGTTTTCCGTTCGCCATCCCGGATCTCTACAACAAGATCCCCAACCAGCGGAACCACGCCATCTGGATCGATATCTACGTCCCGTACGAGCGCGAGCAGGCTCCGCCCGGGCGCTACGAGGGTCCGGTGAAGATCACCTGGAAGGGCGGCGAGCAGACGATCCGGGTGCGGCTCGACGTCTGGGACTTCGCCCTGCCCCACGAGCGGCACCTGCCGGGCGACGTCTGGAACGGCTCGATGCGGCGCATGCCGCCCGAAGAGGAGCTGCTCTACTACCAGATGGCCCGGCGGCACCGCTTCCTGCCGCTCGTCTACGCCTACCGGCCGAAGCTGACCGTGTCGGGCACGAAGGTCACCATCGACTGGACCGAGTATGACCGGCGCATCTCCCGCTACCTCGACGGCTCGGCGTTCACCGAGACCTACGGCTACTGGGGGCCTGGCTACGGACTGCCGGTGACCCACATGATGCTGCCGTTCGACATCGAGAAGGGGGAGAACCGGGAGCGCGCCTGGCCCGTCCCCGTGCCCGAAGGCGGGCGGACGCCGGAGTACGAAGCCGTCTGGCGGGAGACGGCGCGGCAGGTGCGGGAGCATCTGGACAGCAAACCGGCGTGGCGGCGGGTGATGAAAGTGGCCTTCCTGAACGGGCTGGACGAGTCCTACAACGAAGAGGCCTACGAGAAGATGCTCTATTACGGCCGCCTGCTGCATGAGGCGCTGGGCCGGGGCTGGTTCAAGTACCGCATCGACGGCGGCTACTCGGCCGAAGCGATGGAGAAGCTGGCGGCCGAGGTGGACCTGTGGGTCTGCCACACGGTGGCCTTCGATATCGACACGGTGGAGCGGTTCCGCAAGCGCGGCGTCGAGGCGTGGTTCTACGGCCCGATGATCTACGAGCAGCGGCGCAACTCCGGCTGCGGCTCGAACACGTTCCTCGATCTGGATCTGCTGGTGAACCGGGCCATCGGCTGGGTGGGCTGGAAGTACCGCGCCGGCTGGGTCGAGTGGGAGTTCGACTGGAACGCCTTCGCCGCCTGGTACGAGGCGGAGAACTTCAAGGAACCGCGGCGGATCTTCAACGGCTCCGGCCAGCTCATCTACCGCGGCGCGGTGATGGGCTACCGGGAGCCGATTCCCAGCATCCGGCTGAAGGCCCAGCGCCGGGGCCTCCAGGACTACGAGTATTTCTGGCTGCTGGCCCAGGTTACGGGGAGCCGCGAGGAGGCCGACCGGCTCGTCAACCGCATCGTCTACAAGCGGCCCTTCGGCAAGCGGGCGATGTTCGACACCGAGATCTGGAAGAACAACCCGGAGCTGTGGGACGAAGTGCGCATCGTGGCCGGCGAGAGAATCGCCGAAGCGCTGGCGGCGAAGCGGTAGGGACGTCTTCGACCGCCGCCGGCCATCTGTTAACTTGAGGTGAGGAGAGGGCGATTGCCCGCGACGAGCCAACCCGCCGCCCAGAAGATTCCCGGCACGATCGGGGTCTTCACCGCCTTTGGGGTTCCGGTACGCTTTCATTTCACGTTCGTCCTGCTGGCTGTTTTCCTGGTAGTGGTCGCCTGGCAGGACCGGGACACCGCCCTGGGCGACGCGATCTTCATTGCTTCGCTGTTCGTCTCCGTCTTGTTGCACGAACTCGGCCATGCCCTGGTGGCGCGCCGCTGCGGCACGCGCACGGTCGAAATCGTGATGTTTCCCATCGGCGGGGTGGCCCGGCTGGAAAAGATGCCGCCCGCACGCAAAGAGTTGTGGATCGCTGCGGCGGGGCCGTTGGTGAACCTGGTGATCGCCGGCGGCATTCTCGTGTGGTTGGCAATCTTCCGTGCTGACCTCGCGGGTCCGGAGGCGTTGGCCGAGCCATCCCGGAACAACCTGCTGGAGCGGATCGCCTACGGGAACCTGGTGCTGGCCGTCTTCAACCTGCTGCCCGCGTTTCCGATGGACGGAGGGCGGATTCTGCGCTCGGTGCTGGCGCTGTCGCGGCCCGAAGAAGAGGCGACGCAGATCGCTTCGCGGGCGGGCCGCGCGCTGGCGGTGATGATGGGTCTGTTCGGGCTGGTGACGACGAACTTCATGCTGCTGTTCATCGCGTTTTTCGTGTATCTGGGGGCGGCGCAGGAAGGACAGGCGGCGGTCGGGCGTTCCCTTACCCAAGGGATTCCGGTGCGGGCAGCGATGATCACGAAGTTCCATACCCTCTCGCACGCCGCGACGATCCGCGACGCAGCCCGACTCATGCTGGAGACGACGCAGCAGGACTTTCCGGTCCTGCACGCGGGCCGGGTGGTGGGCCTGCTCAGCCGTAACGCCTTGTTGCGGGCGATCGCCACGGAGGGAGCGGACGCTTACGTGGCGGGCATTATGGACCGCGACCCGCTACGGCTGTATCCGGACATGGATCTTTCAGAGGCCGTCTCCTTGATGGCCGAGGCCGGACCCTGCGCATTGGTGATGGATGGCGAGCGGCTGGTGGGGATTCTGACAAGAGAGAACCTCTCCGAGTTCATCGTCTTGCGCCGAGTCGGGATGCCCATCGGCAAGTGAGCGGCACGGCGGCTACTTCCCGATACAGAACGTGGAAAAGATCCGGTCGAGGATGTCTTCGACGGTGGTGGCTCCGGTGATGGCGTCGATCGGCTGGAGTGCGGCGTACAGGTCCAGCAGCAGCATTTCGTGAGGAATCCGGTTGCGGACGGCTTCCCGGGCGTGGCGGATGGCCTCCCGGGACTCGCGCAAGCACTGCTCGTGGCGGAGTGAAGTGATGAAGCCGCCTTCCGTCTCGAGCCGGCCGCCGGGGGCCAGCTCATCGATGATCCGGCGGCGCAGATCGGCGATGCCCGCTCCGGTGAGGGCTGAGACGGCGATCGATCCCTTCGGCGGCTCGGCCCGCCGCTCGAGATCGACTTTGTTGCCGACGATCAGGTGGCGGCCCTGGCGCTGGGCCTCTTCGATGAGCGCCTCGTCGTCGGGGGTGAGTGGCTTAGAGAGATCGAGGACGACCAGCGTGAGGTCGGCGTCGGCCATGGCCTGGTAAGACCGTTCGACGCCGAGCGACTCCACCAGGTCAGAGCTCTTGCGGATACCGGCCGTGTCGATGAGCTTGACCGGAATCCCTTCGATGGCTGCCGTTTCGGAGACCGTGTCGCGCGTGGTGCCGGCGATCTCGGTGACGATGGCCCGGTCCTGCTCGAGGAGCCGGTTGAAGAGGCTGCTCTTGCCGACGTTGGGGCGTCCGACAATCGTGAGGGTGAAACCGTCGTGGACCAAGCGGCCGTAATCGAAGCTGCGGATAAGCTCTTCGAGGGGCGCTTCGACGGCCTCGAGCCGCTCGAGGATCTCCTCGTCGGAGGCGACACTTACGTCGTCCTCGGCGAAGTCGATGCCGGCTTCGAGCAGGGCGATGAGTTCAGTGAGCTGGTCCTTGATGGGAGCAAGGCGGCGGCTGACGCTGCCGGCGGCTTGTTGGGCGGCCACGCGAGCCTGGTAGAGCGTGGTGGCCTCGATCAGGTCGCGGATCGCTTCGGCTTGCGGCAGATCGATGCGCCCGTTGACGAAGGCGCGCAGGGTGAACTCGCCCGGCTCGGCGAGACGGGCTCCGCTGCGGCAGGCGCGGTCCACGCAATACCGCAGCACGACGGGCGAGCCGTGACAGGAGATTTCGACGACGTCCTCGCCGGTATAGGAACGCGGAGCTTGAAAGAAAGTGACGACTACCTGGTCCACCACGCCGCCCTGCTCGTCGATGAGCTCGGCGAGCGACGCGCGCCAAGTGCGCCACTCGTGGGCGCGGGGGAAACGGAGAATGGCCTCGGCCACGTCCCGCGCGCGGACGCCGGAGATGCGGACCACGCCGATGCCTCCCCGGCCAGGCGGCGTCGAGACGGCGACGATGGTGTCGCGCAGATTCACCGCTTCAAC
Source organism: uncultured Solibacteraceae bacterium (assembly GCA_964461995.1). GTDB lineage: Bacteria > Acidobacteriota > Terriglobia > Bryobacterales > Bryobacteraceae > JALSRK01. The sequence goes on from CAYWXL010000028.1 coordinate 4,719, forward strand.
GGCGCCGGCGGCGTACCGGCGCAGGCGGCGGGGGCTCGGGCAGCGAGGGCATGTCGGCGGGATAGATGACCACTCCCCGGTGAGGGCCGACGCCCGCGCTCTCGCTGCGGACCTCGGGGACGTCGCGCACCGCGAGGTGGAGGATGCGGCGTTCGCGGCTGGTCATCGGACCGAACCGGAAAGGCTGGCCGGAGGCCTTCACTTTGTCGGCCGCGGCAAGGGCGCTCAGCCGCAGCTCCTCGATGCGAAGCATGCGGTAGTCGTTGGCGTCGAAAACCAGCAAGGCGTGCTCTTCGGGAGCCATTCGCAGCATTTCCATGGTCAGGTGCTCCAGCGCTAACAACAGCTCGGCGCGGTTCTCGAGGAGCAAGTCAACGTCCGGCCCGGTGAAGTTCACCACGAGTTCGGGGTTCTCAAAGTCTTTGAAACGGGCCTCGGGTTCGGTGATGTGCGGGGTCACGCGGAGCCGGGCCCGTTTGAGGATGGGTTTGAGGAACCGCTTGATTTGGGGTCCGACGGATTCGGCGGTGAACTTCTTCTGCTGCGCCAATCTACCTTCTGCGACCTTTCCGCTTGGGTTTGGGTTCAGGTTTCTTCTCGGCGGGTATCTCCGCCTGCTCGCCTATTCTGTTGATGATCAACTGCTGGGCCACGCCGACGACATTGCTGGTCAACCAGTATAACACCAGGCCGCTGGAGACCCCGTAGAAAATGAACCCCATCATCAGGGGCATCATGTACATGATCCGTTGCTGGCCGGAGGAGCCCACGGCGGTAGTCGGCGTCATCTTCTGCATGAGGAACTGCGAGATGACCATTGTGACCGGCAGGATGCGAATCGGCAGGTGCTCGGGCTGCGAGAGATCCGTCACCCAGAGCCACTCGGCGCCCCGGAGTTCGATGGCCACGGTGAGCACTTTGTAAAAGGCGATGAAGAACGGGATCTGGAGCACCATCGGCAGGCATCCGCCCATCGGGTTGACGCCGTGCTTCTGGTAAAGCTCCATGAGTTCTTCGTTCTGCTTTTGCTTGCGGGGATCGCGCATGCTGATCCCCTTGTATTTCTCCTGGATCCGCTTCACCTCCGGCTGCAGCGCCTGCATCTTCTTCATGCTCTTCAAGCTGGTGAGCTTGAGAGGGAACATCAGGACGTTGATGCCGATGGTGACGATTACGATGGCCCACCCGTAGTTCTGGATCCAGTTGTTGTAGACCCATTTCAGGACGAGGAAGAGCGGTTTGGCGAGGAAGGAGAACCAGCCGAAATCGACGATCTGCTGCAGGCGGGGATCGATTGCCTTGAGCAGATCGAGATCTTTAGGGCCGACGAAGAGCGGAAAACGGTTCAAGCCGGCGCCGCCGATCCCGGCGCCCGCGTGGGGCAGCTGTTGCTCCTGTTCGGCTTCGACGTAAGGAAGCGTGTCAGTGTAGGTCCGGATCGTGAAGGCGGCGGAATCACGGGGGAGCGCCACCGCGGCGAAATAAGCGTCTTCGATCCCGGCGAAGGAGAAGTTGCCCTGGAGCGTAATGGGGCCGTCTTCGGCCTCGTCCGGGTCGTTCACGACCAGCTTGTCTTCCGAGAGGCTGTAATACAGGGTGTGCTGGTGCTTGGGCGCCACCGGCACCGTGAGATCTCCGAAGCCCCCTCGCCAGACAAGCAGATGCGGCACGAGGTTGCCTTGATGGCGCACTTCACTCTCGACGTCGCAGACGTATTCCCCGGGCCGGAAGCGGAACGTCTTTCGATAGAAAGTGACACCGTCGGAGAGCTGGAACTGGATGGTCAAGCCGTCGTCGGCTAACTCAGCAGCGAAGAGGCCGGAGTTCGGGTCCAGAGCAGGCGGGGGGCCGAGGAAATCGATCTGGAAGGGATAGCCGACCTTCGCCACCGCCCGCTGATTCACCAGTTCCAGAGGCGCTCCGGAGCTGTCGGAGTATTGCTTGAGGATCCAGCTCGTCACGACGCCGCCGCGGTTGGAGAACGTCACGCGGTAGACGTCGGTCTCGACGGTGAAAGTTTGCTCGGTCTCGGCCGCGACTGCCCCGGCGGGAGGCGGAGCCTCCGCAGCCGCCGGAGGCGGCTTTTCCTCGGCGCGAGGGGCTTCGGCGGGCGCGGCCGGTTCAACGGCGGCGGGCGCCTCGGTGGTTTCCGTTTCAGGAGGCGGTTGCGGGGGCTGGTAGAAGTAGGGCGTTAGAAAGAGTACGGCCCCCATCAGCAGGAAAGCCAGCAGCAGCCGCTTTTCCATCGAGATTTCCTGGTTCGGGCCGCCGTTGCCTTTCGATTGCTCTCCCATAGGTCCTGTCGTTCAGCGAATCTCCGACGGCCGGGAGACCCGGAATCCGCGCGGCTCCGCCTGGCCGTGATGCGAGTGGGGTACGGCTGGCGGAACGGGATCGAAACCGCCGGGGTGGAAGGGATGACACCGGACCAAACGTTTCATTGCGAGCCACATGCCCCGGCGCGGACCGTGCACCTCGATGGCTTCCCGGGCGTAAACCGAGCAGGTCGGCTGGAATCGGCAGGCCGAAGGCAGCCAGGGTGAGACCCACTGCTTGTAGGCCCTCAGGATTCCGATGAGGATGCGTTGCATCGCTCGAAAACTCGTCGCACCTCGCGTCGTAGAAGCTCGAACGGCGCATTCAGCACTGCCGGCCGGGGGTTGAAGACCACGTCCCATCCGGTAGCCAGCGTTCGGATCTCGTGCCGGATCGCCTCACGCATCCGCCGTTTGATGCGGTTCCTGACGACGGCCTTACCCAACGAGCGCGGCACCGTGATTCCGGCCCGCGGCGTCCCGGCCTCCGGCCGGCGGCAGCAAAAGGCCACGAACAACGATCCGGCCACCCGCATCCCGTCCCGGTAAACCCTGCGAAAGTCGCCGGACCGCAAGAGACGGAACTGTTTGGGGAAGGAGTAATCAGGTTTCGCAGCGATCGGCTTACAGTTTCGCGTAACGAACCGCTCTTTCGTCACTCACGCTGAGCTTCCGGCGGCCTTTCGCCCGCCTCCGGGCCAGGATTGCTCTTCCGGCCTTGGTCCTCATGCGCGCCCGAAACCCGTGTGTCTTTGCCCTTCTGCGATTATTCGGTTGAAAGGTCCGCTTCGGCATATTCTCACTCCGCACCGCTCAGGCCGAGGGCTCCGAGCCGGCGCACAATCCATCTGCGGGTTCGCCCCAAAGGAGTTAGTATAGCAAACCTCGCCCGCCGGGCCTTTTCCGGCGGGTGGGCAGCTTTTCGGCGCCGCTAGGATGATAGCATGGAGTTCTTCCGCCGAGCCGAGGGATCTCCGTCGAAGTTGGGCGTGCTTGCCGGGGCTTTCCACCCACCCACGCAAGCCCACCTCGCGCTGGCGCGGGCCGCGCTCGACAACGTCGATGAGGTGGTGTTCGTCCTGCCCCGCAGGTTCCCTCACAAGCGCTACGAGAAGGTGGGGCTCGAGGACCGCCTTCGGCTCGTGCTGGCGGCCACCGCCGGAGAGCCTCGCTTCTCGGTAGCTGTGAGCGAGGGAGGTCTGTTCATCGAGATTGCCCGAGAGTGCAAACAGGCCTACGGGCCCGGGGTAGACGTTTGGTTTCTCTGTGGGCGCGACGCCGCGGAACGCATCGTGAACTGGGACTACGGCGAGCCAGGTGCTTTCGCCCGGCAACTGGAGACGTACGGGCTCCTGGTCGCGCCCCGCGGGGGACCCTACGAGCCACCCGTCGAATACCGGAACCGGATCCATCCCTTGACCGTTCCGGGCGGCTACGACGAGGTTTCGTCCACGGCCGTGCGCGAAGCGATCCGGGCGGGCCGGCCCTGGGAGCATCTGGTGCCGGAGACGATCGTCCCGGAGGTCCGGAGGCTGTACGGGGCCGGGGAGGCCGGACAGCGCTCCCGCGAGTCCGGCGCAGGAACGGCGAGGGGAGGTTGAGACGTCCCGGGAAGGCTTCCTGGCTGAGAGGCTGAGAGAAGTTCTTTTACTTCCGGGGCTTGCGGGTGTATACTATTCCCGGGCAGGATTTCCGCAGAGAAATCCCCTTCCAGCTCGAGCGGTTCAATCTGAACGCTTCACTGTTCTGACCTTTTTCTTTTACTTCGGAAGCTCTCTTGCAGTGGGGCTTCGACTCAGATTGCAAAGAAGGAGTGTGAGATGGTGACGGTTCCGGTTGAATCCAAACATACAAACCTCACGTTGCAGCCACCCCGGCTGGCAGTGATTCTAGCGGCGGGTGAAGGCTCCCGACTTGCCCGGTTCCGGAAAAGCAGGCCCAAACCCCTTGTGCCCCTGCTGGGACTGTCGCTGTTGGAGCGCACGATCGTCACCTGCCTGGAGGAAGGCATCCGGCGGTTCGTAGTCGTGCTCGGATACCGGGCGGACGCGGTGCGCCAGCACCTGGAAGAGATCGCCGCCCGGCGGAACTGCGAGATCGAGTGCGTCGTGGCTCCCGATTGGGAGCGGGGCAATGGAGCCAGCGCTCGGGCGGCGGCGAGCAAAGTGAGCGATGAGCCGTTTTTGCTGCTGATGGCCGACCACCTCATCGACCGGTCGCTGATCCGGACGGTGTGCAGAACCCCGCTGCGTGAGGGCGAGGTCTGCTTGGCGGTGGACCGGGACCGGAGCGCCATCGTGGACGAGCAGGACGTAACGAAGACGGTCGTCGCCGACGGCCGGATCTTAAGGGTGGGCAAGAACCTGGAAGAGTGGAACGCTGCCGATACCGGGGTGTTCCTCTGCACGAAGGGCTTGTTCGAGGAGCTGGAGAGGCTGGACGCCGGGAGTCTTTCCGAGGCCACAAACTCGCTGGCCGCGCAAGGCCGGCTCCTCGCCGCCGACGCCACGGGGCAGCCGTGGCTCGACGTAGACACCCCCGAGGCCTATCGGGTGGCGGTACGACGATTGCTGGCCGGGTTGGGCAAGCCCTCCGGAGACGGGTTCATTTCTGAGTACCTCAACCGGCCGATCTCCACCCGGATCTCGGCTCTCCTGGCGCGCACGCGGCTGACGCCCAACTGGATCACCGCGCTGAGCTTCGTGATCTCGATCGCCGGCGCGGGGCTGTTGGGGCTGGGGCAGTACGCCGCCGGGGTCGTGGGCGCGCTTCTGGTGCAGTTCGGCTCGATCGTGGACGGCTGCGACGGCGAGATCGCCCGACTCAAGCACATGGCCTCGGCCCGGGGGGCGTGGCTCGACAGCATGCTCGACCGCTATGCCGACGTGGCCGTGGCTCTTGCTGTCACGTTCGCCTACACCAGCGCCAAACCCGAGCACTGGGCGTGGATCGGCGGCTTCCTGGCAGCCTGGGGATTCCTGCTGGCCGGTTATGTCACCAAGGAGTTCGAACTCCGTAACGGATTTCCGTATCCCGACGACTGGCTGAACCGCTTGAAGCGGCGCGACCTGCGCCTGCTGATCATCTGCGCCGGGGCGCTGATCGGCAAGCCGTTCTACGCCCTCCTGGCGGCGGGAGCGCTCACCCATTTCTGCATTGTGGGCATCCTGGTGAAAGGGTGGCTCTTGCGGCGTCCGCGGGAGGCGAAGCCGGCGGCGGAAGCCCTGGCTCTCTCCACGCTCGATCCGGGATTCACGGCTCCGGCGCCTTGGCGGAGCGCCGCTACGGCTCAGAAGTAACGTTTCAAGTCGGCGAAAGAATCGACTGTCAGGAGCCGGTCGTGGTTGCCCGCGACCGGCTCTTTTTCCAGGTGCCAGGTGCGGGGGTGCGGCACGTACACAGCGCCGATTCCCGCCTCAAGCGCCGGCTTGATGTCGGACTTCGGAGAGTTGCCCACCATCCAGGTACGAGCTGGATCGAGATTCCGTTCCGCCACCAGCCGCCGGTAGGACTCGACGTCCTTTTCCTTCACGATGGCGGTATGCCGGAAGAAGGGGCCCAGCCCGGAACGGTCGATCTTGAGCCGCTGCTCCTCGGGGTGCCCTTTTGTGAAGAGGGTGAGGTCGTGGCGCTCGGAGAGATAGGCTAGGGTCTCTTCAACGCCGTCGATCAGTTCGATGGGCCGGTCGAGGATTTTCCGGGCGAATCCCATGACCTGCTCGAGATCCTCTTCGCGGATCTGCCGTTCAGCCAGGCGCACGTAGCACTGTCGCAAGTTCCGGCCGAAATTTAGCGAACCATAGCCGTGCACCTTGATGTTCACGAGCTCGATCTCGTCGAGGATGGCGCGGATCTGCTCCTTGGAGAGCGTCGAGTGGTCGAGGAAATCGACGAACTCCTGGAATGCCTCTTCGAAATAGATATTGTTTTCCCAGAGGGTGTCGTCGGCGTCAATCAACAAAAACTGCCGCATGGGACGCCAGAAGGAGTCTAGAATAAATCCGTCGCCGGGCCGCGTCCGTTAGTGGGCACGACGGACTCCGCGTGCCGGATCCGCGATTGGAGTTGAAGATAGCGAGGAAAAAAGCCGGCCAGTAACCGGATTCGCCCCGCTTCCGACCTGGAGTCCAACAATTGCTGCCGGAAGTGCGAATCGCTGATGAGGTCCGCGAGTTGGAAGCTGAGCTGAGGGTCCCCCCACTGCGGCTCGACCGATTCGCTGCCGAGAAATTCCCGCAATCTCCGGTAGCCAGAGAGAGCCGCCCCGGCCACATCGGCGGGCGCAGGATCGGTTTCTTCGTCGTTGAAATAGGAGACGGCGGCAGTCAGGGACTCCGGGTCGTCGTTGATTTCCTGGATCTGGAAGCGCCGCAGGCCTACGACGAGGATATCAAGGCCCCCGTCTTCATAGCGCCGGGTGATTTCCCTGACCACGGCCGTGCAGCCGCTCCCAGCCATGCCCCGATCCGTCACGAGCACGACCCCGATTTCTGAACGGTCCCGTACCGCAGTAGCAAGCGCCGGCCGGAGCCGTTTCTCCGAGACATGGAGCGGCTGCTGAGTCCGAGGAAAGACGACTACCGGCATGGGCAACAAGGGCAACAACTCCCGGGGCATGCTACCATTATCGCCCTGGGACCCGGACACGGGTCGCCACGGCAGGATGACACGATGGATCTTCAAGGGAAAACGGTGCTGATCACCGGAGCGTCGGAAGGGATTGGGGCCGCTTGCGTCGAGGCGTTCCGCAAACGGGGGGCGCGGATCTCGGTCGTCGCCCGCTCGCGCGAGAAACTCGAGCGAATTGCGGGGACCGACGGCGCGGTAACCGCTGGCGACCTCACGGACCCGGAAGTGCGGGGGGCGTGCATCAAGGCCACTCTCGAGAAGTTCGGCTCAATCGACGTCCTGGTGAACAACGCCGGCATTGGCCTGTACACGCCCAGTTGGCGGGCGAAGCTGGACGACATTCGGCACTTGATGGAGCTGAACTTCTTCGTGCCGATCGCAATGGTCCAGCTCGTCGTGCCGCACATGGCCCGGCAGGGCGGAGGTGTGATCGTGAATGTCGGCTCGATCGCCGGCAAGGTGACGCTGCCGTGGATGACTATCTATTCGGCCTCGAAGTTCGCCCTGGGATCGTGGACGGACGGCCTGCGGCTGGAGCTGAAGGACAAGGGTATCCACACCATCACCGTCTGCCCGGGCTACGTGAAGACCGGGTTCCAGGACCACATGCTCGGCGGCCAGGTGCCGCGCTCGATCCGGCGCTCCAAGAAGTTCGCCATCACCGCCGAGCAGTGTGCCGAGGCGATCGTGCGCGGGGTGGAGCGCAACAAGCGCACCATCGTGACGCCGGCGGTGGGCTGGGCGCTGGTGGCGGCGGCCCGGGTGGCGCCGGGACTGCTGGACTGGCAGCTTTACCGGTTGTATCGTGGTGCTGAGGAAGCTGACGGGGGAAGTTGAGGGGCGGGCGTCCAGCCCGTCCGAGGCGTGCGATGATCGTCAAGCTGAAGCGGACTCCTGGCCTGTATTTGGTGGGGTTCATGGGATGCGGCAAGACGACGGTCGGCCGGAGGCTGGCCGACGAGCTGGGGTGGCGCTTCGCCGACCTGGACGCCGATATCGAGGCCAGGGCCGGTATGAGGATCGCTGAGATCTTCGACCGATACGGCGAAGAGGAGTTCCGCCGCATCGAACACGAAGCGATCGCCGAGCGGGTGCGCGAGATCGAGCGGGGCCGCCCGACGGTGGCGGCGCTGGGCGGCGGGGCGTTCACCCGCGACGAGAACGTCGAGCTGGTCACCGAACACGGGGTGGCGATCTGGCTTGACTGCCCGTTGGAGGTGTGCCGGAAACGTGTGGCGGGGACTGACGACCGCCCGTTGGCCCGCGATCCGGAACGCTTCGCCGAACTCTACAAGGCCCGCCGGGCGGCCTACAGCCGGGCGGACTACCGGATCGAGACCGGCGAGGATCCGCCTGAGGAGGTCGTGCGCCGCATCTTGGAACTTCCGATATTCTGAGACCTGGCCGTCCGGCAGGACGGCGCCGCGAGAGGAAACGAACTCGAGCGATGAGAGAAGCACAACTGCGCCGGCACGCTCTTTCCATATTCCAGGCCGGGTTGAGGGCCGCCGATCCCGTCCAAGCCGTCCTCCGGCACGTGACCCTGGAAGACGGCGTGCTGAAGGTGGCCAAACGCCGTTACCGTTTGCGGGACTACGACCGTGTGCTCGTGCTGGGAGCCGGCAAGGCCAGCGCGGCGATGGCGAAAGCCCTGGAGCGCGTGCTGGGCCGACGGATTTCCGGCGGCCTGGTAAACGTCAAGTACGGTCACACGGCCCGGCTGAGGCGGGTGGAGCTGAACGAATGCGGCCATCCCGTGCCTGACGCCGCCGGGGTGCAGGGTGCGCGCCGGATCGCCGCCATCGCGGCAGAGGCCGGCGAGCGGGACCTGATCCTGTGTCCCATCTCGGGGGGCGGCTCGGCACTGATGCCGCTGCCCGCCGAGCCGGTGACGCTCGACGAGAAGCAGGAGACGACGCGGCTGCTGCTGGCCTGCGGAGCGACGATCCATGAAATCAATGCGGTACGGAAGCATATTTCGGCGATCAAAGGCGGGCAGCTTTCGCGGCTGGCATGGCCCGCCACAGTCGTGTCGCTGATGCTTTCGGACGTAATCGGAGACGACCTCGACGTGATCGCCTCCGGACCCACCGCGCCGGACGCCTCGACCTTCGCCGACGCGATACGCATCCTGGAGCGTTACGGGATCCACTCGCGCGTCCCCCCCAGCGTGCGGGAGCGCCTCCAGCGCGGGGCGCAGGGCGAGATTCCCGAGACGCCGAAAATCGGCGCGCGGGAGCTTTCCCGGACACAGAATGTGATCGTCGGGAGTAATCGGCTGGCGGCTGATGCGGCCGTTCAACGGGCGCGGGAGCTGGGGTATCGCACCTTGTTGCTCTCGACGCTGATTGAGGGCGAAACCAGGGACGTCGCCCGGGTGCACGCCGCGATCATCCGGGAAATTCTCGCCTCAGGCCGGCCGGTCAAGCCACCAGCGTGCGTTCTCAGCGGCGGCGAGACGACGGTGACTCTCAAGGGGCGAGGTTTGGGCGGCCGCAATCAGGAATTCGTCCTGGCGGCGGCCCTGGACATCGCCGGGCTATCCCGGACGGTGGTTTTCAGCGCGGGGACCGACGGAACCGACGGTCCGACTGACGCCGCCGGCGCCATAGCCGACGGCCGCACATTGGACCGCGCCAAGAGGAAGGGCCTCGATGCCCGGGCCATGCTGGACGCCAACGACTCGTACCACTTTTTCGAGCCGCTCGGAGACCTGGTGAAGACCGGGCCGACAAACACGAACGTGATGGATCTCCGGATCTTGCTGGTGGGCCGCCCCTGACGGATTCCGGCTCAGACCGAGGTCGTTTTCAGCCGCTTGGGGGAGTCCTCGCCGGGGACGGCGGCCGCCTTCCGCACCGTGATGTCACCACGGCGGGTGGAGAGGCGGATCCTTACGGGTTTGCCGGCAGGTCCAAACAGCCGCGCTCCCTTTTGCCCCAGCTCCTCGGCAGTCAATTCCTGGCCGAACTCATTGATCACTTCGCCGCGCCGGGTGACGGCCTCGATTCCGGCTTCGGTTCCCTCGGTCAGGACCAGAACGATATCGCCGGAGTGGAGGGAGACATGGATCTGCGGGCTTCTTTCCTTCGGCCTCAGCTCGACGTCCCCCCGTTCGATATCAATTTCTAAGGGACCGGAAAAACGCGACAACTGAACGTCGCGGGATGAGGTCTTCAAGCGGATCGGGCCTTCCACGTCCTCCGCCGAGAGGTCTCCCAGGTCGAAAACCAGTACGCCAGGAACGCGCTCCACGCGAAGATCGGTCCGCCGGCTCTGAAAGACGAGAGGGGCGGCCAGGTTCCGCATGGAAAGCTCGCCGGAATAAGCGCCGTTGATCGTGACCCGCCCGGAAATGTCTTGAAGGTCGATGTCTTCGCCGCGGCCTTTGATCTCGGCTTTGCCTTTCAGCGACACAATGCGGATGATGTCGCTCCGCTCCAGCTTGATGCGGGCGTCGCCGCCGATGCTGGCGAGGCGAACGCCGGCATTATCGCTCTCGATCTCCACATCGCCATCGATGTTGGCCACGTCGAAGTCCCCGTACCGGCCTCGGGCTGCGACGGAAGCTCCCTTCGGCACGGAAATCTCCAGGTCGGCGCTCACGTTCCACTCCCCGCCGGCGCGCTCCTGATTCGTGCGGATGATTATCTGGTCGCCCTGCCGCGCGATTTCGAGGGGGCACTGCGCGTTGATCCGATCGGCGTCTTCCCGGGCGAACGCCCGGACGGCCGCCCGGCCCTCGACCTTCACCTGGCTGCCCTCGCCGCCAACCACACGCACGTTACCGCGGAGGTTCTCGATGAAGACATGGGGCGCCGGACCGGCTTCGACGGAACCGGCCAGCGGATAGTCGAACGCTTCCCCGAACAGTTGCAGCCCATGCATCGTGATCCGGGCCTTCGGCAGGTGGGAATGCGCGAACTCGGCGCCGGACGCCAACACGCAGAGCAGGATCGCCAGGACCCATTCTCCTGTCGTGATGCCGTTCGGTGGCAGCGAGTGGGAGCGCGCTGCCGAGACGAGGATCTCCACCAAGCGCAACGCTCCCCAGCCGACCAGCAGGAACGGCCAGTATTGCAGGAACAAACGGAACAGCGACAGCTCGGGCTCGAGATTGTTGATCAGCAGAACTACGCCTACCAAGATCAATACAAACGGCCCGACGAGTGAACCCCGGCGCATGATGACTCCTTCAGGCTCCTTGCCTCTCGAGCTCCCGGCGCCGAAGCGCCAACCGTTCGAGGAGCTTGAGGACTCCGTAGACAATGATCAAGACGGGCCAGCTTTGACGGAAGTCAGCGGCCCCAAAGCGGTCGGCGATGAACAGAAGCCCCAGCGTGATCATGAGGATCGGTCCTCGGACCGCGGTGACGAGCGGCACGTTCATGATGCGGTTCCTCCTTGCTCACCTCCGCTTCCCCGGCGCGAAATGAGCATCCAGACGCCGGCCGCGATCAGCAAGACCGGCCAAAAGCGCACCACTTGATAAAGGTCGAGGATGTCTAGAGTGAGGAGCAGGAAAAAGACCCCCAAACCAATCAGCAGGAGCGGGCCAGCGAGGGTGCCGGCGCCTTCCTTGAGGGGGATCAAACTCGAGAACTCGTCCACCGGCAAACCTGCTTGCCGGCGTTTGGACGTGTGGTAAGCCTCGAAAGCCATGTAGAAGATCCAGGTGGCCAGCAGCATCCCGAACATAGGAGCCAAGCCGCCGGCGCCCGCTTCCAGGATGCTGATGATCAGGCCGAAGATCACGACGTGGATCAGCCCCTTGGCGTACTGTCCGTTATAGATGGCGCCGACGCCGGGGATCAGGCCAAGCACAAAAGCGAGGCCGGGAGACGTGCCGGCGGCGGCTCGGGGCAGCGTATCCCACTCTGACGGCGGCGCAGGGGGCGGCGCCGGCACATGCGTTTCGCAGTAGATGACCCCGTCCCGAGTGCGGACCTCGTTCTGGGCGAGCGGTCTGCCGCACATGCGGCAATATCCGGCCGGCCGTTGAGGCGGACTTTCCGGAGTTCCCTGCGCGGACGCATCCGGACCCCGGGCCACACCCTCCTGGTTTTTCTCATCACCGTTCGTCATCGACTTGTTCTCCTCTGGTTGGCGTTATCGTCAGCGCTGCCGCCCGAGCCGGCCGAGGGCCGCTCGTTTTCCCCTCCGCCTCCGGTCTCCTCCGGCAAAGCTTCGGGTTCCACGGTTTCCTCTGTCCACTCGCTGAGGCGGGTCTGGATTTCGTAGACGACCTTCAAGCTCTCGTAGTACTTGACTCCACGATCCCAAACGCGGTGCAGGCGGTCGTCGATCGCCGCCCATACCTTGGCCGGATGGAGATCCGAAGGCTGGAGCTGGCGCTCCGGGATGCCGGCGATCCGGGCGACAAGGGAGAACGAAAGCACCGTCATCGCCATGCCCATGGCGAAGCGCGGTTGGAGTATCGGACCCATCCAGCGCTCCAGCCAGGCCTTCAGCCCCTGGCGGGAGATCTCACGGCGGGCACTGGGAATCTGGAACAAGAGCCGGGTCACCAGCTCGTGAGGCGGCTCCACCGGGGGCACTCGTTCCATGAAGGAGACGGCGGCATCGATGTCCCGGGCCATTTGCGCACAGGCAGCGCAGTGGGCGAGGTGCTCCTCGAGAGCGGCCTTCGGCTCGCCGTGGAGCGTCCCATCCACGTAATCGCAGAGGAGGATTTCGACTTCCGCGCACGTCATGGCGCTGCCTTCACTTTCCCGCAGTCTGCCGTCAAACCACGATTTTTCGCCTCCGCAAGATCCGGGCCAGTTCGGCCCGTCCCCGGTTCAGCCGGGATTTCACCGTCCCCTCAGGAATCCTCAGTACCTGCGCGATCTCCTTATACTCCAATTCTTCCAAGTCGCGGAGAATTACGGCCTCCCGCAATTCCGGCGACAGCTTCTGAAGCGCCGCCTGCAAGATTTCGCCCGCTTCGCGCCCGGCGACCAGAGCGTCGGCCCGGCCGTCGAGCGACGTCTTCTCCTCCAGCTCGGGGAACTGTTGTTCCAGGGGCTCCGTCGCCCGGTCCAGCTTGCTCCGCCGGTAATGATCGATCAATAGGTTGCGGGTAAGCCGGTTCAACCAGACGGTGAAGGAGCCTTCGCTCGACCGGTAGCTGCGCAGGCTGCGGAAGACTCGGAGGAACACTTCCTGGGTGATGTCTTGAGCTTCGGTTTGCGAGTTTGTGAATCGATAGCAGATGGAGTAGACCCTCCGGGTATGGATCCTCACAAGGTCTTCCCACGCTGCCTCGTCGCCTTTCAAGCAACGCTCTACGAGGGTGGCATCCGGGTCCAAGGTCGCTCCCGCTCGTTTGCGCCGGCCCTCTTGCCAGGGTCGCCGTCCGAATCCGGAGATCGTCACCTGCGCTGTTGCAACGGCCGCCATTTCTCACCTGGAAGGAGTCCGGTCGCCGGCCGGCTGTTCACCAGGAGCCGTAGCAGGAGCACCTTCCACTCTGAGAAACGAAGCTTTATCATAAGAGGTTCACAGAAAACGGGGCCGCAGACGCAGGCAGCCAAGCCCGGCGCGGATTCGGCGTCCGGCGAACCATCCCGAGCCGGCTGCCGCTGCGTCCATTCGCGGGCCGACTCTCATTCTAGCGTTACGCCGACTGCCCGGGCGGCCGCCGGGCGGTCTCGGGCAAGCGCCGGATCCGCCGGCCACAAGGAGGGCGGCATAGGAGAACGAGCTCGAAGACACCCCTTCCACTGGTATTTGCTGGTGGGAGCCGCCCTCGCCGCCGCCGTGTTCCTCGCTTTCCGCTGGCGTGAGATTGGCTTCGAATGGGCGGAATTCGCTGCCGTTCTGGCGGGCGTCCGATGGTCGTGGGTGGCGGCCGGCACGGGCTTCGCCCTGGCGACCTATGTGGGCCGCGCACTGCGCTGGCAGGTGCTCATCCGGGGGGTGAAAAAAGAGACGAGCATCTGGCGGCTCATCGTGGCCACCACGATCGGGTTCACGGCAATCGTGCTGTTCGGACGGGCGGGGGAGATGGTACGGCCCTATCTGATCGCGCTCAAGGAAGACGTTTCGTTCTCCTCACAGGTGGCCGCCTGGCTCATCGAGCGGTTTTATGACCTGTTGACCGCCCTGCTGATCTTCGGCATCGCCCTGGGCGAGATGGAGAGTTCCGGAATCACCGCGGGCCCGCGGCTGAGCTGGGTGTTGCGGACGGGCGGGTGGCTGGCCGGACTGGCAGGACTGACGGTGCTGGTGATCCTCGTTCTGTTTAGCCGTTACGCGGACGCGATGGAGCGGCGACTGCTGGAGGCGCTGGCGTTTCTGCCGGGGGAGCGGCACGGCAAGGTGGCTTCAGTGGTCGGGGCTTTCCGACACGGCGTGGTCTCCAGCCAGCGGCCGGGAACCGTGTTGGAGCTGGCCTTCTACAGCCTCTTCGAATGGGCCTTGATCATTGGGGCGTATTACTGCTTGTGCCTCGCCTTCCCGGCAACGCAGAATTTCCGGCTGCAGGACGTGGTGATCTTCGTCGGGTTCGTGGCTTTCGGGGCGGTGGTGCAGATTCCCGGGGTGGGCGGGGGGATCCAGGTCGTGTCGATTCTCGTGCTGACAGAGCTTTTCGGCCTGGGACTGGAGGCGGCGGGCGGGCTAGCCCTGCTGATCTGGGCGGTTACGCTGGTGGGCGTCGTGCCCTTCGGCTTGTTTCTCGCCTTCCACGAGGGGATCAACTGGCACAAGTTGAGGAGAATAGAGGCGGAGGTTCAGCAATGACGTGCCCATTTTGCGGCTACCGGCAAGACCGGGTGGTCGATTCCCGGGAGAGCAAAGAGGGCGACCTGATCCGGCGCCGGCGAGAGTGCCTCTCCTGCGGTAAACGGTTCACGACGTATGAGCGAGTGGACGAGATTCCCTACATGGTCGTGAAAAAGGACGGTCGGCGGGAGAAGTTCGACCGACAGAAAGTGCTCAACGGCCTGCTGCGGGCTTGCGAGAAGAGGCCAGTGAGCGTGGCGAGCCTGGCGAAGCTGGTGGACGAGGTTGAGGCGCGGCTCTCGGACGACCCCGATCGGGAGATAACTACTACAGAAATAGGAGAACTGTTGATGCAGCGGCTCCGGAACCTGGACAAGATCGCCTATGTGCGGTTCGCGTCGGTATACCGGGACTTTCAGGATGTCGAGGCGTTTTTCTCGGAGTTGCAAGAGCTGATGCGGCAGAAGCGGAGCTGAGGGCTGGGGCAGGGCCGCGGCTCGGGGAGGGCGCGCGGAAAATCTTCAGTTCCACCTGTGGAAAACCGCGCAACTAGTTGAAACCGAAATCGTTGGGATACATCTTTCTATTAGGGACTTAACTTCGGCACCTTGGTGTGCTATTATGATGTGGGTATTGTCCGGAGTGCTGTCCCTACACGGGCCTCTCAGACGGCCTGCCAAATCTAATGCAGATTACCCGGAGGGCGAACACAGGCAACCTGAGTTGTGCGCCCGCCGGTAAGGGTGAGTCATCTGTGGATCGATTCGAAGATCAGTATCTAAACGACAATAACGAACCGCTGAGCCTGCAGTTCGACGAGGACGCGGACTACTTCCATCCGGAAGAAGTCCACGACGCCGAAGAGTACCAGGCGACGCAACCAGAGGAGTCGATCTATACCGACGACCCGGTCCGCGTGTATCTTCGCGAGATGGGCGCGGTGCCGCTTCTGACCCGCCAGGGCGAAGTGACGCTGGCCAAGAAGATGGAACGCGGCAAGCTGCGGATGCAGCGCGCCATCAGCCGCTCCCCGGTTGCGCAGCGCCTGGTGGCGGAATGGGCCGAGCAGATTACGCAAGGCAACGAGCAGGTGGAGTCGTTCGTCGATCTCGGCAACGACAGCGAGGAAACCGCCGAAGACCTGGAGAGGCGGAAGGCGGAGATCCGCGAACGGTTTGCCGACCTGCTGTCCCTGCTGAAGCGGCAGAAGCAGATTCGGGAGAAGCTCTCGAAGATCCCCCTTAGCAACAAGAAGTTGCGGCGCCGCTGGCAGGGTAGGCTGGCCCGCAACCGTGTGGAGATCTCTCGTACGATCCGCGCCATCCCGTTCCAGCAGGAGCACTGGAAGCGGCTGGGCGACGAGGTGGAGCGCGTCTACGAGGAATTGATGCACCTGGACGCCGAGCTCCGGCGCGTGATGGAGCGGGGCGGCGAGGCGGCGCAGCCGCGGATCCGCGAGCTGAAGCGGGAGATCCGCAAGCGCGAGACCGCTGCGGGCGCCACCCTGGCGGAGTTGCGCCACACGGTCAACGTGATGCACAAGGGGGCCGCGGAAGCCGAGCGGGCCAAGAAGGACCTGGTAGAGGCGAACCTTCGCTTGGTCGTCTCGGTGGCGAAGAAGTACGTCAATCGCGGCCTGCACCTGCTGGATCTCATCCAAGAGGGCAACATTGGCCTGATGCGCGCGGCCGACAAGTTCGAATACCGCCGCGGCTACAAGTTCTCGACTTACGCCACGTGGTGGATCCGGCAGGCGATCACGAGGGCCATCGCTGACCAGTCCCGTACGATCCGGATCCCAGTGCACATGAATGAGAGCATGAACAAGTTCCTCCGGGCCACGCGGGAGCTGGAGAAGGAGCTTGGGCGTGCTCCGACGAACGAAGACATCAGCCGGCGGATGGATATCCCGGTTGAGAAGGTGCAGAAGCTGAAGACCATCTCGCGGGATCCGGTGTCGCTTGAGACGCCGGTGGGCCGCGACGGCGAATCCGCTCTCGGCGACCTGATCGAGGACAAGTGGGTCGGCTCGCCGGTGGACGCCGTCATCGACACCAATGTGCGCGACGAAACGGCCAACGTTCTGAAGACCCTGTCGCCGAAGGAGGAGAAAGTGATCCGGCTCCGCTTCGGCATCGGGTGCGAGCGCGAACACACGTTGGAGGAGATCGGTCAGGAGTTTGACGTCACGCGGGAGCGCATTCGGCAGATCGAGGCGAAGGCGCTGCGCCAGCTTCGATCGCCCGAACGGGCGCGCTACCTGCGGGCGTTGCTTGCTGCGAGATAACCCAACAGATCCGATTCCCACCCCCGGGCCGCGGCGCTTCGCTGGCGCCGCGGCTCTTTTTACATCAGCTTTTACATCTGCCGAACTCGCCCTTGCATCCTTCCCGCTGGACGGAACATCAACAAACAATGTGGCCTTGCGGAACGAATCCCCTATTGTTGACAGGGAATTAGGGGATCCGTACAATGGTAGCAGCGGATTCGTTCGTCGAGCTGCCCCCCACAATCGAGAATCCAGTATGGCAGTATTGGCTCCAATCTTGCGGCCTCGTTCCGAGACTTCGTTGCTGGCGCAGATCGGCAATACGCCGCTCATCCGGCTCGAGAAGGTCACTGAGGATCTGGACGGGATCGAAATCTACGCCAAGGCGGAATACTTCAACCCCGGCGGGTCAGTGAAGGACCGCCCGGCGTTGAACATGATCCTGGAAGGGGAGCGGACCGGGAGGTTGGCTCCGGGACGGATCCTGCTCGACGCCACCAGTGGCAACACGGGGATTGCGTACGCTATGATCGGGGCGGTGAAGGGCTTTCCCGTGCGGCTCTGCCTGCCGGCGAACGCCTCCGAGGAGCGCAAACGGGTGTTGCGCGCTTACGGCGCCGAGCTTATCCTCACAGATCCGGCCGAAGGCTCCGACGGAGCAATCCGAAAATGCCGCGAGATTTATGAGGCTGACCCGGACCGGTATTTCTATCCGGATCAGTACAGCAATCCGGCGAACTGGAAGGCGCACTATTATACTACTGCCGTAGAAATAATGGAGCAGACTGCTGGGCGCATCACCCATTTCGTTGCGTCCATGGGGACGAGCGGCACGTTCGTGGGCGTCTCACGTCGGCTTCGGCGGGAGATGCCGGGGGTTCAGTGCATCTCGGCCCAGCCGTCTTCGGGCTTCCATGGGCTGGAGGGGCTGAAACACATGCCGACGGCGCTGGTACCCGCTATTTACGACCCCACCTTGGCGGACGACAATATATGGGTGGAGACCGAAGACGCCTACCGTATGGTGAAGCAACTCGCCCGGCGGGAGGGATTGCTGGTGGGGCTTTCCTCGGGCGCGAATGTAGTCGCGGCGCGCGAGGTGGCGCGAAGACTCGTCGAGGAGGGCCGGCGGGGCGTCATCGTGACGGTGCTCTGCGACAGCGCCGAGAAATACCTCAGCGAGAGTTTCTGGAATGATCCGGATTGAGAAGCAGGCGTGGCGGAAAATCGTGGGCCATGCCGAGGCAACCTATCCCAATGAGTGCTGCGGCGCCCTGCTGGGCGTCTCCGAGAACGGCGCCAAGGTGGTCAAGGAGGCCGTGGAGCTGGAGAACGCCTTCGCCGGCTCGCAGCGGGACCGCTACGAGGTGCGGCCGGAGGACTTGTTGCGAGCCGACCGCGCGGCCCGGGAACGCGGGCTCGATTTGATCGGGATCTTCCACTCCCATCCCGACTGCGAGGCTTACTTTTCGGCCACCGATCTGAAAAACTCTTGTCCGTGGTATTCATTTGTGGTGGTCTCAGTGCGTGGAGGGAAGGTCGATCACGTTCGGAGCTTCCTTCCCAACCCCGATCAGACGGCTGCAGAGGCCGAAGAGATCGAAATTCCCCTTACGGATTGATTGAGAGGGCAACCTGAGTTTATGGCGAAAGTATTGATTCCTACTCCATTGCGTCAGTACACCGACAAGGCCGACAGCGTTGAGCTGAGCGGCGCTACGGTGAAAGAGATCCTGGATGCGCTCACGGAACGCTACGGCGAGCTCAAGCGGCACCTTTACAATGACGAAGGCAAGCTGCGGAGTTTCGTGAACATCTACGTGAACGACGAGGACATCCGGTACCTCGACAAAGAGGCGACGCCGGTCAAGGACGGCGACGTGATCTCCATCGTGCCGAGCATCGCAGGGGGAAACCATGGGCGCTGACGTCTTCACGCCTCCCGTCACTCTGACCAACGAGGAGATCCTGCGCTACAGCCGGCACTTGATCATGCCGGAAGTGGCGATGGAGGGCCAGCTCAAGCTGAAGCAGGCCAAGGTGCTGCTGATCGGGGCCGGTGGTCTGGGGGCGCCGCTGGGCCTGTATCTCGCCGCCGCGGGCGTGGGCCGGATCGGCTTGGTGGACTTCGACGTGGTGGACTTCACCAACCTCCAGCGCCAAGTGATCCACGGCACCAAGGACGTCGGGCGCAAGAAGCTGGATTCGGCGGCCGAGCGCATGGCCGACATCAATCCGAACATCGAGATCGTCAAACACGAGGTGGCGCTCACTAGCGAGAACGCCCTTGAGATCCTCAAGGATTACGACATTGTCGTAGACGGCACAGACAACTTCCCGACGCGCTACCTCGTGAACGACGCGTGCGTGCTCCTGGGCAAGCCGAACGTCTACGGCTCGATCTTCCGCTTCGAAGGGCAGGCGACGATTTTCGCCGCCAAAGACGGCCCGTGCTACCGCTGCCTCTATCCGGAGCCGCCCCCGCCGGGGCTGGTACCGAGTTGCGCCGAGGGGGGTGTGCTGGGCATCCTGCCGGGGACCATCGGGGTGATCCAGGCCACCGAGACGGTGAAGCTCATCCTGGGCAAGGGCGAGCCGCTCATCGGCCGCCTGCTGCTCTACGACGCGCTGGCGATGCGGTTCCGGGAGTTGAAGCTCAGGAAGAACCCCGAGTGCCCGGTCTGCGGCGAGAACCCGACGATCAAGGAGCTGATCGACTACCACGAGTTCTGCGGTGTGGCCCGGGAGGGCGAAGAAGCCGGTACCAGTTGGGACGTCGATCCCGAGGAGGTGAAGGCCAAGCTCGACCGGGGCGAGCGGTTCGTTCTGCTGGACGTGCGCGAGCCGCACGAGCTGCAGATCTGCACGTTGCCGAAGTACAAGTCGATCCCGCTCGGCGAGCTGCCCAAGCGCGTCCACGAGCTGGACACCGCCGACGAGATCATTGCCGTCTGCAAGATGGGCCAGCGCAGCGCCCGGGCGGTGCGGTTCCTCCGGCAGATGGGTTTCGGCAAAGCGAAGAACATGCGCGGAGGCACCAACCTCTGGGCCGAGCGGGTGGATCCCTCGATGCCGAAATACTGAACGGCCCGGGGCGTCACAGCAGCCGCGGGCCGGGGCTGTGCGCCGCGCTCTTCCGTTCCAGCCGCGCCGCCCGGTGGCGCAGCTCCGGGGTATCTTCTATCTCCAGCGCGGCCCGCGTGCACTCGAGCGCCATCGGGTAGTTCTTTTCCCGGTGCTCGTAGTGTTTGGCGAGTTCCTCGAGGGCCTGCGCCCGGAAGGGATTGTGGCAGGAGCCGAGGTCGGTGAAAACGGTCACCGCCGCTTCGTAGTTGCCTAGCCGCTTCTCGATCAGGCCGATGTCCCAAAGGGTCCGGAACAGCAGATCGTCAGGGAGTCCAACCTCCACCGCTCGCCGGTAGAGGGCGAGCGCTTCCGCGAGCTGTCCGGCCTGACGCACCCAGCGGGCCAATCCGACGAGTTCGGCGCCGTGGCTGAGCGGCGCGTCGCCGGGCGACCGGAAGGCGAAAGGTACCACGCCAGTCAGGCAAGCCAGCGTGAGGATGTCCATGGCGTTGTGGTGAAACACCGGTACTAGCCGGCCCGCTTCCTGCGTGCGCAAATACTCGAAGTAGACGTAGGGGATCATTTCCCCGGGCAGGTCGCCCACGCGCTCGACGCCGAAGATCTCGTATTCGAGGTCCACGAGGCGGCAACTGTCGAAACGGAGTTTCCAGAGCCGCCGCGCCCCGAAGAGCAGGTCTACGTGGGCCAGCCGTCCGAAAGGCGGCCGCAGCCGCGACATCTGGTAGCGGGTCTCGAGCAGCGGGATGTCGTAGGTCTTGCCGTTGTAAGTGATCAGGGTGTCGAAGCCGAGGAGGTGTTCGCTCACTGCGTGAAGCAGGCTCCGCTCCTCCCCGTAGTCCCGCATGAAGAACTGACGGACCCGGAACCCTTCGGGAGTGATGCGACCGATCCCGATGAGGAAGGCGTAGGTGCCGGAGCCCCCGGCAAGCCCGGTGGTTTCGGTATCGAGAAAGGCCCATTTTTTGGGAGAGGCCGGCGACGCCTCGCCGCTAGAAATGGCGCCGAGCAGATCCTCAGGCAACGTCTCAAGGTCGGAGATATCCATGCTGCCGTGGCGCTTGTGCCGTTGGAAAAGGCGTTCCGTTTCAAAGTGGTTCCCGTGGGGAGTGCCGACGACCTCGCCGTCCAAGTAGTCTTCCACGCGGTACCGGGACGGGCGCCGCGACTCCGGGCGCTGGACCGACGCCGGAGACGTGCCGGCGTATTTCCGGTCGATGCGCGCCACCCGCTGGCGTAACTCCTCGAGCTGCTTCCGGATGTCCACCGAGCTTCGCCTTCTATTCCCCTACTGTAGGCGATCCCGGCGGCGCCGACAAGCAGGTTGTCGCGCACCGGACGGAACGGTTACGCTGATGGGTTCGCGGAACCGTGAAGAACCGGAAGAACCCACCGCCCACCATCTCCGTCGTCGTGGCTGGCATCGCGGCGCTGCTGGCGTTCAACGCCGCGATGGACTACTACCGGCTCGCCCAAGAAGCTGCCCGGGACCCGGATCCGTACCGGATCAGGAGGCAGGTGCTCCGGTTCCGGGAGGTCTGCCAGACCATCCCGCCGGACGCCGTCGTCGGCTATCTGTCGAACCTCCGTGATGAAGACTTCGCCGGCAGGATCGCCTTCGCCGGCGCGCAATACGCCGTCGCTCCCCGTTTGCTGGTGCCGGTGGACCGCTATGCGGGGAGCGGATACGTGATCGGGAACTACACGGTGGAGGCCGGCCCTGCCGGCATGATCGAGCAAGCGGCCGAGAAGTACGGCCTGCAGCTCGTGAAGGATTACGGCGCCGGGGTGGTGCTGTACCGCAAGCCATGAAGCGGCTTCTTTCCCTGCTGCGGCCCCCGTTCGGCGAGATCGCCGCCGCCGGACCTCTGTGGGCCGGCCTTGTGGCGGCGGCCAGCTTGGCGTTCGGCTATTGCTGCGGCGTTGCGGGGCTGTCGCACTTTCTGCTGCTGCTCGCCGGGTTTACCGGCCGCTGGTGGGCGCTGCCCGCCGTCGTCCTCGCTGCCGGAGCCGCCGGGGCGGGACTTTACTGGAGTCCGTCGCGGGAGCAAGCGAGCGAGATGGCGCCCGCGCCTCGCTGGGTGCGGCCTCTCGCCATGATCGCAGCGGCGCTCGGCCTTCTCGTCCTGGGAGCGCAACTGATCGCTGCCCGGGCGGCTCCCTACGGGCAGTGGGATGCTTTCAGCATCTGGAATCTGCGCGCCCAGTTTTTCGCGGGCCCGGGAAATGCATGGAAGCATGCGGTCAGCAATCTCGTCCTCGAGATGCATCCGGACTATCCCCCGCTGCTCTCTTCCGCCGTGGCGGCTTTCTGGAAACTTGGCGGGACCGCGGGGGAGCCTGCGATTCCCCTGGCCCTCGGCCTCTTGTTCTTCTGGGCGGTGATCGGGCTGCTGGCGGCCTTCATCGCGATCCTGCGCGGCGCTACTTTGGCCTTGCTGGCGTGCCTTGTCCTCGCTACGACAGCGCCCCTGCTCGAACAATCCACTTGGCAGTACGCCGATATCCCGCTGGCGTTCTACTTTCTGGCTACCCTGGGACTGCTCGCGACTGCGACCGCAAAACCTGAACTGGAAAGGGGGCTGTTGCCGTTCTCCGGCCTCTTCGCCAGCTTCGCGGCCTGCACCAAAAACGAAGGCATTCCCTTCCTCCTGGCAGTACCGATCTCATGGGCGCTGATTGTCTGGCGTAAGGAAGGCTTGCGCCGGTCCTCCGACAAGCTCGGGTTGTGGGCCGCCGGGGCCGCCGGACCGGCGGTGGCGCTGGCAGCGTTCAAGGTTTTCGTTGCGCCGCCGATCGGCCCGCTCCGCGGCCAGGCTTTCGCCCAAATCGTTCAGAAGCTTGCCGACCCAGACCGCTACCACATGATCTTGGTGAGTTGGCTCCAGGGGCTGCTCAAACTTGGCAGCGGGCCCAGCCACCCTCTCTTACTCCTCGCGGTTCTCGCGATCGTGGTGGGCTTCACCTCCGCTGTGCCCTTGCGCCGGGCCGCTGTAGCCTCGGCAAGCGTTCTAGGCTTGATGTTGGCGGCCTACTGGTCGGTATATCTGATTACGCCGGACGACCTCGGGTGGCGGCTGAACACCTCATTGATCCGTCTTTACGTGCAACTGTGGCCGAGCGCGCTGCTCGTCTTTTTCCTGCTGATTGCCCCGCCGACGGCGCCGGAGGCCGGTTCTCCTCCCGGCCGTGAACCGGACGCCCGGGTGCAGAGAAAGGCCAAAGGCAGGCAGAAGGCGCCCAAACGCCGCCGAAAAATGACGTAGCCGCCGCATTGTCCACCAAGCGCTCCCGCCGGCGCTAGGCCTTTTCAGGCGTCCTGTTCTTCCAGGATCTCGGTGAGGCGCTCCCATTCCGAGAGCAGCTTTTCCAGCTCCCGCCGCTGGCCGTCGAGGGTCGCCGTGACCTGTCGCAGCCGTTCGGCGCCCTGGAAGACGGCGAGTTCGCGTTCGGTTTCGGCGATGGCCGCTTCCAGCCGGGCGACTTCTTCCTCGATCTCCTCGCACCGTTGCCGCATCTGGCGCAGCTTGATCGGGTTGATCCGCTTGCGCCGGGAGGGCGTCTTGGCAGCCGAAGGCGGCGGCGCGGCGCGTATGGGGGATGCCGGGGATCCCGCCGATTGCGGCGTGGGCTCTTCAGCCGCGCCAGCGGCTTCCTTTTGCCGGAGGTAGTCCTCGTAGTTGCCGGTGTAGACGGTGACGCGGCCGCCGGCTACTTCGAAGACCCGGTTGGCCAGCCGGTCGATGAAGTAGCGGTCGTGGGAGACGAAGACCACGGTGCCGCTATAGTCCTCGAGGGCCGCTAGCAGCACATCCTTAGCCCGCAGATCCAGGTGGTTCGTCGGCTCGTCCAGCAGCAGGAAGTTCGAGGGCGACACCAGCAGCCGGGCCAGGGCGTAGCGGTTGCGCTCGCCGCCGGAGAGCACTCCGATCCGCTTGTAGACGTCGTCGTCGGAGAACAGGAAGCAGCCGAGGAGCTTGCGCAGGTCAGTGAGGCTCCACTTCGGGGCCGCCGAGGCGAGGTCGTCCAGCAGGGTGGCGTCCGGATCCAGCTCCCGGTACTGGTCCTGGGCGAAGTAGTTGGGCTCGGCGTTCTCCCCGAGGCGGTACTCGCCGCTGGTGAGGGGCTCCACGCCGGCGAGCAGTTTCATCAGGGTGGATTTGCCCGCCCCGTTGACGCCGACGAGGGCGATGCGGTCGCCCCGTTCGATGAGAAAGCTCACCTGCTCGAAGACGAGCTTGCCGCCGTAGCGCTTGGAGACGTTGTCGAACTCGGCGACGATCCGCCCGCTAGGCCTGGGCTGCGGGAACCGGAATCGGATCGTCTCCTCTGGCGGCGGCAGCTCGATGCGCTTCATCTTCTCCAGCTCCTTGATGCGGCTCTGAACCTGGCGGGCCTTGGTGGCCTTGTAGCGGAAGCGGTTGATGAAGGTTTCCAACTGCTGGATGCGTTCCTGCTGGTTCCTCCAGGCCGCCTGGAGCTGTTCCAGCCGCTGCTGTTTCTGCTTGCGGTAGGCCGAGTAGTTTCCCGTATAGAAGTGGAGGCGGCGGTTCCAGATCTCGACGACGCGCCGGACGGTGACGTCCAGGAAGTAGCGGTCGTGGGAGACGAGCACGAAGGCGTGGGGGTAGTTCGAAAGGTACTCCTCGAGCCAGTTGCGGGCTTCGAGATCCAGGTGGTTCGTCGGCTCGTCGAGCAGCAGCAGATTCGGCCGCGAAAGTAGCAGCTTGGCCAAGGCAATGCGCATCTGCCAGCCGCCGGAGAACTCTTCAGTGCGCCGCGTCCAGTCTTCTTTGGGGAACCCCAAGCCCGCGAGTACTGTGCCGACCTGGGCCTCCAGCGCATAGCCGTCGCGGCCGCGGAATTCGGTCTCGAGGTCGTGGTAGCGCTGCGCCGCGGCCTGGTATTCCGGCGAGCCGGGCTCGAGATCGCCCAGCCGGCGCGAGAGCGTCTCCATCTCGCGCTCCATCTCCCGCAGGGATGAGAACACGTTCAGGCACTCGGCGAAAACCGTGCGCCCGGTTACGTGCAGACCTTCCTGGGGCAGATATCCGGCGGTGATGCTCCGGGCGCGCACCACTTTGCCCGTGTCAGGCTCTTCCAGGCCGCACAACATCCGCAGCAGAGTGGACTTGCCGGTGCCGTTGGCGCCCACGAGGCCAACACGGTCCTTGGGGCCGATGAGCCAGTTGACGTCCTCGAACAGAACCTTGTCCCCGAACCGCTTGCCAGCGCCGACGAGTTGAATCATAGGCTTCGAGGCTGGGCGATTACTCGACGTACTCCGGAGGGCGGTGCCGCAATACCTTACCGGGGCGGCGGCCGGTGAGCTTGCCGTCCTCGACGACGGCCACCCCGTTCACCAGAACGAGATCGAAGCCCACCGAGTACTGGTGGGGATTGACGAAAGTCGCCCGGTCCTCCACTACCTCCGGATCGAAGAGCACCAGGTCCGCGGCCATGCCCTTACGGATGAGGCCGCGGTCATAGAAACTGAACGTTCGGGCTGGCAGCGACGTCATCTTGCGGATCGCGTCTTCCAGAGTCAGGACTTTCTTTTCGCGCACGAAGCGGGCCAGCACGCGGGCGTTGGTGCCATAGGAGCGCGGATGCGGCTTGCCTTCACCGAACACGCGCGTGCCGCCGTCGCTGGCGACCGTAGTATACGGGTGCCGCATGATGCGCTCAACGTCCTCCATCGACATTGAGTGATAGACCATCTGCGCCCCGCCCTGATTGAGTAGTTCCATCACGGTGAGGATCTCGTTGGCGAGAGTTTTCTTGCGACCCCGAAGCACGTTGATCTCGCTGATTGTCTTGCCCTCGAGCGCCGGGTCCGGTTCGAAGCGGGCCACCATGGCGTAGGAATAGTCTTCGTAGCCTTTTTCCCGCAGCAGCTTCTCCATCTCGGCGGCGATCTTGGCGCGGGTTTCCGGATCCTTCAGCCGCTCTTTCAGCTTCTCCTTGCCGCCAGCGAGGGCCCAGCTCGGCAGCACGATGCTGAGGCTGGTCGAGGAACGGTCGTAGGGGTACTGGTCCACCACGACGTCGATCCCTTCTTTGCGGGCCTTCTCGATCATAGTGAGGGTCTTGACGCTCGATCCCCACAGCAGTTTGTTGTCGATTTTGAAGTGCGAGATCTCCACCGGCATGTCGGCCTCGCGGCCTACGCGAAGCGCCTCATTGATTGCCTCCTCGATCTTTTCGCCCTCGTCTCGCATGTGCGTCGCGTAGACGCCGCCGTAGCGCGAGGCCACTTTGGCCAGGGCGACGATCTCGTCGGTTCCCGCATAGGTTCCGGGCGTGTAGATCAGGCCGGTGGAGAAGCCAACGGCGCCGGCTTTCATTGCTTTCGCGACCAATTCCTGCATCCGGGCCAACTCTTCGGGCGTGGCGGCGCGGTTCTCCATCTGCATCACTTCCCGGCGCACGGAGTTGTGGCCGATGAGGGAGGCGACGTTGAGGCCCAGCCCTTCCTTCTCCAGCTCGGCAAACCAGGCTTCCAGATCCACTTTCGAACCGCCGCAGTTGCCGGTAACCACTGTGGTGACGCCGTCGAAGACGAAGTTGTCACCCAAGGGCACCTTCAGAATGGTGTCTTCGATGTGGGTATGGACGTCGATGAAGCCGGGCGCAAGCACGAGTCCGGAGGCGTCCACGATCCGGTCGGCGTCGGCGTTGGGCATGTGTCCGATAGCCGCGATACGCCCGTCCTTGACGGCGACGTCGGCGACGAACCACGGGTCGCCGGTCCCGTCCACCACGCGGGCATTACGGAACAGCCAGTCATACTCGGCCCGGCCAGCGGCGACCGTCAAGCAAAAGACGAGAAAGATCCTCAGCAGCATCGTTTCTTCCCTCTGGGGAATCCTAACTCAATTGTTTCTTGGGGGTGCGCCTCCGTGGGGAGCGGCGCGGGCGTGAGATCACTGGACCGGTCCGAGGAAGACGTCAAGAGCCTTGATGATGTACTCTTTGAGATCCCGCCGGGCGACGATCGTATCCAGGAACCCATGCTCGAGCAGGAACTCGCTGCGCTGGAACCCTTCCGGCAGCTTCTGGCGGATTGTCTGCTCGATCACCCGCGGGCCGGCGAACCCGATCAAGGCGCCCGGCTCGGCGATATTCAAATCCCCCAGCATCGCGAAGCTGGCCGTGACACCGCCGGTGGTGGGGTCGGTAAGCACGCTGATGTAAGGAATCCGGGCCTCATCCAGCTTCATCAGGGCGGCGGAGATTTTGGCCATCTGCATCAGGCTTACCGCGCCTTCCTGCATTCGCGCGCCGCCGGAGGCGGAGACGATGACGAGCGGCGCCTTCTCTTTCAGCGACCGCTCGATGGCGCGGGTGATCTTCTCGCCCACCACGCAGCCCATGCTGCCCCCGATGAAGGCCAGCTCCAAAACGCAGACGTTGACTTTCCGGCCGCCGATCGTACCCGTTGCGGAGATTACGGCGTCCTTGAGCTTCGTCTTCTCTTGCATCGCCGCCAAGCGCTGCTTGTAAGGCTTGGCGTCGGTGAACTCCAGCGGATCGGTCGATTCCATGCCCTGATCGTGCTCGACCCACTCCCCGTCGAAGAGGAGCTTGAGCCGGGTTCGGGCGTCGATCTTGAAGTGGTAGCTGCACTTGGGGCAGACTTGCAGGTTCTCCTCGAGCGTCTTACGCCAGAGAATCTGTCCGCATCCCGGACACTTCTGCCAAAGCCCTTCGGTGCGCACCTTCCGCTCGCCTGGCGATTCGGCGACGGGCGGTTTCTTGCGCGTGAACCAAGCCATATGCGGACGGGAACTACCTTCCTCGATCTACCGTAGCATATTCGCTTCCGCGAGCCTGCGCGGCCGGGCTGGAGGCGTCCGGCGCTGCTCTACCGCTGCTCGCTGGCGCGAAGCCGGGCCTGAGCCCGTTTCATGGCGTTCAGGGCGCGGGCGATGTCCACTTTGCCTTCGACAGGGTTCTTGAGCCGCTTCTCGGCGCGCTCGAGCGCCCGCCGGGCGCGCTCGACGTCGATCTCCTCAGCTCGTTCGGCGGCGTCGGCGAGCACTCTGACCCGGTCCGGGAGCACTTCGACGAAGCCTCCAGCGACGGCTAGCGTCGTGCGGCGCCCGTTCACGGTGTAGGTCAGCTCGCCGATTCCGAGGAGCTCGAGGAACGGAGAATGCTCCGGCAGCACGCCGATATAGCCCTTGGCCGCCGGGATCTGCGCCTCGCTCACCCGCTCCTTGACCAGAAGCCGGTTCGGCGTCGCAATCTCCAATTCGAAGGTATCGGCCATCGCCTGCTCACCCGCTAATCTTCTTCAAGCGTTCGGCCTCCTCGAGCACGTCTTCGATGGTGCCTTGCATGTAGAAGGCCTGTTCGGGGATGTCGTCATGCTTGCCGTCCACGATCTCCTTGAAGCCGCGGATCGTGTCCTTCAGCTCGACGTACTTACCCTCGCGACCGGTGAACTGAGCGGCCACGTGGAAGGGCTGCGAAAGGAACCGCTGGATCTTGCGAGCGCGGGAGACGATCAGCTTGTCCTCGTCCGAGAGTTCGTCGATGCCCAGAATCGCGATGATGTCCTGCAGATCTCTGTATCGCTGCAGGACTTCCTTTACGCGCTGCGCGGTGTCGTAGTGCTCCTGGCCCACGACCCGGGGATCGAGAATGCGCGACGTGGAGGCCAACGGATCCACCGCCGGATAAATCCCCAGCTCGGCGATCGGGCGCGAAAGCTGGGTGGTGGCGTCCAGGTGCGCAAACGTGGTGGCCGGCGCCGGATCGGTAAAGTCGTCGGCGGGCACGTAGATCGCCTGGACGGAGGTGATGGAGCCGGTCTTTGTGGACGTGATGCGCTCCTGCAGCTCGCCCATTTCGGTGGCCAGGTTGGGCTGATAGCCCACGGCTGACGGCATACGTCCCAGCAGTGCCGAAACCTCGGAGCCGGCTTGCGTGAAGCGGAAGATGTTGTCGATGAACAGGAGGACGTCCTGATGTTCCTCGTCCCGGAAGTACTCAGCCACGGTCAATCCGGTGAGGCCGACGCGGAGGCGCGCCCCGGGCGGCTCGGTCATCTGGCCGTAGATGAGAGCGACCTTGGACTTCTGCCAGTCGTTCGGGTCCAGGATGCCCGATTCCTGCATCTCGAGCCAGAGGTCGTTGCCCTCGCGGGTGCGCTCGCCCACCCCGGCGAAGACCGAGACGCCGCCGTGCTTCAGCGCGATGTTGTGGATCATCTCCATGATGATCACGGTCTTGCCGACGCCGGCGCCGCCGAACAAGCCGATCTTGCCGCCCCGCAAGTAAGGCTCCAGCAGGTCGATTACCTTCACGCCGGTCTCAAGCAACTGCAGCTCGGTAGACTGCTCCAGGAAACTGGGAGCCGGACGGTGGATCGGATACCGCTTCTCGGTCTGGATCGGCTTGCCGTGGTCCACAGGCTCGCCGAGGACATTCATGACGCGGCCGAGGGTCTGTTTTCCCACCGGCACTGTGATGGGAGCGCCGGTATCGATCGCCTGCATCCCGCGCACGAGCCCCTCCGTGGGCTTCAACGCGATCGTCCGGACGCGCCCGCCACCCAAATGCTGCGCAACCTCGCAAACGATGTCGATGGGGAACGGGACGTCGAAGCCCTCGCTGGTGATGCGAATCGCGGTGTAGATGGCCGGGACATGTCCTTCCGGGAACTGGACGTCCACAGCGGGGCCCGCCACCTTGATCACTTTCCCGACATTCACTGCCGTAGCCGTTGCCATAGAATCCTCTCGTCTACTCCAGAGCCGTAGCTCCGCTCACAACTTCGATGATTTCCCGCGTGATGCTCGCCTGACGCACGCGGTTTAGGTGCAAGGTCAACTTGTCGATCAGCTCCGCCGCATTTGTGGTGGCCGCGTCCATGGCGGTCATGCGCGCTGCGTGCTCGGCGGCGGTCGATTCCAGCAATGCGTGGTGAATCGTCACCTTCACGTACTGCGGCAGAAGAGCGTCCAGCAGCTCCTCGGGCGGCCGCTCGGTAATGTAGTCGATCGGCGCCGCCGCCTTCGGCAGATCGATGGGAAGCACACGCTCGACTTCGAGCTTCTGGGCGAGCATACTCTTGAACTCGTTGTACAGCAGGTAGACGGCGTCGATCTCCTGGTCCGCGTACCGCTGAAGGATCTTCTCGGCGATCGGGACGACGTCTTCGTACCGGCCGCGGTTCGCCAGGCCGATGTGCTCGCCGCTGATCGCCGCTCCCCGCTTCCGGAAAAAGTCGCGGCCCTTGCGTCCGATCAGCTCCAGCTCAACGCGGGCCTCGGCACGCTCGCGCAAGAACGCCTGGGCCGCCTTGATCAAGTTCGCGTTGAAGGCGCCCGCCAGACCGCGGTCGGAAGTCATCAGGATCAACTGGATGCGCTCTTCCTTACGGCGGACCAGGAGCGGATGTTCAGCCAGGCTCTCCGAGGCGGCCGCCGCCGCCGCTACGTTGCCGACGAGCTCGCGCAGGCTGCGGGCGTACGGGCGCGCCTGGAGCACGCGGTCCTGCGCCCGCCGGAGACGCGCCGTGGAGACCATCTTCATGGCCCGCGTGATTTGCTGCGTGTTGCGGACCGAGCGGATCCGCCGCCTCAAGTCGATCAGACTGGGCATTTCTCCGTCCTCACCGCCCGCGTTCGGCCAGGAAGCGGCTCTTGAACTCCTTGATCACGTCTTCCATCCGGGTGCGCAGCTCGTCGCTGAGAACCTTCTTTTCGCGGATCTCGGCCAGCACGTCGGGATGGTTATTGTCCACGAACTGATAGAGGCCTTCCTCGAAGGGGCTGCAGTCCTCGACCTCTAGGTCGTCCAGGAAGCCGTTCGTGCCCGCGAAAATGATCAGCACCTGCTTCTCCACTGGAAGCGGTGCGTACTGCTTCTGCTTCAAGATCTCCGTCAGCCGGCGTCCGCGGTTCAACTGGGCCTGCGAAGCCTTGTCGAGATCCGAGCCAAACTGGGCGAAGGCGGCCAGCTCACGGTATTGGGCCAGATCCAGGCGCAGGGAGCCGGCCACCTGCCGCATGGCCTTGACCTGTGCGCTGCCGCCCACGCGGCTCACCGACAGCCCTACGTTGATCGCCGGCCGGATGTTCGCGTTGAACAGGTCGGCCTCGAGGTATATCTGGCCGTCGGTGATCGAGATGACATTCGTCGGGATGTAGGCCGAGACGTCGCCGGCCTGGGTCTCGATCACCGGCAGCGCCGTTAGAGACCCGCCCCCGTTGGCGTCGTTGAGCTTGGCCGCGCGCTCGAGCAGCCGGCTGTGCAGGTAAAAGACGTCGCCCGGGTACGCCTCGCGGCCCGGCGGCCGGCGGAGCAGGAGCGAGATTTCACGGTAGGCGGCGGCGTGCTTGGAAAGGTCGTCGTAGATGCACAGCACGTGCCGGCCGCGGTCCCGGAAGTACTCGCCCATGGCACAGCCGGCGTAGGGCGCGATGTACTGCATCGGGGCGGGAACGGAGGCCGAAGCCGAGACGACGATCGTGTACTCCATCGCTCCGGAATCCTCGAGCGTCTTCACCACCTGGGCGACGGTGGAGCGTTTCTGCCCGATGGCGACGTAGATGCAAATCACGTCGGCGCCTTTCTGATTGATGATCGTGTCCAGGGCGATGGCGGTCTTGCCGGTCTGGCGGTCGCCGATAATCAGCTCGCGCTGCCCGCGGCCGATGGGGATCATCGAGTCGATCGCCTTCAGGCCGGTTTGCAAGGGCTCCTTCACCGGTTGCCGCTCGACCACTCCGGGGGCCAGGCGCTCGACAGGGCTGTACTCGTCGGTCTCGATGGGGCCCTTGCCGTCGATCGGCTCGCCCAGCGCGTTTACTACCCTGCCGACCATGGCCTCGCCCACCGGGACCGACATGATCCGGCCGGTGCGTTTGACGATGTCGCCCTCTTTGATCTCCTCGTACTCGCCCAACAGCACCGCGCCCACCTGGTCCTCGTCCAGGTTCAGCGCCAGGCCGGCGACTCCGTGGGGAAACTCCAACAGCTCGCCGGCCATGGCCTTTTCGAGGCCATGAATCCGCGCAATCCCGTCCCCCACGGAAATCACGGAGCCTATCTCGGCGACGTTTACCGCGCTATCGTAATTCTTGATCTCCTCGCGCAGAATCCGCGCGATTTCATCTGCTCCGAGTTGAGCCATAGAATCCTCTCCGGCTATTTCGCCAGCCGCTCGCGCAGCGCCTCTAGTCGGCCGCGGATCGATGCGTCGTACACAGTAGATCCGATCCGCACCACGGCGCCGCCGAGCAGGGATTTGTCAACCTCGTACCGGCATCGAACTTGGGCGCCCATCAGGCCTGACAGGCTCGCCGTCAGCTTTTCCTGCAGCGGCGCATCCAGCTCGTCCCAGGATTTCACGTCAGCCCGGACGATGCCCGCCCGGCCGTCCAGAACCTCCTCCAGCGCCTCGCGGATCTCACGAAGAAGGCTGAGGCGTCGCCGGTGCACGACGACCAGGAGGAAATTCCGAATCACTGGAGCAAGTCCCAGAGCGTCAGCGAAACGATGAACCACCGTCTGCTTGTCACCGGCTGCCACCGCGGGGCTCATCAGCACGTTCCGCAGTTCCCGCGACTCTTCCCAGACCCCCTCGAAGGCTTTGAGCTGTTGGACCGCCTCCTGCCCGTCGAGGCCGGTTCCCCCCTCGGCCAGCACGTCGGCCAGCGCTTGCGCGTACTGATTAGCGATGGCGAGCGCCATATTCTCTGTCTCTCGATAGTTTCAATGGTTAGTCTTGCCGGCCGCTTTTCGGCTTCAAGCTGCCGGCGAGAGCATCCACTAACCGCGCCTGGATCTGCGGGGTCATTTGCTCCTCGACCTTGCGGCGGGCCAGGTCCACGGCCAGTTCGGTGGCGAAGGCGCGCAGTTGCCGCCGGGCCTGCGTGACGGCGGAAGCGATCTCTCCTTTGGCGTTCGCCTCCAGACGCGCCGCCGCCCACTCGGTTTCCCGCTGGATCCGGGCCTCTTCGGCGGCCATCTCCGCCCGGGCCTTGTCGCGCATCTCAGCGATTTGATGCTCCAGACCCGCCAACCGACGTTCCATTTCCGCCGCCCGAGCCTCGGCCGATTCCTTCAGCTTGCGAGCTTCAGCGATCCCGTCCTGAATCTGCTGCGTGCGCTGGCTGAAATACGGAAGCAAGAACTTCCGGATGAGCCAAACCAGTCCGGCGGCGAGCAGGACGAAGTTCAGCGTCTTCCACAGCTCGACATTGAAGTGAGGCTCGCCGGGCGCTTCTGCTTCGGTTGCAGCCACCGCAAGGGAAGCGGCGAGAAGAAGGGCTATGAAGAGCAGCTTCCGAACCTGCCGCATTAGCTCGCTCTCCTTTCGAGAAGCACGGACACGATCTCGTCGGCGAGAGCTTCGGTTTGGGTTTCGAGATCGCGTTTGGCGGCCTCCACTTCACGCTCGATTTCCGCCTTGGCCTCGCGCACCATGGCTTCCGCTTTCCGCCGCGCCTCGTCCAGGATTGCCTTTTGCCGTCCCCTCAGCCTCTCGCGGGCGGCTTCCTGCTCTCGGAAGATGTCGCTCTGGGCCTCCCGGAGGGCTGCCTCGTAGCGGGCCGCTGTCTCCTCAGCCTTCCTTGCCGCCGCCTCGGCGGCCTTGCGCGCCCCCTCGGTAGCCGCGTCCCGTTCCTGGAGAACGCCCTCGAGCGGCTTGTAGAAAGTCTGCTTCAAAAAGAAGTGCAGCAGGATTACGAGGATGGAGGTCGGCAGGGCCTTAATGACGAGCTGGCCCAGCGAATCGAGTAAGGTGTCCATGAGGCGAAACCGGGAATGTTTAGCGGAGAAATCAGCTATTCAGCAGCGCTTACCGACCACTGTCCTAAAATAGTTAAGCTAACATATTCAGTCTGCTTCCGCAATCGAACTTAACGACTGGGCGCTCTATGCTTCTTTTTGAACATCCTTGTTGAGTGAAGGCGCGGCAGCGTCCGCATAGGGAGATTTACTTGCGCCGCGGAGGCGTTCGAGGTCTAGGAGCTGCAGCGGGAGGGGCCATTGGAAGATAGAACATCCGGTAACCACCGGCTTTCCGATTAGAGTGGAACGGGCGCGTCGGTGCATACGCACACCGTCTCAGAACACGAGCGCTTCGCGTCTGGAGGATTGGTTGCCGCCTCCCGGCGGCCCCCCACATACTAGGACAGTGGCCAGGGCAAAGCCGGTGGAGGTTTGACCGCCGGGTTGATGTCCGCCGGCGGGCGGACCGGACGTCTGGGCTCTGTCGAAGAATCTTCTGCGAACGATTCGGCGTCGCCAGCTTTCGGCGGCGGGTCGCTGTTTGAGTTCAATGCCCAGTTGCTTGATCGTTGGCGGCGGACT
>CAYWXL010000028.1:39174-46582 GCA_964461995.1 uncultured Solibacteraceae bacterium
TGATCGTCAGCGCCCTCAACGAAGACCCCGGGCGCGTGGCCGCCCGCTGCGGGCTGCAGGTGATCTGGCTCGGCTTCCTCGCCCGGCGCGACAACTACGAGATGGGGGTTCCGGCGGTCTCCCTCGGCCGCCTCTATCATCAGGATCTCTGGCGGAGCCGGCCGCAAGTGCGTCTGCACTTGGGTTCGCCGGTCGAGCGCTTCATCATCGAAAGCGGGCGCGTGGCCGGGGCCGTCGTCGCCGGGGAACAGCGCCGGGCCGACTACTACGTCTCAGCCGTCGATTTCGAGCGGGCCGCCACCCTCGCTCCGGAGTTGGGACTCCATACGGCCGGCTGGGAGCATTCACCGATCACCGGCATTCATCTTTGGTTCGACCGGCCTGTCACCGCCCTGCCGCACGCGGCCCTCCTCGGGCGCACCATCCAATGGTTCTTCAACCGCAGCAGCGGCCGCTACCTGCAACTGGTTGTGAGCGCATCCCGCGCGCTGATACCGATGGGCAGGAAAGCGATTGTCGAGCTCGCCGTGCGGGAGCTGGCCGATTTCCTGCCGGCGGTCAGCGAGGCAAAGCTCGAGCGCTCGCACGTGGTGAAGGAAGTGCGCGCTACGCTGTCGTCAACGCCCGGGCTCGAAGCCCAGCGGCCCGGAACGCAGACGCGCTGGCCAAACCTGTTTCTCGCCGGCGACTGGACGCGCTCCGGTTGGCCCTCCACCATGGAAGGGGCCGTCCGCAGCGGCTACCTGGCCGCCGAGGCCGTCACCCACCGCGCCGGACGTCCCCGGCAGTTCCTGTTGCCGGACCGGGATTGAAGCCGCTGGTTCGCGGAACGGCGGCCCGAAGCGTAAGATCCGAGGACAAATTCAGAGTCCAAGCACCGAAACTCTGAAATGAGTTGTATGATGTTTATGGGTTTGTTTCATACTGGACGGTACGGATTGGTTTCCGCCGCCGGGAGCCTGCCCTGGGGGTGCCGATGACAGCACTAGTCTTCTTCGTCGTCTACGCCGGCCTCGCCGCGTTCCTTGCTGCCACCGCCATCCGCGCGGTGATGTACGCCCGCCAGCCCTTGCACCTGCGCTGGGAACTCTACCCGGTTCCCCACGAGCCGGCCGAGCGCGTGGCCCACGGCGGTTCATACTTCGAGGAGCCGAAGTGGTGGGAGAAGCCGCGGACGGTGAACCGGCTCACCGAGCTCAAGTTCATGCTGTCGGAGATGCTCTTCCTGAAGGCGCTCTGGGAGTTCAACCGTGGGCTCTGGTTCCGCTCCTTTCCCTTCCACGCGGGCCTCTACCTGCTGATCGCTTCGGTGAAGCTGCTGATTCTGAGCGCTCTGCTCACCATCTTCTGGCCGGCGGCGATGGCCGGCGCGTTCGGTGCGGTGCTCGGCGGCCTGGTGGCTGTGTTCGGCGCCCTCGGAGCGTTCCTGGCGATGATCGGGGCCTTCGCCCTGCTGCTGAAGCGGCTGCGCGATCCGGACCTGAAGAATTACACTGCCCCGGGCGACGTCTTCAACCTTCTCTTCTTCCTCGCGGCTTTCGGCGTGCTGGCGGCCGGCTACCTGCTGCGCGGGCCGGACTACCCCGGCACGCTGGCCCTGGCCGTCGCCTTGTTCACCTTCGACACCAGCGTCCAGATCCCAGGCCTGATGGCCGCCGGGCTGATCCTGACCGCGCTGCTGATTACCTACATCCCGTTGACCCACATGGCGCACTACGTCGGCAAGTACTTCACCTACCACTCGATCCGTTGGGACGACCTGCCGGCCGCCCAGGCGAAGGAGATTCAGCAGAAGATCGCCCAGTACCTGGCCTACAAGCCCCATTGGTCCGCCCCGCACATCCGGGCCGACGGCAAGAAGACCTGGGCCGAGATCGCCACCACCAACCCGCATGCAGGGGGGCAGTCGAAATGAGCGACGAGAAAGCGAAACGGCGGAAGAAGAAGTTCGTGAAGCTCTCCGACATGGCCCGGGAGGACGGGCAGCCGTTGCTCCACCTGGAGAACGAGGATCTGATGCCGCTGCCGCGCCCTCTCGACGATCCTTCGCAGGATCGCCCCTGGCGCCCCATCCCGGAGTCGGCCCGCGAGAAGTACGAGTGCATCCTCGACGATACCGTCGCCGTCAACGTCCCCAAGCCGAAGACGAAAGAAGAGGAGCTCGAACTCGTCAAGAAGTTCCTCGCCGGCCTCGACAAGCTCTTCCTCAAAGAGGACAACTGGACCTTCCTGCAGCCGCTGGTGCTCTCGATGGAATACTGCGTGAAGTGCCAGACCTGCTCGGAGGCCTGCCACATCTACGAGGCCAGCGGCTACAGCGAGCTCTACCGGCCGACGTACCGCTCCGAGATCATGCGCCGGCTCTACTTCAAGTACGTCAAGCACGGCGGCTTCCTGGCCGCCTTCGAGCACGGCGACATCAAGCTCAACTGGCCCCTGGTGGCCCGCCTGATCGAGCTCTCCTACCGCTGCAACCTCTGCCGGCGCTGCGCCCAGACCTGCCCCATCGGCGTGGACAACGGCCTCATCGCCCACGAGCTGCGCAAGCTCTTCAGCCAGGAGATGGGCATCGCCGCCAAGGAGATCCACGACAACGGCTCGATGCTCCAACTCAAAGTAGGCTCCTCGACCGGCATGAACGCCGAGGTGGTGAAGGACAACATCGAGTTCATCGACGAAGAGATCAGCGAGAAGACCGGCATCGAGGTCCACACGCCCTGGGACGTCGAAGGGGCCGACGTGCTGCTCATCCACAACGCCGGCGAGATTCTGGCCTGGCCGGAGAACCCCGGCGCCTTCGCCTTGATCCTCCAGCAGGCGGGCATCAGTTGGACGATGTCGTCGGAGCTGGCCGGCTACGACTCGGTGAACTACGGGCTCTGGTACGACGACGCCCAGTTCGCCCGCGTGGCGCTCAAGCACGCCGAGGCCGCCCGCAAGCTCAAGGTGAAGCGCATCGTGCTCGGCGAGTGCGGCCACGCCCACAAGGCGCTCTCGGTGATTGCGGACCGGATACTGCTGGGCGAAGACAACATCCCTCGCGAAAGCGCCATGACGCTGCTTCATGAGATCGTCATGAGCGGCAAGCTGAAGCTCGACCCCTCGCGCAACGACTTCCCGGTCACCCTCCACGACCCGTGCAATCTGGTGCGGCTGATGGGCGTGGTCAGCCCCCAGCGGGAGATCCTGCACAAGATCTGCCCGCAGTTCCGCGAGATGCACCCCCACGGGGTGGACAACTACTGCTGCGGCGGCGGCTCGGGCTTCGCCATCATGAGCGGCAACAACTTCGAGGACTGGCGCTTCCACGTCTCCGGCCGCAAGAAGCTCGAGCAGATCCTCGACGCCTTCTCCGATTGCGTGGACGATCCCAACGTAAACAAGTACGTCTGCGCCCCCTGCTCGAACTGCAAGGGCCAGTTCCGCGACATCATCGCCTACTACGGCCTCTGGGAGAAGTACCGCATCGGCTACGGCGGTCTCGTCGAGCTGATCGTCAACGCCATGGAGGACGTCAAGCCCGGCTTCATCGACTGGGAGTGGCACTGAGGCCCGCCGTTCGGCTAGCGGGCCGCCCCACGGTTCCGGATTCCCGCGCCCTTCGCGCGCCGCTTCAATCCAGCGGCTCGAGGTAGATGTTGCGGAAGTGGATCTCGGCCCCCTCCGACTGCAGGCAGATCGTGCCCTTCGTCTGGCTGAGGTTCGTCGCCTCGTTGACCAGATCGTCGTTCACCCAGACCTTCAGCGTGTCGCCGCGGGCCTCGATCACCATCTTGTTCCACTGGCCCACGGGCTTCTCGGAGCCGTCGGTCAGGTTCAGGTGGCGGCGGCCCTTCTTGCGCGTCTCCTCGTTCGGCACGTCGAGATCGGTACCGATCACCCAGAAGTCGCCTGCGTTGTCCTTGGCCAACTGTACTTCGATCGACTTCGGCCACTGGCCCAGGGCGTTCGGCGTCGTGGTGTGCAGCAGCACGCCGCTGTTGCCCCGCTCGGTGCCTTCCGGCCAGCGCCACTCGAGCGTCAGCCGGTAGTTCTCGTATGCTTTCTCGGTGCAGATGTAGCCGGTGGGCCGGCCCTTACACTTCAGCACGCCGTCCTGGACGCTCCAGACGGCCGACATCGGCGTCTTGGTGTCCTGCTTCTTGGCCTCGCGGTCCCAGAGATAGTAGGTCCAGCCGCTCAGGTCCTTGCCGTTGAACAGGGCGATCTTCCCGGCCGCCGCAACCGCGGCCGCCGCCGCCAACGCCGCCGTCAGAATCCAAACCGTGCGTCTCATCGCCGTCTCCTTTCCGGAAACCAGCATTCTATCCCACCGCCGGTGCGCCGGGCCGCGTCACCAGCGGCTCAACGCCGCCGCGTCCCAAGCCGGCTCGGCGGTGATCTGGACGTTGGAGGCCAGCCGGTAGACCTCGCGGGCCTCCCCCTCCGGCACGGGCCGCCCGGCGGCGTCCACGGGCCCCGCCAACCGGATGCGGCGCGGGGCAATCGAGGCGGCGAGCTGCGGCAGATCGGTGTGGCGCAGCACGCCGGGCAGCAAGTTCGCCAGGGGATAGTCGTAGTCTTCGGTCTCGACGACGCTGCGGTAGGAGACGAGCCCGCCGGCGAGGTAGACCTCATCGATGCGGGCATCGAGGGCTGCGGCGAACAGCGCGGGAACCGTCAAGTGTCCGCGGGCGGCGATCACCAGCCGGCGGCCCCGTACGGGCGAATGGTTCCGGAGCGCCGCCGCCAGCGCGAGGATGTCGGTGATCCTCTGCCCCAGCAGCGGCTCGCCCAGGATGAGCGACGACCACGCGAAGGCCTCCTCCTCTTGATGCCACCGGGCATGGCCGGGAGCGCCGCGGGGGAACTCGGGCCGCAGGTCTCCGATGCCCCGCAAGTCCGCCAGACAGACCGGACAGCCCTGGGCCGCCACCGCTTCGTAGACTTCGTCCTCGCGCCAGCGGGCGCGCCCGGAAGGCTCGAGGGCGACCACGAGCGGGTGGCCGGGATCGGTAGCCCGCGGCAGGTAGATATACGCAGGAACCCAGACCTTTGGCGCCGAGCGGACCTCGATCGCCTCGACGGCGGCGTGGACCGAACGGGCGCGCCCTTTAACCACCGGCCGGATGCCGGCAGGCGGCCGGCGCGCCCCGGTGAGGGCCGCGGGATCGGGCGGGGCGCCAGGCGTCTGGATCGCGGCGGCGCGCTTGCGATTCAACGTGAACGGCGTCTCGCTGCCGAAGTCCCGCACCACGCTGCCGCCCCGGGTCACCCAGAGCGTCTTGTCCGGCTCCGGCTCCACCGGCGGCTCTTCGGTGACCGGGCGCGGGTCGCCTTTCAGCCACTTGCCGAACCAGTCGTAGATGCGCAGGCGCATCTCGTAGGCGAGCCCGTGCGGCAGCGGGGTTTCATACCATTCGACGCGGTCCCCGGCGCCCAGCGCCTCGTAGGCCCGCCGGAGCTTGGCGAACTCTTCCCGGCCGTTGGCGAGGTAGTTCGGCGAGTAAGTGCCGAAGAAGTCGCGGGCGCTCACCAGGATGAGCAGCGGCTTCGGGGCCAGCGGGTAGAAGAGGTCCCAGCGGGCGAAACCCACCGGCCCGGCTCCGATGAAGTTCTGCTCGGCGTCGTCGGTGGCGCCCGGAGGGTTGAAATCGGCGCAGGCGACGTTTTCGGTGTTCGGACAGGAGGCGGCGGCGGCCGCCAGCCGGTCGTCCACGGCAGCCAGCATCATCGTCAGCGTGCCGCCGCCGGAGTTGCCCGTCGAGGCGAGGCGCTCCGGATCCACAAGCGGGTGCGCCGCCAGGTAGTCCAGGCTGCGGATCGCATCCCAGACCTGCAGCCGCGTGCTGGTGTCGCCGGTGAGCAGCATCTGCTTGCCCGGGACCGTGTGCTCGTCGTCGGCCGAGGCCAGCCGCGTCATGTAACCCGATTCGCGGGGATAATAGGCCCGCTCGCCCTGCCCCATCGGGTCGAAGGCGAGCACCAGATAGCCGAGGCGCGCCAGCCCCTGGCAGCATTTCTGATAGACCCCGGCCGCCTTGCCATTGAGCGAGTGCCCCATCTGGAACAGCACGCCCGGAAACGGCGGCTCCCCGCGGGTAGGGATGTAGAGGTTGGCCGGGATGAAGAAGCGGGGCCGGCTCTCGTAGACGATCTTCTCGACGCGGTAGCCGTCGCGCTCGAAGGCCCCGGTGACGCGGGCGTTCAGCGGCGTGCGCTCGGGCATGCCTCCCACGAGCCGCCAGAACGTCTCCCGCACCCACTGCTGGCGCTGCCGAACGGCCTCCGGGGTGGTGAGTTTCGCCAGTTCACGGTTGCGTTTCTCGTAGGCCCGGGCGGCCAGCTCGCGCAGGTGATCCGGCAGGCAGCGGGAGTAAATGCGGTAGTCCACCCGCGCGGCGGGGGCGGGCAGCCCGCCGAACGCTCCAGCCAGCGGGAGCGCCACCGTGGTCCGCAGCAGGTCGCGCCGGGTCATCGCTTCAGAAAGCGTATCACGTCGGCGCGGGCGTCACCGCCCGTAAGCCGCCTGGGGCGTGACGATGTCCTCCACCGCGCCCGGAGTGCCTTCGGCCGGCCCGTACCAGACGCTGCCGCCGAAGGTCGTGATGTAGATCATGTCCGGGTTCTCCGGATCGGGGATCACCCGGTGGCCCCACTTGAAGTTGAACCCCGGAATCCGCGTCCAGGTCTCCCCGCGATCCGTCGAGCGCCAGGCGGAAGAAGTGAAGCCGGTGGCGTAGAGGATCTCCGGGTTGCGCGGGTCGATGGTGACGTCGTAGACGTGCTGGTCCTTCGAGAGCACGTTGCGCCAGCTCGCGCCGCCGTCGGTGGAGAGGAAGATGCCGCCGCCGGTGGCCCCGCCGGGCGTGTTCCGGCCCCAGGCGGCTAGGTAGAGGCGCTTGGGATCGTCGGGGTCGATTGCCAGCCCGTTCGGCCCGTTCACCCCTTCCGGCAGGTTCACCGGCGTCCAGGTCTCGGCCCCGTCGGTGGTACGGTAGAGCGCGCCGTCGTACTCGTTGCCGATGCTGCCGTCGTCGCTGCGGCGGGCGACGATCAGATAGATGACGCCGTCCCGGTCGCGCGCGAACCGCCACGCGAACGGCTCCTCGCCCCGGATGCCGTTGTTCTTCAGCGTCCAGCTCTCGCCGCCGTCCACCGACTTGTAGACGCCCCGGCCGAAGCCCGCCACGTAGAGCGTGCGCCGCTCTTTCGGGCTCTCCGGATCGAGCAGGATGTGCGTGGCCGCCGTCTCCGGCATGCCGTTGGTGGAAACCCGCCAGGTGCGAGCTCCGTCTTCGGTGACGACGACGCCTCCGGTGAAGGTCTGCGGCGAGCGGTTCCGCCACATCTTCGGCCGCGGCAGGTCGTGGGTGCCACTCACCACCGCCCAGGCCTTGCCCTCCACCTCGGGGTCGAAGACGATCCA
>CAYWXL010000029.1:0-6496 GCA_964461995.1 uncultured Solibacteraceae bacterium
TGAGGTTCTCGAAGTAGTCGGCGTGGCTGCGGCCGCCGTTGGCGTTGCCCTGCCAGGGGTTCCAGACCTTGG
Source organism: uncultured Solibacteraceae bacterium (assembly GCA_964461995.1). Lineage (GTDB taxonomy): Bacteria > Acidobacteriota > Terriglobia > Bryobacterales > Bryobacteraceae > JALSRK01. The sequence continues at coordinate 73 of CAYWXL010000029.1, forward strand.
AGACGAGGTCGATGTCGCCGTCGCCGTCCACGTCGCCGGCGAGCACGTCGTGGCCGCCCAACCGGCCGTCGAAGATGACGCGCTCGACGAACCGTCCAGCGCCGAGATTCTCCCAGATGAACCAGCGCGGGCCGGCGCCCTGCGGGAGAATCTTCGGGTCCTCCTGCTCCACGACGAGGATGTCGGCGTCGCCGTCGCCGTCGAAGTCGGCCAGGCGCAGCGAGTGAAACGAGCCGCGGGTGCCGGGGGCGGCATTGGCCAGATAGTGGGCCTTGAAGTGCGGCGGTCTGGCGCCGTCGTTCTCCAGCCAGGCGACGCCGGAGTTCTGGCCGTCGCAATCGGCGGCGACGATGTCGTTGTCGCCGTCGCCGTCCACGTCGTGGATCCAGCTCCGCGACGACAGTCCCCACGGCCCTTTGCGGCCGAAGAGGATCCGGTGCTCGATCCAGCGGGTTCCCCTGGCGGTGTTCTCGAGCCACCGGTCCGTGAGGAAGACGTCGGCGTCCCCGTCGCCGTCGAGATCGCCGACCCCGGCCGGGTTGAGACCGGCATGGATGTCGGCGCGATCGTCGCGGACTTCGAGAGTAATGATCGTGCGGGGCCAGTCGGCGTCGCGGGTCGGCTCGCCGGGGATCCGATACCAAAAACATCCTTCGCGGTCGCCGGTGACTACGATGTCGTCCTTGCCGTCGCCGTCCATATCGGCGAGGACCATGTCGTGGATCTCGGAGGTGATCAGACTGTCGTACCGGTAACGTTCGAACGGCTCCCGGCGCGGATTGCCGGGGTTGCGGAACCAATAGCCGCCCACCACGATATCGACGGCTCCGTCGCCGTCCACGTCGGCCGTCAAGGAACCCAACTGGCGGATCCGGAGACTGCCGGCGGGATGGCGGACCCAGTCGTCCGCGGCCCGGTACTCGAACCAGTAGAGGCGGCCGTCGGCCCGGTTGAGGAACGCGTAGTCGAGATCGCCGTCGCGGTCGAAATCGGCCAGCGCGGGCGCGCCCATGCCGGCATTGCCGCCGGGCGCCTGTCGCACGATGTAGTGATGCCGGAACGTGCCCGGGCCGATCTCTGCACGAAGGACACCCAGACCGGCTGTCAGGCAAACAGCAATCTTCAGGAGAAGTTTCATCACGGGAACCTGCCGTCCAGATCCCCTTCAGACATATCACAAGCGATCGCCAAGCGGCGGCGCCATGCATTTGGCGGCTCGATGGGTCATCTAACGCAGGCGCCGCATGAGACCGCGCGAGAGATCTGCCGTGCTACGATCGAAGCATATGGGGGTGGCGTGGTCGTCCGGGCATAGGTGGACGCGCCGGACATTCCTGGGAGCCTTGCCGTTCGCTTATGCCGCGGGCGTTCAACCAGGAGCTGAGTTTCCTTCTGAGCAGACCGTCTACACCGACCGGACAACGGAATTCGAAGTCACTCGGTTCACCCACCCCGGGCATTCCAGCTATTTGCCCCATTACTACAACAAGTTCATCTCCCGCAGACACGGGTTCCTGTTGTACACGTCCGACCGCACCGGCAGTCTTCAGGCATATGAACTGAATCTCAAAACCGGGACCAGCCGGCTGCTCACGTCGGCGGCGGGCCTGGAGCCGTGGTCGTTGCACTTGTTGCCCGACCAGCGCCAGTTCGTCTATTTCGATCGGGGCGACTTGATGCGCGGCTCAACCCGGCGGCCCGGCGTGCGTCTTCTTTACCGGGCGCCGGCGGGGTTCCAGCCGGAGCAGGGACTCTCCGTCTCCGAGGATGGCAAGACGATCGCTTTCACCGAGACGAACGGGAAAATCTGGCGGCTCCGTCTATTCGATCTCAAACGCCGTAAGGCTTCCGTCGTCCTGACCGCCAGCGAGCGGCTGAGTGAGGTTCAGATCCACCCGCATGCCCGCTTGCTGCTCTTCCGGAGGAACGGCGGTTGGTGGATCGTCGCTTTCAACGGGAAAAAGCCCTGGCAGCTCGATCTCGCTCCTGGGATGTGCACGTGCGCCGTATGGTCAGGCGCCGCCACGTCGGTCTTGTACCTGAACATCCCCGACCAGAAAGGGCGGCTGAACACGCTCCGGGAATTCTTCGCCGACACCCGGCAGGATCGGCTGATCGCTAAGACCACCCAGTTCGTCGCCTTCGGCGCCAATGCGGACACATCGGTGTTCGTCGGCGCCAGCGGCGCCCGCGCGACTCCGTATATTCTCCTTCTCTTGCGGGTAGGCGGCCGTGAACTCACGCTCTGCGAGCACTCGGCCTCGGACCCTACCCGCGTGCAGCCGGTCTTTTCGCCGGACAGCAGATGGATCTACTTCCAAAGCGACCGCGACGGCAACAGCTCACTTTACGGCGTTCGCGTAGAAGGCCTGGTCGAATCCACCGATTGAGAGTTCAGCAGCGCGGGCAGGCCGCTGGCGCCGTGGCGTACTTGTCGGTAGGCCAATCGAAGTCGAAGCCACGCGGCTGGTCCAGCTTGCGCCGCTGCTTGGCCTGGTACATTCGGGAATCCGCCAGCGCCAGGAGTTCCTCCGCGTTGCCCGCGTCGCGTGGGTAGTAGGCCGCGCCCGCGCTCAAGCTCACGTGGGCATCCGGGCACACCTCGGCGGCGGCTTGTGTCACTACGGCGCTGAGACGGTGTAGCTTCGCCGGCACGGAGTCCCACGGCAGCCCCGTCAACAACAACACAAACTCGTCCCCGCCCATCCGGGCGACGAAATCGTACTCGCGGCAGTTGTGCAGAAGGGCATCGGCGGTCGCGCGGAGCACCTGGTTCCCCGCCAGGTGTCCGAACCGGTCATTCACTTGTTTGAAACCGTCCAGGTCGCAGACCACGACGGTGAAGCCTTCGTTGCTGCGGTCGCACCGGGCTATCTCGGATTCGAGCCGGTCGAAGAGGGCGCGACTGTTGGGCAGCCCGGTCAAGTAGTCCGTCGTGGCCGACGCCTCGGCGCGCTCGTACCGCACCGCGTTTTCGATGGCGGCCGCAAGAACGGTCTGAAGGTTCAGCAGAAACCGGCGATCCCGGTCACTGAACGGCTGCCGGGCGCGCCGATAGAAAGAAACCACGCCGATGTTGCCGTCCGCCCCTTCCAGCGGGACGGCCAGAACTGCGTGCAAGGGGACAGAATAGCCGGGTCCGAACTCACTCCGGGGCTCGGCGCTCGTCACCACCCGGCCCCTGCGGGCCGCGCTACCTGTGACCCCCTCGCCCGGCTTCAGCCGCAGCTTCTCGAGCACGGGCCGGGCCGTCCCGACAGCGTGGGCGGTGACCAGATGGTCGTCCTGGCGGAGGAAGATGGCGAGCGCGTCGCAAGCGACAGCCCGGCGAAGCCGCTCAGATACGGCGCGCAGCAAGTCCGGAAGCCGCTGAGTGTGACTCACGGCCTGCGCCAGTTCGTAGGCGGCCTGTGACTCGCGGCGGGCGCTGGAAATCGATTCCACGAAGTCGGCTTTTTCCGCAGAGGGCGCTGCCACGATGGCCATCCTCTCGAACTCAGCGGCATGACGCTCGACGGCATTGACGACCTCCGGATCGAATGCGGTTCCAGCCGAGGCCATGATTACCGAGAGTGCCCGGTCGAAAGGCAAAGCGGGACGGTCCGAGCGTTCCGAGGTTAGCGCTACCAGCGTATTCGCCACCGCGAGAATCCGGGCGCCCAGCGGGATCTCGCTGCCGGCCAGGCCGTCGGGATACCCCTTGCCGTCCCAGCGTTCATGGTGGGACCGCACGATCTCGGCCACCGGGAACGGGTACTCGGCCTGCTTGACGATCGAAGCCCCAACGATCGGATGGACTTTTACCTTTTCCATCTCTTCCGCCGTTAGGCGCCCGCTCTTGCACATAATTTGTTCCGGCACCGCCAGGATCCCGACGTCGTGGAGCACGGCGGCGATCCGCAACGCCTCCCGCTCCTCGCCCGCCAGCCCGAGGTCGTCGGCGATCGTCAAGGCGTAGATCTGCGTCCGCTGAAGTTGATCGCCCGCGGTGCGAAACCGGGCCGCGATTGCCAACGCCAAAGTTTCCAGGGTGCGCTGGTGGCGGCTCAAGAGCGTCTCGGTGCCGGAATGGCGGTCGCGCAGGCGCTGGACGTAGTGGTTGGCCCCGCGGTACGCCAGGTAGACGACCGGTATCAGAGGGAGAACAAAGAACCATCCGATTCTCTCGCCCACCACGCTGATCACCGCCGCCAGGATCCCACCAAGGACGTAGTACGGCAGAGCCCAATAACCACACTCGTGCCAGATCTCGACCACGCGACGGTCCTCACGGGAAGCGGCCTCGACGGCGGCCGAAAAGCTGTTCAGGAAACTGAAAGTCACGGCGGCCGAAACCAGCGCCCAGAGCCGCCCCTCGCCGGTCGCCGGCTGTGCCGCAAGGTAGACCGAATGGCTGACCGCAATCGAGGCCGCCAGACTGCTCAGGCGGAACAGGATGGTCCACGCCCGCTCCCGGTCACGCCGAGAGAACGGCTCCTCCAGCATCATGGCGACACAGCCCGTGACGATCGCCTCGGAGAGCGAGAAGTCGGCGATCCCCACAAGAATGAAGACGGTAGCCAAGGACACACTCCCCGGCACCGCCGAGACGGCCACCTTCCAGCGGGTCGCGAAGACCGCCAGCGACAGCAAGACCAGGTAGCGCAGCGGATCACTGGATTCCCACGTCACCAACGAAGCGAGAAACGTTAACAACCCACAGACAACAACGGCGAGGCTGAACAATTCCCGTGTCGGTCGGCGAGAGTTCGAGTCCATGGTCTTCGGGTGCATTTCCGTCCGGCCGAACAGAGGCAAGCACGATACCACCCCCTAGGGCCGGTCTCGAGAAGAGTTTCCAGTTTGTATTCAGTCACTTATCTCGATTCGCCGATCCGCTCGCCGTCCGCGGGCGGGGACATTCTGTCACACACCGTAGCCGGGGCGCCCGGGAGGAAGAAACTACCCTTGTTTTCAATCGGTTACGTACACTGTTCGCCGGGACAACCTGTCCCGGCGGAGCCGCTGTTCCTTACTGCCCAATTAATGGGAACCTTCCCTGCGGTACTAAGGCGAATCCATTAGGGTACTCAGTAGGCAAATCAGAGAAAAATCACGTTTCTACGGGATAGGAAGTCTTAGTAATTCAGTGGAAAATAAAACTCTCAGGGATGGTTCGGTCACTCCACCAGTACTCCTTCCTCGGCATGTCGGCTGTTGTTCGAAGCCGGACAATGGAGGAGCTCCTCGAACTGGCCCGGCGGACGGCCCGGGTGCAAGCTTGCGTTCTGATCACTGGCGAGAGCGGTGTCGGAAAGGAGCTGATCGCCCGCGCCGTCCACGAGTTTTCGGACCGCTCAGACGGGCCTTGGGTTGATGTTAGTTGCGCCACGCTACCGGAGAACCTGGTCGAGAGCGAGCTGTTCGGACACGAGAAAGGGGCTTACTCCGGAGCGGACTCGGCCAAGCCGGGACTCTTCGAGATGGCTGCCGGGGGCACACTCTTCCTCGACGAGATCGGGGAGTTGCAGCCCCGCATGCAGGCGAAGCTCCTGCGGGTTCTCGACGGCGCGGGATTTTACCGGCTTGGCGGAACACGCAAGATCCATGCCGACGTCCGCGTTGTGGTAGCCACCAACCGCGACCTCGCGGACCTGGTCCGGTCAGGTAAGTTCCGTGAAGATCTCTATCATCGACTGAATCAGCTTCAGCTTCACGTGCCGCCGCTACGCGCCCGGCGTGAGGAGATTCTGCCGCTGGCCGACTTCTTCCTTGCCCAGTTCCGACCCGGAGCGCGCCTCACCGAAGGCGCCTGCCGGCTGCTGCTCGACTATTCGTGGCCCGGCAACGTCCGCGAACTCCGCAACGTGGTCGTCAAAGCCGCGGTCAACGCAGACTCTCCAGTGATCCGGGCCGCCGACCTGCCGCTGAGCTTGTCCCGCTCGACATCCTCGGACTTGCGCGCCATCGCTTCGGCCGTAGAGCGCGACTTCGAAGACTCCCAGGACTGGTCGCTGGCCAGCATGGAGAAGCGTATGATCCTCCGGGCGCTGGAATATACGGGAGGGCACCACCAGCGCGCCGCCGAGCTGCTGGGGATCTCACGGCGTACCTTGAGCCGCAAGCTGAAAGTCATCGCAGGAGAGAACGGACATGCCATCCGGAAATAGCGGGCCCGTCCCACATCAGGAACGGCGCCGGGAGCCTCGCCATCCGGTGACGGGGCCGGTGGAGTTCTTCCTCGAGGAGCCGCTGCCGGCCAGGTTCAACGGCGAACTGATCGATTGGAGCCAGAGCGGCTTCCGGGCGCGGCACCGGCACACGGAACTGCAATCCGGCCAGACGGTCCGTTTCCGCCACGCGAAGGCTTCCGGAGTGGCGAGCGTGATGTGGACGCGGATCCGCGGCTCCGAAGTCGAGTCCGGGTTCCTTATTCAATAACGGC
>CAYWXL010000029.1:6596-17626 GCA_964461995.1 uncultured Solibacteraceae bacterium
ATTCAATAACGGCCTGTCATTCGTCTTCGACGATTACCGCCGTGCCGTAGGCAAGGATCTCGGCAGCGTTGTGCAGAACCTCGCTGGTGGCGAACCTCACTCCGATGACGGCGTTCGCTCCCAGCGACTGCGCCTCCTGGATCATGCGGTCCAGGGCGTGCTCCCTGCTTTCAGCCAGTAGTTTCGTGTATTCGTAAACCTCCCCTCCGACGACATTGCGAAAAAACGCCAGGATGTCCTTTCCGACGTGGCGCGCCCGGACGGTGTTGCCCCGGACGATGCCCAGAGTACGAACAATGCGTTTTCCCGCAATCTCGAAAGTGGTAGTCACGATCATCTTTTGACCTTCCTATACCGGTCGTAGGGGCGTTCCAGCAGCCGCTGCCACAGCACGGAAAGGAACACCAACAAAATCCCCCCGAGCGCCGCAATGGCAAGCCACTCCAGAGGGTTGCCGGGCCATTGGAAATGCTGGACGTAGCTGACGACCAGGTAGATCGTCAAGACCGCCAGAGCGGCGCAGAGCAGACCCCAGCCGAGCCGGCGCGGCCCCCGAACAGCCAGCCTCCGCTCCAATTCGTCCATCAGTTCATCCGGGGGACCCTGAAAGCGGAGCTCCGCTGTCAACTGCTTCACTTTGGCCAGCTCCTCGAGTTCCCGGCGGCACTCCTCAGAGCTTTCCAGGTACAAGCGGACGCGCTGGCGGTCCGCCTGCGTCAGCTCCCCGTCCAGGTAGGCCGACAGCAAGGGCCGGATCTCCTGGTCCCTCTTAGACTCGCTCACAAGTACCTCCGGAGTCGCTCCCGGAGCCGGACGCGGGCGTCATGAATCCGGGAGTTGACAGTCGTTACGGTGGTCCCGGTGGCCTCGGCGATCTCGGCATAGGAGAGCCCGTGCCAATCCCGCAGGAGCAAAGCTTCCCGCTGAGGCTGAGGCAGGCGCTGGATCTCCCTCCACAGCCGCTCGCTCAATTCCGATTTTCCCGCGGCGAGCTCAGGATCGGCGGCCGCCGGCGCCGGCAAGGGAGCCGCATCTGCGGCGCTGCACTCGCGCCGGGTTGCCCGCTTGCGCAGCAGGTCGATCGCCAGGTTCCGGACAATCGAGTAGAGCCAAGGGGCGAACGGCCTGCTCCGGTCCCGGCGGCCCCAGTGCCGGTGTAAACGAAGAAAGGCCTCCTGAGTCACGTCCATTGCGTCATCGACGTTTCCGACTGTCTGGAGGGCGTAGTGGAAGGCCTTGAGCTTGTACTGCCGGAACAGGTCGATGAGGTCGCTCTCAGTGTCAGCCGCGCTCACTTCGGCCACCGCTGCTTGTACTGCCACCGTCTGACCACCCTTCACAAACGTTAATACGTGGGAGGGCGGCGCATCCTTTCCTGATTTTGACACTCGAGGGAGCGAAAAGCGGAGTCCATCCTCTCCGGACGGAAGCAATGGGACAGCAGTGCCTCTGCCAGCGGAGCACCAAGCTGGAGTCCCTGCCGCCGGAGCAGAGCCGATGAGCCGGGGCCGTGGAGGGAACCCCGGCAACGCCTCAGTCGAGCTCGATCAGTCCCAGTTCCTTGAGTTTCGCCCAGATCTTGTCCGCGCTTTCCTCGGGGGACTCCCGGTCCGTGTGCACGACGACGTCCGGGTTCTCCGGCGGCTCGTATGGATCCGAGATGCCCGTGAAGTGTTGAATCTCACCGGCCAAGGCCTTCTTGTACAGGCCCTTGACGTCACGCCTTGTCAGCACCTCGATGGGGCATTCGACGTAGACTTCGACGAAATTCGTGATCTTCCGGCGGATCTCCTCACGAATCTCACGGTAGGGCGAGATGGCGGCGGCGATCGCCACGACTCCGTTCCGCGACAGCAGGTCGCAAACGAAGCCGATCCGGCGGATGTTGGTGTCCCGGTCCTCCTTGCTGAATCCCAACCCTTTGGAGAGGTTGGTCCTCACGACATCGCCGTCCAGGACTTCCACGCGGACGCCGTGCTTCCGCAGCCGCTGTTCCAATATCCGTGACAACGTACTCTTGCCGGCCCCGGAAAGGCCAGTGAACCAGAGCGTGAACCCTTTGTAGTTTCCGTTGGGGCTATATCCCCGATCCGTCAAATCCGTAGCCATTTCTAGATTGAGTAACCTCTTCAATTAATACGTCCAGTTTCCGACCAATTGTACCATCGGCGCGGAAGTGCAACCCGCACTCTTTGGGAAGCGAATCTTCCCACCACCACCGCCCAGCCCGCTCGGGCTCGCCTTCGGCCACCGGCCGGGTGCAGGGCTCACAGCCGATACTGGCGTAGCCCCGCTCATACAACGGGTGCAGCGGCACATCGTGGCGGCGGATGTAGTCCTCGATCTCCTGGCGGGTCCAGTCCGCAATCGGGCTGATCTTGATAACTCCTTCGTTTTCCTCTACTTTTCGAATCTCGTTGCGGTTCCACGACGTCAAGCGGCGAAGCCCCACCGCGTAGGCGCGGAACTGGCGCAGCTTTCGAGCCAGGGGCCGCACCTTCCGAATATGGCAGCAAAGCATGCGCAAGGCCGGATCCCGGCGGAAGAGGTTGACCCCGTGCCGCTTCACCATGGCCTGGACTTCGTAAGGATCCGGTAGCACTGTCTCCACCGCCACCCCGTAGCGGTCCCGAATGAGGTCCATCATCTCGTAGGTTTCCTCTGGAAGCCGGCCGGTGTCGAGCGTGATGACGCGCACCTTGGGCGAGATTCGGACCGCCATGTCGATGACGACCAGACCAGAGCGCTGAAAGCTGGTGGAGATGCAGAACCGGTCCCCGAAGGTCCGGATCGCCCATGCCAGCAAGTCCGCGGCCGGGAGATCGTCCAACTCTTCGTAGTATGCCAATGATATACCCAATTCTCTATCTATAATACACTGATTGCGCCACCGCAACCCGTTTCCCACCCGCGCATCCTCGATTCCGTCCGGAGAACCGGACGCGGCGATGCCTCACCCTCCGGCCACCGGGGTTCGAGTGGCTCTGCGAGGCCCAGCGGCTCGAGGTTTCGCGCGAGGCCGCTTGACGCCCGGCCGGCAAGCCGGCGCCGGCCCTTTTTCCCACGGGCCGGAACCTTCCCTCGCGGGACCGCACACCGAATCCGCGCCCCCGCCTGGAAGCCGCGCCGCCGTCGGGGACCGGAGAGCGGGACGCCCCGGAAAATCCCTGAAGATGGGGGGTCCACTGTGCTAACATTCAGGATTTGGGCCAGTTGGCGTTGGCCTTCGCACCCCTCAAGGAGTCGGTTCCGTGAAAGTATACGCAGGCAAGGAAATACGCAATGTCGCTGTGGTCGGCCACGGGAATTCCGGCAAGACCAGCCTGGTCGCCGGCATCCTCTATGCGGCCGGAGTCACGACGCGTTTGACTCGCGCCGACGAAGGCAACACGATCACTGATTTCGACGAGGAAGAGATCAACCGGAAGATCACGATCTCCACGGGCGTGGCCTTCGTCGAGTGGAAAAAGCACAAGATCAACCTGCTCGACACGCCCGGCTTCAACATGTTCATCAACGACACGAAGGCGTCGATGGTAGCGGCCGACGCGGCCGTCGTTCTGGTGGATGCGGTGGCCGGCGTCGAAGTCCAGACCGAAAAGGTCTGGGGATTCGCCGACGAGTTCCAGTTGCCGCGCATCCTGGTGGTCAACAAGATGGAGCGGGACCGCGCCGATTTCGACCGCGCCGTCGAAAGCATCAAGGAAACGTTCGGCCGCCAGGTGGTGCCCATTCAACTTCCTCTCGGGAGCGAGCAGGGCTTCCACGGTGTGATCGACTTGATCACGATGAAGGCGTACTCATACGAGCGGGACGGCAAGGGCATCGGGAAGCAGACCGAGATTCCCGCCGAGCTAGCGGACGCCGCCCAAGAGGCTCACGAACAGCTCGTCGAAATGGTGGCGGAGGGCAAAGACGAGCTGATGGAAGAGTTCTTCGAGAAGGGCACGCTGCCCGAGGAACACATCGTCGAAGGTCTCCGCGAGGCCGTCAAGCAGCGGCGGCTGTTCCCGATTCTGTGCGCGTCGGCTTTGCACAACATCGGGACGGACCGCATCCTGGACTTCATGCTCGACGGCTTTCCGGCGCCCGTGGAACGGCCGCCGACGAAAGGCAAGGCCGGCGATCAGGAGGTCGAGCGGCCGGTCGCCGACGACCAGCCGCAGTCGATCTTCGTGTTCAAGACAATCGCCGACCCGTTCGCCGGCCGGGTCTCCTATTTCAAGGTCTGCTCCGGCGTCATCAAGAACGACGCGACGCTGATCAACGCCCGCACCCGGAACGCCGAACGTCTCTCCCACATCGGCTGTATCCGCGGTAAGGAGCTGATTCCGATCACCGAGCTCCATGCCGGCGACATCGGAGGCGTCGCCAAGCTGAAAGACACCCTGACCGGCGACACCCTTTACGAAAAGGGCGCCGAAATCGTCTATCCGCCGGTCGAACTGCCCGAGCCGTCGATCGCCTTCGCCGTCACGGCGGCCTCGCGCAGCGACGAGGACAAGATGGGGCAAGCGATCCAGAAGATCCTGGAAGAAGACCCGTCGCTGCGGTTCTATCGCGATCCTCAGACCAAGGAATTCCTGCTCGCAGGCAGCGGCCAGCAGCAGGTCGAGGTCGTCGTCAGCAAACTGAACAAGCGCTACAACGTGAAAGTGGAGCTGCGGGCGCCGAAGATCCCGTACCGCGAGACGATCCGCGGCACGGCCGACGTTCACGGCCGGCACAAGAAGCAGACGGGCGGACACGGGCAGTTCGGCGACTGCAAGATCCGTGTCTCTCCCCTGCCCCGGGGGCAGAAATTCGAGTTCGTCAACAACATCTTCGGCGGCGCGATTCCCAAGCAGTTCATACCGGCCGTCGAGAAGGGCATTCTAGAGGCGGCCGAGCAAGGTTATCTCGCAGGTTATCCGGTCGTGGACTTCAAAGTGGAGCTCTACGACGGACAGTACCATGAGGTGGATTCGAACGAGCTGTCGTTCAAGCTAGCGGGCCGCAAAGCGTTCCGCTTGGCGATGGAGCAGGCCAAGCCGGCGCTGCTCGAGCCGATTATGAAGGTCGAGATCCAAGCCCCGGTGGAGTTCGCCGGCGACATCATGGGCGATTTGAACAGCCGCCGGGGCCGCATCGCGGGCACAGACATCAAGGGCAACAAGCAGATCATCCGGGCTTTCGTCCCGATGGCCGAGATGCTGACCTACCAGAACGACCTGACCTCGATCACCCAAGGCCGGGCCTCGTTCAGCATGGAATTCGACCACTACGACTTCGTGCCGCAGCACATCGCCGAGAAGATCATCGCCCAGGCCAAGGCGGCCCGTGAGGGCGTGGAAGAGGAAGAGGACTAGGGTCCCGGCTCGCCCCGCTGTAGGGCGAGCGATCCCCGTCCGTGAGAACGGGACCGGGATCGCGGCAGCCGGCTGGAGCGCCGACGAAGTGATGCACTGCTGGAATCGCCGCACCGGCGGCGTCCACCCCGGACTGCGGACGCTGCTCCTCACGGCGATTGCCGCGCTGCTAGGCAGTTGCGGGCCCTTCGGCGGGGGCTCGGGCAAACGTCTCGTCCACACGCCGGCCGCTCCCCGAGCCGGGTTGCCCGCTCCGCCCGCGATTCCAGCGCCGCCGCCGGCCGGCACCCCCCCGATCGTCGATCTCGCCGTCCGAGGTCCTCTCGAGACGCCGGAGATCGACGCCGTTCTCAAGGACGCGGAGGAGCGATTCGAAGCCGCGAAATCCTTTTACCGGGAGGGCGACTACGTAATCGCGCGGCGGTTGTTCGACGAGGCCATCACGGTCTTGCTCGAAGCCCCTGAAGACGCCCTGGACCGGCATCGGGTGCGGGAGAAATGCCGGGAAATGGCGGATGCCATCTACCGCTTCGAGGCCGAAGAACTGGACCGGTCGGACGATGAGAACGGGTTTCCGTCCGCGCCGCTCGATGACCTGCTCTCGGTCACCTTCCCCATCGATCCGAACGTCGAGCTGGACGTCCTCAGTGAACTCAAATTGCCGGTAACGCAGCTCCCTCTCGAAATCAACGGCGAGGTCATGCGCTACATCCGGTATTTCACCTCTCCCCGGGGCCGTAAGGCCTTGGCGGAGGGACTCAAGCGGCTGGGCCGATACCGGCCCATGATTCAACGGATCCTCGACGAGGAAGGCGTCCCGCGGGAACTGATCTACCTGGCGCTGGTCGAGTCCGGGTTTCAGCCCCGGGCCGTATCGCGGAAACGGGCTTCCGGCCTCTGGCAATTCATGAGACTCAGAGGACGGGAATACGGCCTGCGGCGGACCCGTTATTATGACGACCGCCTGGATCCTGAGAAAGCGACCCGGGCGGCCGCCCGCCACCTCCGGGATCTCTACGAGCGGCTCGGGGACTGGTACCTTGCCATGGCCGCTTACAACGCCGGCCCGGGGCGGATCCAGCGAGGCGTGCGGCGCACCGGCTACGCCGACTTCTGGGAATTGAGCCGGCGGAAGGTACTGCCCCGGCAGACACGGCGGTACGTGCCGCTGATCCTGGCGGCCATCGTCGTCGCTTCAGCGCCCGAGAAATTCGGCCTGGACGGCATAGTCGCCGACCCGCCGCTCGAGTACAACACGATTGAAATGGCCGCGAACACGCATCTGGCGTTGATCGCCGACATCCTTGGCAAGCCATTGGAGGAGCTTCGCGCCTTGAACCCCGCCATCCTCAGAGACATCGTGCCCGCCGGCTACGAGCTGCACGTTCCCAAGGGAACCGCCGGCTACGTGCTGGCGGCCCTGAATCACGTACCGCCCGCAAGGAGGACCTCCTGGCGGGTGCACCGTGTAAGCGCCGGGGAAACGCTCGCCGAGATCGCCGAACTCTATCACACGACGGCGGAGCAAATTGCGGAAGCCAACGGGGGTGGGGCGCTTTCTCCCAAAGAAGGTGATCTGGTCCTGATTCCAGTGGGTTACGGCTCCCGCGCCGACGGCACACATCGCCGCTCGCGCCGCGGCCGGGGCTCGGCGGATTCTGCTCGCCTTCGGCGCGTGCGGCCAGCCGCCGGAAGTTGACGGACGTCGCCGAAACTTGTCAGGCGCAGGAACCGTCGCGGTATCCTAAATGGTGGTTGACAGGCGTCGCCACACTTCGGCCCCGGAATCCGGCGCGACAGTAAGGAGATAAGTGCCATGAAGACATACCGTTACGTCGCCGCACCCGACGAGGAAACCGAAGAGTCCGGCTTCGAGCCGCTCGACGTCGAGGTCGAGGCCGAGATCGTCCAATACGAAGCCGACGAAGACGAGACACCCCCGCCGTCGTCTCCGGTTGCGGCTCCCGAGGCCCAGGCGCCCTCCCAACCCGCCGAAGAGGAGACGGCCCGCGGAGAAGCGCCCCCGCTGCCCAGCGAGGAACCTCCACGATCGGCAGGCAAGTCGGCGTCCACCGAAGGCGTCGCACCGGCTGTTGAAGCGGCTCCGATAGACGAAGAGGCCCCGGCTGTAGCGCCTGCCGAAGCGCCCGCGGCTGCAGAGGTGAAAAAGGAGGCGCCGGCGCGGGAGAAGAAAGTCTCTGCGAAAGCCAAGCGCGCCAGCGCGAAGAAAGCTACAAAGAAAGCCGCAGCCAAGAAAAAGACAACCAGCACCGGGGTCACGAAGAAGACCGCCGCCAAGAAGGCGGCCAAGAAGACGGCCTCAAAGAAAGCAGCCAAAAAAACAACAACAAAGAAGGCAACGCCAGCGGAAAAGGCGTCGTCAAGCGAAAAATCCGTCAAGAAGTCCGCCAAGCAGAACAGGAAGTCAACCGCTAAGCGCGCTGCGAGCAAGAAATCCGTAAAGAAGACGGCTGCCCGAAAGCGCAAGAAGTGACGCCGCGGATCAAGCGTCCTGAGGATCGGCGTAAAGTATCGCCCGGCAGCGCTGGAAGAGCCCCAACAAAGCCTCGGCATGCTCTTCCGGCGTGCGCGGGTGCTTGCCGCCGAAGCCCGCGGCCGGCGCCCCCTTGCCGTATCCTGTAGTAATCGAAATGAATTTCATCAGCTCCAGGGCGATCTCGTCTTTGGTTCGCGGCGCCACTGCAGGCATCACGGTTTCGTCAGCCATTGAAAGTCACCCCCAGGGAACCGGTCCGTCTTAAGCCGGTGAATCTCACGCGCCAGAGGCCACGGACCGGAAAGTCAAGCTATGGTAAACACTTAAGATTATCTCACTTTCATGCCCCTCCAAGCTCGACGCCTGATACGGAAGATGCGCGGGGGCGCCCAGGCTCATCTCCTGGAAGCGACCGATGGGAACTTCTACGTCGTGAAGTTCCGCAACAACCCGCAGCACCGGCGAATCCTGGTGAACGAACTCGTGGCCGCCACTCTACTCGAGTACCTCCGCATCTTCTCGCCGCCGGTGGCGGTCATCGAAGTGACCCGCGAGTTCGTGGAAGACAACCCGGAGCTGTACATTCAACTGGGCAGCCGCCGGGAGCGGGTCGAACCAGGCAGACATTTCGGCTCGCGGTTTCCCGGCAATCCATTTAGGAACATCGTTTACGACTTCATCCCAGACGCCCTGTTGAAGAAAGTGGTCAACCGACGGCATTTTCTGGGAATCCTGCTGTTCGACAAGTGGACGGCCAACGCCGACTCGCGCCAGGCGATCTTCTTCCGGTCACGCCAGGCGCCGTGGGTCGACGAGGAGTCCGATTTGTCCCGTGGTGGGTTCGTCGCCCAGATGATGGACCACGGTTATGTTTTCGACGGCCCCTACTGGCAGTTCACTGACTCGCCCGTCCGCGGCCTCTACTACCGCCCGGCCGTCTACCGTGAGGTGCGGGGCTGGAAGGATTTCGAGCCCTGGCTGGAGCGCATCGCCGAGTTCCCGGAAGAGGTTATCGACGAAGCGTACCGCCGGGTGCCTCGCGAGTGGCTGGAGGACGACGAAGACGAGTTCGAGAAGCTCTTGATGAAGCTATTGAACCGGCGGCGACGCGTGCCCGATTTGATCGAAGCGTGCCGGCAAGGGCGGGTCGATCCATTTCCGAACTGGTCTCCGACCGTCGGCAGCGGCCCTGCCGGAATCAGGTAAAATGAGCAGTCAATGCACGAATTCGTCCTCCACAACGGCCGAATCCAGGAAGCTACGGCGCGCACCCTCAGTCCCGGTCAGGTGGGTCTGCTCAACGGATGGGGCGTCTTTTCCACGATCCGGGTCATCGACGGCGTCATGTTCGCCTTCGAGAGACATTTTGAGCGGATGCGCCGCGACGCGATCCGGATGCGGATCCCGTTTCCGGAAAGCCGTGAAGAGATCGAAAATCAACTCTACCGGTTGATCGAGGCGAACAAGGCCCGGAACGCAACGTTACGCGTCGTTGTCGTCCGCAACCGGGGCGGCATGTGGGAAGGGCCTGGCATCGAACGGGACTACGACGTTATTGCGTTCACCACGGAGTCGAAGCGGTGGGGACCGGGAGTGCGGCTCGGGGTGGTACCGAACGCCCGTTTCGCTGCCTCGCCGTTCGCCGGCGCGAAAATCCTTTCCTGGTCCCACAACCTGACGTGGCTGGAGGAAGCGCAGGCCAAGGGTTTGGACGAGGTGATCCTACTCAACGAGCACGGCCACGTCAGCGAGTGCACGTCGGCCAACATATTCATCTCGGTGGGGAATCAGGTCTGGACACCTCCGTTACATTCCGGTTGCCTTCCGGGAATCACCAGGGAGCTGCTGCTCGAAGAGATTCGCGCGGAGGGCATCTCGATCGGTGAGAGAGATCTGACGCTCCAGGATCTGGAAAGCGCGGACGAAGTGTTCATCACCTCCACTACCCGCGGGCTGCTGCCGGTGTTGGAGATTGAGGGACTGAAGATCCGTCGGCAAGGCTCGGCGCGCGAACCGGTCGCCCGGGCGTTCACAGCCTATGTTGAGCAGTACGTCGCAGCGAGGCGCGGCAGGGTGTTCTCATGAGCTACTGATGGGCGAACGTCCCCAGACCGTCTCCGTGAAGCGAGCGATACGGAGCTGCCCGCGGTGCGGCTCCGACAACGTACGAACATCCCGCGAGAGAGGCTTTCTCGAACGAGTCGCCGCACTTTTGGGAGTCCAGAAAGTAAGGTGCCGCGCGTGTGAACACCGGTATTCCGACCATCCGTGGCGCCCACCGGACGTGTTTTACGCCCGGTGTCCCGCCTGTGCGTCGATGATTCTGCGCGACTGGTCCGAGAAGTACTATCTGCCCCCTTTCTACAAGCGGGCGCTCACTTATATCGGCTGGAAACAACAGCGGTGCGAGATTTGCCGGATCAACTTCGTGAGCCTTCGCCGGCGTTGGAGGACGAAGAACCAGAAAACTTCCCGCTGAGGACGGCGCGGTTCCATCGTGCGAGCTCCTCGAGATCCAGCCGCCCGGTGTAAATCGCCATGCCGATGGCGCAGTCGATCTGCATTTCCGTGAGGGCGCGGACGTCGTCCATGGTGGTGATGCCGCCGGCGGCGGTGATGGGCAGGCTGGTGGCCTCTCGGAGCCTCCGGAACCACTCGAGGTCGGTACCCTGCATCATGCCTTCCTTGTCCACGTAGGTGCACAGGAAGCCGCCGCAGTAGGGCTCGACCATGCGGACGACCTGTTCGGCAGTAAGATCGGTCGCCTCCTGCCAGCCCCTCACCACAATGCGGCCGCCTTTGGAATCGAGCGCCAGTAGGAGGCGCTCGCGGCCGATGGCCCGGCAGACCTCCTCGAGGAACGGGAACCGGGGACCCTGGCTGTCGAACGCCGCCGTGCCGACGATCACCCGGTGCGCGCCCTGCTCGACGAGCTTCACCGCCCGGGCCACGTCCCGAACGCCGCCGCCCACGCGGCAGCGGGCGTGGGCGGCGAGCCACTCGACCAGCTCGTCGTTGGAGCCCTTCCCCATCGCCGCGTCCAGGTCGATGACCTGGATCTCGGGAAAGGCGGCGAACTTCTCCAGCATGGCGGCGGGGGAATCGGCCTCGAGGGCCTTTCGTTTGCCTTGAATGAGCTGGACGACCTTGCCGTCCATCAGGTCGATGCAAGGGATGATCATCGG
>CAYWXL010000029.1:17726-19873 GCA_964461995.1 uncultured Solibacteraceae bacterium
TTGAGGTCGTTCACCGTGTACGTGCCGTAGTGGAAGATGGAGGCGGCCAGCGCGGCGTCGGCTTCTCCTTCGGTGAGGACTTCGAGGAAGTCCTCCGGCTTCCCTGCCCCGCCGGAGGCGATCACCGGGATCTTCGTGGCGCGGGAGACCGTCCTGGTCAGCTCCAGATCGAACCCGCCCTGGACGCCGTCGGTGTCCATCGAGGTCAGCAGGATCTCGCCGGCTCCGAGCGCCTCGGCCCGCACCGCCCACTCGATGGCGTCGATGCCTTCGTCGTCGCGGCCGCCGCGGGTGAAGACGTGCCACTTGCCGGGCGCCACGCGCTTGGCGTCGATGGCCAGCACGGTGGCCTGGGAGCCGAACTCGCGGCTGAGCTCGGTGAGCAGCTCGGGGCGCCGCACGGCGGCGGTGTTCACGGAGACCTTGTCCGCACCTGCCATGAGGATCTTGCGGGCGTCCTGAACCGAGCGGATGCCGCCGCCGACGGTCAGCGGGATGAAGACCCGCCGGGCCGTGCGGAAGACCACGTCGGCCATGATCTCGCGGTTGTCGCTCGAGGCGGTAATGTCGAGGAAGACCAGCTCGTCGGCGCCCTGTTCGTTGTAGCGCTCAGCGAGCTCCACCGGGTCGCCGGCGTCGCGGAGGTTGACGAAGTTGACGCCCTTGACGACGCGCCCTCCGGTGACGTCCAGGCAAGGGATGATGCGCTTGGCGAGCATCCTTCAGACCTCCAGGAAGTTCTTCATGATCCGGAGCCCGACGGGGCCGGACTTCTCCGGATGAAACTGCACCCCGTAGACATTATCGTGCTCGAGCAAGGCCGTGTACTCGACGTGATAGGTGCAGGCGGCCGCCGTGGCCGGGACGACCGGGGCGTAGTAGCTGTGGGCGAAGTAGACGTAGATGCGCCCGGCCAGGCCCCGCAGCAGGCGGCACTCGCGCCGGGGCTCGAGCACGTTCCAGCCCATCTGGGGAACCCGGGCCTCGCGGGGGAACCGGACCACCGTGCCGGGGAAGAGACCAAACCCCTCGAGCTCCGGCGCCTCCTCGCTCCGTTCGAACAGCGCGTGCAGCCCCAGGCAGATGCCGAGAAACGGAACGCCGGCGCGGATGCGTTCGACCAGGACGCCGCGCAGCTTCATCTCGTCCAGCGAACGGATCAGCCGCCCGAAATGGCCTACGCCCGGCAGGATGATCTTGCCGGCGCGCCGGACGCCCTCGGCATCGGCCACCACGGCGTACTCGGCGCCCAGCTCCGCCAGGGTGTTCTGTACCGAGCGCAGGTTGCCCGCGCCGTAGTCCACGATCGCGATCACCGCATCTCCCCCCGAATCACCGGCCGGCTGCCTCCCATCACAGCAACTCCTTCGTCGAGGGCAACTGGTCCTTCAACCGCTTGTCCTTCGAGCAGGCGAAGCGCATCGCGCGGGCGAAACACTTGAAGATGGCCTCCAGCTTGTGGTGGCTCGAGCGCCCGTAGAGCACCTTGGCGTGGAGATTGGCCCCGGCGTGGACGACGAAGCCGTCGAAGAAGTCGTGCACCAGCTCGGCTTGCAGGTCGCCGACGTAGCGGACGCGCACGCGGTCCTGGTAGACGAGGGCCGGCCGGCCGCCGAGATCGACGGCGACGACGGCGAGGGTTTCGTCCATGGGCATGACGAAGTAGCCGGCGCGGTTGATCCCCTTGCGGTCGCCGAGGGCCTTGGAGAAGAGCTGGCCGAGGACGATGCCGCAGTCCTCGACGGTGTGGTGCTGGTCCACGTCGAGGTCGCCGGCGGCGTGGAGCGTCAGATCGAAGCCGCCGTGGCGGGCGAAGAGTTCGAGCATGTGGTCGAGGAAGCGGACGCCGGTGGAGATGTCGTACCGGCCCCGGCCTTCGATCTTCAGCTTGCCGCGGATCTGGGTCTCCCGGGTGATCCGCTCGACGGCGGCGGTTCTCATGGCAGCACGTCCTCCAATTGGTTGACGTCGGGCAGGACGGCGATGGCCCCGTCCTGCTCGAACAGGGATACCAGCTCGTCATGCCGGGGATTTCCGGGCGCGGCGATACCGATGAACGGCACGTCCGCGGCCCGGGCGCAGCGGCTGTCGTCCACCGTGTCGCCGACGTAGTAGAGCCGGGCGCCGCCGGTACGCTCGGCAATCAT
>CAYWXL010000029.1:19973-44349 GCA_964461995.1 uncultured Solibacteraceae bacterium
CTCGATGAGGCCGCCGGAGCCGTCCCGGGCCGGGCCGAGGAAGATCTCCTGGAACTTCTCGACCACCGTCTCGTAGTCCACCTCGACGCCGAGGTCGGCGGCGATCTTCTGCGCCAGCGCCCAATCGTTGTTCCAGCCGCCCTGGTTCTTGTAGTCCTGGATGAGGTCGCGGGCGATGCGCTTGCCGGTGAAGTGCTCCACGGTGCGGACGATCGTCTCCCGGTAGGACTCCGTGACTTCGACGAGCACGCCGTCCATGTCGAAGACGAGGACCGGGCGTTTCGCGGCGCCCGCCATCACCACACCTCCTCCAAGGCGGCGAAGAACCGCCGCACCTGTTCCGGCGTGCCGGCGGTGACGCGCACGCAGCCGGGCAGTTCGTAGCTGCGGTCCCTCACGAGCACGCCGCGTTCGGCCAGGGCCCGGCAGATCTCGGCGGCGCGGTCCCCGGCGTCGAACAGGACGAAATTGGCCTCGCTCCGGTAATAGCGGATGCCGCGGGCGGCGAAGCCTTCGTAAAGCAGCTCCCGGGCGGCGAGGGACTGCTTGACGTAGTCTTCGATGTATTCCCGGTCCTCGATCGCCGCCCCGGCGGCCAGCACGGCCACCCCGTTCACGCTGTACGGCGACTGGCACTTGCGGAGGACCGCGGCGTTCCCGGCCTGGGTCAGCAGGCAGCCGAGCCGCAGCGCCGCCAACCCGTAGACCTTGGAGAACGTGCGGCTGACGAACAGGTTCGAGTAGCCGCCGAGCAGCCCGAGGGCGGTGACGCCGGAGAACTCGTAGTAGGCCTCGTCGATCAGGACGGCGGCCTCGGGAGCGCGGTCGAGGATGGCGCGGACCTCATCGGCGGAAATGCCCGTGCCGGTGGGGTTGTTCGGGTTGGCGATGAGGATGGCGCGGGTATCGGGCCGGATGGCGGCCAGGAACTCGTCCATGGGGAAGGCCAGGTCTTCCTTCCGGTAATCCAGCTCGCGGATCGCCGCCCCGGCCACTTCACAATAGAAGCGGTACATGGCGTAGGAAGGCCGCAGCAGGAGCACGTCGCCGCCCGGCTCCACGTAGGCGTTCACCAGCAGTTGGATCGCTTCGTCGGTGCCGTTGGTCAGAACGAGCTGGTCCTCGGAAACCCCGAAGTGGCGGGCGAGCCTGGGCCGGATCTCGTCGTACTCGGGATAGACGGCCAGCGCTTCGCGGGTGATCCGCTCCCTGAGGCGCTCGGCGACCCGCGGCGAGGCCCCGACGGTGTTTTCGTTGAAATCCAGACGGATCTTGCCCTCCCGCCCGGAGGTGGGCGGTTTGTAGGGGGCCATCTTCAGAACGGCGGTGCGTGGTCTCGGCACGGCTTTCACCCTCGGGGTTTGCGTTTGCGGACTTCCACGCTCCGGGCGTGGGCCTCGAGGCCCTCGGCCCTGGCCAGCGTAGTGATGGCCGGAGCCAGCCGCTGAAGCGCCGCCGGAGTCAACTGTTGCGTGGAGATCACCTTGACGAAGTCGGCGGCCGACAGCCCGCCCCGCAGCCGCGCCGCGCCGGACGTGGGAAGAACGTGGTTCGGCCCGGAGGCGTAGTCGCCCGCCGCCTCGGGGCTCGACGGGCCGATGAAGACGCTGCCCGCGTGGCGGACCTTGCGGAGCAGCGCGGCGTCGGGGATGCTCAGGTGCTCCGGCGCGAAGTCGTTCGCCAGTTCGACGGCCTCCTCCACCGAGCCGGTGAGAAGAATGGCGCTGTTGCGCCGGATCGACTTGCGGGCCACCGGGGCCGTGGGCAAGTCTTCGAGCTGTTTCTCGATCTCCCGGGCCACGGCCAGCGCCAGGCGCTTGGACGGGGTGAGGAGAATCGCCGAAGCGTCCACGTCGTGCTCGGCCTGGGCGAGCATGTCGGCGGCGATCCAGGCCGGGTTGCCGTCCCGGGCGACGATGAGGATCTCGGTGGGACCGGCGATGAAGTCGATGCCCACTTCGCCGGCGAGCAGCTTCTTGGCGGCGGCGACATAGATGTTTCCGGGGCCGACGATGCGATCCGCCTTGGGCACGGTGCGGGTTCCGTAGGCGAAGGCGGCGATGGCGTGGGCCCCGCCCATGGCGAAGAAGCGATCCACCTTGAGCAGCGCCGCGGCGCCGAGGGTCTCGAGAGCGGGCCGGGGCGAACAGGCGCAAATTGTCTTCACGCCAGCCACCTGAGCCGGGATCACCGTCATCATCAACGTGGAGGGCAAGGGGTAGCGCCCGCCGGGGATGTAAGCGGCGACGGTATCCAGGGGCCTGACGATCTGGCCCACACGCAGCCCCGGAGCGATGGAGCGGGACTTCGTTTCAGGCAGCTGCAAGCGGGCGAACTCCCGGATGTTGGCCGCGGCCTCTATCACGGCCTCGCGGAACTCCCCCGAGAGGCGGCGCCGGGCGGCGGCCAGCTCGGACGGCTCCACGGCGACGCTGTTGCGGTCGAGCCCGTCGAGCTGCCGCGCGTATTCGAGGAGAGCCTTGTCGCCCTGTTTGCGTACGGCCTCCAAAATCGGCCGCACGGTCTCTTCGGCCTCGGCCATTCGTACGCCGCGCCGCTTCAGGATGCGGCCGGCGTCTTTCGATTCGAGAATTCGTATCATTCAGGCACCTCGCGGGGGCTGCTTCGCCGCCTGCGGCTGGACCAGGACGTCACGGGACGATCTTGTTCAACGGGTATTCGACGATTCCTTCGGCGCCGGCTTCCTTGAGACGCGGGATGATCGTGCGTACGGTGGACTCGTCGAGGATCGTGTTGACCGCGACCCAGTTCTCGTCACTGAGATGGGACACGGTCGGCTTCTTCAAGGCCGGGAGCACGCCCAGCACTTTGTCCAGGTTGCGCTTCTCGACATTGAGCATCAGCCCGACCTTGCCCAAAGCGTTCATTGCGCCCTCGAGAAGCATCTTGATGTCCTGGAGCTTCTTGCGCTTCCGGGGGTCCTGCCAGGCCTGCTTGTTGGCGATCAACTGCGTGTTGGACTCGAGCACGGTGTCGACGATGCGGAGCTTGTTCGCCCGCAGCGACGAGCCGGTTTCGGTGACTTCGACAATGGCGTCGGCCAGCACTGGCGGTTTCACCTCCGTCGCGCCCCAGGAGAACTCGACCTTGGCGTTCACGCCGTGCTCGGCCAGGTAGCGCCGGGTCGCACCCACCAATTCAGTAGCGATGATCTTTCCCTCCAGATCCTTCACCGACTGCACCTGAGAGGACTCCGGCACGGCCAGCACCCACCGGACCTTGCCGAAGCTCCGCTTGGCGTAGATCAGGTCGGCGACAGTGACCACGTCGGCGTCGTTCTCGCGCACCCAGTCCAAGCCGGTGAGCCCAGCGTCGAGCACGCCGTCGTCCACGTACCGGGCCATCTCTTGCGCACGGATGAGCATACACTCGATCTCAGGATCGTCGATCGCCGGGAAGTAGGAGCGGGACGAAACGGTGATGTTAAACCCGGCCCGGCGGAACAGGTCGATGGTGGCGTCCTGTAAAGAGCCCTTCGGGATGCCGAGCTTCAACGTCATTCCCTACCTCCGTAGACCGCGCTGGGGTCGAAGGTCCGCTCCGCGTTCACCTTCCATTCTCCGTTTTTGAGCGTCCGGAAAAAGCAGCTCTCGTAGCCTTCGTGGCACACTCCGGGGCCCAGCGCCTCGGCGAGGATCACGACGGTGTCTTTGTCGCAATCCGTTTGAATCTCCTTGACGACGATCCGGTGCCCGGAAGTCTCCCCTTTGGTCCACAGCTTGCCGCGGGAGCGGCTGTAGAAAGTGGCGTAGCCGGTCTCCACCGTCTTGCGGAACGCCTCTTCGTCCATGAAGCCGACCATGAGGACACGGCCGGAACGGTGATCCTGGATCACCGCCGGGATGAGCCCATCGAGTTTCGTGAAATCCAAATCCATGATTCAGCCTTAAACAAGAATACCCGCCAATGGGAGCGGCGGGCTGCTTCGAATCCGATTACCGTTTCGTGGGGTCAGTCAGGAAGCGGCCCGTCGCGCTACGCGGCGGTGGTGGTGAGGCCAACGATATGCGACGAACCGGGCGAGCATTTTCAAGAAGTTAGTATAGCAAACCGGCTTTCCGCGCCGCCCGCCGCGAACTTCGAACCGTAGCGCCGCTTGTATCCCGAGGTTCGGGACGCCACGTCCCCTATAATTGAGGAAGGACTCCGGCATCATGGCTAGGCGCTTGATTCTGCTGACTTTTTTGGCAGGATTGGTTTGCCTGGCCCCAGCCCAGGATCCGAACAAGGTCTACGAACTTCCGGAACGTCCTGTCTTTCGCGCCGACGTAGTCGAACGTATTACGGTGGCTATCAATTACCGCCACCGTAGCGGTCCGACTCGCGTGGACTTCAAGGGCACGCCGCTGATGCCCCAAGCGACGGGAGAAGCCCGCGTCGAGAGCAAGGGCGGCTATATCGAGATCGCCGCGCGGTTCCGTAATTTGAAGCCGGCGATCACCTTCGGGGCCGAGTACCTGACCTACGTCCTGTGGGCGATCACGCCTGAGGGCCGGGCGGCGAACCTGGGCGAGATCCATCTGAAAGGCGGCCGGGGGAAGCTCGAAGTCACTACCGAGTTGCAGGTGTTCGGGATGGTGGTGACCGCCGAGCCGTACTTCGCCGTGCGGCAGCCGAGCGATCTCGTCGTGCTGGAGAACGAGCCGCGGCCGGATACCAAGGGCCGGATCGACGTGATCGACGCCAAATACGAGCTGTTGCGGCGCGGCCGGTACAAGCCGCTGGCGAACCCGCTGAACCTTACCGTGGATCCGAAGATCCCCCTGGATCTGTACGAAGCTCGCAATGCCGTGCAGATCGCGCGGGCGAGCGGAGCCGAGAAATACGCCACCGAGACTTTCCTCAAGGCCCTGCGGGCTCTGGAACAGGCCGAAGCCTATCTGGCCCGGAAAGCCGGGAACAAGCCGGTGGCGATGCTCGCCCGGGAAGCGGTACAGACGGCCGAAGACGCCCGGGAGATCGCCTTGCGCCGGCGCGAACAAGAGCGGCTGAAACGCGAGCGCGAAGAGGCGGCCCGGCGGGAAGCGGAAGCCCGGAAGAAGGCCGAGGAAGAAGCCCGGCGCCGCGCTGAGGAAGAGCGGTTGCGGCGCGAGCGTGAGGAAGCCGCTCGGCAGGCGCGGCTCCGCGCAGAGCAAGAGGCCGCGGCCCGCAAACGGCTCGAAGAGGAACTCCGAAAGGCCCGCGAGGCGGCCCGTCAAGCCGAGGAACGCGCCAAGCGGGCGATGGAACTGCTCAAGGAGCGCACGGCGAGCTTCGGGGAAGAGCGCGCGCGGTGGGAACAGGAGCGCGCCCGCCGGGAGGCCGAAGAGGCGAAGCGGCGCAAGCGTCTGGAAGAGCTGCGGCGGGCGGAACTCCGCGTCCGCCTCTACAGCCACCTCAGCCGGATCCTGTTCACGCGGGACACCGAGGAAGGGCTGGTCATCGAACTTCCGCCTGAGCTGTTCGAGCGGGGCAAGGCGGACCTCACCGTCGAGGGCCGCGAAAAGCTCGCCATCGTGGCCGGGATCATGCTGGCCAATCCGGGGCTCGTGATCACGCCGGAGCCGGGAGAATCCCGTCTCGATCCGCTGACGCGGGCGCGGCTCGAGGGAATCCGGAAGTTCTTCGCCACCCGGGCGCTGATCGACGAGCGCCTGTGGGAGGCGGACAGTGAAGCGGGCGCGCCGCCGGACGAGACCGCTGCGGAAGGCGACGGCGCCGGCGAGGGAGCCGAGGCCGACGCCGCCACCGAGACAGCGGCCGATGGAGAAGAGGCGGGCGAGGCCGCCGAACCTGCTGAAGAGCGTCCGGTGCGCCTTTTGATCACGGGAGAGCCCATCCGGCTGCCGCCGCCGGAAACGGCCGGATGAGCCGTTGGCCGGGAATGGACGCCCTCATTCCTGATAAGCTGCTCTATCCATGCACCTCTCGGGGACCGATCTGGGCTTCTTCCTCGGCTTCCTGGCGCTGGTGGTCGGGATCTCTCTGTACGCTTCGCGCAAGGAAGAGTCAGCCGACGACTACTTCCTGGCCGGCCGGAGCCTGCCCTGGTGGCTGATCGGGGTGTCGCTGATCGCTTCGAACATTTCCTCGGAGCACTTCGTGGGCATGGCCGGCGAGGGTTTCCAGACCGGCCTGGCCATCGCCTGCTTCGAGTGGGTGGCGGCGATTGCGCTGGTGTTCGTGGCGCTGGTGCTGCTGCCGCGGTTCTTGCGTAGCGGCATTTACACGCTGCCGGAGTACTTGGAGTACCGTTACGGACCCGCGGCGCGAGCCATCATGGCCTTCTACCTGATGGTGGTTTACGTGATCGTCGGCATGGCGGGGGTGCTCTATTCGGGGAGCCTGGCGCTGAACGTCGTCTTCGGCACGAGCCTCGCCACCGGCGTCTGGCTGATCGGGCTGATCGCCGGCGGCTACACGATTTACGGAGGGCTGAAGGCGGTAGTCTGGTCGGATCTGATTCAGGGTCTGGCGCTGCTCGGCGGAGGCGCCCTGCTGCTGGTGATCAGCCTCGAATCGGCCGGCGGCCTGGGAACGTTTCTCGAGGTCAACGCCGACAAGCTCCATCTGATGCTGCCGGCCGACCATCCCACCCTGCCCTGGACGATCTACCTGCTGGGTATCTGGATTCCCAACATCGCTTATTGGGGCCTCAACCAATTCATCACCCAGCGGGCCCTGGCGGCTAAGAACTTGAAGGAAGGACAAAAGGGTGTTCTCTTCGCTGCGCTGCTGAAGCTTACGATCCCGTTCTTCGTCGTCTTCCCGGGGATCGCCGCCTGGCAGCTCTACGCCGACCGCATCCCGGTGGGGGATCAGGCGTTCCCGTTCCTGATGACTCACCTGTTGCCCGAGGGCCTGCGGGGCGTAATGTTCGCGGCGCTGTTCGGGGCGGTAATGAGCTCGCTCGACTCGATGCTGAACTCCGCCTCGACGATCTTCACGATCGATCTCTACAGCCGCCACATCGTGAAACGGGAGCTGGAAGCGAAAACGGCGGTGCGTATCGGGCGGATGGCGACGGCGGCGTTCGTGCTGTTCGCCTGTCTGGTCGCTCCGCAGCTCGTTCATTTAGGAGGCATCTACGAATACATGCAGCGGGTGTGGAACTTCATCTGGCCGGGGATTCTCGCCGTGTTCCTGGTGGGGATTGTACTGCCGAAGGCTCCGCCGGCGGCGGCCACCGGAGCACTGGTTCTCGGGCCGCTCGCCTACGGCGCCTTCATGATTGTCCAGAGCCTATGGCTGGACTCGCGGGCCTACCTGAACGCCGCGGCGGTCTCGTTCCTCGCTTGCTGCGCGCTGATGCTCCTCATCACGTGGCAGCGGCCGCTCGCCGAGCCGCGCTTACTACCGGACACGGGCAAGGTGGACACCACCGCACAGCCTGGCGCGAAGCTGGCCGGCGCGGGCGTCATCGCCCTGACGGTTCTTCTCTACGTGATTTTCTGGTGAGGGCCGGCGCCGCCCGCGGCTCAGCCCCAGTTCGCCTCAATGCCCAGCAGGCGCGCCGCGTTTTGATAGTAGACCTTCCGGAGAATCCCTTCCGGCAGACCCAATCCGTAAATCTGCCAGCGGCCCTGGGGCGGTATCGGCGCGGGAGCGTAGTCGAAGTATTCGTCCTCGGTTTCGAGGAACCGGTAGTAGATCTGATACAGCTCGTCGCCGAAGATCTGTTGGGGAACTTCGATGCCGTTGGGCACAGCGTCGGTTCCGAAAAGGATCCGATCCTGGAACCGGTCGAAGAACCGGCGGGCGGCTCGGGGCTGGCGGCCGAGCTCCCCGATCCGCGCGCCGATCTCGACGTATACATTCGGGTATTTCTCGAGGCATGAAGACACGAACTCGAGATCTTCGGCCTTGCCGACGTGCGCAAAGATGAAGTTGGTGCGCGGGTGGCGCGCCACCACGCGAAGGCGGGCCTGCTGGAGCTCCTCGTCGCTGGGGAAGTCCCGGCCGTGGAAGGACCAGTCCGGGTGCCGGTAAAGCTCTTCATAGCGCTCGTTGAACCGGTCGGTGGGCAGGAAGAATGCAACCGGATCCGAGGTGTGGATCAGCACGGGCATCTTCAAAGCGCCGGCAGCCTCCCACATCGGGTCGAATCGGCGATCGTCCACCTTTACCAGAGGCCCTTCAGTAATGCGCTCGCGCAGGAAGAGCCCGAGCGTCTTGAGCACCTTCAGGCCTTTGGCGCCGCGGGCGTAGGCGCGCTCGATCTCCTCAGCTTGGAACTTCGGGTAGCCGGGCTCGGCCGTCTTCGCATACCACGGTTCGGTGAAGACAACAAACCGGTCAGGATGCGGCTTCTGCCAGTAGTCGATGGCCTGGCCGGTGCCCTTGCCGAACCCGCCCGTGAGCGTGACCATCATCCGGATGTTTCTCCGGTCCATGACCGGCAGCACTTCCTCGGGTGTGGCCAGCATCTCGATGGTTTCCTCACCCTTCAGCACATCCGTCCAACAGAGGTGCGTGTGGATGTCGATCACCGGAAAACGGGCTCGCGGCACTTTGGTCTGTTTCACGCGAAGCATGCTGCGGGGTTGGAAGTCGGCCAGCAAGAGCGGCGGCTTGCCGAGGTTGGTATTCGCGAGCGGACGTCCCTTCTGCGCTCGTGACGTAGCTGAGCCGGCGAGGGCTGCGGCGAGAGCCTGAAACCATTGTCTGCGGTTCACGTTGTTCTACCTCCCTGAAAACTGGATCCGTTGGTTCGCCCTGAAGTTCGCGCCCGCGCGCGCGAAGGGTCGGCGGTGGGAGCCCGCGCGCCGCCGGTTGCGGTAAGATCGGTTCGCCGATGGATACCGATTCCTTCGCCCTCCGAATCCCAGCCGCGGGTCTACTGTTGTTGCTTCCATACGTGGCCTTGGCCTACCGGCCATTTTACGACCGCACGCATCACTCGCGCGTGTTCGACGGGCCGCGCCACTACCGGATCTTTCTGCCGCCGGATTACGAAACTTCCAGCCAGCGCTATCCGGTGATCTATTACTTCCACGGACATAGCGACCGCTATACGCTGGAGCGCTACGACGGCGGCAAGGACACCGTGCCGAAGATCGTCCGGTTCGTCGCCGATCACCCCGTGATCGTCGTCTCCGTGGACGGCTACGTGCCCGAGCACTACACCGGCTTCTACGGGGGCGACCCGTGGGACATCCGAAAGGATGGAGGCGCATATGACTTCGGCGCCTATTTCTTGGAACTGGTCAAGCACATCGATTCCACCTACCGCACACTCACCGACCGCCGCCACCGCGCCACTTCGGGCCTCAGCATGGGCGGCTTCATGAGCCTGTACCTGAGCGCGCGGTACCCGGACATCATCGGCAGCGCCTCGGCGTTCAACCCGGGGCCGGAGTTCTACACCGGCGAGCCGGGCCGCCGCGTCTTGTGGCGGCCGAAGGACCACGTGCTGAATCACGGGCACTCCATGGTCCGGCTGGTCCGCGCCAGCGGCGACTACATCAGCCAGTTCCACGAAGAGACGCGCATGGCTTACGCCCGCACGCCGGAGGTGGACTTCGAGTTCCGCCAGGACGAGTACCACCGGCACTGGGCTACGTCGATCGGCGAAACCTTCCAGTTCCACATGCGCGCCTTCGGGCGGTCCGATCTGGACAATGTTCCGGAGGTGTTCCACTATGCCAACGCCTACCGGGACTTCTCCGTCTGGGGGTATCGCGTGGCGACGGAAGGCGACGAGCGCGGCTTTACGTATCTGAGCGGGGTCCGGCAGGGCTACATGCGGATCACGACGAGGCGCTGGGCGCCGGATGGGCCGCCGGTGGCCGGCCGCCGGATCACGGTTACGACTCCACCGCTGTACAAACCCGGCGCGGACTACGTTCTGCTGGACCATCACTTGGCCACGGGCCAGACGGAACGCAGCACCATCACCGCCGACGCCGAGGGGCGGCTCCAGTTCACCGTGGATGGCTCCGGCCACGAGGTGAGTTTCGCCGGGCCGGGAACGGGCGCTCAGCCTCCGGTGCTGCTGCCGGTCACCGGCAAAGATTTCTTGCGCCTACCGCCCGGCCGCGAGTTGCCGCTCCCCGTCCGCGTGTACAACCCGCGCAACAAAGCGATGAAGGGCGTCCGCGTAACCGTGTCGAGCGAGTACCCGACGGTGGAGATTCTCGCCGGGAAGGCGGAGCTCGCGGAGATTCCACCCGGCGGCGTGGCCGACCTGTCTGACAAGATCAGGGTCCGCTTCACGGCCGGCGCCGGATACTTCGAACGGGCGCGGCTGGAGCTGGATTTCGGCTACGACGGCTGGTATCACGCCCAGGACCGCATCGATGTGCTCATCATTCCTGAGATCCTGCCGGAACCCGCAGCGGTGGAGATTCTCGACGGGCGGACCGTAACTTTCCGGGTCTTCCGTCAGGCAGGAAACCAGGGAGGCGGCCGATCCATCGAACGCACCGTAACCGAGGGCTCGGGAAACGGCAACGGCATCCTGGAACCCGGAGAGGAAGCCACCATTTGGGTAAAGATGGTGCAGGGGATGGATCCCTTCGATAAAAACAACTGGTACCGGTGCAAGGTCTACACGGATTCGAAGTGGATCACCGAAGTAGCCGACATTCAAGAAACGCGCCAGCGCGAGTGGCTGGGCGCGCAGAACCGGACGAGCCTCATCCGCCTGTCGCCCGATGCGCCCCGGGGCGCACGGATTCCGCTGCTGCTCGACAACGAGTCCTGGAGCTTCCGCTTTACCCCTGATGTGCGCTACGGCAAGGAGAAGCTCTACCAGGCCTTCCAGCTGCACCAGCACCACTTGCACCGGTACCTGATCCAGGTGCGGTAGCGTCGTGGCCGCCTCGGGCCGCTCTCGGCGCTGTTTGGGGCCAGCTCAGTTGTGGTAGGAAAGGCTCTCGTCCAAATATGGATCGCCGAGCGGCACTAGGGGAGCACGGCGAAGGGCGTGAAACACCGCGAGGAAGAAGAGCCCCGCGGCGCCCGCCGAGATGCCGATCTCCCAAATCCCGAAAACCGGATTCTCTCCCACGAACGGCGGCGCGATCATCAGGTAGAGATCCACCCAACGCCCGACCAGGATGACCCACGAGATCTTCAGCAGCATCCCCGGACTCCGCTTCGCCGGCACATGGAGCAGCACGAGAAACGGCACGGCCCAGTTCAGCAAAAGATTCAGCCAGAACACCGGCTGCCAGAAGCCCGCGAGACGAGTGATGAAATGGCTCGTCTCTTCGGGAATGTTCGCGTACCAAATGAGCATGAACTGGCAGAACCAGATGTACATCCAGAAAGTGCTGAAAGCGAAGAGCAGCTTGCCCAGGTCGTGCAGGTGCTCCGCAGTAAGGAAATCCCGCAGAGGCCCGAGCCGGTGAAGCCAGATCGCGAGGATCGTGATCATGGCCAGGCCGCTGAGGATGACGCCGGAGAACTGGTAAACCCCGAACACGGTGCTGTACCAATGCGGCTCCAGCGACATCAACCAGTCGTAGCTCGCCAGCCAGAAAGTCACCCCGAAGACGACCAGGAAAGCCGCCGATAACCGCGCGTTTCGCCGGGTGTGCAACAAGTCGCCGTCGGCGTCCTGCTTGCGGGAGGCGCGCACGATGGCGGTCGCAAATGCGATCCAGACCGCAAGGTAGATCAGCGCTCGCGCCACGAAAAAGAACGGCGAGAGCCACACCTCCTTGAACCAGAGGGCGGCCCCGCCGTGCTCGCCCATACCGTGGGTCCATGGATAAATCGATGACGACGCCACCAGCACCAGCAACACCGGAAGCGCCGTTACCGGCAAAGCGCCCGCCATGGCCTCGGGTACCCGGCGAAACGCTACGCACCAGCCGGCCCCGGTCACGTACTGGATGGCAATGAAGAGCACCCCGCCCAGACTCAGCCCGACCAAGTAGAAAGCAGCCAGCAGCAAGTTCATCCAGGCTCGCTCCGGGGCAATGAGCAAGCCGACAGCCAAAGTCACGGATCCCAGCCCGGCTAGAATCTGCACGAGGCGAAGGATTCGCGCAGGCGGCTGAAATTCGGGTATTTTCATGGCGTCGCCTCCGGCGGTTGCATCGTTTTTCCCTGCTCCGCTTTCTTTTTCTCGGCCTTCTCTTTCTCCGCCTCAGCTTCGCGCTGCAACGACCGGATATAGAGAATCACTTTCCAGCGATCCTCGCGCGAAAGCTGCGTCGCGTGAGGCGGCATGTTCCGTTTTCCATACGTAATGATGTGGAATAGCTGGCCGTCCGGCTTACTGATCGACTCCGGAGCGAGAAACGAAGTCGGCGCCGGATAGCCGCGAAGCACGACCGGCCCATTGCCCCAGCCGGCCGCTCCATGACAGTGCCGGCAGTAGTTCGCGAACACCTCGGCGCCGCGTTCGACGGCTTGTTCGTCCTCCAGCGTGAACGGGTTGCTCAGCTCCTTGGCGGCGCGGAGTTCGTCTGCCTCCGTCGCTTCATAGTGAAGCGGCCGAAAGCCGTGCGGCACGGTACCCGGCGGCGGCTCCTGGATCGTCTTGCCGTCGGCGAACACCGGGTTGGCCGAGAACGAAGCGTAGGCGGGCGAATGGGCCATATCCGGGAAGAATTCGAAATTCGGGCGGGAGGGATCCAGGTGGATCAGCCAGTTCGCCCCGCCTGCGACCACGACGCACGCTAACAAGAAGCGATTCAACGATCCGGTGCTCATGCGGCTCCTCCCTCGCCGGACTCCTCACGCTCTTCCACCCGGACGACCCGGTAGCGCCGGAGCAGCTCGGCAACTTTCACAGGATCGAAGGCGGCGTCGGTCTGGTCGATGACCAGGATAAACCGGTCATCGGTCACACGAGGGTCGGCCAGCACAGCGCGCTTCCCCGGCCACAGACGTGACACCAGGAAGAAGGCGAACACCGTGCTGACGCCGGCGAACAAGACCATCACCTCGAACGTGACCGGCACGAAAGCCGGCAGCGAGTTCCACGGCTTTCCGCCGACGTTGATCGGCCAGTCCTGCGCAGTCGTCCAGAACTCGAACCACACTTTTAGGGCGGCGCCGACGAAGCCCAGCACGAAACAAACCCAGGGAAGCCTCGACGGCTGCAGGCCCATGGCCTTGTCCAGCCCGTGGACCGCGTAAGGGGCGTAGACGTCAGCGATGCGGAAGCCCGCCTCCCGGATCGCCCGCGTTGCGCCGAGAATGTCGTCCTCATGCTCGAAAACCGTGACCAGTGTACGCCGGCTCATCCCAGTACTCTCGCCTCCTCAGTCGCGCCTTCCGATGGCGGTTGCGCTCCATGTCCCGTCGGCGCCCGATGCCGGCCCACGCTGAGGACACCCTTTACTTCACTGATCGCAATCACGGGCACGAAGCGGCAGAAGATCAGGAAACAGGTGAAGAACAACCCGAAGCTTCCGGCCAGCGTCGCCAGTTCGATGGAGGTCGGAGCGTAGTCGGCCCAGCTTGCCGGCAGATAGTCCCGGTGCAAAGACGTGACGATGATCACGAACCTTTCGAACCACATGCCGATGTTGACAAAGATCGAGATCGCAAACACCAGCGCCGGGCTCGTTCGCACCTTGCGGAACCAGAAGAGTTGCGGGATACCGACGTTGCAGCTCAGCATGATCCAGTAGCTCCAGGCGAAGGGCCCGAGCGCCCGGTTCAGAAAGACGAACTCCTCATACTGGTTGCCCGAGTACAGGGCGGTGAAGAACTCGGTGATGTAGGCCAGCCCCACCATCAAGCTTGTGGCCAGGGTCACCTTGGCCATCTTGTCGATGTGGCCGACGGTGATGTAGTCCTCGAGCCCCATGGCTTTGCGCGCAACGATCATCAGGGTCAACACCATTGCCATGCCGGAAAAGATGGCGCCGGCGACGAAGTAGGGCGGAAAGATCGTGGTGTGCCAGCCGGGGATCACCGAGGTGGCGAAGTCCCAACTTACGATCGTGTGCACAGAAATCACCAACGGCGTGGCTAGTCCGGCGAGCAGCTTGTAGACGGTTTCGTAACGCTGCCACGTCCGGTAAGAACCGTCCCAGCCGAGGCTGAGGATCTCCAGCACGCGGCGCCGGAGGCCGGGCTTGGTGCGGTCGCGGATGGTCGCCAGGTCCGGGATCAGCCCGACGTACCAAAACACGAGGGAAATCGTGAAATAGGTCAGGATGGCGAAGAAATCCCAGACCAGAGGCGAACGGAAGTTGATCCACAGAGACCCGCGGGCGTTCGGGTAAGGGAGCATCCAGTAGGCCAGCCACGGCCGTCCGAGGTGGATCACCGGAAAGATGCCGGCGCAAAGCACCGCGAAGATCGTCATCGCTTCGGCCGAGCGGTTCACCGAGGTCCGCCACCGTTGCCGGAGCAGGAAGAGAATGGCCGAGATCAACGTGCCGGCGTGACCGATGCCGATCCAGAAGACGAAGTTTGTAATGTCGAAGGCCCAGCCGACTGTCCGGTTCAACCCCCAGGTCCCGATACCGGTGGCGATCTGATAGCTCACTGCGGTAACGCCGAGTACGAGCAACGCGAAGGCCGGCAGAAACATCGCCCACCAGCCGGGGCCGGCCCTCCGGTCGAGAGCGGCGCAGATGTCGCGCGTCACTTGGGCAGGGCTCTTGTCGCCCGCCACCAGCGGCTGCCGCAGAGTCTGGGAGACGCTAGCCATGGGCAGGACTCCTTTCCTCCTCCTCAATGTCCCGGCGGACCAGCTTCAGATAGGTAACCGACGGACGTACGTTGATCTCTTCCAGGACCTGATAGCGCCGGGGACTGCGCCAGAGCTGCGCTACGCGGCTCTTGGGGTCGTTGAGGTCGCCGAAGACAATGGCGCCCGCGGGACAGCTCTGCTGGCAGGCCGGCTGGATCGCCCCGTCCTCGAGCTTGCCGCCGCGGCGCTTCGCCTCGATCTTGGCCTCCTGAATCCGCTGGACGCAGAAGGTGCATTTCTCCATCACCCCGCGCGAGCGTACCGTCACGTCGGGGTTCAGAACTAGGTTCGCCAGCCGGTCGTCGCGCCGGTACTCAAACCAGTTGAACCGGCGGACCTTGTACGGGCAGTTGTTGGCGCAGTAGCGGGTGCCGACGCAACGGTTGTAGATCTGCTGGTTCAGACCCTCCTCGCTGTGGACGGTGGCGAGCACCGGGCAGACAGTCTCGCACGGGGCGTGCTCGCACTGCTGGCACAGCATCGGCTGGTGCGCCACGCGGAGTTCGCCGCCGTCCTCAGCGTAATAGCGATCGATGCGCATCCACTGCATTTCCCGCTTGCGTCGGACCTCGTCCTTTCCAACGACCGGAATGTTGTTCTCCGCCTGGCAGGCAACAACGCATGCCGAGCAGCCCGTGCAGGCACTGAGATCGATCACCATTGCCCAGCGATGGCCAGTGAACGGGTGGTCCGGCGGCCACAGGTCTCTTCTTTTTGGCTCCTCCCAATGCTGCCCCGTCCGCAAGTCGTCCATATGGCGCGCGAGCGACGTCTCCTGAATCATCGGCCGACGCTCACCGCCCGGCGGCGCCAGACGCTCCGGCACGGTGATCGCGTGGTGCGTTTGGGTGGACGCAAGTTCGTACCGGCGTCCCGTGGGTGCGAGCTTCACCCCGCCGCGCTCATAGCGCAGCGTCCCGCCACGGAAGTCGAGCATCGGCGCGGCGTTCACGCCGACGCGGCCGTCGGCGCCGGTGTCCGGCCGTGCTTCGATCCACTCCGGACCGATCCCGGCGAAACGCTCCGTGAGCGCCGAACCGTAACCAAGCGCCAGCGCCACGATTTGATCGTGCTGGCCCGGCTGGACGAAAACCGGAACTTCGACGAAGGCCCCGCCGTCCGGCGCTTCGATCCGCACCACGTCGCCCTCGGCGAGTCCGAGACGCTCGGCCGCCGCCGGCGACAGACAGGCGTAGTTATCCCAGGTGACTTTCGTGATGGGGTCAGGAAGCTCCTGGAGCCAAGGATTGTAGGCGTGGCGGCCTTCGCGCAGCGCGATCTTCGGATAGAGGACCAAGGTGAACTTCTCGGCCTCCGGGTGTTCCGGAGACGCCGCCGCCCGAACGTGCCGCGACGAGAATCCTTTGGGGGTCGCGAGCCGCCTGGATTCGAGTTCAATGAATCCCCGGCTCAGCGCTTGTTCCCAGAAGGCGCGGAAGGC
This sequence comes from uncultured Solibacteraceae bacterium, assembly GCA_964461995.1. Lineage (GTDB taxonomy): Bacteria > Acidobacteriota > Terriglobia > Bryobacterales > Bryobacteraceae > JALSRK01. The sequence continues at coordinate 36,080 of CAYWXL010000029.1, forward strand.
CGCGTCGTTGTCCGGCCCGGAATAGAAATTCGCGCGCCAATGATCACGAACGATCTCGTAGGCGGATCGCGGCCGTCCCGTCCAGGCGGCAAGGCTCTCTACGAGGGCGCGTGTCGAACCCAACGGCCGGATCATCGGCTGAATGAGACTCACCACTCCCGCGACGGGCTCGCGGTCCCCCCACGACTCCAGGAAATGGTGGTCCGGGCAAACGAAGTGCGCCGCGGCGGTGGTCTCATCAGGCCGCTCGGCGAAACTCACCACGAGCGGCACCTTCTTGAGCCGATCCACAAAACGGGCGCTCGCGGGCAGTTCGTAGGCGGGGTTCAGGCCGGCGATCAAGAGCGCGGCGACACGCCCTTCGTTCATCTCTTCGAGTAGCGCCTGGAGCGCGACGTCGCTCCCTTGCCGCTGCAACGAGGGCCGCTCGAGGTCGAGCGTCCGGCCGTAGTTGCCGAGGAGATGGTTGACGAAATTGCACAGCGTCTGCACCTCGACGTCCTGGCTGCCGGAAACCACGAGACTGCGCCCCCTGCTCTCCCAGAGCTGGTCCGCCACCTCCTGCAGCAAGTCGTCCGGGACCCCGGCCGGACTCTCCCCACCGTCGAACTTGGCGCCTGCCCGCTCGGCTATGAGAGCGGCCAGCCGCTCGGCGACCGCCCCGAGCTCCTGGGGGCGGACCGTAACCCGGCGGTCGGCCTTCGTCCCCGTCAACGACAACCGCGATTCGAACTGCACGTGGAAGGAGGGCTCCGCTCCTGGCCGCTCCATTTGCCGGCCGGCCTGATACGCGGCGGTGTGTTCGACCGGAGAAATCCAGGCGCCCAGAAAATCCGCGTCCAGGCTCACGATCACAGCGGCCTTGTCGAAGAAGAACCGCGGCAGCCGCCGGACTCCGTGTGTGCGCTGATGAGCATCCAGAATCGCTGCGCTGGAGAGCGGGTCCCAGACGACGTGGCGGGCGTCCGCGAAACGGCCGAGGAACGATTCAATAGAAGCGAGGACCGTGGGGCTGTGAATCGTGCCGGTGAGGAACCGGACCGCGCCGCCGTTGCGCCGGATGGCGTCCAGCTTCTCGCCGATCGCCCGGTCCACCTCTTCCCACGTGGCCTCCCGCCCCTCGACCAGTGGCTGTTTGAAGCGCAAGTTGTCGTAAAGGCCGAGAAGCGACGCCTGGCCAACCGCGCACAGCCCGCCCCGCGAAATGGGGTGTTCGGGATTCCCCTCGAGCTTGATGGGGCGCCCGTCCCTCGTCTTCACCAGCAGGCCGCAGCCGGCCGAACAGGCGTCGCAAGTAGAGGCGTACCAGGTGGCCGTCCCAGGCACCAGCTCTTCGGGCTGATCCGGCGAGGCGATCAGTTTTTCGACCGGCGCGCGGCTGCAACTAGAGAAGAAGGCGCCCCCGAAGAGGAATCCGGCCGCTTGCAGAAACTCGCGGCGTCCCGGCCGGCGCGCCAACGGTGGCTCGGGGAATTCATCGCGCGACGCCGCCAGCCAGGCCGCATCTCCGTCGCGCTCTTCCAAGCATTTCCAATACCGGATTTCACCGTCTCGCGCCATGGCTCTTCCCGCTGACAACTCTTTCAGCCCCTCAGAAATGACATGCGGCGCAGTCGATGGACGCCTGCACCGGCTTGCCTTCGACTCCCGTCTGGTTCACCTCCCGGTGGCAGTTTACGCACCAGCCCATGCTCAGACTCTCGACCTGCCGGACCCGCTCCATCGTCTCCACAGGGCCGTGGCAGCGTTGGCACTGGACGCCGGCGTAAACGTGTGGCCGGTGGTCGAAGTAAACGAAGTCCGGGAGGTTATGGACGCGCACCCATTCCACGGGCCTTGGCTGCTTGCCTGGAACCGGCTTCCGGTTCTCGTCGAGCCCGAGAGCGTCGTACAACTTGGAGAGTTCGGGCGAGACGACCAGACGCGGTTCGCGGTTCTCCTTCTTCGCCAGTTCATCCTCGGCGCGCAGTGCGCCCAGTGACGCGGTGACGAACGTATGGCAGTTCATGCAAACCTTAGCCGGCGGCACGCCGGCGTGGCGGCTTCTCTCAGCGCCGGAGTGGCAGTAGAGACATCCGATCTCGAGTTCGCCGGCGTGGAGCCGGTGCGAGAAGGCGATCGGCTGCGCCGGCTCATATCCGGTCTGGTCGCCGGCTAGGCGGATGCCGCTCACCCGGTGGGCGAGCACGAGGAGGGCGAACAGGAGCGCGATCGCCAACACGTATGTCGTGATTCGACTATTCATGCCAGCTCTTCGTCACCGCGCGCCGCGGCCGCCACCGCAGCGGTATGGCTGCGCTTCAGGATGTAGGCGAGACACAGCGACATGCCCGCCAGGGCGACAAAAACGATGAACCCCCTCGCGTAACCGGGGTTCCCCATGGCCCGAACAAAGGCCCCGAGCACCGGCGGGATCGCAAATCCGCCGAACGCGCCGAGGCCGCCGACCCATCCGGCCGCGCCGCCGACGGCCTCCGGAACCTCTTGCGGCACCAGCTTGAAGACCGCCGCGTTGCTGATGCCCATTCCCAGGCCGAGCAAGATCTCCCCGCCCACCGCGAGACCGTACTGGTGGGAAAACGTGAGAATGGCGGCCCCGCCCAGCATCATCGATAATGCCAGGATGGCCGTGTTCTCGCCGCCGAGACGGTCTGAAATCGCCCCGCCAGCGACCCGGATCACGGAGGTCAGGATCGAGTAGAGCGCCGTGAGCCCGCCGGCCGTGACCGCGCTGACGGCGAAGAACTTGGTCCAGTAGGTCGGCATCCACGCCGTCAATGCGATGAATCCGCCGAATGTGGTGAAGTAGATCCCCACCAGAGCCCAAGTCTTCCAGATCCTGGCGGAGTTCTTGAGACTGTCGGTGAGGTTGCCCTTCGGAAACAGCTCCTGGCCGCGCTCTTGAGCAAGTTTCCGCGCCTCTTCGGGATCCACGCCCTGCTGCACCGCCTGGAAATACCAAGCGTTGCGGCCGGTCATCGCGTACAGCCCCGTGCCGACGATGAGGAACAACAGCCAGGCGAGGTAGGAGCCGGCCAGCCCCCAAGCGCCCAGCGCGATCGGCAGCAGGAACGAGAAGAGCCCGGGCGCGATGTTGCCGACGCCGGCGTAAGTGCCCAGCGCCGTTCCCTGTTTCGCCTGTGGGAACCAATAGGAGACCTGACTGATCCCCACCGAGAACGTCGCGATGCCGCAGCCGCTCAAAACGCCGAGTACGAGGATCAGCGGATAGAGGCTGCGGCTGAGATGGTCAGGATAGAGAAAATAAATGACGCCGAACAGGCCCGCCATTCCGATGATCGACAGCAGCAGAAGCACGAGGAACGGCTTGCGCCCGCCGGTAGTGTCCACCCACGCAGAAAACGGGATCCGCAACAGCGAGCCCGACAGCGACGGCACCGCCACTAGCAACCCCACCAGCACCGGACTCAGCGACATCGCCTCCTGGAAACGCGCCGCCGTCGGACCGAACAGCGACACCGCCGCAAAGCCGATGAAGAAGCCTAGGGTTGCACCGAACAACCCTTCTCCAGGACTGCCTTTGAACCTCACCACGGTTTTTGCCTCCTCAGCTCTTTCCGGCCAGCGAAGGTCCCGGCCGCCGGTACCAGCGCACGACCTGGGGCCGCCGCCACAGATATGGATTGGGTACTACGAGCACGTGCACCAAGCGCGTGAACGGCATGAAGCCGATCACCAGGTACGCGTTGACGATATGCAGCTTCACCGAATGCGGCATGGCCGCAATGCTGGTGAAGTCGGGATTCATCTTCACCAGCGACCACAGGTACGGCGTCACCGACGCCGCAAACCACGAAGAACCCCAGGGGTGGAATACGGCGATGTAGATGCCGCTGACGACCTGGACCAGCAGCAGCGCGAACAGGACCCAGTCCGAGACGCTGGTTACCTTGCGGATCTTCGAAACCTCGAAGCGCCGTGCCACGGACGCTACCAGCCCGACCAGCGTCAGCAGCCCGAAGATCAGCGCCGAAACTTCGAGAATGTAGAGCCGCAGCGGCCGGCTGTTGAACAGCAGCAGCTCCCGGGGAAACAGGAACGCCACCACGTGCCCGGTGAGCACCACCAGGATCCCGTAATGAAACGGCACCAGCCCCCAGAAGTGCCGCCGGTTCTCGAGGAACTGCGACGACAGACTGGAATAGCTGAACGTGCGCATCCGGTACCGCTGGATGGTGACCAGAAAAAACGTGAAGAAGACTACGTACGGCAACACCGCAAACATCAGCGGATCCAGGTACGACGCCGTGTTAACCATGAGAAACCTCCGCCAGAGAGCGGCTCCGCCAGGCTTCGACCAGCATCTGGACGGAGCGCATGACAGCTTCGTAAGGATTCCCTTTGCCTTCGATAGAGGCGAGCATCTTCCGCACCGCCGGGCCGAGAAACTCCGCGCAAAAGAGCGACGCCTCGCCGGAGTCCATGCGCTCGAGGAGCGGCAGCACGTGAATCAAATGGTCCGGCAGCTCCGCTTTTTCCGGGATGCCGCAATCGCGCAGCCGCCGGCGCATCGTCACCAGGAACGTGCCACGCGTGTACTCCTCGCCATAAAGTTGCCAGCCGACCTCGAGCGAACAGACTGGGTTGAGATCGAAGGTGCGGGTGAAAAGTTCCTGCAGTTGCTCGAGCGAGAGATCACGCACCGCCTCCTCGAACTGCGCCACTTGTTTCGCCGCCTCGGGCCGGAAACGCTCCAGCGTGGCGCGACAGGCGGCGATCTTCTCGTGGTAGTCCGGCCCCGGATATTCAAGAATCCGGCTGAGCGCTTCTCCGGGCCCGGTGAGTTCTATCACATCGCCCTCCCCGGACCCGTAAGGAAGCCGAACCCGGCCGTGGTTCGGTGTTCGCCCGGATCCTCTAGCATTTCGATCGCCTGCTCGCGGTGCTCCGGCGGGATGACGAACCGCTCGGCGAAGGTGCACAGCGACGTGAGGCGGTAAATCTCCTCGGCTTCCTCCGGCGAGCAGTCGGCCTCCCGAAGCATCCGCTCGGCGGTTTCCATCTCGACGTCGCCGACGGTGAGCGCCCGCCGGTACCACCGGACCGCTTTCTGTTTCCGCAACGCGTAGCGGACCTTGGCCTCATGCCCGGCGCCAAACAGGTTGGCCAGGAACCGCATCGGTACCCGGGCCGCGTCGATGTCGTGGAAAAGGTCTTCGGAGACGTGGTCCACCGCCTTGTCGTCCTCGCGGGAGGCCATCACCGGCGACATCGGCGGCACATAGAAGAGCATGGGCAACGTCCGGTATTCGATGTGGGGCGGCAGCGCTAACTTCCACTGCTTGACGAACTTGTAGACGGGGGAGCGCTGCGCCGATTCGATCATCGCGTCAGGAATGCCGGCTTCGCGGGCGGCCCGGATCACCTCCGGATCCCAGGGGTCGAGGATCATCGAGCGCTGCGCCTCGACCAGCTCCTCGTCAGGGCTCTTGGCGACCTCCTCGATCCGCTCGGCGTCATAGAGCAGCACGCCCAGGTAGCGGATGCGGCCGACGCAAGAGTGGAAGCACGCCGGGGCCTGGCCGGTTTCGATGCGGGGGAAGCACAGAATGCACTTCTCGCTCTTGCCGGCGAACCAGTTGAAGAAAACCTTCTTGTAAGGGCAGGCGGCGATGCAGGAACGCCAGGCCCGGCAGCGGTTCTGGTCCACCAGGACGATGCCATCCTCGCCGCGCTTATAAAGCGCCCCGGAGGGGCAGGAAGCGACGCAGGCCGGATTCAGGCAGTGGTTGCAAATACGCGGGAAGTAGAAGAAAACCAGCCTCTCGATGGCCGAGAGCTGCTGCTTCTGCTCTTCGGTCAGCCCTTCCAGGTTGGGGTCGTTTTCGGCGTAGATCGGCGAGCCGCCCAGGTCGTCGTCCCAGTTCGGCCCGGCTTCGATGTCGATCGGCTCGCCCGTGACCATCGAGATCGGGCGGGCCGTGGGCTGATCCGGCCCCTCCGGGGCGTTGAACAGGTGCTGGTAGTCGTAGGTCCAGGGCTCGTAATAGTCGTCCATACTCGGCATGTGGGGATGGTGGAAGATGTTGAAGATCACCTTCCCCTTGCCGGTGGAGCGGAGACGGAGCTTGCCGTCCGTATTCTCCCAACCGCCCCGGTATTTCTCCTGGTTCTCCCACTGTGTGGGATAGCCGCAGCCGGGCTTGGTCTCCACATTGTTCCACCACATGTACTCGGCTCCGCGGCGATCGGTCCAGATGTTCTTGCAGGCGATGCTGCAGGTATGGCAGCCGATGCACTTGTCCAGGTGGAACACCATCGAAATTTGTGAACGAACGATCATTGCCTTGCTCCTCTCCAGCCCGCGGTCACCACTTCAGTTCCGGCAGTTTCCGCACCAGCACGTGGGTGTCGCGGTTGACGCCCGTCGGCCCCCAGTAGTTGAAGTGATAGGTGAACTGGCCGTAGCCGCCGACCATCAGAGTGGGCTTCAGGCGGGCGCGCGTTAGACTGTTGTGGCCTCCGGCGCGCCGGTGGCCCCGCAGCGGCGACTTCGGCACGGAATAGGTGCGCTCCGGCGAGTGGTACTGGATCGAAATGCCGCGGGGGATCCGGGCGCTGACGGCGGCGCGTGTCACGACCACGCCGTGGTCGTTATGGACCTCGACCCAATCGTTGTCCTTGATGCCCAGCTCTTCAGCGTCCAGGTGGTTGATCCAGAACGGCTCTACGCCGCGCGAAAGCGTCGTCATCCGGTGGTTGTCGCCGTAAGTCGAATGGATGTGCCACTTGCCGTGGGGCGTCAAGAAGTTCAGCATTTTCGTGGGCCCGGCTTCCTTGGTGAAACGCAGGTCGGCGTACTGCGCAGGCAGAGGCTTCGGTTTATAAGTCGGCAAGTGCTCGCCGAAGTCGAGGTAGCCCTGGTGGTCCAGATAGAAATGTTGCCGCCCGGTGAGCGTCCGCCAGGGTACCAAGCATTCGACGTTGTAAGTGAACGGTGAATAGGGCCGGCCGTCGTTGAGCAGGCCGGACCACATCGGGCTGTTGTTGAACCGGTAGGGCCGGCTCTGCAGGCCCTGATAATCGATCCGGCGGCCGCGATCCCGTTCGACCAGGTGGACGAGCGGCAGGCCGACCTTTTCCTCCATGTTCTTGTACGAGCGGTAGGCCAGCTCGCCGTTGGTCACCGTGGCCAGTTGCAGGATCGCGTTGCAGGCGTGCTCGTCGTCGGCGAGCGAGGGATAGCGCTTGCCGTCCCACTCCACCGCCGGGCCGGTCTCGACCATCTCGTCGTAGACGTCCTGGATGTCGTAGCGCGTGCCGTGGGCGCCGAGTCCGTTGGCCCGGGCCACCGGGCCCAAAGAGATAAAGCGGTTGTAGAGGTTCTTGTAGTCGCGGGTGACGACCTTCAGCGCCGGCATCGTCTTACCCGGAATCGGCTCGACCTCACCTTTCAGCCAGTCCTTCACCTCGGGCTGCGCGATCTCGGCCGGGGTGTCGTGCGCCAGCGGCGCGGCAATGATGTCCTTGACCGGCTCGGGGAAGTGCTTGGCCGCCAGCTCGGAGAACTTTCTGGCCAGGGCCTGGAAGATCTGCCAGTCGCTCTTCGACTCCCAGCACGGGGGCACGGCCGCCGAAAGCGGATGGATGAAGCTGTGCAGGTCAGTGGAGTTGAGGTCCGCCTTCTCATACCACGTGGCCGCCGGCAACACGATGTCTGAGTACAGCGCCGAGGTGTCCATGCGGAAGTTCAAGTCCACGACCAAGTCCATCTTTCCCCGGGGCGCGTCCTCGTGCCACACGACTTCGTTCACCGCGTCGCCGGCCAGATCCTCGGCAATGGCGTTGGTGTGCGTACCGAGGTAGTGCTTCAGGAAGTACTCGTGCCCCTTGGCGCTGGACATCAGGGCGTTGCCCCGCCAGATGTACCAGACCCGCGGCCAGTTCTCCGGCGCGTCGGGGTCCTCGACGGCGAAACGCAGCTTCCGCTGCTTGAGCTGCTCGACCACGTAGGAGACGATCTCCTCGTCGGTCTTGGCGCCGGCGGCCTCGGCCTCCCGCACCAGATCGATCGGGTTGCGGTTGAACTGGGGATAGAACGGCAGCCAGCCGCTCCGCACCGCCCGGACCTGCATGTCCATCGTGTGCCCGCCGGCGAGCGAGCCCTCGCGGCCGTCCTTCGGCACCGTGTGATAGTCGGTGAACGACTTCTCGTAGCGCCATTGGTCGGTATGGACGTAGTGCCAGCTCGGGGCGTTCTGCAGGCGCGGCACAGGGATCCAATCCCGGCCAAAGGCGATCACCGCCCA
>CAYWXL010000030.1:0-5891 GCA_964461995.1 uncultured Solibacteraceae bacterium
CCGCAACCGCAGCACCAGCACCCGCGGCAGCCCAGCAAGATCGTTCAGCTTTTTCACCGTCTTCCATCGCCGCCGCGCCATCTCCTCGACCGCCCCCATCTGCCGGATGCCCAGTTCCAGAATCAGCCGTCCGCCCGGCCGCAGCACCCGCGGGGCCTCGTCGATCAGCCGCCGGTAGAAGTCCAGCCCTTCGGCGCCCCCCTCGAGCGCCACCCCCGGCTCGTGCTCCCGCACCTCCCTCGGCAGCCCCGCGAGGTCGGCGTCCGGCACATAAGGCGGATTCGATACCACCATGTCCGCCACGCCGGAAGCAATGGCCGAAAGCAGGTCGCAGGCCACGAACTCCACCCGCGCCCTGAGCCGCCGGGCGTTGTCCACCGCCACACGCAACGCCGCCCGCGAGACGTCCGTCGCGATCACTCGCGCCCCGGTCTCCAGCGCCAGCGTCACTCCGATCGCCCCCGAGCCGCAGCCCACATCGACGATCGTCTCCGCTTTGCCGGCCCCGAGCGCCGCCTCCACCACGAACTCGGTCTCCGGCCGCGGGATCAGCACGTCGGGCGTCACCCGGAAAGGCCGCCCGTAGAACTCCTGCACCCCGGTGATGTACTGTGTCGGCTCGCCCGCCGCCCGGCGCCGGATGCACGCCGCGTAGGCCTGTTCCTGTTCTTCGGAAAGCGTCTCTTCCGGATGGGCGAACAGCCAGACGCGTTCGCACCCGAGTACGTGGCACAGCAGGATCTCAGAGGTAAGCTGCGCCGAGGGAACATGGAGGCGCTCCAGTTTCTGGCGCGCGCTTCTCAACGCCTCCCGGACCGTCACGACCGCCTCTCCGGCCCGCTCAAGCGGCGTCTTCCTGCTTCAGCTTCTCGGCCTGGAAGTAGGTCGTCAGGGCGTCGATGAGGGGATCGAGGCGCCCGTCCATGATCTGGTCGAGCTGGTGCAGCGTCAGCCCAATGCGGTGGTCGGTCACACGGTTCTGCGGGAAGTTGTAGGTCCGGATCTTCTCGCTGCGGTCGCCGGAGCCCACCATGCTCCGCCGCTCGGCCCCGATCGCCTCCTGCTGCTTCTTCAGCTCCAACTCGTAGAGCCGCGAACGCAGCACCCGCTCGGCCCGGGCGCGGTTCTTGATCTGCGACTTCTCGTCCTGGCAGGTCACCACCAGCCCGGTGGGCAGGTGGGTGATCCGGACCGCGGAATAGGTCGTATTCACCGATTGCCCGCCCGGCCCCGACGAGCAGAACGTGTCGATGCGCAGGTCCTTCGGATCCAGGTGGATCTCCACGTCGTCGGCCTCCGGCAGCACCGCCACCGTCACCGCCGAGGTGTGGATGCGCCCCTGCGTCTCGGTCTGCGGCACCCGCTGCACCCGGTGCACGCCGCTTTCGTACTTCAGGCGGCTGTAGACCCGGTCGCCGCTGATCAGCGCGATCACTTCTTTGATGCCCCCGATCTCGGACTCGCTCTTCGAGGTGATCTCCACCTTCCAGCCCTTTTCCTCCGCATAGCGCGCGTACATGCGGAAGATCTCGGCGGCGAACAGCGTCGCCTCGTCGCCGCCCGTGCCGGCCCGCACCTCCAGCACTACGTTCTTCTCGTCGTTCGGGTCCTTGGGCAGCAGCAGGATCCGCAGCTCCTCCTCGGTCCTGGCGATCTCCTCCTCCAGCCGCGCCACGTCCTCCCGCGCCATCTCCCGGATCTCGGCGTCCTCCTCGCGCAGCATCTCCCGCGCGCCCGCGAGCTCGCTCGTCAGCTTCTTCCACTCCCGGAACTTCTGGACGACCGGCTCCAGCTCGCTGTGGGCTTTGGCCGTCTTCCGATAGCGCTCCACATCCGAGGCGACCGCCGGATCCGCCATCTCGCGAGTCAGCTCCTCGAACCGCGCTTCAATCTCCTCGAGTTTCTTCAAGTATTTCATCGGCCGGAGAGAATCTAAGCAATCGCGGGCTTGCCGCCCTGGGCCTTTTCGAGCTCCATCGCGCCTTCCAGCGCGTGGATCGCCACCGCTGTCTGGTCGTCGGCCGGCGGCTGCGTGGTGATCCGCTGCAGCCACAACCCTGGCGCCGTCAGCGCCGCCATCAGCCCCTTCCGGTGCCTCGCCGCGTAACGGATCATCTCGTAGCTCACGCCGGCGATCACGGGCAGCAACGCCACCCGCGCCAGGAACTTCGCCAGGAAGCTCTCGAACGGCACCAGCGTGTAGACGACGATGGCGATCATCATCACCACCAGCAGGAAACTGGTCCCGCACCGCGGGTGCCAGGTGACGAATTTCTGCGCGTTCTCCACCGTCACCGGCCGCCCGGACTCGAAATTGAAGACTACCCGGTGCTCGGCGCCGTGGTACTCGAAGACCCGGTGGATCTCCTTCCACCGCGAGATCAGGTAAAGGAAGCACAGGAAGATCGCCAGCCGGATTAGCCCGTCGGTGAGATTGAAAGCGATTTGTCCGCGCACCGCTGGGGCCCAATCTTCCAGCTTCGTCGTCAGCCACAGAGGCACGAACTTATATAAGAAAATGAAGAAGGCGAACGAGAAGGCCAGGTTCAATCCCATCACCCAGGAGGAGATCTCCGCCGGCTTCTTATTCGGGTCGCCTTCGTCCAGGGCGGCGTTGGCGGAAAACCGCAGCGCCTTCACACCCAGGTACATCGCCTGTCCGAGAACACCGACACCGCGCAAGACCGGGTACTTGAAGAAGCGGTGCTTCTCGCTCACCTTAGCGATGGAACTCTGCTCGCTAACGATCTCGCCGTTCGGCTTCCGCACCGAGACGCAGTAGCTGTGCGGGGCGCGCATCATCACCCCCTCCATCACCGCCTGCCCGCCGACGAGCGTCTCCTCTTCGCCGTTCTCGAGCACCGGCAGCATCTGGATATGGGCGAAAAGACGAACGAAACTGCGTAATGACACGGCCGGAAACTCCTGTGGCGATCCCTGAGTCCAGTATAACCCACCGGCGTTCCCGTAAGACGATGCAAGAATTGAGGTTTCCCCTCCCGAATACCCGCAGGGGCGCGGCGGCTCGCACCCCCTCCTGCCCCGTCACCGCCGGACGTGCGATACTGGCCGATCATGGATCCGGAACGGCTCCAGCGGCTTGCCCGCGGCCTCGAGACCGCCGTCCGCAAAGACGCCGAGCGCATCCGCCGCGAGCAGCAAATCGTAGCCCGGCGCCGCGAGGCCGCCTTCGAGCTCTACGTCATCTGCTCGAACCTGGTCCGCAACGTCAACGCCCTGTGCAAGGAGGCCAAGCTCGAGCTGGCGCCGCCCGAGTTCTCCGCCGAATCCTTCCACGAAGCCGGACCCAACCTTTTCCAGATCAGCGTCTCCGGCCGCATCCTCCAGATCGCCTTCGAGACCACTGAGCCGGTGGTCGCCACCGAGAACTGCCCCGTCCCGTACACCCTGGAAGGAGCCGTGCGCTGGTTCAACCAGAACTCCCTCGAAACCCTCGGCATCCGGGAGCACCAGTTGTTCTGCTGCCTCGAGGACGACAAGCTCGCCTGGCGGTGGTTCGATCCCCAGACCCACCGCAGCGGCCTGGTGGACGAGGATTACCTCGCCGAGCGCCTCGAAGAGCTCCTCGAGTGAGTCAGCCCGGAAACTCCGCTAGCCGCGGCGCGCGCACTTTTTCTTCCCATTCGGCCAGCTTGTCTTTGAGTTCCGCCGCCACGCCGGGAAAGTCCTCGATCAGGTTGTGCTCTTCCCGGATGTCTTCGGCCAGGTTGAACAGATACTCTTCGCCGTTGTCCCAAAGGTACTTCATGTTCCCGTGGCGCACCGCCTTCCGCCGGTTCTGCATCCGCTTGTAGCGCCAGAAGACGGTCCGCTGGAACGGCTCCCGCTCGCCGCGCAACACCCCCATCAGGTCCACGCCGTCGAAGCGCGACGCCGGCGGCGACGGCAGGGCCGCGGCCGAAAGAAACGTCGGCAGCAGGTCCATCGTCAGCGCCACCTGCTCGGTCTGCGAGCCCGCCGGAATCCCCGGCCCTTGAATCAACAGCGGCACGCGAATGCCGCCCTCCCACAGGTAGCTCTTGCCGCCGCGGAACGGATCGTTGCGGCTCAAGTTGTAGCCGCCGTTGTCGCTGGCGAAGACGACATAGGTTTCTTCTCCCGCGCTCACTTCCCGCACCTTCGCGAGGATCCGCCCCACCGCCTCGTCCATCGCCTCTACCATCCGGCAGTAGGTGGCCCGGTCACCCTGGTTCCAGTTCTCTTCGGTGATCTTCTTCGCCGCGTCCTCCGGACCCTGCACCGGGGTGTGCGGCGCCGTGAAGGGCACGTAGAGCAGGAACGGCTTGTCCTGCCGCCGCTCGAGCCACTCGACGGCGTGCCGGGCGATCAGCTCGGTCATGTAGCCCTCTTCTTCCACCTGTTCTCCGTTGTGGTAGAGCACCGGCCAGCCGCCGTACTCCCGGTGCGTGAAGTAGTCGGCGTTTCCGCCCAGGATGCCGAAGAATTCGTCGAAGCCGTGGCGGTTGGGAGAGAATTTCTCCAGATACCCCAGGTGCCACTTGCCGAAGCAGGCCGTATCGTAGCCGTGGCGCTTGAAGATCCGCCCCATCGTCGGCGGGTCCGCCGGCAGGCCCAGTTCGTCGCGTTGCTGCAGCCAGATCGCCTCGTCGTAGCGGCCCACGTTGCCCACGCCGATGGCGCACTCGAGGCCGCCGAACCTCTGCTGGTAGCGGCCGCTCAACAGCGCCGCCCGCGTCGGCGTGCACTGCGGCGCGTTCGCATAGGCCTGGGTGAAGCGGCAGCCCGCCTCGCCGATCGCCTCGATGTGGGGCGCCCGGATGTCCGGCGCCCCGTAGGAGGGCAAATCGCCGTACCCCATGTCGTCGGCGAGGAAAATCACGAAGTTCGGCTTCTTCCCGCTTGCCGGGCGGGAGCAGGCGGCCAGTCCCGCCGCCCCCACCAGGAAACCCCGTCGCGTAAACGTTCTGGTGTCAGGCATCCCCTTTGTTATACTGCGGCGCGGGAGCAGACTCATGAACGACTCGCCGCGCCCCCGCCTCGCCCACAGGTGGCTGTCCGAAAAATACGAGCAGCAGGGCTTCGTCCTCGGCACGTTCCTCGAGATCCCCTCGCCCCAGCTCGTCGAGCTGATCGGCCTGGCCGGCTTCGACTTCGTCGTCATCGACCGCGAGCACGGCGCGATCGATCTCGAGACCTGCGAGAACCTCATCCGCGCCGCCGCGGCCGCCGGCCTCTGCCCCATGGTCCGCGTCGCCCAATGCGATCCGGTCCTCGTCCGCCAGCCCCTCGATATGGGCGCCGCCGGCATCCACGTCCCCCAGATCGCCTCCGCCGAAGCCGCCGCTCTTGCCGTCCGCTCGGCGAAGTTCCACCCCAAAGGCGAACGTGGCCTGCAGCCTTTCGTCCGCGGCGCCTCCTACCGCGCCTATCCCACCGCCGAATTCCTCGAGGAGACCAACCGCGAAACCGCCGTCGTGCTCCACATCGAGGGCGCCGAGGGCGTCGCCGCCTTCCCGGAGATCGCCTTGGTCGAGGGCGTCGATGTCGCCTTCATCGGGCCTTACGACCTCTCCCATTCGCTCGGCATCCCCGGCATGGTCCAGAGCCCGCTGGTGAAGCAGAAGATGATGGAGATCCTCGAGACGGCCCGCCGCCGCGGCCTCGCCGTCGGTACCTTCTGCGACGACGTCCGCACCGCTTTGGAGTGGAAAAAACTGGGAATCACCTACCTGACGGTCAGCGTCGATGCGGCGATCTTCCTCAACGCCGCCCGCCGCATCGCCGAGCAGGTGAAGCAGGCGTGACGCCGGCCCGCGCCGCGCCCGGAACCGGAAGCCGGCTCTCCGAAACCGCGCCCGCTACATTTCTTTGGCCAGATCCTGGAAGCTCTCCACCCGCTCGTAGCCCTC
>CAYWXL010000030.1:5991-16633 GCA_964461995.1 uncultured Solibacteraceae bacterium
CCCGCTACATTTCTTTGGCCAGATCCTGGAAGCTCTCCACCCGCTCGTAGCCCTCGGGCGGCTCGAAGGCGCTCGCCGGCACGTCCTTCTGCTCGATCGAAACCACCGTCTTGAAACGGATCTTCACGCTGCCCTGGCCGCCGCCGCGGGTGGTCATGTGCATGCTGACGCTCGAGGGCTCCTTCATCACCCAGGCGCCTTCCATCACTTCTTCGTACGCCTTCGTCTGGCTCACGTCGCCGCCTCCCATCATCGCCATCATGGGCGACTTCATGCACGCGCCCACTTCCCGAGCCGCCGCCCCGGCCCGGCTGGCCTCCGCCAGCAGCCCGGCCAGTTTCGGATCTTTGGAAACCCAGATCTCCGAAGCCGGCTTGCCGCCCATCAGGAAACGGTAGCCCTGGGCCTGATAGCCGGCGATCTCGGCCGTACCGATCTCCTCGCGCGTCACCTGCGGCATCGCGGCCATGGCCATCTTCTGCTTCATCGCCGGCGGCATGGCCGCCTGCATCTCCTCCATCATCTGCTTCATCGTCGAGCAGATCTCCTCGGCGGTCCCGCGCCAGTATTTCTTCGCCTTCCGGTCGAGCAGGATCAGGGCGTCGCCGGTGACGATCATCTCCTCGCTCGCCAGCTTGCCGTCCTGGACAAGCACCTGGGAGGTCTTGTTCGATCCCTCTTCCTGATAAGTGACCACCCAGCCGCCCCAGGCGGCCGGCGCCACGCCAAACAGCGCCATCACGGCGGCAATGCACGGAATTCGCATGATTCCTCCTGTTCCGGGGGCTGCCTCCTCTCGCCCGCCGGCCCCGGCTACGGCCGCCGGACGCCCCCCGCGCAGTATAGGGCACCCCCGGGGCGGGAATCAAGAAAATCGGACCGCGAGCACATGGTTTTGCCGTAGCTGCTCCCGCGGCGCCCCGGCCGGCGAATCAAGAGGCGGAGCCCGGTGCGCCGCTGGTACGGCCCGGCTTCAACTTGATGCGCCGTCGGAAGGCCTCTCTCTGGTTCTCCCGCCGCGGCTCGTTGAGTGAGGGGATCGATCTTGTAAATTTTTCTCTTGACACGCAAAAAAAACTTCTAAGATATCCTCGAACTTGGCATTCCGGATGTTTCTCCGCGATGCCGAACAAATCCGCCCGGATTTGGATTCCTCGTCTCTGGAGGTGCACAATGAACCCCTTGCGCTTCTGGGGCGCTCTTTTGCTTCTCGCGTTCCCCGCGTCGCCCCAGCAGGCCCGTGCGCCGCACCCCCCGGCGCAACGCACTGTCATCGACGGCTCGAAGGAGCCGCACCGCATACCCGACCTGGTCGCCTGGCGAATGCTGTTCAAGGCCCTCGCCGGCGGCCCGAACCGCTTCTCTGAAGAGGTCCGGAGAAGTTATCTGAGAGGTTCGGGCCTTTCCGATCTGGATGTTGGAAACGTGATATTTGCAGCAAACTGGGCCGAGCTTCGCCTGCGAAGAATGGAACGAGAGGTTCGTGCGTCCTCACCGAAGGCAGAGGGGAGAACTCAGATATTGCGTGCTCGGCGGGACGCAATCGTCCAGGACGTCGTTCGCTACCTGTTGATTGAAGAACTCACTCCAGAAGCCGGACAGAAGCTGCAACGTCACTTGAACGAGAAGGTTAAACGTGCCATCAAGATCATCCCCTGGACTGGCGAGGCGCCCGGACAATGAGAAGGAGATCCACAATGAGAAGCAATCTCTATTTGATGGCGTGTGGGCTCGCGGTTCTGATACTGTGTTGGCCGGCTCAGGCGACAGTCATTGCCGTCTTCGCGAGCGAGAGCGGCAATGCTATTCACACCACTGCCATCACGGACACCGAATACGAAATGGACGGCACACACACAGCTTACGCCACGGCGAAGATCGTGAGTCCGAGCGGTCGGACTGCGCAATCGACCGATGTGCAACAAAACGAGGCTATCGCCGAGGTTACCCTCCCGCTAAATGGCGAGGCGGGTACGTTTATGGCGTACAATTGGCAGCCCCAAGAATATTGCCCAAGGTTCGAGCGCTTGTTTCAACGCGATACAGGTCAACAGCCTGTGAATGTGTCCCCTTACGTCCAGCTCGTGCGAACGGAGCTCTCCGAATCCACGATTCCCGTCCGCAATGGCGAGACGACGTTTCGAGTCTTCTTGTTGACGACGGAAGGTTGTAATGGCTTGGTTCGAGTTCGCACCGCCACTACCAAATGGCCAAACGAGCTCAGCATGAAGATTCAAGGGTTACCTGGCGGTGCTCCTCACGACTCGTTTGCATATGTGCAAGCGACCATGGATCCGCAGTCTACAGCCACTTTTGAATACCTGATCTACACGACATCAATCAACGACAAGGCCGGAACTATTACTGCGAGCGCTGGTTTCAGTGCTGTCCCGGCGGGATGTGAAACCAGAGGTCCCGACGCAGGCTCTGGGAATTCAAAAACCAAGACGATTAAGGTAAAGTGACGCCTGTTTGGTCGGGGCGGCCGCTGCGCCGCCCCGCTGTCTCTCCCATCGGCGCCCCCCTCACTCCTCGAATACCACTGCCTCGATCGTCGCCGGGGCGTTGCCCTCCAGGCGGTTGTTCACGAAGATGTAGGCGGGCTCCCGCCGCTCGATCGCCCGCCGGATCAGCGACCGCATCGCCTGGCGCGCCTTCGGGTCCGGATCCTGGATCCGGTCGTACGGCTCGAACAGCTTCACCGCCTTCTCGTACGCCCGCCCGCGCTTGAGCAGCGCCCGGGTCAGCGAGAAGTCCGCCGTGAACGCTCCCGGGATCCGGATCTGCACCCCCAGCTCCGGCATCCGCGCCCAGGCGTTGAAGACGTGCGCCACGCCGTGGCTGCGCAGGCACTCGAAATAGTCGGGTACCAGATACTCGGGGTTCCGGATCTCTACCGAATAACGGAACTCCGGCGGCAATTTCCCAAGAAAGGCGTCCAGGTCTTCGAGGAACGCCTCTACGCCCGGATAGCTCTTCTTCGAAAACGTCCCGAACTCGAAGATCAGCGCCGCCACCTGGCTCCGGTAGGGCTCGAGCAGCCGCAGAAAAGCGTCCTTCAGCAGATCGGCGTTCAGGAAGTTCTCGTTCTCCAGGCCGCCGCGGGCGCCGTAGCGGTCATGCGCCGGCCAGATCTTCACGGTGATGTCCTCGGGAACCTTGAAGGCGTAGAGCAGCGTGGAAGGCGCCGACCGGAACAGCTTCGCCCAGTACTCGGGCGAGGGGAACTGATAGAAGGAGAAGTCGGCGCCGACGGCCGGGAAGGTCTCCGCGTACTCGGCCAGACAGGTCTCCAGGAACCGCTTCTTCGAGAAGCGCCCCCGCACCATGTAGCGCTCCGGCGTGTAGATCTGGCCCAGCCAGCCTTCGTACTTCCAGGAGCTCGAGCCGAGATAGACGCCCCGCCCGGCCAGCTCCTTCAGCTTCGGCGCCAGCTTCCGCGCCAGCGGCGGCTTCTGCTCTTCGGCTTCTCCGAACAGCGGCAGGTTGCCCATCCGAAAACCCTCCGGCGGTCCCCGGCCGGGGCCGGGCCCTTACCAGGCCACGGCGTCGCGGTCCGCGTACGGATCGGCGGCCGCTTCGATCACCCCGTTCTCCAGCATCTGGATCATCACCGGGGCCGCCCCGCTGTACCACCGCGTCCTCACCCGCACCCGATGGCCGCGCCGCCGCAACTCTTCCACCACCTCTTCCGGGATGCGCTCGTCGATGCGCAGGTCGCCCGGGTTCATGGCGTGGTTGTCGAAGCTCGAGACCAGATGCCGGCTCTGGAACCGCGGCGCCTCGACGGCCCGCTGCGTGCCCATGCGGAACTCGATCACGTTCAGCATCAACTGCAGCAGCGCCTGGTCCTGGTTGTCGCCCCCCGGCGTCGAAAGCGCCAGGAACGGCCGCCCGTCCGGCCTCACGACCAGCGTCGGGCTCAGCGTGATCCGCGGCCGCTTGCCCCCGGCCAGCTCGTTCGGGTGCCCCTCGGCGAGCAGGAAGCTCTGGGCCCGCTGGGTGAGCGGAATGCCCGTGTCCCCGGCGATCACCGACGGCATCCACGCCCCCGAAGGCGTGGCCGAGAACATCAGCCCGTCCTTGTCGATGGCGTTGACGCAGGTGGTGTCGTGCGCCATCAGCGCGTCGTCGATGGGGATCCGCTCGATGTCGTACTCGGACGGATGCCGTCCCGGCGGGTCGCCGATGCGCCCCGGACGGAACTCGAGCGACGCCTGCTGCCCGATCAGCTTCCGCCGCTCGGCGGCGTACTCCTTCGAAAGCAGCGTCGCCCCCGGCACGTGGACGAACTTCGGGTCGGCGTAGTAGGTGTCCCGGTCCGCGTAGGCCAGCTTCATCGCCTCCACGATGTGATGGATGTAGCCGGCCGAGTTGTGGCCCATGGCGCGGAGGTCGTAGCCCTCCAGGATGTTCAGGATCTGGAGCATCACCGGGCTCTGGGTCCAGAAGCCGCACTTGAAGACCCGGTAGCCGCGGTAGGTGGTCGAGACCGGCGTCTCCGGCTCGAGGCGGAACGCCGCCATGTCCTCGTAGCGCAGCAGGCCGCCGTTGTCGCGCATGAAGCGGTCGATCTTGCGGGCGATCTCGCCGCGGTAGAAGTAGTCCCGCACCGCGTCGATGGCCTCTTCGCGGCTCTTGCCCGCCGCCAGCGCCCGGCGCTCGGCCGCCGCCATGGCCCGCAAGGTCCGCGCCAGGTCCGGCTGGCGGAAGATGTCGCCCGGCCGCTTCAGCTTGCCGTCGCCGAGGAACACCCGGTAGGAGCTCGGCCAGAGCTGGAAGAACTCCCGGCTGCGGAGGATCGAGCGGGCCCGCATCTCATCGAGCGGCATCCCGTCGGCCAGCTCGATGGCCGGCTGGAGCACCTCGGCCGCCGACTTCGTCCCGAACTCCTTGAGCGCCACCAGCGCGGCGTCCACCATGCCCGGCACCAGCGCCGGCATGATTCCCGCCACCGGAATGAAGTGCCGCTCGCCGCCCGGCGCCACCCGCCGTACCTCGCCCGGCTGCAAACGCCTGCCCCGGAAGAAGTCCGCCGTCGCCAGCTTCGGCATCGTGCCCACGCCCGCAATGGCGTGGATCTTGCCGTCTTTGGTCCGGATCAGGATCGGGCACTCGCCGCCGAAGCCGAAGTGCGAGAACTCGCTCACCGAAGCCGCGAACACCGCCGCCACGCCGGCGTCCACCGCGTTGCCACCCTGGTGGTAGAGCCGCAGCCCCGCCTCGGTGGCGTAGCCCGTGCCGCCGGCCACCGCCCCGCGCAACCCGCGCGAAGGCTCCCCGATCAGCGGTTCGTATCGTCTCTTGTTCTGCCCCCAGGCGAGCGCCGCCAGGCAGAGAATCAGCGCCCCTATCCGTCGTCCCATCTGGTTGCCTTCATTCTAACAGCCGCGCCCGCCCCAGCCTTTTCGGCCGCCCTCGCTATACTGGTTCGCGGAG
Organism: uncultured Solibacteraceae bacterium; assembly: GCA_964461995.1. GTDB lineage: Bacteria > Acidobacteriota > Terriglobia > Bryobacterales > Bryobacteraceae > JALSRK01. The sequence continues at coordinate 11,431 of CAYWXL010000030.1, forward strand.
GGGCGGATGCCGCGCGAGAAACCCGAACCGGCGGGCGGAGAACGGGAGCCGCGCTCTCGGCCCCCGGGCGACGCCGCCGAGCCGATGCTCTACTGCCCCGTTTGCAACAGCCGCCTGGAGGGCGCGCGCTGCAAGCTGGTCTGCAAGACCTGCGGCTACTACATGAGCTGCGCCGACTATTACTGACGGAGAGGTCCCGATGAGCGAACTCGAACAGCTCCTGGAGCGCTTCCGCCGCGGTCCGGAGGTGGTCGCCGCCGCCACCACCGGAGCCGCCGGCCCCGTGCTCGACTACCGGCCGGTGCCGGAGAAGTGGACCATCCGCCAGATCCTCTGGCACCTGGCCGACTCCGAGATCGCCGGGGCCATGCGCTTCCGCCAGGTGATTGCCGAGGACGACCCCGTCCTGCAGGCCTACGACCAGGACGCCTGGGCCGCCCGCCTCGGCTACGAGAAGCGCAAGTTCTCCCCCGCCATCGAGCTCTTCCGCCGCCTGCGGCTGGAAAACCACGCCCTGCTGAGTTCCTTGCCCCCGGAAGCCTTCACCCGCACCGGCCGCCACACCGAGTCCGGCCCCGTCACCCTCCTCGATCTACTCCGCCTCTACACCGAGCACGTCGAGTCCCACGCCCGCCAGATCCTCGAACTCCGCCAGGCGTACAAAGCGAACCGCTGAGCCCCGCCGCCCGCGCCGCCTAGTCCACCGGCTCCAGCATCTTCGCATCCGAGGGAAGCTGGAACAGCTCCTCGCCCAGCGGCTGGTTGATCTCCACCTTGGTGGCGAACATCGAAAACGACCGCTCGCCGTCCCGCAGGCGCTGCTGCACCAGCGGCAGCTTCACGCCGCCCCCAACGTCCCGGTATTTGTCGTAGATGATGATGTCCTCGTGGGGAATGCGGTCCTTGTCCCGCCACCGGTAGACGATCCGCGCCGGCAGCAGGCTCGACTCGTGGAAGTACGCCGTCACCACCTCGGCCCGGCTGTCGGTGATGTCCACCCGGATCATCGGGTAGTTGTCCACCACCTCGCGCCCCATCCGCTCGAAGACGATCCCCTCTTCGTTGCGCCGCCTAAGCAGGATGTAGAAGATGTCCCGCCGGCGGCGGTCCCGGTAGCGCTTCACCGTCTCGTCGTCGAGCGGCCGCACGCCCCGATAGGTGATCTCGAAGCCCCCCTTCTCGTTGAACAGCACCGCCCACTTCTCTTTCTTCTTTCCGAACGACTGCCGCTCTTCGAGATAGAGCTTCTCCGGGTCCGGCCTCTCCGGCGCGGGAAGGTAGCGGGTGTAGATCCTCGCGTTCGCCAGCCCCGAGACCCGCCGGTGGTAGAAGGAGAACATCCGCCCGGCCTCCACCTTATTCCGGAGCGCAAGGAACTTCTCCCCGCCCAGGGCCTCGATCGCCCCGTCGATCACCTTGCGCCCCTCGCGCATCTGCTTGGTGATGATCGAGGGGACTTCCACCTGCGCCGCCGCCATCCCCGCCGCGGCCAGCGCCAGCAACGCTACCCTCATGGCTTCTTCGCCAGTTCCGCGGGCTCGAGACCCGTGTTCAGCCGGATCTCCTTCACCACCAGCTCCGCATACGGCTTGCCGTCCCGCGTCGTCTCGGCCCGGAACGGCAGCCGGATGCCGTCCACTTCGCGCCAGTCCGAGAAGGTCTCCACCATCTCCGACGGCGCGCCCGTCATGGCCACCGAACGGTAGGTCTGCTTCACCGGCATCCCCGTCTCCGGATCGATCTCCAGCCGCAGGCTCTCGCCGGTCTCGTCGCTCACCTCCAGCGTGCGCTCGTCCACGGCGTTCACCGTCCAGCCCTCCTGCCGGTCCGCCAGCCAGAGCCGGAACGGATTTCTGAGCAGCGCGTTCCTGACCTGCCGCACCACGGGCGGCGGCATCGGCTGCGTGCCCTGCGGCCCGGCCAGCCAACCCGCCTTGCCGTCGAAGAAGACGGTGATCTTGCCGAACGGCAGCACCTGCTCCTGGCGGAAGTAGGCTGGCGCCAGCCACTGGTTCACCTGGTTCACCTGCATGCCGCCCTGGGGCGTCTGGATGGTCACCTGGGTCACCCGCGTGGCGTCTTTCACCCCCACCAGCTTCGCGGCTCCGCCCACGGCGGCCTGCAGCTTTCCGAGCAGCTCCTTGCCCCGGGCCAGCGACGCCGCACTCGTCTCCGCCTTCTCCCGCTTCGGCTCCGGTATCGTCAGGTCGATCTCCTTCACCGGCAGCCCCAGCGACTCGAGCGGCTCGTCGAACTCTTTCGGGTTGCCCACGGTGACAATGGTGAACTCCTCGGGCTTGATGTACTGCTTCGCCACCCGCAGCACGTCGGCCACCGTCACCGCCGCCACCGCCTTCTGGTAGCGGAAGATGAAGTCCTTCGGATAGCCGTAGTAGTCGTAGCGGACCAGCCGCCGCAGCGTCTTGCCCGGGCTGTCGAAGTTGAAGACGAAGCTGTTCAGCACCTTGTCCTTGGCCGTCTTTAGCTCCTCCGGGGCCACCTCTTCACTGCGGATCTTCTTCACCTCCTCGAGCGTCGCCCGGATCGTGGCCACCGTCGAGCCGGACTTCGTCGAGCCCCCGATGCCGAAGATCCCCGGGTGGTTGTAGTTCGCCCCCCAGAACGCCCCGATGCCGTAGGCGTAGCCCAGCTCGGTCCGGATCTTCTTGAACAGCCGGCTCGAGAAGCCCCCGCCCAGGATGTCGGCCATCACCTCCAGGGCCGGATAGTCCGGGTCCTTCAGCATGCCGTCCAGGTGTCCCATTCTGAGGAAGGTCTGGTTCACGTCCTCCTTCACCGCCAGGTAGACGCCCGGCGCGGGCTTGGCCGTCACCTTCGGGAACTCCGGCACGGGCGGCTGCTCCACCGTCCAGTCGGCGAACAGCTTCTCGAGCTTCGCCTTCATCTCGGCGGTGTCGAAGTCGCCCTGGATGGCCAGCATCACGTTCTTCGGGAAGTAGTAGCGGCGGTGGAAGGCGATCAGGTCCTCCCGCTCGATGTTGTCCAGGTGCTCGTACTCCATGCGCCAGCCGTAGGGCGTGTCCCGGCCGTAGAGGATCTCGGAGAACTCCCGCCGCGCGATCCCGCCCGGCTCGTCATTGCGCCGCGAGATCATGCTGCGGTACTGCGTCTTCGCCAGATCGATCTTCTCCTGCCGGAACTCCGGCGCCGTCAGGATCGCCTTGAAGACCGCCAGCACCTCGTCGGTGTTCTCCTTCAGGCAGTTGAAGCCCACCGTGCCGCTCGTCTCGCCAATCGAGGACTCCACCGAAGCGGCGATGTTCTCCAACTCCTCGTCAATCTCGTCGCCTGTCTTCTCCTTCGTTCCGCCCGTGCGCATCACCTCGCCGGTGATCGACGCCAGGCCCACCTTGTCCGGCGGGTCGAACAGATTGCCCGTGCGCACCAGCGCGAAGCCGCCCACCAGCGGCAGCTCGTGGTCCTCGAGCAAGTAGACCTTCATTCCGTTCGGCAGCGTGAAGGTCTCCACCTCGGGCAGCTCCACCTGCTTGAGCGGCGGGAACTGCAGCTCCTCGAGCGTGGGAAGCTTCGCCGCCTGCTGGCCCCAGGCCAGCGCCGATACCATCAGAAATCCGATTGCCGCCCGTCTCATTTCGCGCCCTCCTCGCCAGCCTCCGCCGTCGGCTTCACGTGATAGGCCACCGTCCGGTGCTTCGGCACGAAATACTTCCGCACCACCCGCTGGACGTCGTCCGCCGTCACCCGGTCGATGATGTCGATCGTCTTGAACAGCATCCGCCAGTCTCCGTACGCCGCGTGGTAGAAGGCCAACTGGCTGGCCAGCCCGGGGTTCGAATCCAGGCCCCGGATCACCCCGGCCCGCACCTTCGTCTTCACGCGCTTCAGCGTCTCCTCGTCCACCTTTTCCTTCTTCAGCCGCTCGATGATGTCATAGAGCGCCTTCTCGTTCTCCTCCACCGTATGCCCCATGTTCGGCACCGCGTAGAGCAGGAACAACGTCGGGTACTTGCCTGCGGGGAAGGCCGCCGCGCTGCCCGCCGCCAGGGCGATCTTCTTGTCCCGCACCAGCTCCTTGTAGATGATCCCCGTGCGTCCGCTCGCCAGTACCCCGCTCAGCACGTCGAAGACCGGATCGTCCGGGTGCGTCTGGTTCGGCCGCTTGTAGCCGATCATCAGCATCGGCTGCGCCGGCGACTCCACCGTCACCCGCCGCTCGCCGTACTGCTCCGGCTCCACCGTGATCACCGGGGGCGGCGGCGGGCCGGCCGGGATCCGCCCGTAGTACTTCTCCGCCAGCTCCCTCATCCGCCCCGGGTCCACGTCGCCGACGATGGCGATGGTGATGTTCGACGGCACGTAGTATGTCCTGTGGAACCAGGCCGCGTCCTTGGCCCGCAGGTTCTCGATGTCGCTCGCCCAGCCGATCCCCGTCTTGTAGGGATGAGCGATGAAAGCCGCCCCGAGGAACGCCTCGTAAAGCTTGCCCTGCGGGCTCGACTCGATCCGCATCCGGCGCTCCTCCCGCACCACGTCCCGCTCCTTGTAGAACTCGCGGTAGACCGGCTTGAGGAACCACTCGGATTGCAGCAGGAACCACAGCTCCACCCGGTTCGCCGGCAGGCTGTAGAAGTAGTGCGTCGAGTCCATCCCCGTGCCGGCGTTGAACCCCACGCCGCCGTTCTCTTCCACCACCCGCGGAAACTCGTTCTGCACCACGTAGCTGTTGGCCTTCTCGATCGCCTTCTGGAGCTCTTTCTCCAGCGCCTCGATGCGCCCGGTGTCAGCCTGCTTGCCCTTGCGCCGCTCCATCTCCAACTCGTCGTAGATCGCCTCCACCCGCTCGAGCGCCTTCTCCTCTTCCGGCCAGTTTGTCGTGCCCACCTCGATGGTGCCCTTGCCGATCATGTGCTCGAACATGTGGGCCAGGCCGGTCTTGCCGCTCGGATCGTTCACCGCCCCGGCGTTGACGTAGGCGTGGAACGACACCACCGGCGCTTCGTGCCGCTCGGCAATGATGAAATGCATCCCGTTGTCGAGGGTGAATTCGGTGACGCGCTTCTCGAACTGCTCCAGGTATTGCGCGGCCGCCAGCGCCGGTATCAGGACGAGCGCCGCCGCGCACCAGAATCGCGTTTTCATGCCTCTTCCTTTCCGGGAGCCCCTGAGGCCCACCGTTCTTTCCAGTCTAAGTTCCGCGCCGACCCGGTCTCAATGGCGCCGC
>CAYWXL010000030.1:16733-43777 GCA_964461995.1 uncultured Solibacteraceae bacterium
CGCCGCCTCCAGCGAAAAACCACCCCGTGCATGACGCCGCAGTGCTCCAACCGCCCGAGACGCAACTTCCAGCATTTCTGTGGAAACAGGGGAGCGGAAAAAAGAGCGCAACCAATCGGCGCCAGCCCTTGGATCTCCCCCAGCCGGGTCGGCCTGCTGCAGCGGCAACGGAGTCACCTCAGCGTTACCGGTCCAAGCAGGCCTGATGGCGGCAGGGGGCTGAAGCCCATCTCACGCCGGGCGCGCTCGCGTCCGAGGGTGTAGCGGCCGCCTTCTCCGCCGTAGTGTGGGATCAGTTCAGGAGGTACAGGCGGCAATTCCTTCATCCCCGCCACTCGGTTGATCAGCGTGTTGGTGACGATGACTTTGAGAATATTCGGGCCGGCCTGGACCAGTCCGGTCACGTCAAGCCGGTACGGCTGCATCCAGCAGACGCCTGCCCAGCGGCCGTTCAGCCAGACTTCAGCGACCTCGCCGACCTTTCCCAAATCCAACGTGAGTTTCCGGCCAGGGCGGGCGTAGTCCTCGGGCGCGTCGAACTCGATTTCGTAGGCGGCCGAGCCGGAGAAGTAGCGGGTGGCTTCATCTTCGGTCCAGGAAACGAGCTGGGACAACTGCTTCTTGACGCCGTCGATGGTTAGGGTCCAGCGGCCCTGGATCTCTAACGGTGGGCCGGAACGCTGTGCTGGGCGGGACGATTTCCGCGCCGGCGCATCGGGGCGGAACACGAGGATCGTCGAGGCCCAGGGGGTGAGTTCCATCCAGACGGCCGTGCGCTTCCCGGCGGGGCGCCAGCGCTCGACGGGCTCGATGGCGCCGGTCATCGGGTCCCACCGCTCGGGCGCCTTGCCGGAGACGCGGAAGGTGACCATCTGTTTCACGGCCTTCGGCTGGAGGTTGGTGACAAAGTAGATATCGCGGTCGCCGGCCCGCCGGTGGAGGAACGTGAGGCCGTCGCTCTGCGCGCCGCCCTCGAGTTCGAAGTCGGGTGGAGTGTCGGCCCGCAAGATGGCGAGCAGTTTCTTCTGCGCCTGATTCAAGGGCGGCGTGGGGCGGTAGGTCTGGTCGCCAGGGTTCAGTTCCTTGTGAGCGATCTTATAGTCGGGCAAGAAATGGCCGGGACCCGACCGGAAAACTTCGTCCACCAGCTTCCGCACTTGGCTGTCCCGCCGTTGCCAATCCCGCAAGCCGACCGAGGCAGAGGGGAGCGTCTCTAAGGCGATGACGACGCCGCCGGCGCGGGCGAAGTCCCGGATCACGCGCATCGTCTCGACGGGAAGGGCCTCGATCTTGGGCAAGATTAGGAAGCGGTAGCTCAAGTCGCGAATCCGTATGCGGCCGTTTTCGATGCGGGCGCGATTCTGGAGCACGTCGTCGTTAACGGGATCGTAGTCGTAGCCGTTGGCGACCAAGGTCTTTGGCACGTCGCCATAATCCATGACGCGCCGTTGGGTCCAATAGAGCACTTTCTTCGTCCACGCTGTGGCCTGGGGCGAGTAAAGCAGGACGTCGCCGACGAACTGTCCTTGACGGAGCAGCCAGCAGCAGCGGGCGGTGTAAACGGCCAAATGTTTGTAATAGCGCCACCAGGGGTTAATGTGGCTGATGCGGTTGGCCCAGGGGATGTCACGGGACGGAGCGGGACCCATTTCCGGCGTGTAGACGTAGCCGTGGTTGTAGAACTGGGTGACGCCTTCGCGGAGGAAGGCGTCGGTGGCACGCTTCATCTCCTCGAGGGTCGTGCGGTAGCGCTCCCGGTGCAGGAAGGTGAAGGCCTCGGCGGAGACGATTTGGCGACCATAGAAGCGGGCTCCGGCGACGGTGGCCTTGCGAGGGTCGGCGAGGGTGGTGAAGTGGGCGGTGGTGACTTCGGTTTCCGGCCGGGGAGCGGCTCCGGCGCCTTGAATGATCTCCTCGGTGAAGCGGTAATGGGGCTGGATGCGCGCCTGGACGCCGTAGCGCGCCATGGTTTCGGCTAGGGGGCCGAAGACGCGCTCGAGGGCGAGCCAGTGCAGGAATTCATTGACGTCGTAGCGGATGCGGGGCGTCAACTCGCCGATGTCCCACCAGATCGCCGGCAGGTAGGGCGTCAGGTCGTAGCCTTTGTATTTCAAGAAGTCGTCGAGGAGGGTGTTGCTCCACAGCAGCGTGTTGTACAGGGGGATCACTTCCCAGCTATCGACGAAGTAGGAGTCCACCGTTCGGCCCAAGTATTCGCCGAAGCCGCCCGCGAACGCGGTATTCAGGTAGTTGCAGTAGTGCAAAACGGCGCGCTTGTTGAAGTGGTCGATGATCCAGTTCTCGGGCCGGAAGTTTTGGGCCGAGTTCTGCTGGCCGGTGTACAGAAGCCGGAAGACAGCCAGACGCCACCGGCCGGCGGCAACGTTCCATTGAAAGCGGCCACGGCGAGCGCGGTCTGTCAGAACTTGAAGCGAAGCGGCATCGATACGTTCCCCGTCGAGCCGGCCGGCGACGACGGCGACGACTTGATTGTCGTCCGGGGCAGTCCAGTCGCGGGGCTGGCCGACCTTGTTCGCCCACCCGCCTTTCGGCGCATCCGGAGGGAGGGAGAAGGCGGGCAGGGGACCGTTGAACTCCCGAGGTCCCTCGAGATCCAGGTGCGCTGCAGCAAGTACCTTGGAACGCTCCTGGGGCGGTACCCAAAAGCCACCGAGGTCCCAACCGGGGCCGAAGGTCAGCGCGACCTCCATGTCGAGAGTGGCAGCCTTCTCAATAGCGTGGCGCACCATCTCGAGCCACCGGTCTGAGAGATAGGGAATGTTTCCCTTCCGGTACATCTCCCAAACGCAGCAGATCTCCACGCCGCCGATGCCCTGAGCGTGCATCTGTTCGAGCTGCCAATCGATGCCAGCCTTGGTGACAGCGCTACCGGGCCACCACCAGCGGGTGTGCGGGCGGCAGGAACGGGGCGGATCGAGCCACCCGGCTTTCCAGTCGGCGGGTCCCGCGTTCGCGAGCCTGGCTGTTTTCAGGCTCGCGCCGGCGGCCGCAACGCGAAGTAAGAACTCACGACGATCGCAGGGCATGACACTCGCCTCCGGGGACGCGCGTCACCCACCCCGCGAGCCCGGAGTGGGTGGCGCCCATCGAACATTCCTGACTGAGTATAGCTGTCCACACGGACGCTCGCGCGGCAGCCCCGACCGCCGTTTCCCAGGAGCGGTGGCGAACTTCGCGCCACGCCGCAACAAGGGGGCCGACATGAGTCAGCGGTCACTAATGCGCTGATTCAGCAGGTGGCGTAAGAAATTGTGTTTCGTGGCCGGCCGGGCACGGCAATCGGTTCCGGGACCTGGCGGCACAACTTCCGATGGGGACGAACTCTGCGACTCGGCTGGAGGGAAGAAAGCGCAAGCGGAGTAGGGTAGCGCCCGTTTTGCTTGCGCGAGCGGCCTCATGCTTGCCGGGAAAAGCCAATGACGACACAGATTCGGCGCGACCGGCAACAGGTCGGCGTTTTCCGTGAATGGCACGATAGCCGGGCGCCAACGCCGAGGAAGGATAGCACCGCGGCGGATGGTCCGAGTACCGTCAGTCGCGTGATATCGAACCGAGTCTGCGGAGAGGCCGGTACCGTCCGCATCGCCGTGATTCGAAAGGACGTTGCACCTGACGTCGCTGGCGAAGCAGCGCCGGAGTTCACGATCCGAACAGACAGCCGGGTCGTGGCGATGCCGGGACGTAACACGCCTTGCCGGTAATCACCAGAGTGGCCAGCCCGGCAAAGGGGCCATACTTGGCCGAGCCGGCGTTGTCGTCCCATGGGACGTGGCGGCGGTGCGGAGACAGGTGGAGGGGGAAGCCAAGCGAGAGTGGAATGCAGGACCAGCCAGGCGCCGCGGAACGAATGGGCGCTTACCAAGTAGCCGGACTGAGTCCGAAGCCTGGGGCCAGGGAGACATGGGCAGTGGTATGCCCCATAGAAAAGAGAAAAATGGTGGCCAGGGACGGAATCGAACCGCCGACGCCAGCCTTTTCAGGGCTGCGCTCTACCAACTGAGCTACCTGGCCACCGTAGCCGTTCTATTGGTGATTTTAGCAAAACGAGTCAGGAGTGGGTAGAGGGGGAGGGGCCGCGCGCGGAGCCGGCAGTTGGGACAATGGAAGTCGAGGGAAGTAGAAACGTATGCGCTGGGTGGCAGGATTGCTGCTGGCAGCGGCACCGGCGCTGGCGGGCGGCTTCTGGAACAAGAAGCCGTTTCCGGAATGGAGCCGCGAGCAGGTCCTCGAACTATTGACGCGTTCCCCGTGGGCCGAGAGTGAGACCGTGCTCTTCGACTTCCGGGAAGCGGGTCCGCGGCGGCAGGTGACCTGGAAGGACCTAGGGATCCCGGGCAGTGGGCAGGGTCCGGTGATCAGCAGCGGGAGCCCGGTTGGGGGCATCGGGCCTCCGAAAACGAAGGACAAGATCGAGGCGCAGATCAACGTTCGCTGGTCCAGCGCGCTGCCGGTGCGCCAGGCGGCGGCGTTGACGAAGTTTGGCCGGGGCGAGCTGGACTCCCCGGGCGCCCGGGAGCTACTTGAAAAGCAGCCGAAGTTTTACCTGCTGGAGATCTCCGGGGTGCCGGCGGCGGTGGCCTATTCGGGCATCCCGGTGATGCAGGCGGACCTGTACCGCGATATCCGGCTTGTCACCGGCAGCGGCCGGAGCATCCAGCCGGAGAGCGTCTACATCACGCCGAAAGGGGCGACACTGAATATCGCCATCCGGTTCCGCCGGGATCCCCCCATCACCCTCAAGGATAAGACCTTGCGGATCCGCATCCACTACGACCTGCTGAAGCTCAAGCGCAAGTGGAACCTGCGGGAGATGGTCTACCGGGGCAAGCTGGAGCTGTAAGGGGCGGCTTCAGCGGAACTCGCCGCGGTCGTAGCGTTGCCAAAAGATCTGGGGTGGCATCCGATTCTCGAACGTGGTGCCGATTTCGCGCAGGGTGGGCATGTTACGGGCGATCTCGAGACCCTTCTTGATGTTGGCGGGGGTGAAGATGAGGCGGGTAAGGCGGAGCTCTTTGATGGGGGTAAGGTCAGTGACCGGGGTTTCGCCGATGTGCAGCCGTTCGAGCGTCCGGCTGATGGCCAGCGGGCTGATGTCGGCGACGCGAGTGCGGTGCAGGGTGAGGCTGATCAGCGGACAAAGGCGGACCGGGGTGATGTCGGAGACCGGCGTCTCGTTCAGCCAGAGCATCTGCAGCGGAAGGCCGCGGAGGGGTGAAAGATCAGTGACGGGAGTTCCGAAGAGGTTCAGCTCGACCAGCGAGCTGCCGGAAAGCGGCGAGAGGTCGCTGACCCGGGTGTTGCTGAGATAGAGCTTGACGAGCTTCATGCCGCGCAGCGGCGAAATGTCGGTGACCGGGGTGTCCTCCAGGTAAAGCTCGACCAGAGGCAGGTGGGAGAGAGGGGTGAGATCGGAAACATCCGTGCCGCGGAGATCAAGCACGCGGAGGTCCATATCGGCCAGCGGCGAGACGTCGGTAACATTGGTGTCGGTGAGCTGCATGGAGACAACGCGGCCGAACTCGATCTCGAAGAGGGCTCGGCCGTTGTAATCCGGATTCTTGGCTTTCAGGGCGGCGTGAACGTCCTCAGGGGTCCACTCGTCTCCAGGCCCAGGTGAGCCGCCGCAAGCGGAAAGGAGCAGGAGAGAGAAACAAGCCAGCGCCGCCGCGGGCGCGAACGTACGGTTCAGCATAGGATCTCCCCACTTACTGTACACGAGGGCCGCAGAGGACGACGGCGGGAGTTGCCGAGGACGTCTCTCACCGCCGGAGTCCGGCGACGAGGCGGCGGGGGTCGAGGAGCAGGTCGAGGGCGGCCTCGGCCCCATGGATGAATAGGTTCGCCGCCTGGAGGACCTCGACGGCGCAGCCCTCGCCGTTGTCCACGGCGACGGCCAAGCCACCGGCGTCGCGGACGGCGGCGAGCATCAGCCGGTCATTCATTCCGTTGCCGAACGCGGCTGTCTCGCGCAGGCCGGCGGCACGGACGAAGGCTTCTTTCTGCCGGTCGTGGTCTGCGGCTGCGAGGATGCGGATCTGAAGGGGAAGCTCGCGAAGTTCGGCGGCGGCGGTGCCGAAGGTGTCCGAGGTCAGGACGGTGATCTCGAGGGTTTCGGCGAGGCGCACGAGCCGCTCGCGCACGCCGGGGCTGAGGCGGCCGCCGCAGGAGAGGGTCCCGGAGTAGTCGGTGACGAGCCGGCGGAGACGGAGGGCGCCGCGGCCCGGGATTTCGAGGTGGAGGCCCGGCCGGTCCATGGTGTTAGTTCTTGCCGGCGAGGCGGAGCGCGGTCTGCAGGCCGCCGGCGCACTGGATACCGGGGACGAAAAAGCGCTCCAGGAACTCCTGGTCGGAGCCCTGGAAAGAGCCGGCGTCGGTGAGGAGCTGGACGCTCGAGCGTGGGGCGAGGGCGGCGGCGAAAAGCGCCCAGATGGCGGCGTCGCCGGAGCCGGCGAGCTGCAAGTCTCGGTAGCCCTGAGCCTTCAGCCAGGCCAGCGCGGTGAGGATGTCCTGGACGCGGCAGGCGTCGTCGCTGAGGTTGAAGGTCAAGAAGTGCTGGTGGGAGCGGTCACGGGGAGCGACAGCGCTGCCCGTCTGGAAGGCGTCGATGGCGAGGACGGTGCGTCCGGCGGCGAGGGCGTCGCGGGCGTAGGAGGTGCGGAGAGCGGCCTCGACCCCGTCAGGGTGGACGACGAGGGTGGCGGCGGAAGAACCGGAGCGGAGCCGGCCAGGGATGCGGTCGCCGACGCCGGGGCGGGAGAGAACGACGGAGCCGCCTTTGGTGTCCGCGACCACCTGTTCCGGCCAGTCGGCTTTGATCGCCAACTGGAGCAGGGAGCGGAGGCGCTCGGGGTCGCGGATAGCCTCCACGCGGCGGCGTACCAGATCGCGCCACCGGGCGAAGAGCTCGTCGTAGCCGACGGCGTCGGCGGGGCGGCTCCGTCCGTAGAAGACGAGCAAGTCGGGGAGTTGTTCGATGTGGGTGGATTTCTCCTCGATGGAGGCCCAGTCCGGGCGCTTCAGGATGTGTTTGGCGAAGAAGCGGTAGACGGCGACACGGCTGTCCTGGTTGTAGTTATGCGGCGCGTCGAATTGGACAGCCTCGACCATCTCCGGCTTCCCGTACAGGGCGTAGACGCTGCGAACGTCGGGAAACTCTTCTTTGGGAACATTGCGCGTCCAGTCGCCGGTAGCCGAGACGATCAGTTGCGGCTTTGGCGCCATCATAGCGGCGAATTCCACGTTGTAAGTTCCGATGCGGAGTCCTGGAGCGTTCTCGCAAACGCAGCCGCCCTGCATGATGGCGGAGACCATGTTGACCGGGGCGGAAGCGGCGAGGCGGTCATCGACGGCGGCGAGCAGGAAGGTCTGGGTGCCGCCGCCGGAGGCTCCGGTGATGGCAATGCGGGAGCGGTCCACGTAAGACAGGGAGGAGACGAAGTCCAGTGCGCGGATCGAGTTCCAGAGCTGGAGCGACAGCGGCCCGAAGTTCCAGAGCTTCTCGCGGCGGCCCGAAAAGCGATGGGGCGAGGGCGGCGTATCGTTGTATCCGATCATGTCGTAGGAGAAGACGACGAAGCCGAGCAGGGCGAGGTTGGCGGCGAGGCGCTGGCTCGAGCCGAGCTGCTGGTTCTCGAGGCGCCCGTAATTCCAGTGGCCGTGCGGCTTCAACACCGCGGGGAACGGGCCGTCCCCGGCGGGGCGGTAAAGGTTGCCGGCAAGATAGGAACCGGGCAGGGTGCGGATGAAGACCTTTTCGATGGTGTAGCCGTCGCGTTCGATGCGGCCGAAGATCTCCGGGCGCAGAGGGACGCGCTCGGGCTCGGGGAATAGGCCGGCGGAAAACAGGATCTGACGGCGCAGGTGCTCGCGGCGCGCCTGCCATTCTTCCAGCGAGTGGTAGCCGGGGAACGTAAAGTGAGTATCCGTATTTGGGACGTCGGTGTTTCGGGAGTCCGAAGTGGGCAATTGAGCAAAAGCCAGAGTAGCCAGAAGAAGCAAAGCCAGCCGGTGCATAACGAGAGCATATCGTCCCGGCGCGGGACCCGCAAGGTTTGAGAAATTTTAATAAAACATTTGTATTCACACTTGTATATAATCAAGGATGCGGAGGAGCGGCAGGAGGACGGCGCGCAAAGTTTTCGCCGGCCAGCGCCGATAGAAGAGGACGAGCGATGCTGGACGAGGCATACGAGAGTGAGTTGATCCTCTACCGCTTCAACCGCCTGATTCGGGAACTGCTGAACGGTTCGATCAAGCGCAACACCTTCCAGCCTTGGGAGATCGAGCTGCTGCTGGACATCGATGCCTGCAAGCTCAAAGGGCCTGCGCGGCGGCAAATCCTGCGGCAATATCAGCGGGCGGTGCAGCGCGAGATGGAAGAGGGCGCGAAGCGTCCAATGAAACTTTCCGAGTATCTGGCGAGGCGGCGGAGGAAGCGGGTCAAGGCGGCAGTCGAGGCGTAGGCTGTTCGCGGCGGGAATAGTCAGAGGTTCCGGGCAGGAGGCGCGGGAACACCGGATCACTGGGCCGGCGACTTTTCAGCCTCGACGTCGATCACCTCATGATAATAGAGCAGCCGGCCGCAACTTTCGCACACCATCGGCTCCGTGGCGTGTTTCAGATCCTGGAGGTATTGAGGACGCAGAGCGATGTTGCACGCTGAGCAGCGGCCAGTAGTGCCTTCGGCGAGCACGGGATAGCCGAGGCGTTTGCGGATGCGCTCATAGGAAGCGAAGACCTTGGGACTCAAAGAGGCGGCGACGCGTTTGCGCTCCTCGATTGTCTTCTCGAGCTCTTGCTGATCGGCGGCGGTCTTACGGCGCGCCTCTTCCTTCTCCCGATCTACTTCCTTTTGCTCTTCGGCGAGCGCGGCCTCGGCCTTCTTGACGGCGTCGGTGAGCGGCTCGGCCTCTTCCATCAACTCGAGAATGCGGTCCTCGGCCTTCCGGATTTCGTTTTCCGCGTATTCGATTTCGTGCTGGAAAGCCCGGTACTGTTCGTTGGTGCGGGCCTCGAGCATTTGATCCTTGAGCCGGGAGATCTTTTGCTCTTGCACCTGGATTTGGCCCTCCAGGTGACGCCGTTCCTTCTCGTTGGCGGCGAGGGCGGCCTGGTCGGCCTCCAAGCGGCGGCGGTGGGATTCGAGTTGCTTCTCGATCTCAGCGATGTGGTGGGGGAGGGCCGCTATTTCTCGTTTCAGGTGGATGATCTTCTGATCCAGGCTTTGGAGTTTCAGCGCCAGTTCTACGTCGGGCCCCATTCGATTACTGGATTTTACCACGCCGGCCGGGAAGCCATTTCGCCAGGGGGCCGGTGACGGCGGAGGCGGCGAGCTCCAGTTCCGGCACGCGCATGGCGCGGCAGAGACCGTAGTAGAGGACGACTCCGGCGGGGATGCAAACGGTCAATTCGGCGATGTAGCCCCAGCGGGAGTCGCCGACAAGCTCCAGAAGCCGACGGTTGAGGATCCAGACGAGGACGCCCATGACTGCAGAGGCGAAGAGAACCCGTAGGGTGGAAGAGGCGAGGTTGCGCCCGTAAACCCCGCCGATGCGATTCCGCAGGATGGCGAACAGGATCAAGAAGCCGACCAGGGCGACGGCGGAGGTAGAGAGCGCCAGGCCGGCGTGGGCGAGGTTGGTGTAACGGAGCAAAGTGATGACGGCGATCAAATTTACGGCGATGGAGAAGAGGCTGACCATCATCGGTGTGCGGGAATCGCCGAGGGCGTAGAAGGCCGGGGCGAGGACCTTGATGGCAGAGTAGCCGGCGAGCCCGATAGCGTAACAGGACAGAGCCAGGGCCGTTTGCTGGGTGTCGTAGGGCTCGAAGCGGCCGCCCTGATAGATGGTGGCAATCATTGTGCGGCCTAGGACGACAAGGCCCACCGAAGAGGGCACGGTCATCAGGAAGACCATGCCGAGGGATCGGGAAAGTGTGCGGCGGAACTCGTCGATGCGGCCGGCGGCGGCGCTGCGGGAGATGGAGGGCAGCGTCGCCGACGCGATCGCCACGCCGAAGACGCCCAGCGGGAGCTGCATGAAACGGAAGGCGTAGCCCAGCCAGCTCACCGGCCCGTCGGCCCCGCGAATGGGATCCTCGATGCGCGAGGCGAAGTTGGTGTTGACCATCACGTTGATCTGGACTGCGGCGACCCCGATGATGGCCGGGCCCATCATCTTGATAATCCGCCGCAACCCGGGATCGGACCAGTTCCAGCGGAAACGGAAGCGGAAACCTTCCCGCCGCAAGCTGGGGACCTGCCATGCGAGTTGCAACATGCCGCCGCAGACGACGCCGAAGGCCATGCCCTCGATAGGGCTGATGCCCAGGTGCGGCCCGGCCCAAAAACCCAAGGCGAGCCCGGAAACGATCGAACCGAAGTTGAAGAAGGACGAAGCCAGCGACGGGACGGCAAAGCGGCCGCAGGCGTTGAGCATCCCCATCGCCTGAGCGGCCAAGGCGACGAAGAGCAAAAAGGGGAACATGATGCGCGTCATGCGCACAGCAAGTTCGTACTTGCCGGGGACAGTGTGGAAGCCAGGGGCGAGCAGATTCACCAGGACCGGACTTGCCAGCACTCCGAGGAGGCAGAAGCCGCCGACGATGACGATGATGGCAGTGGAGACGAGGTTGGCCAGATCTGCGGCGGCGCGGCGCCCTTTCTGGCTGAGGTATTCCGTGAAAGTGGGGATGAAAGCGGAAGAAAGGGCGCCCTCGGCGAACAGATCACGCGTGAGGTTCGGGATACGGAAGCCGAGCAGGAAGGCGTCGTAAGCCATGCCGGCGCCGAAAAGCCGGGCCATGACGATTTCGCGCACGAGTCCGGCGACGCGGCTCAACATGACGGCCGCGGAGACGATCCCCGCAGAGCGGGCCACGTGCTGGCTGGGTGTCAGCTCCTGTTCTTGTGTGTTCAGCGCCAGTACTCCCGCAGGACGACCGGGAGGGTCTTTCGAGTGCCCTCACCCGGATTGCCCATAATAGGTTAGAAACCGGGCTACCGCCTTGATTCCGGTGTAGAAATTGAACAAGCTGAACTTTTCGTTGGGCGAGTGTAGCCCGTCGTCGGGCAGACCCAAACCCATCATGACCGCCGGAATGCCCAGATGGCGGTCTAAATCCCCCACCACCGGCACGGAGCCGCCGGAGCGGATGAAGACGGTTTTCCGGCCAAAAGCTTCGGACAACGCCCGCGCGGCGGTCTGGATGGCGGCGTGGGAAGGGTTCACGGAGACCGCCGGGCTCGAGGCGAGGACCTTCACGCTGGCCCGAATGCCCGGCGGCGTATTCTGCTCGACCCACTCCCGGAAACGCGCCAAGACCTTGTCGGGGTCTTGGCGGGGCACGAGACGAAAACTGACCTTGGCCGTCGCCTTGGCCGGGATCACGGTTTTTGAGCCGGCGCCCGTAAAGCCGCCGGCGATGCCGTGGACTTCGAAGGTGGGACGGGCCCAGATCCGTTCCAGCACGGAGAAACCGGGCTCGCCGATCAAGGCGGGGGCCCCGACCTCTTTTTCGAGGAACTCGGACTCGTCGAAGGGCAGCTCCTGCCAGCTCGCCTTCTCCTCGGGCGCCGGCGGCTCGACATCTTCATAGAGATCCGGCATGCGGATGAACCCGTTGTCGTCTTTGGCCTTGGCCAGCAGGTCGATGAGTCCGTAGACAGCGTTCGGGGCGGCGCCGCCGTAGAGGCCCGAGTGCAGGTCTCGGGCCGGGCCGGAAGCAGAGATTTCGGCGTAGATCAAGCCGCGGAGGCCCGTGCACAACGAGGGCCAACCTTCGGCGTACATGGCCGTGTCGGAAACCAGGGCGGCGTCCGCGCGGAGCTTCTTCGGGTTCTCTGCGACGTAGCGGGCGATGGAGGCGCCGCCGACCTCTTCTTCACCTTCGATCAGGAACTTCACGTTGACGGGCAGCGATCCGGTGACAGCCCGGAGCGCCTCGACAGCCTTGATGTGGGTGTACATCTGGCCCTTGTCGTCGGCGGCGCCCCGAGCGTAGAGGTTGCCGTCGCGAACCGTGGGTTGGAAGGGCGGGCTTTCCCATTCGTCTAACGGGTCGGGCGGCTGGACGTCGTAGTGGCCGTAGCACAAGACGGTAGGCTTGCCGGGGGCGCCCATCCATTCGCCGTAGACCAGCGGGTGGCCCGCGGTGGGTATCACCTCGACGTTGTCGAGTCCGGCTTCGGCGAGGCGGGCGGCGACGTGATCGGCAGCCTTATGGACGTCGGCCTTGTGCTCGGGCAGGGTGCTGATGCTGGGGATGCGCAACAGCTCAATCAATTCGGCGAGGAATCGCTCGCGGTTCTTTTCCACGTACTCGTCCACGCTGGCCAACATGAACCTTATTCTCGCACCGTTCCGGCGAAGGCGGCCCAGGACGGAACCCGGCGCCCGGCGGGGCGGATTTCGTGAGAGAATGTGCCGGGAGAATTGAGAGGCATGCGCGAGACATTCCGAAATCCTGTAAGCCGGCGTGATCTGTTCCGGGGGGCGCTGGCGGCGACCGGTCTGGCTTTAGGCGGCTGCCGCGGCGCAGCCGGCAAACCGAACATCCTATGGATCATTGCCGAGGACTTCTGCCCCGACCTCAGTTGCTACGGCAACAAGGACCTCGAGACGCCAAACATCGACCGGTTGGCGAGCCAGGGCATGCGCTTCACGCGGGCGTTCGTCACGGGGCCGGTCTGCTCGGCGTCGCGCTCGGCGCTGGCGACGGGCATGTACCAGACGACGATCGGCGCCCACAACCACCGCAGTCACCGCCAGGACGACTACCGGCTGCCCGAGCCGGTACGCCCCTTCACCCACTTTCTGCAAGACGCCGGTTACCACACCTCGAACCTGAAAAACTCGCACGGGCTGCACGGCACCGGCAAGACAGACTTCAATTTCCACGCCGACCATGTCTTCGACGGGGAGGACTGGTCGGAACGCAAGCCGGGCCAGCCCTTCTACGCGCAGATCAACTTCTCGGAGACGCACCGGGCCTTCAAGCGCTTCCCGAAGGATCCGACGGACCCGGACAAGCTCACGACGCTGCCGCCGTACTACCCGGATCATCCGGCGGTCCGGCTCGACTGGGCCTGTTATCTGGACGACGCGAAGCATCTAGACGTGAAGGTGGGCCGGGTGCTCGGGCGGCTGGAGGAAGAGGGCCTGGCCGAAGACACGATCGTGTTCTTCTTCGCCGATCACGGACGCCCGATGCCGCGGGGCAAGCAGTTCCTCTACGACGCCGGTATTCATATCCCCTTGATCGTGCGGGTGCCGGAGAAGTTCTCCGTCGAAGGCTATCGGGCCGGGGAGACCTACGACGAGCTGGTGAGCGCCATAGACATTACGGCGACGACGCTGCAATTGGCGGGAATCGAACCGCCAGCCTACATGGAGGGGCGGCCGTTCTTCGGCCCGGCGGTGGAGCCGCGCGCTTACATCATCGCCGCCCGGGACCGGTGCGATGAGACGGTGGACCGCATCCGGTGCGTCCGGGACAAGCAGTTCAAGTACATCAAGAACTTCTTCCCGGACCGGCCCTACACTCAGCAGAACGTCTACAAGGATACACAGTACGCGACGCTAGCGGTGATGCGGCAGCTCAAGGAAGAGGGGAAGCTCACCGGCCCGGCAGCGCAATTCCTGGCTGACACGCGGCCGCCCGAAGAGCTTTACAACCTGGAGAATGACCCGTACGAGATCCACAACCTGGCCGGAGATCCGGCGCACGCCGAGAGGCTGCAGAGGATGCGGCGCATCCTGGAGGACTGGATCCAGGCAACGGGCGACAAAGGCCAGTTCCTGGAAAACGAAGTCCAGGAGCAGGACAAGTACCGGAGCGAGGTGGACGGCTGGTGCACGCGGCGCAATGCTCTGGCGTCGAAAGCGGGCGGGCGGCTGAAGGTGGAGACCTTCGGCAAGGGCGCCCACCTGATCCGAGCGTACGTGGCCGAGGGGCCGGAGTTCGAGATCGAGTTCCGGGCGCGGGCGCGGAAGGTGGGGATCACCGGGTTCCGGTGGGGTACCATCGAGGACCTACGGAATCCCGAGTTCCGCACCGCAGTGGATCTGCCCGGCGACGGCCGGTGGCGCACCTGGCGGACGTCCTTCGAAGCCCTGGGCTGGCTGGCGCAGATGGAGTTCCAGTTCTCGGACGAACCGGGCGAAGTGGAATTCGACTGGATCCGGCTCTCGCGGCGTGACGGAGGCCGGAAGACGCTGGTGAAGGAGTGGCGGTTTTGAGAACGAAGGGGGGCCGACGAAAACCGTTTCCCGGATCGGCTCCTTTTCGGTTAGTTATTCCTTCTGCTTTTCGAGAATCAGCAGCAGCCGCTTGCCGCGCTCGAACATGCCCACCACTTGGTAGCCTTGCTCGATGCTGCTCTTGAGGGTCACCTGCATCGTCGCCGGCATGGTGGCGTCGAGCATCAGGTATTCGTAGGTTCTCTTCGACCGCGGTCCCTTCTCCATGATGATCACGATGTCGCCCTTGCCCAAAGTCTTGCTCTTGACGGTCATGGTGTTCGGCAGAATGCGGTAACCCTGGGACCCGCCGTGGCTGACTTGCTGCTCGAGCTTGGCCATGTCGCCGGCGGCGGCGATGTAATACTCGTAAGTCTCTTTGCCCGAGGTCTTCTCGAGCAGCAGCCGGAGCCGGTCTCCGCCGCTGAAGGAACCCGTCACGACGTGAATGCCGTTCTGGCCGGCTTTGTTGAGGTCGCCGTGGAGCTTCTTGACGTCGCCGCGGGAGATCACCTGATAGTCGCGGGTGAGGTCGAGCTTCTGGGCGGCGGCTGTACCGCCGAGGGCGGCCAGGATGGTGAATCCAACGAGAGCGGCGTGGCGATTGGTTGTTCTCATGAGTCCTCCTCGAATCATACGTCCATTGATCACTATTCAGATGCCGACGGCGGCCGCGGGGGTGCACCGGGTTGCGGGGAAAGCTCTCCGGGTTTCATGACGGCGATGTACGGCAGGTTGCGGTAGAGCTGGCGGTAGTCGAGGCCGTAGCCGATGACGAAGCGGTCCGGGATCTCGAAGCACCGGAAGCGGACGGGCACATCGACGAGGCGGCGGGAGGTGCGGTCGAGGAGTGTGCAGACAGCGAGGGAATTGGGGCCGCGGCCGGCCAGGGTGCGGAGCAGGTAGGTGGCGGTGAGGCCGGTGTCCACGATGTCCTCGACCAGAAGGACGTCCTCGCCCTCGATAGGCTCGTCCAGGTCTTTGGCGATGCGGACGACGCCGGGAGAACTGCGCTGGGAGGCGAAGCTGGAGATAGCAAGGAAGTCGATTTTGACGGGAATGTCGATGGCCCGGGTAAGCTCCGTGAGGAAATAGACCGATCCTTTCAGCACCGCCACAAGCTTGAGGTCTTTGCCGCGGTAGCGCCCGCTGATTTCGGCGCCGACTTCGGCAATGCGGTGGCGGATCTGTTCCGCGGTGAAAAGGACGCGCTCGACGCCTGGCGGTTCGGGAATGGTCATATCCGCATCGTACGCTCAACGAGCCCGTACTTGAAGATGAGGTTCTGGAAGTCCTTCTGGTAAAAGATCTGGATATTGATGTGCGGATAGAGCTTCCGGAGGCGCCGGATTTTCCGGTTCTTCCGGGTGACGAGGGCCTGTTTCATGGTGGTGAGCTCCACGTAGAGGTCGAATTCGGGAAGGTAGAAGTCCGGGGTGAAGGCCTCGAGGACGTTGCCTTTGTCGTCCCATTCGAGAGGGAAGCTCCGGGGCTCGTATTCCCAAGCGATGCGGTAGAAATCGAGCAGGCTGGCGAAAATCTCCTCACTCGGGTGCTCGAAACGGGGCCGTTCCAGGCCGAGATCGTCCGGCGGGGAGATCTGATACCGGGCGAGGTTCAGGCGTACTTGAAACTGGATTTCGCGCTCGGTGGCGGAAGACATCACGCCCTGTTCGAGCAAACCTTTTCGGCGGGCTGCGTCAGCCAGGAGGCCGGCGATCTCCTCGGTCTCCATGAAGGCTGCGTTCAGCGTCAGATTGAACAGGTCCGGCGGGGCGGCGGCCCGGCCGAACCGCCGCCGGCGGAGGGCTGCGAGTTCCTTGTCGAGCCGCGCCAGCAGCTCCCGGGCGTCGGGGCGTTCGAGGCCGCGTTCCAGCATGAGCATTCCCGTACGGTAAACGGCGGGAGCAACGATGTAGGCGCGGAGAACGGCCGGATAAGAGCGGAGCACGAACTCGGCTCCCGGAAGGCAGACAGCGACGTGGTGCTTCGACGCCACCCGGGCAAGGATCGAGGAGAGCAGGTGCGGCCAGGCCTTGTCCGGAAGCTCGGGGGCGGAGCCGAACTGTTCTTCAACGAGGCGGTTCAGGGCGCTTTCGGTGAACAGTTCGATGCCCAGCTTCTGCGCCGTCAACCGGGCTACCTCCTCGACCCGGCAGCCCGGCTGCCCGGAGACCGTCAAAACCGCCATCCAGCGCCATGATATCAGCTTGCCACGGGACTCCCCGGAGTTCCTCCGAGTAAAGCGAAGGGTTCGCGCATAGGGGGCTCCCCCCGTTTGCGCTAGTGTGGAGAGCATGAAGAGCTTGCCGTGGCGTTCCGGAGCGGCGATATTCGCCGCCAGCGTGGCCGTGACGGCCATCTTCGTCATCAACGTTTGCGATTGGATCTATGACTGCGGCTGCCGCTCGTGGTGGGCGGGCGCAGTGGACTACTGCAATATCCACGATCCGAACAGCCGGCACTGCCCCTGGTGCAGTGTGGGGGATCTGGGATTCGCGGCCGTATTTCTCGGGATCGCAATTCCCCAGGCAGTGCTGAGCGTTTTTCCGCAGGGTTGGAAGTGGCCCTACCGGCTTCTGGCGGCGCTGGCGGCGTTTCCCGTAGCCGGGTGGGCAATCGGGCTGGCGATGGGATGGTGGATGGGCTACTGGGACTGACGAGGCAAAGTGAGGCGGCCAAGGTTTGCGGCCCGCACTCGAGAAAGCATAGACTCAGTCAGCGAAGGACCAATCCACGGAGGTGACCGAATCCATGTCCACCCAACGCAGGCAGTTCCTGACTCGATTGTTCGGCTGGGCCGGGTTGGCCGCGGGGAGTGCGGCGGCGCCGGCCTCCGCCGCAGCGGCAGGCGCTTCCGCCGCTACCGGCCCGAACCCCAGCGGCCTCGGCAATCTGTTTCTGGCCCGGCAAGGGCGGCGGCTGCGGTCGTCGAGCTGGAACCGCACGGGCAAGAACGCCGACCGGGTGCAACTGAAACCGGGCGAGACGGCGGTGATCGCCGACATCGCCGGGGCCGGCTGCATCCGGCACATCTGGATGACCATCTCGACCCGCGAGCCGCACTACCTGCGGCGGATGGTGCTGCGCGCCTACTGGGACGGGGAGTCCTCGCCGAGCGTGGAATCGCCGGTGGGCGACTTCTTCGGCGTCGGCCACGCCCGGGTGACGAACTACTGGTCGCTGCCGCTGAACATGGTCACCGGCGGGCGGCCGGAATCCGAGAATCGGGCGGCGATGAACTGTTTCTTCCCCATGCCGTTCGCCAGTGGGGCGCGGCTCACGGTGGAGAACCAAGGCGAGGAGCCCGTCCGCGCGCTCTACTATTACGTCGATTACGAGGCCTACGACGGCCTGCCGGACGAGGCCCTGAGGTTCCACGCGCAATGGCGCCGGCAGAACCCCACCGTCCCGACGAGCCTCGACCTGAGCCAGGGCGCCGATTTCCGGCGCACCAACGAGGTGGTGAACCTCGACGGGAAGCTGAACTACGTGATCCTCGAAGCCAAAGGGCGCGGCCACTACGTGGGCTGCAACCTCTCGATCGACCACATCAACCCGATCAAGAACTTCGGCTGGTTCGGCGAGGGCGACGACATGATCTTCATCGACGGCGACGAGAAGCCGACGCTGGTAGGCACCGGGACTGAAGACTACTTCTGCGCCGCCTGGGGCTATCCCGGCGGGCACAACTCGATGCCCTACCACGGCATCTCGCTCGCCGGGCCCACCACCGGTCCGGCCCCCTACAGCGGCAAGTGGACCATGTACCGCTACCACATCGAGGACCCGGTGATGTTCACCAAATCGATCAAGGTGACCATCGAGCACGGCCACGGCAACGTCCACGCCAACGACTACTCCTCGGTGGGCTACTGGTACCAGACCGAGCCCCACGCGGCCTTCCCGAAGCTGCCGCCGGTCGAAAAGCGGCTGCCGATCCCGGACCGCGAAAGCCTGCGGAAGTTCTGGAAGACTTACTGAGCGGCGGCGGGAACGCAGAGAGTCTCCAGGCGCTGCAGCCTCACGCTGGTCAGGTCCAGCCGCAGGCGGAGTGGGTAAAGACAAGCCCCAAGTCTTCGGCGCGCCTCAAAATTCCGCTAGGGCCGGGTCGCGTGGAGCCAGGGAGGAAGGAATGATTGGTGGACGGCATGGGACTCGAACCCACGACCCCGGCGTTGCGAACGCCGTGCTCTCCCAACTGAGCTAGCCGCCCACCGTCCGTCTAAAGCTAATATAACATGACAAATCGCCAGCGATGAAGCCCCTGCCCACCGCCGGGACGAACCGGAACAGGCGGTTTCCGCTCCCGGGGTCGCCAGCGTCCAGAATCGGGGATTCCTCCGGCGTCTCCCCGGACCGACAGTGAAACCGGCTGCCGCGTTAAACGCTTATCGCCCTCACTTAAGCGTCACGGTAACGGGTTCCGTCAACTCGAAGTGAAGAATCGTCTCCGACGGGATCTCGGCGGCGTTTCCGCGAGTGAGGAGCACTCCCGCCCCTCCCGCGCCCGCTCCCACGCCAGCGCCGATCGCTGCGCCTTTGCCACCCCCGGCGATGGCGCCGATGACGGCTCCAGCCGCGGCCCCGATACCGACCTTCATCGCGTCTTTCTTCTTGGCTGACTTGGCCTGATTCCCGATCGCATTGGTGGCAATTTCGATACGCTGACCCGTATCGGTGATAAGGCTCGTCAAAGCCACGGCAAGCACGGCTTTGCCCTTCACGCGGCCGCCCTTCCTGGATTCCACGATGACACCCTCGACCAGAGCTCCCTTGGGCGCGATCATTTCCATACCGACCATGAGCGGCTCTTCCAGACTGGCGGTGAAGCGCTCGCCGGTCTGGGCCGTCTTGGTGGAAATAGTGCTCGTCGTGCGTACCACGATGGGCGTGCCAGGCTCAAGCGTGATCTTCTTCACCGGAGGCGGCGCCGGGGCCTTGGGCGGAGCCTTTTCCGCTTTCGAGGGCTCCACGACGCCCTTGCCGGCCGCGGCCCCCGGCACAGCGTGCCCCGCTTCGCCCGTTCCGGCGGCGGCTTGCTCGGCCGCGGCCTTCTCCTGGGCCAGCTTCTCTTTCATCCGCGCCAGCTCTTCTTCGGCCTTCGCAATGTCCTGCTCGGTGACCTCCGTCTCAGTGCTCTCGGTGATCCGGCCGCACGCGGCCGTCAATAACAGAGCCGCCAAAACGGCCATTAGCATTCGTATTCGCATGGATTCCCTCCTACCGATTCTCGAGAGGACACGGGGACTCACCCCATTCTAGCCGCAACCCGCGAACCGGCGGCGGTCTAGAACGCAGAAATCGGGGCCTCTCGGCTTCCAGTGTCCACCTACACTGCCTCCCATCGTCTTCGCCATGAGATGCGGCAGCGGATCTATTTCGATACTGTTTCCCGCCGCAACCGGTCCCCCGCGGGCGGGAGATTGGAAACCGGACATCGCGGCGCCGGTAGATTCACGGATTCTCCGGCTGTGTTTCCGCCGGTGGGATTTTCTTCGTCAACTTCGGCTATGAAAGCGAAAACGACACGTCGGACGACATCATGAGCGCCCGCGGGACCTCCTAGCCGCGCCACCGCACATTGTCAGGTCCACAACGAGGACGGGGCGAGCAGAGTCTGTTTTCCGATCTGGATCTTTCCTCGTCAGACGCGTCTACTGGGGCCAGGCTCGCCCGGCCGGTGTCGGAGCGGGAGGGAGTGGGAGAAGGTGGACCAGGCGTGCGCCGACACGGCCACGACGCTGCTCTGAGATCTGAGAGTGGATCTGCCTGGCTTGAGCGCGGACTGGGGTCAAAACCGATTCACACCAAATGTGAAATCTGTTATTCCCGCATTTTCAATGAATTGGGCCTGTTCGAGACGGGGCCATCGGGGAAGCGCTTTGTAGCTTTGAAGACAGCCGGGATCATACCCGGTGGAACAAAAAGGAAAGCCGACGATGGATCAACGTCCTATCATCATCTGGCCGGTCACCGGCTTCTGGGGTTAGCTCTACCGGCAGCCACGGCCTACGAACTCGCCACGCCTTTCTCAACGGCGCGTAAGTGAACTCAACCGCACTTTCGGACACTGCCTCGGCAGACACTTCTGGTATGATGCTGGGAGTACTACGTAGAGTAGTACTCCTAGCACTACCACCTGGATGAGGAGTATGCTGTAGGTCGTATCACTCGGGGCCGATGAGACCTGCCCTGGCTGTTGGCGTCGTCCTCCTAGTGCTCGCTGTTGGGTCGGCAACGGTGAGACGGACATTCCCGTTCCATGAAGCGCCATCCGCGAACCGGGCGGTGGAGCAACTGGACCGCATCCCGGAGCTGGACCAGCTCAGGAATGAAGGCGTGAGGCTCGTCCAGGATGCGGATCTGAGCGGAGCGCGCCGGCTTTTCCAAGACGGCCTCGAGCGAGCGAAACGAGGCGGCCATCTACGTTACGAAGCTCTCTTCCTGACCAACCTCGGCAATATTGATTTCAGCCTTTGGCAGTATGCCGACGCCATGGCCTCCTACCTCGAAGCCCGGCGGCTGGCCCGGCGTGCTGGCGACCCCACGCTCGAAGCAATCCTCGGCCTCAACATCTCGGGCGTATACATGACAACCGGAGCTCTTGAAGACGCTGCGGTGTCGTTGGACGAGGCGCTCCGCGTGCTCCCGGCGGAAGCGCCGGCCGGCTACGCCGGGGCTTTGCTGGCGCAACGATCGTTCCTGGCGGCGCGGCGAGGCAATTGGGAAATGGCCTGGCGGACTTACGAGGAAGCGCTGAGAACTTCCGACTCGCCGGACTCGTGGGCCTTGCGGGCCGACATTCTCGACGGGTTCGGCTATGAGTTGTTTCTTGCCGGCCGGCGGCAAGAAGCCGGGCGCCTCTTTCTGGATGCGTTTCGCATCCGGCAGCTCCAGTCGATTCCCTTCCGTCCCCACAGTTACCGCAACCTGGGGGTGATGTTCGCAGCCGCCGGTGAGACCGGCCTGGGGCTCCACTTTCTGGACACAGCCATCGAGAGAGCCTTGGAGCAGCCGGACACCACGCCTCTGTGGAGTCTTTATTACCAGCGGGCCGCCGTGTATGAGCAATCCGGCCACCTCCGCGAAGCGATGCGAGACCTCCAACGGGCGCTGGACGTGATCCACCGGTTGAGATCCGAGATCTTGCCGGCCGAATTCATCCGCCGCTACAGTAACACCGGACTTCACGACGTCTTCCAGCGCGCGGTGGCGGTCGCCGTGCGCCTGTATCGGAAGACCGGCTCGCAGCGGTGGATACGCCGGGCTTTTGAGATCGCCGCCCGGGGACAAGCGGTCGGCCTGGCCGCGAGCCTGGGCGAGGGCGAACGCATCCGCAAGGCTCTGCCGCCGGAATACTGGGAGTTGCTGCGCAAGGTGGCGGCGGCTGAAACGGCGGGACCAGGGGAAGGCGTGCCGGCGAGCCGTTTGACCGAGTGGCGGCATCGGCTTGGAGAGCTGGAAATCCAAGCCGGGCTGCGCTTTCGCGCGCCCGCCGATCAGCCTCCCGCGTCAGTGAAGCAGTTACAGAGTGCTCTCGCGCCTTCCGAGGCCTGTTTGCTGTTCCATGTGGCGGAGCCTGCTTCGTACCTCTGGGTTTTGACTCCGAGGACGCTCGAAATGAAGGAGCTTCCGGGCCGCGAAAAACTTCGCGAAGCGATAGCTCGCTTCCGCAACGCCGTGGAGGCAGCGCGTCCGGAGGCCACAGCGTTGGGCGCCGAACTTTACGCAACTTTGTTCGGCGGCGAGGCGGCCGAGAGCTATCCGGACTGGATCCTGGCAGTCGAGGACGCGCTGTTCGAGCTGCCATTCTCTGCCCTCGTCATCGGAAAGCCTGGCCAGACTGAACCCACGTATCTGATCGAGCGGCATGCTCCCCGGCTGGTGCCGAGCGTCGCTCTGCTGAACACCCCACAGGACGGTCACTGGCAGGGCGGACTTGTTGCGGTGGGAGACCCGGTCTACAACCGCGCCGATCCCCGGTGGCCGCAGGTCTTGAAAAGACTGCGTGGCGGGCTGGCGCGCCGCCTGGGCACGGCTCAACTTCCGCGCTTGCCCGGGACGATGCGTGAGATCGCCGAGTGCATCCGGAAATGGCGCGAGGCCGGTGGAGCGGCGGTCGCTCTCACCGGCGTCGAAGCGAACCGGGCCGCGCTCGCCCGGGTTCTGCAACAAAAGCCGGCAGTGCTTCATTTCGCTACGCATATCGTCGCGCCCGATCGGCAACCTAAGCGGGGATTCGTGGCTTTGAGCCTGCGGCCCGACGGCCGACTGGACCTGCTGGGGGGCACTGAGATTCGTGCCCTCGCGTGCCGGGCGGAGCTGGTAGTGTTGAGCGGCTGCAGCTCGGGCAACGGAGAGATCCTCCCCGGCTCCGGGCTGCTGGGGTTGACGCGGGCCTGGCTGCGAGCCGGAACACGTCACGTGGTAGCGACGCTCTGGCCCGTTCCGGATGGCAACGAGGCGTTGTGGAGCCGGTTCTACGAGACACTAGGGCCGGTCAGCGAGGGTGGCTTCGCCGTTCCTCCACACCGCGCCCTGCAAGCGGCTCAAGTCAGCTTGATCCGCCAAAGGGGTAAGCGCGCTCGCCTCACTGAGTGGGCTGGCTATTTTCTGATTTCCACGGGGTGAATCGATATGCCCGGTGCAGGCGCACGACCTCAAAAACAAGAACCCGAACCGCGGGACCTCGATCGAGCCCAGGAGCAACACCTCGCGGGGGACCGGGAGCCTCAGCCGGATGGAGAGCCAACGGCGAACATCAGCGCCGAAAAATGGGTCCTTTTGGTCGAAAGGATCCAGGCGGGCGACGAGAGGGGCATGGAAGATCTCTACAAGATCTTTTCACGGGGCGTCAAGTTTTATGTTTGGAGGCATTTGGGCACGCGGGATCTCGAGGATCGCGTCCATGACATCTTCCTGGTGGTCGTCGAGGCGATCCGCAAGGGGGAACTCCGCGACCCTGCTCGTTTGCTCGCCTTCGTGCGCACGGTCGTACGGAGGCAGGTGGCAGGCCAGATCAAAGGGATTGCCCGGCAGCGGCAAAGGGAGACGGCACTGGAGACCAAGGCCTACCTCGCCGTGGATCCCGACAACCCGGAAGCACAGGCGCTGGCCCGCGAGAAGGTCGAGTTGATGAAAGAGGTTCTGGCCGAAGTATCCCCGCGGGACCGCGAAATCCTGACGCGGTTCTACCTGCGCGGAGAGTCGGAGCAGCAGATCTGCCGGGTGATGGGTTTGACCCACAACCAGTTCCGCATGTTGAAGTACCGCGCGAAGATGCGTTTCGGCGAGCTGGGAAAGCGGCGCCTGAGAAAACGGCCGATTCAGCGTTTCTTTATGAGATTTTCCGGCTCTGGGTGAACACTAACTATCCCAGGGGCAAAGCTCAGGGTCGAACCGCCCCCGGGAGGACGGCATGAGTTCTGCGAGGATTGTCGAGATGCCAAGCGACCCAAAGAGTCATCCATCGGAGGATGCCCTCGAACTGTACGTGATGGACCGCCTCGGGGAGGAGGAACAGGCGCGCCTCGAGGAACACTTGCTGCTGTGTGAAGAGTGCCGCGGGCGGGTGCAGGAGACCGAGGACTACGTGCGCGCCATGCAGACCGCCCTCCGGGAGCTGGAGCTGGAAAATTCCGGCTCCCAGGCCGCCGAAAAGGCGAGTGAGGACCGCGCGCGCTCGTCCAGTTTGCGGAGGCTAGTCTGGGCAGGGCCGCTCGCTGCGGTCGCGGCGGCGATTTTGCTCGTATTCCTGCCTGGCAGCCAGCCGGGCGCTGCGGCCGTCGAGCTTTGGTTGACGGCTTACCGGAGTCAGATCGCCGTGGAGACGAAGGCGCCGGAAAACAGAACTCTCGTCCTTCATCTTGACGTTGAAGGTCTTGTTCCCTCTCCGTCCTACGACGTGCAGGTCGTAGATGCGGAAGGAGACCTGCGATTCTCCAGCGCCGCTAAAGCATCGGACGCACGTCTCACTGTGACGCTGCCAGGCGGTCTGCCGGCCGGCCGGTATTGGGTCCGGGTGTACCGGCCCGGGGAACGGGAAACGCCGCTGCGCGAGTTCGGCCTGTGGATCGAATGAGGGCCGAGCCACCATTCCCGGGGAGCTGCAACATCGTACAATCCACCTATGGGGTGGCGGTGGGCGCTCGCGGCGGTGGCTGTTGGGGCAGCGGCCCAGCCACGGGCTCCCGTCAACAGTTTCGTCTCCGTCTACTCCTTGGAATCCGGGCAGATCCGAGTCGTTCATCGCTCCGAGGGCGTGTTGTACGAAGCGCCCAACTGGTCGCCGGGCGGACGCTACCTGCTCATGAACTCCCGGGGAAGGCTTTGGAAGCTGGCCGCAGAAGGTGGTTCGCCGGAGCCGGTCGATACCGGCTCAGTGACCCGGGTGAACAACGACCATGGCATCTCGCCCGACGGCAAGTGGTTCGTCATCTCCGCCGGCCACATGTACCTGCTGCCCGCCGCGGGCGGCGAGCCGCGCCGGATCACGAGCAAGCAGCCCAGCTACTATCACGGCTGGTCGCCGGACGGCAGACGTCTGGCCTACTGCGCCCGGCGGGACGGCAACTACGACCTTTACGACATCGCCGTTGAGGGCGGCGAGGAGCGGCGACTGACTATTCATCCCGGCTATGATGACGGGCCGGACTACTCGCCCGACGGACGCTGGATCTACTTCAACTCCGACCGCGCCGGCAGTTGGGACGTCTGGCGGATCCCGGCCAGCGGCGCCGGCCCGGACGATCGGCTGGCCGAACGGATCACCAGCGACGCCTGGGAGGACTGGTTCCCGCACCCGTCCCCGGACGGGCGCTGGATCGTCTTCCTCTCCTATCCGGAAGGAACCAAGGGCCACCCGGCGAACCGCAACGTCGTGCTCCGGCTCATGCCCGTCGAGGACGGCGAGCCGGCGCCGGAGAAGACCAAGGTGATCCACCGGCTCTTCGGCGGCCAGGGGACGATCAACGTCAACTCTTGGGCGCCCGACAGCTCCGCCTTCGCCTTCGTCAGCTACGCGCTCGCCGAGTGACGCGCGCGCCCGCTACTTCCGCCAGAACGACGGCGTGAAGACCGCCAGGGCGGTGAAGAACTCCAGCCGCCCGCAGATCATGCAGAAGGCCAGGACCCACTTGACCAGGGGCGTGAAATGGGCGTAGTTGTCCACCGGGCCCACGTTGCCCAGGCCAGGACCGATGTTGAAGGTGGCGGCGGTGACGGCGGCGATCGAGGTGAGCACGTCCACGCCGCTGGCGGCCAGGATCAGGCAGGCGGAGACGAAGACGACGAAGGCCAGAAACAGGAGATTCAGCAGCGCGTTCACCGTCTGCTCGGGGATCACCTGCCCGCTCATCCGGATGGCGAACACGGCCCGCGGCTCGACGATGAGCCGGAACTGCCGCTGCACCACCCGGCCGAGCAGCAGAAAGCGCGAGACCTTCAGCCCCCCGGCCGTCGAGCCCGTACAGCCGCCGACGAACATCAGGATCAGCAGCAGGAGCTGGGCGAAGGGGACCCACTGCTCGTAGTCGTCGGTGACGAAGCCGGTGGTGGTGACGATGGAGGTCACCTGAAAGGCGCCGGCGCGCAGGGCCTCCGAAAAGTCGTAGCCCGTCTGCCAGTGCAAGGTGGCCGTCACGGCGATGGTGCCGGCAGCCAGGATGCCGAGATAGGCCCGGATCTCCACGTCGCCGAAGAACCGCCGTACCTGCCGCTGGCGCCAGAGGCGGTAGTGGAGGGTGAAGTTCATCCCAGCCAGGATCATGAAGACGATGATGATCCACTCCACCAGGGGGTTCTCGAAGCCGGCGATACTGGCGGTGCGCGAGGAGAAGCCTCCGGTTCCCAGCGTGGAGAAGGCGTGGCAGGCGGCCTCGAATTTGCTCAGCCCACCGGCGAGCCAGAGCAGCAGGAACTCGGCGAGCGTGAGCATCAGGTAGATCTTGTAGAGCGAGAGCGCCGTCTCGGTGATCCGCGGCTTCAGCTTCTCGCTCTTGGCGCCGGAGAACTCGGCCCGGTACATGTGCATGCCGCCGGTGCCGAGCAGTGGCAGGATGGCCACCGCCAGCAGCACGATGCCCATGCCGCCGAGCCAGTGGGTGAAGCAGCGCCAGAGCTGAATGCCGTTGGGGAGCACCTCGACGTCGGTGAGGATGGTGGCTCCGGTGGTGGTGAACCCGGAGGTGGCCTCGAAGACGGCGTCCGTGAACGAGCCGAAGTGCGGCGAGAAGTAGAACGGCAGCGCCCCGAACAGCCCGGCGCAGGCCCAGGTGAGGCTCACCAGCAGAACGCCCTCGCGGATGGAGAGTTCCGACTCCGGGCCGCGCAAGCCTTTGAACAGTGCCAGCCCCGTGCCGGAGGTGACCAGGAAGCCTAGCAGAATGGGCCAGCGGCTGGCCGGGTCGCTGGCCATCGAGTAGGCCAAGGGGAAGAGCATGGTGGCGCCCAGGATGAGCAGGAAGATCCCGGTGACGTAGAGGATGGCGTGGAGGCGGACTACCACGGCAGCTTCTTCCGCTTCTCGGCCAGGAAGGCCGATTCGAGTTTCGGCACGACGTGTTCGAGGGCGAACAGGATCACACGATCGCCGGGCTCGATGGTGGAGTGTCCCCGGGGGATGATGACGTCGCCACGGGTGCGGGCCACCGCGCCGACGATGGCGCCGGGCGGGAACTTGATCTCCTTCAGCTTCTTGCCCACGAAGGGTGAATTCGGCGAAGCCACCAGCTCGATGGCCTCGGCCTCCTCCTCGCGGAAGCTGGTGACCGAGACGACGTG
>CAYWXL010000031.1:0-42600 GCA_964461995.1 uncultured Solibacteraceae bacterium
GAAAAGATTGGTGAGCCCGGCAGGAGTCGAACCTGCAACCCACTGATTAAGAGTCAGTTGCTCTGCCAATTGAGCTACGGGCCCAGCACCGGGAGCCTCGATCCAACTCCCTTTCGAAATCGAGTATAGCATGCAGCCGCGGCGCTTGCAGCTACGCCCCCGCCCCTATCGCGCGAGCCCGTCTGAACCGCCTGCAGTGGCGGGCCTGCCCGGCGCCCAACCCACAAGTTGCCATCGCGTGGATGCCGGTCCCGGACGTCATATTTTCACCCTATCGGGTGCGCGAACGCCCGCGGATGTCAGACGATACCCCAGCGCCGATCCCATTGCACCAGAGGGCGACGGCGGCAAACTCAATCAGATTCTCTCCGGGCCGTTACCAGCGGGTGGCCCAAAGTGTCTCCGCTCGGGCGGAATCCCTTGCCGTCCACGTCCACGTAGATGGGGTTCGTATAGGCGAGCGGATGCATGGCCGACGGCCAGTCGCGGCCCCAGCCCTTCTCCAGGTTCGAGCCCTCTCCCACGGCGACGACAATCAGATGCGCGTCCTCTTGTAGCCGCACCGTCAGCGTCTCGTCGAATTTCACCACGCCGTCGCGGAACATCTGCGGGTGCGACGCGCGCGTGTAGTTGTCCTCGGGCCGCTGCCGCCCATTGACGAGGATCTGAATACGGTCGATATCCATCCAATTGGGCGTCTGGACGCGGACTTTCAGATCGATCGAACCCTCCGAGATCACGTGGGAGCCGATCGGGAGCCCATCGGCGGTGGTCACTTCGAGAAAAGGCCCGTTGGTGATCATCATGCGACCCGCCTTAGCATTGCGAATGATCTCTCTATAGTCGATCTCGGCGGGCTCGTCGGTGGAGCTGGGCACGTAGGTGCGCCAGGCGCCCACGCCGTTGCCGAAGATCCGGTGGGCGTCGCTGACGGCCACGCACCAGACGTGGCGCCCCTGGTTCAGCATCTGCAGCCAGGCGAAAGTGCGGTTCTCGCGCCGCTGGGGTTTGCGTCCGGGGCGGCGGTCCTCGTAGTACGGGTTGGGATTCAGGATCTCGGTGCTCCATACTTCCGCCGCGTCGATGAGATCCTCGAACCCCCGGAACCCGCCGTCGAAGACGCCGTCCTGGTTGCGGTCGTTGAACACGAAGCCGACCGTCGGGTGGTTCGCCTGCACCCAGCGGTCCGGGCCGCCGTCGAAGATCGACCGCAGCACCACGGCGTTGATCCGCGGGTCGTACTGCCACTTGGGAGCCCCGCCGTCCTGGGTGAACCGCGTGACCTTCAACGGGAAAGAGTTGAAGTGCTGGCCGGGGCCGGTCAGCTCGATGCCGACGATGGTCTTCAGGTGGCGCTCGAGGCCGAGCTTCTTGATATGCGGCTCCCAGCTATAGAGCCGGTTGTGCTCGGTGGTGGGGATGAACTCCAGGTGCTCGGCGGCAAAGTTGATGATGCGGTCGTCGGTGTTGCAGTAGTTGTCGCCGCTGGGGGTGGAGTGGGCGTGGAAGTCGCAGGCCACCCAGCCCGTGGTGTCCACGGTGCGGCGCAGGGTAGCGGTCACTTCGACCAGCTCTCCCGGCTTCACTTCGATCCGTCTTTCCACCAAGTCGTGCTCCGGTCCGCGCGTAATTCGAATCAAGTACTTGCCCGGCGGCACCTGCTGGGTGAAGCGGCCGTCGTGGGACTGATATTGATGATCGTTGCCATGAGCCCGGTAGTGGGTCCCGAAGTTGGGCGTCGGCGTGCCGTCGATGCCGAGGAATTGGACCTTGCAGGGCGACGGGCGGCCCTGAGCGTCGTTCACAACGAACTTCACCCGGCTGGCCGGTTCGAGCTCGAAGTCGGCCCGGGTGGTCTTCCCTCGCCGAACGGCAGCCTTCCGCTCGACCGGCTCCCGGCCGATGTCCTCCAGCCGGAGCGCATATTCCCCGGCAGGCAAGACGAAGCCGAACGAGCCGTCCGAGGCGGGATAGGCCGGCAGCTCGACGCCCTCGGCCTCGACCAGGATCGCCGCGTGCACGGCCGGCTCGCCGCCGGTGGAGACGGCCCTGCCCTCCAAGCGTCCCGACGGCCGTGACAGCGACGCGACGGCGCCGTAAGCGGCGGCCGGAGAGGCGCCGGGCGCGAGAATCACGTTGTAGGTCCGTTCCTCGCCCGGGGCGAGCGTCACCTTCTCGGGGATGTCCTCAGTGGCTGCCGGGGCCCACGCGTAGGCCCTCTTGTCAAAAGGATCGATGGCGTCGGCCACCCGGATCCGGCCCACGCTCCATTCTTTCGAGAAGCCTTTCCACACCGGCCGCGGCGTGATTTCGACCGGCTCGCCGGACTCGTTGCGGTAAGTCGAGCTGACAAGGATGTGGTTCCAGCCCCGGTCCAACCGGTACTCGTGCCGCGTGTAAAGGCCGTCGCCTTTGGCCGCCGTCCGCACCGCTTCCACCCGGGCCGAACCGTCGCTTCCGTCGCTGACGACGCGCACCCAGGAGAGCATGCCGATCTGGCCGCCGGGGCGGAAGGCGGTGATCTGGTCGTTGGCTGCGCCGCGGAAATCCAGGTCGTAGAGACAGCCGGGGGTCGGGGCGCGGTATTCGGTGGACATATTCGCCCGCCGCTCGGGA
Source organism: uncultured Solibacteraceae bacterium (assembly GCA_964461995.1). Classification (GTDB taxonomy): domain Bacteria; phylum Acidobacteriota; class Terriglobia; order Bryobacterales; family Bryobacteraceae; genus JALSRK01. Next base: position 2,617 of record CAYWXL010000031.1, read on the forward strand.
AGATTGCCGCTGACGAGGGCCTCAATCTTGCCGTTGCGGAGGACGAAATCGCCGACAATGCCGTCGGCCTCCTTCCCCTTCGGCAACAAGTCGGTGTTATGTTTGCCGATCTCGACCGCCACGACGTTCTCGCTCTGTCCCGTGACGGCAGCGATCAGCAGTAGAAGGAACGATACCGCGAGCAGGGTGCGCAACAGCAGGGTGCCGCGGCTTGTCAGGTACTTCTTCGGCGGGAGCATACGGGCATTATGCTACAAAGGCGCGCCGAGCGGGCAGCGCAACGCGATGGACGGGGCCGCGAGCGCGGCCGTGGCCTTTCAGAACCCGAGTTCCCGGAGCCTTTCTACAGTGATTCCTCCCCGCGCCGGCGACTTGCCCAGCAGCTTGGCGACGTACTTGGCGAGGATGTCGGTTTCCAGATTGACGACCGATCCAGGCCCGTAGTTCCGTAACGTCGTCTTCTCGTAAGTGTGCGGGATCACCGTGACAGCGAACGTGCGCTCACCCATCTCGGCGATGGTGAGGCTGATGCCGTCGATGGCGATGGAGCCTTTTTCCACGAGGTAGGGATCCAATTGGGGCGGGAAGCGGACGGTCAGCCACCAATTACCGTCTCCCAGCTCCTCCAGCGCGGCGACCTCTCCGGTGGCGTCTACGTGGCCTTGTACGATATGCCCACCAAGCCGTCCGGAAGGCGAAAGCGGCCGCTCGAGGTTCACCTGGTCGCCCGGCGCCAGCACTCCGAGGTTGGTCCGGCGGAGCGTCTCCGGGGCGACGTCAGCGCTGAACCGCTCCGCAGTGAAGTCGCTGACGGTGAGACAGACGCCATTGACAGCGATGCTCGCTCCCAGCACCGCGTCTTCCAGCACTGTGCGGCACCGTATCGTGAGCCGCATCCCGGCCCCGCGACGCTCCACGCCTTCCACCGTCCCGAGCTCTTCGATGATGCCGGTGAACACCGCCGCTCCCTGTTTCGACTCTCAACTTTCGTGGACGTACCACGCTTCGACCGCAAACTCGTCCGGCGGAATGGGTGTGATCGCCACGTCCCGGAACAGGATCGCGTCCCGGCGCCGCAGCCGCCCTTTGCCGCCGACCACCGGCAGGGACTTGAGTCCTCCCAAGATCTTTGGGGCGTAGTAGAAAAGGATCTTGTCGATGGCGCCCGCCGCCAAGAAGGACCAATTCACCTTGCTGCCTGCCTCGATCATCAGGGACAGGTACCTTTCGCCGGCCAGCCACTCGATCACCTGTTTGGGATCCGTGCGCCCCTTCGGGCCATCGCAGACGATCACCCGCACGCCCCGCTCCTCAAGGGCCTTGCGCTTCTCTTCGGAAGCCGCCGACGTGGTGACCACTGTCACGTCGTTCCGGCAGCTTTGCACCATCTTCGAGTCCAGCGGAATGCGCAAGGTGGAATCGAGTACGAGGCGCATCAGCGGCCGGGAGCGCGGCTTGCCGGTCCGGTCGGTCAGCCGGCAGTCGTCGGCAAGCAGGGTACCGATGCCGGTCAAGATGGCGTCGTGGGCGTGGCGCACCTCCTGGACGTGGGCCCGGGCTCGCTCGCTGGTGATCCAGCCGTAGTTGTCCTCCGGAGCGGCGATCTTCCCGTCCAAGGTGACCGCAGCCTTCAAGGTCACCAGCGGCCGGCCGGTCCTCATGAAATGGCTGAAGGCCTCGTTGACCCGTTCGGCTTCCGCGCGGTGCGTTTCGTCTTCCTCAACCTCGATGCCCGCAGCCCGCAACTGGGCAAAGCCCTTTCCCGAGACCGCCGGATTAGGGTCAGGCATCGCCGCCACCACTTTCCGGACCCCCGCCTCGATCAAACGTTTCGTGCAGGGCGGCGTGCGGCCTTCGTGACAGCAAGGCTCGAGATTGATGTACAGCGTCGCGCCACGCGCCGCCGGCCCGGCTTCCTCGATGGCGATCACCTCGGCATGCTTCTTGCCGGCGTAGGTGTGGCAGCCGCGCCCGACGACCTTGCCGTCCTTCACCAGCACCGCCCCCACCATGGGATTCGGGCTGGCCAGAGCGATCCCCTGCCGCGCGAGGTCGATCGCTTCTTTCAAGTAGTCGGGCATCACGCTTCAAACAAGGATGACACGAACTTGTCCGCGTCGAACGGCAACAGATCCTGGACCTTCTCACCGACTCCCACGTAGCGGATCGGAAGCCCAAGCTCCCGGGCGATGGCCACCACCACGCCCCCTTTTGCTGTTCCGTCGAGTTTCGTCAAAACGATGCCGGTCACGCCGCTCGACTCGGTGAACCGCCGGGCCTGTTCGAGGCCGTTCTGGCCCGTCGTGGCGTCTACCACGAGCAGAACCTCGTGGGGCGCGCCCGGTACCACGCGGCCGGCGATGCGGCGCATCTTCTCGAGCTCCGCCATGAGGTTGGTCTTGGTGTGCAGGCGGCCGGCCGTGTCGGCGATCACGTAATCGACGCGGCGCGCCTTGGCTGCTTGCAAGGCGTCGAACAGAACGGCGCTTGGATCGGCTCCGGGCTTCTGGCGGATGACTTCCGTCCCGGTCCGCTCGCCCCAGATTTCCAACTGTTCGATCGCGGCTGCGCGAAACGTGTCCGCAGCGCAGAGCAGGACGCTATGGCCTGCGTCTTTCAGATGTTGCGTCAGTTTGCCGATGGTCGTTGTCTTGCCGGTGCCGTTGACGCCGACGACGAGGATCACCGCCGGGGGCTCCGAGACCTCGCCGATGGGTTTCTCGGTCGCTTTCAAAACCTCCAACAAGTGTTCGCGGATCAGCGCGCGCAACGCACTGGGATCCTTCAAATCGCCGCGGTCCGCCCGTTCCTTGATCAGTTCCAGAATCTCCGTGGTCGTCTTGACCCCGATGTCGGCCGTAATCAAGGCGTATTCGAGCTCCTCGAGCAGCTCATCGTCGATTTCCTTCTTGCCCGCGAATACGGCCTCCAGGCGGTCGGAAAACCCTTGACGAGTCTTTTGGATGCCTTTCTTCAGCCGTTCGAAGAGGGTGGGCTCCGGCTCCACCGAGCCAAACAAGGTCTGGATCATAAACTGTTTGCCATTATCGATTGTATCGTCCGGGTTTCCCGCTCCGCTTTCGGGCCGCTGCGGCTCGTTCCCGGGAGATCCCGTCCACCAGTCGCCGCTTCCGTCCCGCGAAGACGCCGTGCAAAAAACCGGCGGCCGTCTGCAGCCCCGGCGAAACGCTCCGCGCCCCCTGGACGCCTCACGTTTTCACCGCGCCGAGGTCGAAGGGACGGCCCGCAGCGGGACGCAGGCCTCAGCTGGCCGCCGCGACGCGCGGAGCTTTCAATGAACTACTCGCGGGAGAAGACGGCCCGCAACTGTTCCACCGCCCAGGCCAAGTCGTCTTGGGAGATCACCAGCGGCGGAGCCAACCGGATCACGTTCTCGTGGGTCTCCTTGCAGAGCATCCCCAGCTCCTTCAGCCGCTCACAGTAGGTCCGCGCTGCGCAGTGCAGCTCGATGCCCACGATCAGGCCGCGGCCCCGAATCTGCTTGATATCCGGGTGCTCGAGCGAACGCAACTGCTCAAGCAGCCACGCTCCAAGCTCAGCCGATCTCTCCACCAGCCGTTCGTCGCGCAACACAGCCAGCGCGGCCCGGGCCACGGCGCAGCCGAGCGGATTGCCCCCGTAAGTGCTCCCGTGGCTGCCCGGCTCGAAAACCCCCAGCAGCTCCCGGCTCGAGACCACGGCCGAAACCGGGTAAAACCCGCCGGAGAGCGCCTTGCCCAGGATGTAGGCGTCCGGCTGGACGTCCTCGTGCTCGCAGCAGAACATCTTGCCCGTCCGGCCCAGCCCGGTCTGGATCTCGTCGGCGAGCATCAGAACTCGGCGGCGGGTGCAGATCTCGCGGACGGCCCGCAGGTAGCCATCGGGCGGGATGCGCACGCCAGCCTCACACTGGATCGGCTCGAACAGGAAGGCGCAGGTGTTCGGCGTAATCGCCCGGTCCAGCGCCTCGGCGTCGCCGAACGGGATGGTGACAAAGCCCGGCGTGAACGGGCCGAAGCCTCTGCGGTAAGCGGCGTCGGAGGAGAAGCCGACGATCGTCGTGGTGCGGCCGTGGAAGTTGTTCGCGCAGACGATGATCTCTGCCTTATCCTCGGGGATCGCCTTGTGGTCGTAGCCCCAGCGCCGGGCCATCTTGATCGCCGTCTCGACGGCCTCGGCCCCGGTGTTCATCGGCAGCACCATCTCCATGCCGCAGAGTTCGGCCAGCTCTTTGCAGAACAGCGGGAGCTGGTCGTTGCGGAAGGCGCGCGAGGTGAGTGTGACGCGCTCGGCCTGTTCGATCAGCGCCCGAAGGATGCGCGGGTGGCGGTGGCCCTGGTTCAGGGCCGAGTAGGCGCTGAGACAGTCAAGGTACCGCTTGCCGTCCACGTCGGTCACCCAGACGCCTTCGGCGCGCTCGATGACGACGTCGAGTGGAAGATAGTTGTGCGCGCCCCACTGGTCCTCGACGGCGATCAACTCGGCTGCTCTGCTGGCCGCAAGGCCAGCCTTTCCCCGTTCGCTCATAACTTTCTATCTTCGCAAAAGGGTTTTGGCGACGCCCGCTATTGGGCCGTTTGCTGGGACCGGTGAGACTCGGCAAGCTCTTTCGCGCTTCGGCCGCGGTAGTCCTGTTGGGTGGCGTCGGCGCCTGCGGCCCGAGCGAGCATGCCGCCGAGCCAGCGGGAGAAGTCCAGACGTTCGTCCGCGACTTGCGGGGAGAGGTGGTTCGGCTAAGCCCCAAAAAAGGACCCCGCCGTCATCCGGCACGAGGACATTCCCGGCTGGATCAAGGCGATGACGATCGACTTCCCGGTCAAGGACCGCCCGGCGCTCAAGAGACTCCAGCCCGGCAGCCGATCGAAGGGAAGGTCCACATGCAGAGTCCCCGCTCTTAGCTTCGGGACATCCGTGGCACGAAAGCCCTCAGCGACGCAGGAGAATGACCACTACCGGCCGCGACGGGCCCATAGAACGAGCCCGACAGGCCACCCGGCAACTACTCGCCCTTGCCGGCCGCCTCCCACGCATCCACTGTCAGCTCGGGGGGCCCGTCGGCCCGAAGCTGGAACCTTCCGGTCACGTGGAGCCGGGAGCCCACGAGTTCGGACTTGCCGCGAAGCTCGTTGAAACGAGCGCCACCGGCAAACACTACCTGGCGCACCGGACCGGGCATCTTCAGCGCCAGCCGACCTCCTTCAGAAACGAGCACCCCGGTGGCCGTCACCCGAATCTCACCCGCACTGAAGCCCGCCTTCTTGAGCGCCTGCGGCACCTCGGACGGGTCGAAACCCCGCTTTGACACGACCACCGCCGAGCCTTCGCTCAACGCCACCGTCACACGATCGGCGCCATCCAGGCGCCGCAGGGCCTTTTCGGCCCCATAGGCTCAAAGCGGTCAACTCATTCCGTCCACGCGGATCTGCGCTCGCCGGATCTGAGCGGCAGCGGGCGAAAGAGCCAGGCCGCCCAATAGCAGGACGCCCAGCGCTCCTCTTAGGAACCGGAATGTAAGCATTGCTGTTCGCCTCCTTGAAGAATCTCGACCTTGTAGACGCGGTCGTTGGCGATATCGCTCACCCAGAGAAACCCCTCAGCGTCGATCGCCACGGCGGAGGGGGACTGGTACTTGTCTGCTGATTGCTGCGGCAGAAGCCATTCGGCCACGTGATCGCCGCTTGGGTCGAGCCAGCGGAGTCGGCGGTTGCCGCTGTCGGCCACATGCAGCCCGCCATGGCAATCTACGGCCAGGTCGATCGGGTCGTGAAGCTGGCCGGCGCCGGACACCCGAAGAAACCGCCCCTGAGGGTCGAACTCCTCGAGCCGAGAGTTGTGAGCATCGGCGACCCACACATTGCCTCGCGGCCCGACCGTCAGTTTGCCAGGGTAGTGCAGTTGCCCGTCTTTCTGGCCGTCGCCGCCCCAACTCCGAATGAATTTCCCCTCGGGGGTGAACTCCTGAACCCGGTGGTTATAGAAGTCGCTGACGTAGACGTGGCCGGACCGCCCGACGGCGACCCCCACCGGCGCCGCAAACTCGCCTGGCCCGGAGCCCTCTCGCCCCCAGCCGCGCACGTACTCGCCGTGTGAGTTGAACACTTGCACCCGGTCAAGCATGTAATCGACGACATACGCGTTCCCGACGGCATCCAGCGCCACGTCAATTGGTTTCAGGAACTCCCCCGCTGCCTTGCCGCATCGGCCGAAGGAGGTCACGTACCCACCGCCGGTATTGAACACCTGAACCCGGCAGTTCTCAGCGTCAGCGACATAGACAAGCCCAGCCGCCGTTACGGCAAGGCCCTGCGCCCCATTGAACCGGCCGGGAGCCTTGCCGTGGCCGCCGAGCTTGAGCACGACCCGGTAACCGGGCGCGGCCGCCTCGTGAGCCTCGGAGGCTCGACGGGAACAAGCTGTCGCGAGTGCGGTTACTAGCACGACAATGCTCAATACAGCCCCTGTGAGCCGCATGGTCATCGGACCAACCATCGGATCCCTACCAAGAAACGAGTCCGGGGCCTGATCGCGGCCCCGTTCAGATTCCGCCACACAGGAACCGGCAGGGAGAACTCGACCACAATTCGGCGGTTGGGGATGAGTTCCACGCCGGGAGAAAGAAAGAGGACATCGCCCCCCGAATTCGGCGCTACCACCCCCTGGATGCTCGCCCGCCGCTGATGTTCGCCGTTGGCTTCCAGCACGAGATAGAGCGTGGGGGATCGCAATTCCTCGCGCGGCAGCAGCCGGTGCATGTAAGCGAGGTCGTAGTTCCACAGGTTGCCTCGGCGGACACCTTGTTCGTTGGCAGTCCGGTAGGTGAACTGGGCGTCGGCGACAAGCCAATGGGGATCGCGTACGTGGGAGAAGACCAGCCCGCCGATGGCATCTGTGGAACCGCTGCCGAAAGCTCCGCCCGAGGGCAGCTTGACGCCCACTTCTGGCGACAAGCGAGTGAAACCGCCTCGGACGTTGTGGCGCAACAGGTCGTACCGGGCAAAGACGGCGCCGTCGCCGAAGCTGGTACTGCGGTCGGAGCCTGAGGGGCCGCTGCGTTCCATGCTCACCAGAGGCGCCACGAAAGTGAGATTGGTGTTGGGGAACGCTCCCCACACGAGTGCATACAGATTGACGAGACGGGTAGTGGAGACGCCGTTGGGAGCCCGCTCGAACCGGTCAACGCGCACGAAGGTGCGCACCATGACGGCCCGGTTAAACAGGGTGCGGCCTCCCGGCGCAATGATCTGCCCATCGGCCGCCCCCACCAGCGCCACCATCAACATCACCCGGCGAGCGAGCCCCTCAACCGCCGCCCCAAATCTCATCCGAGCGGGACGCCCAGCCCAGCGGCCCGAAGCGTGGCTTCGTCTGGGCCCCGGCCGGCGCAGCAATCGGCCGGCTTGCCGTCGATCACTACCGCCGGAAGGCTTTTCAGCCCGTACTCGGCGGCCTTGCGGGCGCCCGTCTCTTCGCGCGTGTCGAAGATTTCGACCTCGCACGAGGGGCAGGCCAGACGCTGCACCATGGCTACAGTAGGCTCACAGACTGGGCAGCCGGCCGTAAAGACCTCAACTCTGCGTTTCGCGCTCATTGGAATGCCTCCTTACACAGTCGAATGGAATCGGGCGGCTCTTCTGACTTGTCCAGCAGCGGCGTTCGTGCCGGCTCGGTCCGCCCATCCGCTTTCCAGCCTAAGGCCTGGACCAAGGTCCAGAGTCAAGCTCTTTCGGGTAAAATCTGCAGAAAAGCGGCGAGCCTACGGCGGAAGCGGCTGGTCAGGGCTTTACCAAGCCAGGGAACTGCTTGCGCACCTTCTCGACCTTGGGCTCAGCGTTGATGACCACGTAGCCGTGGTTCCGGTTCCGGCGGCAGAAGTCCTGGTGGTAGTCCTCGGCGGGGTAGAACGCTTCCAGCGGCTCGAGAGTGGTGACGATCGGCTTGCTGAAGACGCCGGCGGCGGTGAGCTGGTCGATGTAGGCCTCGGCGACGCGTTTCTGCTCCTCGTCGGCATAGAAGATGGCCGAGCGGTACTGCGGTCCCCAGTCCGGCCCCTGGCGGTTCAACTGCGTCGGATCGTGGGCCACCGAGAAGAAGACCTTGAGCAACTGCCCGTAAGTGATCTTCGACGGATCGTACGTGATGCGGATCGCCTCGGCGTGGTTCGTCTTGCCCGTGCTGACGGCGGGGTAGTTCGCCGTCTCCGCCGAGCCCCCGGCGTAGCCTGAGACGACTTCTTTGACGCCTTCGAGCTCTTCGAAAACGGCCTCGGTACACCAGAAGCAGCCGCCGGCGAAAACAGCGGTTTGATCCCCTCCCCGCGCCGACAAGTCGATTTCCGGATCCGGGAGGCTGGAAGAGTCCGGCTGTTTCCGTTCAGCACCCTCCGAAAACAATGACATCAGAAACACCCCTCCGGTCACGATACTTGCGATACGCATTTATACTCCTAGTTAATTAGATGCGGGCGAGGGACTCCCGGGAACGAATACTTGCGCCTCACAAAGCCCGATCGGGCGCCGCAAGGCGCCGGGCCAGCGTCTCGGCAATCTGTTTGCCGTGCAGGCGGCCGTTTTCGATGAAGATCTCGTTCGTCTCCATGCCCGCGACGATCACGCCCGCCAGGTGGATGCCCGGGCGCGCGCTCTCGAGCGTCTCCGGATCCGTGTACGGCCGGCGGGTCTGCTCGTCGAACTTGATGCCGTGGGCCGCCAGGAAGTCGGTGTCCGGGTGGTAGCCGGTCATGGCGAAGACGAAGTCGTTCTTCAGCGTGATCTTGCCGTCCGGCGTCTGGACGTCGATTTCGGTGGGGCGGATCTCGGTGACCCGCGAGTTGAAATAGGCCTTGATCTCGCCGTTCTTGATGCGATTCTCGATATTCGGGCGGATCCAGTACTTGATCCGGTCCGAGAGGCCTTCCCGCCGGTGGATGAGGGTGACGCGGGCGCCGGTCCAGTAGAGCTCCAGGGCGGCGATGGCGGCCGAGTTCTTGCCCCCGATCACGGCCACGTCCATGTCGTAGTACGGGTGCGGCTCCTTGTAGTAGTGGGTGACCTTGGGCAGATCCTCGCCCGGCACGCCGAGCAGGTTCGGCCGGTCGTAGAAGCCGGTGGCGAGAACCACCTTCTGCACCCTGTAGGCCTTCTGCTCGCCGATGCGCGTCTTGGTACGCACGGTGAAATCCATGTCCTCGCCGTCGATTCGCTCCACCTGCTCGTACTGGTGAATCTCCAGCTGGTAGTGTTGGGCGACCCGCCGGTAGTACTTGAGCGCCTCGACCCGCACGGGCTTCTCGTAGAGTGACGTCATGGGAACGTCGCCGATCTCGAGCAGCTCCGGCGTGGTGAAGAAGACCATGTTGGTCGGGTAGTTATAAATGGAGTTCACCACGCAGCCCTTGTCGAAGACGACCTCCCGGAGCCCGCGGCGCTTCAGCTCGATGGCGCAGGCGAGTCCTGTGGGACCGGCGCCGACGACGGCGACGTCGAAGTCGTAGCGGCTCACAGCAGCTCCTCCACCTTGCGGTAGACGCCGGCCAGGGCCTTGTCGAGGGCGGCTACGTCCTTGCCGCCGCCTTCGGCCATGTCCGGCCGACCGCCGCCGCGGCCGCCCACCTCGCGGGCCACCTCGCCGAGTAGCTTGCCGGCGTGGACCTTCTTGGTCAGGTCCTTGGTCACCGCCGTCAGCAGGGCGACGTTGGAGTTCTGAGCCGCCGCCAGCACCACCACGGCGCTCTTCCATTTGTTGCGCAGCGCGTCGGCCATGGCCCGCATCTGCGGCCGGTCCATCCCGTCCACCCGGCCGGCCAGCACCCGCACGCCCTTGATCTCCCGGGCCTGGTTCTCGAGGGCCCCGGCCTTGGACTGGGCGACCTGGTTCTTGAGCTGCTCGAGCTGCTTCTCCAGAGCCCGCTGCTGCGTGATGAGCCGCTCGACCTGTTCGACGAGCTCCGGCTCCGTAGTCCGCAGCATTTCGGTGACGCGGCGCAGAGCGTCGGAGGTCTGCTGGAACCGCTCCAGGGCCCGCCGCCCGGTGATGGCCTCGATCCTCCGGACGCCGGCCGAGATCGAACCCTCGTAGACGATCTTGAACAGGCCGATGTCGCCGGTGCGGCGCACGTGGGTGCCGCCGCACAGCTCCTTGCTGAAGCCGGGCACCGAGACCACCCGGACGCGGTCGGCGTACTTCTCGCCGAACAGCGCCATGGCCCCGGCATTGACCGCCTTCTCCAGCTCCATCACCTCCGTCCGGACCTCAGCGTTGGCGAGGATCTGCTCGTTCACCAGCCGCTCGACCTCGGCGATCTCCTCCGGGGTCATGGCCGTGTAGTGGGTGAAGTCGAACCGCAGCCGCCCGGGCTCGACGACGCTTCCGGCTTGCTTGACGTGCGGCCCCAGCACCTTGCGCAGCGCCGCGTGGAGCAGGTGGGTCGCGGTGTGGTTCCGGCGGATCGCCTCGCGCCGGGCCCCGTCCACCCGCGCCTGCACCCTGTCGCCCTCGCGTAGCGGCGCGGCGGTACGGACCTTGTGTACGTGCAGGCCCGCCACCGGGGCATAGGTGTCGAGAACGTCGGCGAGCTTCTCGCCCTCGGCCGAATAGAGCGCGCCGCGGTCACCCACCTGGCCGCCGGCCTCGGCGTAGAAGGGCGTGCGGTCGAGCACGACTTCGGCCTCGACGCCCGCCGGCAGCTCCTCGACCTCCTCCTCGTCCCGGATCAGGGCCGTGACGGTGGCGGGAGATTCGATCGTGTCGTAGCCGACGAACTCGGTCCGCCCGCGGGCCTCGAGAGCGGAATAGACCGGCGCCACCTGAGCCTTGGCGGCTCCCTTCCAGCTCGCCCGGGCGCGGCGGCGCTGCTCTTCCATCGAGCGGTTGAAGCCTTCGATGTCGATCGACAGGCCCAGCTCCCGGGCCATCTCCTCCTGCTCGTCGATGGGCAGCCCGTAGGTGTCGTAGAGCTTGAAGGCGACCTCGCCGGCGAGCACGCCGCCCGTGGCCTTGCGGGCCTCGTCGTGGAAGACCCGCTCGGCGACCTGGAACGTCGTCGCGTAGCGGTGCTCCTCGTCCTTGACGATGCGCGCCACCCGGTCGGCCGACTCCATCAGCTCCGGATAGGCCGGCTTCATCAGCTCGGCTACGAAGCGGGTGAGCTCGTAGAGGAACGGCTCTTCCTTGCCCTGGCGGCGGGCGTGGCGCATGGCCCGGCGCATGATCTTGCGCAGCACGTAGCCGCGGCCGTCGTTGGCCGGGACGACGCCGTCGTGGATCAGGAAAGCGGCCGCCCGGGCATGGTCGGCGGCGATGCGGAGCGCGGCGTCGGCCTCCGGGCTCTGGCCCGGCTCAACATGCAGCAATTCGGCCGCCCGTTCGACGATCGGAGCGATGAGGTCGCACTCGTAGTTCGACAGCTTCCCCTGCAGGATGGCCGCGACGCGCTCCAGGCCCATGCCGGTGTCGATCGAGGGCCGGGGCAGGGGCGTCAGGTTCCCTTCGGCGTCACGGTCGTACTGCATGAAAACGAGGTTCCAGATCTCGACGTAGCGCCCGCCGGCGTCGCTGGGGAACTCCTCGTGCTCATGGCCCGGCTCGCCGGTCCCCGGACCCAGGTCGTAGTGGATCTCCGAGCACGGCCCGCACGGGCCCGTCTCGCCCATCTGCCAGAAGTTGTCCTTCGCGCCGCAACGGTAGATGCGGTCCGCCGGCACCCCGGCAATCTTGCGCCACAGCTCGTCCGCCTCGTCGTCGTCACGGAAAATCGTGATGTACAGACGGTCTTTATCGAAGCCGAACTCTTTCGTCACCAGCTCCCAGGCGAACTCGATGGCTTCGGCCTTGAAGTAGTCGCCGAAGCTGAAGTTGCCCAGCATCTCGAAGAAGGTGTGGTGGCGGCGGGTGTAGCCGACGTTTTCGAGATCGTTGTGCTTGCCGCCGGCGCGGACGCACTTCTGGGCCGACGTAGCGCGCGTGTAGTCCCGCTTCTCGACCCCCAGAAAGACGTCCTTGAACTGGTTCATCCCCGCGTTGGTAAACAGAAGAGTCGGGTCGTTCAGGGGTACCAGGGGCGAGCTGGGCACCACCTTGTGGCCCCGTTCGGCGAAGTAATCGAGGAACTTCCGGCGGATCTCGTGACCTGTCACATTACCATTGTGGCATAGGGTTTCCGCCCGTCAGACGCCCCTGTCCAGGCAACGTAGAGACGCTCGAAGATGGGTGGTGAGCACATCGGGCCAGCGGTTCCCTCCACTGTCGCCGTCTTTTCCGGAAACATTCCTGCACGTCGTTCGTATAGGACAAAGTGAGCGGATCGTGGCACCGCTCAGCCATGTCCCACGATGAAAACGAACGACGGTATCGACAAGGAAAGAGATGCCGCAAGACCGGGATGCGAGACGGCATTCGCCATTTCTATCAGCGTGAGAAGGAGAAATCTGGAAAATGAGATTCGTGATTCTTACCGTCTTGACGACGTGCCTCAGCGTGGCGCTGGCCGCGGAACGATTCAAAATCAATTTCGTCTACCCCACCTACGTAGGGGAAACGCAACTGAAACCGGGAAAGTGCCGCCTGACCCTGGACGGCGATAAAGCCATTTTCGAACAAGGCCGAAAGAAACTCGAGGTTTCTGTCAAGATTGAGACCGTCGAGAACACTTACCGGCAAACGACACTCCGTTACCGAGTGGAGGGCGAAAAATATACGATCAGCGAAATCGGCCTCGGAGGAACGAATCGGAAGCTCGTCTTCTCGTCTTCCTCTTGACGGCTGGTCCGGTGAATCAGCTCGTGGAGTTGGCCTGCGCGGAGTCGCCGGACAACTCCACAGGCGAAGGGCCGGACCCGGCCCTGGACGCGGCCCGCGCTTCAAACCGCCACAGCGTCGGCCGGGGCGGCGGCAGGAGCCTCTGTTAGACTGAGGTAAATGCGGCGGCTCGTTGCTGTGGGCATCATGTATCTGGCCCTCTGCAGCGGCCTTGCCGCAGCCGAACGTTACCTTATTCTGCCTTTCCACAACGGTTCCGGGAAAGCCAACCTCCGTTGGATCGGCGAAGCGTTCGCCGAGCTGGTGCGCGAAGCTTTGGAAGCCCACGGCGTGCCGGCGGTCGGCCGCGAAGAGCGGGAAGAAGCCGCCCACCGCCTGGCGCTCCCGTCCGATGTAGAGCTGACGAAAGGATCGTTGATCCGTTTGGGGCTGGAAGCACGCGCGGAGCATGTGATCTTCGGCCGCTTCGACTTCGCTCCGGCGGAAGATTCGGAGAACCTTGCCGACGGCGCCATCCGTGTTCGCGCCGAGAGCCTGGACCTGAAGCGAATGCGTCCCGGCCGCGTTTACGAAGACGCTGGTGCGATGCGTGATCTGTCGAGGCTCCAGTCGCAGCTCGCCTGGCGGCTGTTACAGGACGCCGCGCCGCACACCGCTCCGAGCGAATCGGAGTTCCTCGAAACTCATCCACCCGTTCGCCTGGACGCGCTCGAGAACTACATCCGGGGGCTGCTGGCCTCCGACCTTGAGGAGAAACACCGTTACTTCACCCTCGCGGTGAACCTGGAGCCCCAATTCTCTTTACCCTGCTACGAACTTGGCCGCATGCACTGGGAAGACAACAATTACCGGGCGGCAGCGCGTTGGCTTGAGAGAGTTCGTCCGACGTCGTCGCACTACTTAGAGGCTAAGTTTCTGCTGGGGGTGTGCCGATATCATGTGGGCGACTATTCCGGAGCGCTGAGCGCCTTCGAGCTGGTCGGCAAAGCCGTTCCGTCGCCCTCGGTGTTCAACAATGTCGCCCTGGCAAGGTACCGGGAGATGGCGCCCAACGCCGTCGAGGCTCTGTTGTGGGCTGTTGAGCGCCGGCCGGACGACCCCGACCTGCGTTTCAACGCCGGCTATCTGCTGTGGCGGGACGGAAGATTGGAGGAAGCCGCCGAGCAATTGGAAAAGGCCGTGGAGCTGGATCCCGAAGATACACGCGCCAGCCGCCTGTTGGTACGATGCAGACGGGGCGAAGGATTGCGCCGCGGCGACCTGAGCATGGAGGGGCTGGAAAGGCTCAAAGAAAACTTCGAGGAGGTAGCCGAACGGTTGCACGAGCCGGCCAGCGACGCCGCGCAGCGTTGAGAGAGCGGTTGTCGCGCACCGCGCAACGATGGCTATAATAAGCCGATGCTGGAAGCCTACGGGCTCACCGACCCAGGATGTGTCCGCCGGAATAACGAGGACTACTTCCTGATCGACCCGGAAACAGGCTTGTATCTCGTGGCCGACGGCATGGGTGGGCAGCAGGCCGGCGAACACGCCTCGCGGACGGCGGCGTTGACGGTTGCCGAAGTCGTCCGCGCCGCCTCCCAGCCAAGCCCGGAAGTGCTCGCTTCCGCCTTCATCGAAGCGGATCGCCGCGTCAAGGACTTCGCCCGAACGGATCCTGCTTTTCAAGGCATGGGAACTACGCTCGTGGCCGTACTGGAGTGCGGAGAAGCGCTGGCTGTCGCCAGCGTCGGCGACAGCCGTTGCTACTTGCTGACCCAAGGGATTCTCGGGCCGATCACCGTCGATCAGTCCTGGCGCCAGGAAGTCGGCCCCACGATGGGGCTCACCGAAAAGCAGCTGCGCGATCATCCGTTCCGGAACGTCCTCACCGCGGCCATCGGAGCCAACCAGCCTTTGCGAACCTTCTCGTGTACGATCACCCTCCAGCCCGGCCAGGAATTGCTCCTGGCCACCGACGGCCTCCACGGCACGATCAGCGAAGAAACCATCGCCGACGTGCTGATTCGTGAGAGAACTTTGGAGGCCAAGTGCCACTCTCTTATCGAAGCCGCTTGCGCGGCCGGCGCCCCTGACAACGTGACGGTCGTCGTCATTCGCCGCGCTGCTTGAAGGCGGCGTTGACATCCGGCGCTTGCCTGTCCGCCCCCGCATGCAGGGCTCAGTGGAGCGCCGTACAGGAGTGGTTCTATGCGGGCTTTCCCCGTTCCCCTCGCTGCTCCGGCGGTAGCGTTTTTCATCTTGCCGGCGCTCATGGCGCTGGATTCTAGAAGTAACCGACTTCCCGCGCCTTCGATGATCGAAATCAAGGTGCTGCAAGGCGCGGGCGCCGTCCACTGGACTGGCTCGCGCTCGACCGTCCCCCTCGTCGTGCAGGTCGTGGATTCGGCGGGCAAACCGGTGGCCGGAGCGGCGGTTAGCTTCCTGATGCCGGGCGCCGGGCCGGCCGGCGTCTTCGCCAACAACATGTCTACTGAGGTCTTGATCACCGGCAAGGACGGGAAAGCAACAGTCCGAGGCATTCGCTGGGGACCGGAACCGGGCCAGGTGGCAATCCGCGTCGTCGCCGTGAAAGGTTCAGCGAGGGCGGGCACGCTGATCACCCAGACGCTCGAACCGCCCGCGGAGCGCCGGGAAGCCGGTTCAGGCGGGTCCGCTCCCGTCTCAGTCTCAAAGCCCAGGGGCAAGTGGACCCTGTTGGGGGTCATCGCCGCGGGAGCGGCCGTGGGCGGGTTGGTGTTGGGACTCGCCGGCGGCGGCGTCCCGCCCGCAGGAACCGCTCCGCCGCCGGCGGTGACGCAGCCTCAAAGTGTCCAGGTTGGCGCTCCCACGATCACGATCCAGAAACCATGAGCACCCGGCGTCTCATTTCCGCAGCGATTGGTCTCACCCTGATCCTCTCGGCGAAGGCTTCCGGCGGTCCGGGAATCCGCACGCCCGAGCTCGGCCTGGTCCGGGACGGCTCCGGAGTTCTCAGGCCTCTGGCGGGGATCGGCGGGAATTTCTTGCTGGGAGACCCGGTGATGACCGGCGTCCGCGCGCTGGCCGCAGGCGAGAACCAAGCCATCGCGGTCGTGGGAGAGCGGCTCGTCGTCATCCGAAACGGCGCTGTCGGCCCGGAGATGGACGCTCCAACGGGGATAGCCCTTCTCGGACTCGACGAGCGCGGCGAGGGCGCCGTCGCCGTCTTTCCAGACGCTGCCACCGTCGCACTCGCCGGGTCCGCCGGGTGGCACAAGATCCCGTTCGAGCCGCCGGAAGGCAAGATTGTCGCTGTGGCATCAGCGGCAAGGGGAGCGGTCCTCGTCCTCGCTGTCATCGGGCCGGACGGCCTCCGGCTCGTGCGCCGGCTCGCAGCTCGCCGCCTCACCCTGGGAGAGGAGTGGGTGGCACCTGGGGCCGCCGCCGCTTGTCTGCTGCCGGAGCGGCGCCTTCTATACACCGACCGGGGACGTCTCGTCCTGAGAGAACCGGGCGGGAGCGAACAATGGGCGCCTTTCTCCGGAGAAGTGGAGGCGATGGAACCTCTTGGCGACGAATGGGTCCACATCCGGACGCCCGGCCGGCCTGGTTTCGTCGTCCGCGTGGACGGCGGGCACCTGGATGTCTATCGGCTTCCGGAGGGACGGCGATGAAGCTGCGAGGGCTTTTTCTCTTCCTCTTGGCGGCCCCCGGCCTCTGGGGCCAGCTCCAGCTCTATCGGGTCCCAGGCGTGGGACAGGAGGAGCCTGCCGGCGAAGTCTTGGACTTCGGAGAAGTTCCCACGGGCGACTACCGGGATATCCGGCTGCGCATCCGTAACGTGGGCCAGGACACCGTACTCCTCACGCAATTCCGGATCAACAACGTAGGGAAACAGTGGTTCAGGTTGAGGAATCACCCCTCGATCCCTTACGCCGTCGCGCCGGGCACGAACGTGGACTTCCGCGTGCGTTTTCAGCCTCCGGAGTACGGCTCGTTCAGCGCCACGCTCTACATCAACGAGCTAACGGTGATGTTGTTCGGCTCCTCGCCGCCGACCGTGGAGCTGCTCGTGGAAGAGGACGGAGGGCTCCGCCGGCTGACCGCGGGCGAGGTGGTGGTTCTCGGCCGGGTCGAACAGGGCCGCACGCTGCGGCGCCGTTTCCGGCTGCGGAATCCGGCTTTCCGGACGCTGCGCGTCGAACAGATCGTCGTGGAGGCGGGCTTCTTCGGGCTGGAAGGGTTGCCGCCCCTGCCCCTCGATCTGGAACCCGGCTCCGAGCGGAGCTTTGACGTCGTCTACGAGCCGCTGGAGGCGGGCATCCATCAGGCGATCCTGTCGATGGACGGCCGGGAGTTCGTTCTCGAGGGCGTGGCCTACCTGCCGCCGTTCCCCGATCTGGAGATCCACCTCACTCCCCAAACGCTCTCGAGCGGCCAGCAGGCGGCCGTCTCGCTGCGGCTTGCCGGGCCTGCCCCGGCCGGCGCCCGGGGTTCGCTCGAGATCGAGTTCACGCCGGCCATCGAAGGAGCCTTCGACGACCCGGCTATCGGGTTTCTCCAAGGCGAAGGCCGGCGGCTGGCGGTCGCCGTCGAGAAGGGCTCACGCGACGTCCTGATCGAAGGCGCGGCGGAAGCGGTGTTCCAGACCGGTACCACGGCCGGAGAGATCCAGTTCCGGGCCAAAATCGCAGACAAGAAGGCCACCGCCGGCGTCACCTTGCCGCCGGAGCCGGTGAGGATCGATTCGGCCTCGTGGACGCCTACGGCGACGGGCCTGGAGTTGCGCCTAAACGGTTTCGACAACACCCTCTCGACAGCGGCGGTCAGCTTTCAGTTCTTCGATACCCGCGGCCGCCCCGTGACACAAGAACCCATCCGAGCCAATATCGCCGCTGCCTTCCGAGACTACTTCGCCACGAGTTACGTGGGTGGACTCTTTTCGCTCTCCGCCGCCTTTCCGGTGGCCGGCGACGCTTCGCTTTTGGGATCCGTGGAGGTTCGGTTCGACAACTCGGCCGGGACTTCCAAGCTGGTGCGCGTCCAGTTCCGATGACCCAGCGGCAGGAAACGGTTTCGACTTGCCTGACCCGCACGGCAGCACACGGTGGCGGATCCCCCGGACTTCCGGACCAGGGTCCGCCACCCCCCGCCCGCCGATGTTCTAATGAGTTACATGACGCCGGTGGCGCTGACGATCGCCGGCTCGGATCCCAGCGGGGGTGCGGGAATCCAGGCCGATCTGAAAACCTTCCACCAGTTTGGAGTCTACGGCGAGGCCGTGGTCACTCTGCTGACCGTGCAAAACACCCAACGCGTGGACCGGGTGGTCTGCATCGACGCCGACCTTGTCGCCGCGCAGCTTCGCGCCGTGCTGGAAGACATTCCGCCGGGGGCCGCCAAGACCGGCGCCCTGGGCAACGCTTCGGTCGTTCGCGCGGTGGCGGAAACGCTCCGGGGCTGCACCTTCCCGCTAGTGGTGGATCCGGTGATGATCAGCAAGCACGGCTCGCGGCTGATCTCCGACGATGCCGGTGAAGCGCTGGAGCGGGAACTGCTGCCGCTGGCGGCGCTCATTACTCCAAACCTGCCTGAAGCGGAAGTGCTTTCCGGCCTGCGCATCGACGGCCAGAACGCGATGCGCGAGGCGGCTCGGAGGATGGCGGGCGACGGCGGCACGGCGGTGCTCGTCAAGGGCGGCCATGCGCCGGGCGACGCCACCGACGTACTGTACTGGCGCGGCGATTTCTACGACTTCCCCGCCGAGCGCATCGAGACGCCGCACACCCACGGGACCGGCTGCACCTACTCGGCGGCGATCACGGCGTCGCTGGCCGCGGGGCTTTCCATCCCGGAGGCCGTCGCCCGGGCCAAGCGGTTCATCACCCGGGCCATCGCCACCAACCCGGGGCTGGGTCACGGCGCCGGCCCGGTGAACCATCACGCGCCGGTGGAGGATGGTGCATGAGGGCGCGGCGGGCGGGCGCGCTCGCCGGCCTCGTTCTGCTGGCGGCGTGCTCGCGGGAAGAATATCCACGCCGGGAACCGGCTCCGGGCGCACAGGGCATCGCCTTTGCGCCCAACGAGACCTGCCGCGAGTGCCACGCCAGAGAGTACGAAGAATGGCTCGGCTCCGACCATCAGCTCTCGATGCAGCCGGCCACGCCGGAGAGCGTTTTGGGGGACTTCAACGATGCGGCGGTCCAGTTCGAAGGGCTGAAGGCGCGCTTCTTCCGCAAGGACGGCCGCTACTTCGTCCACACCGAGGGTCCGGATGGCGAGTACCGCGACTTCGAGATCCGCTACACGTTCGGCGTGCGCCCCCTGCAGCAGTATCTGGTGCAGTTTCCCGGAGGGCGGCTGCAGTGCCTGACCATCGCCTGGGATACGGAGCGGCGGCGCTGGTTCTCGTTGTATCCCGGCGAGCGATATCCGCCGGGCGATCCGTTGCACTGGACCGGCTGGTCCCAGCGCTGGAACCTCATGTGCGCCGAGTGCCACTCCACGAACCTGCGGAAAGCCTACGACGCCGGTAGCGACACTTACCGGACCGCCTGGGACGAGATCAACGTCTCCTGCCAGGCTTGCCACGGGCCGGGCCAGCGGCACGTGGAATGGGCGCGGCGGTGGCCGGAGGGCTACAAACCGAAGCGGGACGAGCTGGGACTGGTGGTCGATTTCGCCGCCGGCGACTCCCGCTACCAGGTAGACCAGTGCGCCCGCTGCCACTCGCGCCGCCACCAGGTGAGCCCCGAGGACGCCCACGGCCGTCCCTTCATGGACGACTTCCGGGCGGCGACGCTGCGCGAGGGGCTCTACTACGCCGACGGGCAGATCCTCGAAGAGGTCTACGTCTACGGCTCCTTTCTGCAGAGCAAGATGTACCGGCGCGGGGTGCGCTGCACGGACTGCCACAACCCCCACAGCCTCGGATTCCGCCGCCCGGGCAACGCGCTGTGTACCGAATGCCACCAGCCGGAGCCGCCGCAGCGGTTCCCCACGCTGCCAGCCAAGAACTACGACGATCCGTCCCATCATCGCCACCGGCCGGATAGCGGCGCCGCCCGGTGCGTCGCCTGCCACATGCCCGAGCGGACCTACATGGTGGTGGACCCACGCGGCGACCACAGCTTCCGCATTCCGCGGCCGGACTTGACCGTGAAGCTCGGCGTACCGAACGCCTGCAACAGCGCCTGCCATCAGGACCGGAGCCCGAAGTGGGCGGCGGAGTGGATCCGCAAATGGTACGGGCCGAAGCAGGCCGCGCCGCATTGGGGCGAAGTGATCGCCGCCGGGCGCCGGGGCGAAGACGGAGCCGAAGCCGGGCTGGCGGCGCTGGCGCGGGATCTGAACCAACCGGGCATCGTCAGGGCCACGGCCGTGGAGCTGCTGCGCGGCTACGGAGAGGCCGGCGTCCGTGTGATGCTGGATCTGCTCGGAGACGAGGATCCGCTGGTGCGGGCGGTGGCCGCCGGCGGCCTGGAGACCTACGAGCCGGCGCTGCGGCTGGACGCGGTGGCCCCGCTGCTGGCCGACGAAATCCGCGCCGTCCGGCAGGAAGCGGCGCGGGTGCTGGCGTCGGTTCCGCCGGCGGTGATGAGCGCCGCCCAGCGCCGGGCCTTCGAAGCGGCGCTGGCCGACTACCGCGAGACGCAGCGGGCCAACCTCGACACACCGGGCGCCCGGCTGAATCTGGGCATCCTGGCGGCGGCGCAGGGGCGGGCCGGGGAGGCGATCGAGTGGTACCGGAAGGCGATCGAACTGGACCCGATGTTCCTGCCGGCGCAGCTCAACCTGGCCACGCTCTACAACCAGCTCGGGCGCAACCAGGAAGCCGAACAGGTCCTCCGCGAAGCGATCCGCCACACGCCCGAAGACGGCGAGCTGCGCTACTCGCTGGGGCTGCTGCTGGCCGAGGAGAACCGGCTCGGGGAGGCGGCCCGCAGCCTCGGAGAAGCGGCAAAGCTGCTGCCGGGCCGGGCCCGCATCCGGTACAACTACGGCCTGGCGCTGCAGCACCTGGGCCGGACTGGCGAAGCCGAGCGAGAGCTGCTGCGGGCGCACGAGACCGATCCCCGGGATCCGGACATCGTCCACGCGCTGGTGATCCTCTACCTGCAGCAGCGGCGGCTGGAAGAGGCGCAGATCTACGCGGTAAAGCTCGCCGGGCTGCTGCCGAACCAGAGCGGGCCCCGCGAGCTGCTCCGGCGGATCGAAGCCGAGCTGGCGCGCCGGCGCTGAGCCTCAGAGCGCCTTGCGCAGTTTCACGAGCAGCTTGGTGAACTTGTCGTCGTTCGCCTCGACTTCGATACAGGTGATTCCACCCTCGGACCACGCCGCTACTTCGATCTCCGAGTCGTGGAAGATTCCCCCTTCGCTGCGGCCGACCGCGGTCACCGTGCCATCACCTTCCTCGACGATTTCAAAGACTGTGAGGTTGGCGGCCTTCGGCTTGTTGCGCCGGATGATCTCAAGCGCCTTCTTGGCCACAGTCTTCGGCTTGGCGGAAGTCGAATAGAATTCGCGAGCGCTCATTGAAAACTCTCCGAATCGTTCCATCGGCGGAGCCCGGGCTGTTCGTTAGGCGAGGGCAGGCAGCCGGCCCGGCGCCCGGCATCCTCACCAATCCCCGATGAGCGGTGACAACGGTCACTGCGTTTGTCGCTGCCGCAGGCTACGCTGAAAGAAAGAAAACCGACTATGAACACTTCTGCGACGACGACCACCACTGCTGTCCGGGACTGGAATACCGCTCCGCTCTCGGAGCTGATCGATCACATTCTGGACCGGCACCATAACTTTCTCCGCGGGCACCTGCCGAAAATCCATGAACGGCTCGAGCGGATCCTCGGGAAAAAGAAGGGTGAAGAGCTTTGCGGATTCATTCCCGATCTTTCCCGGACATTCTTTGCGCTCGAGGAAGAGCTGTACGCGCACCTGATGAAGGAAGAACAGATCTTGTTCCCTTACATCAAGAGCCTCGAAGCGGCCGTGGCGGCAGGCGAGCCGCCGCCCGCGTTCCACTGCGGCACCGTCCGCGGGCCGATCGCGCAGATGGAGCACGAGCACGCCAACGGCAAGGAGGCGCTCGGGATGATGCGGCGGCTGACGGACGGCTACCAGATCGGCGAGAGCAGTTGCGGGAACCGCAGGGCGCTCTTCGAAGACCTCGCGGCGCTGGAGCGCGACCTGCTCGAGCACATACGTCTCGAGAACGACATCCTCCACCCCCGGGCCATCGATCTCGAGGCCGGGCGGCTAACTCCCTGACGCCGTAAGATTGTGCGCCGGGTCGCCGAACCACCTGCCACTCGCCGGGTGTACAATGGCGCAGGCCGCCGCGGCTGGAACAGGCGGTCTACGGAGCAGGCTCTGGTGCGCAACCTCCGGAAAACACGCGATCTAAAGGTGCGGGCAGAGCGGTTCTGCCTGTTCTTTTGCTTGACTTCAGCCCTTGGACTTGCGGCGCCCGCCCGGGCGCAGCGCGGCTTCGTGAAGGCGGCGGAGCTGCCGGCTGGCGTCTGGTCGATGGCGTTCGTCCAAACAAGGCCGGACAAGCCGCCGGAGCTGATTCTCGGGGCGATGGACAACCGCCTCTACCGGCTGGAGGGCGGCCACTGTGTTCCGATCGCAGACGTCGGAGGACCGCCGCTGCGACTGCTCGGCGCGGATCTCGACCGCGACGGCGCCGAGGAGATCATCGTCGCCGCGGCCGACTCTCCATCTCACCTCTATGTCTTCGACGGGTCCGGAAAGCTGTTGTGGAAGGCGCGCGCGAAAGGTTGTTACGTGGACGTGGACGCGGGCCGAGCAGGCGCACAGCCCGTGGTGGCGGCAGTGGACATTTTCGGCGGCGCCGATCTCTACTCACCATCGGGAGAGAGACTCCGGCGAATCACCTTCCTGAGCACGCCCGACGGACCCCGGCGGATTGCGCAACCCACTACCGTCGCCCTCGGCGATATCGATGGAGACGGCGAGGACGAAGTCGCCACCTCTCATTACCGAGGGGGAGTAGCGGCCTTCGAGACCGACGGGAGACAGATCTGGCGGGTCCGGACCTCAGGTTCGGGACGGACCGCCGCGCCGTCGCGGATCACTCTGCCAAAACCGGTTGAACTCAACGGCAGGACTTTCTTTATTCAGCTCCAGCGCGGCGGAAATTTCGCCCGGAATTTACGGATCGCGGACCTCGACGGCGACGGGCGAAACGAGATCCTGGTCGGATTCTTCCGCTCGCAGTTGATGGTCCTCAACCACGACGGTTCGTTGCGCTGGAACAAGGTCCTGAACTACGACGTGGTGGATCACATGATCCACTACGTTCACATGGACCAGCGTGGGATCCACAAGGATTCGGTCGCCAAGAGCCACCCGATTTTCGAGACGGTCCCTCGGTCCGGCGGAAAGAAATGGATCGTGGCCTTGCAGCCGCGCGAGGACATCCTCGAAACGTCCACTCACTTCGGCGCAACAGACATCTTCCTGCTCGACGATGCCGGCCGTCAGCTTCAGCGCGACATCCGCGATGCCACGTGGTTTCGCCTGGCGGTGAATCCGGCCGAACCAGACGAGCTATGGCTGGCCAACCGGGTCACACACTCGAACCTGTACCGTACCAGCGTTAACACTCTCGCCGAAGGCCTGCCGCCGCAAACGATCAACCAGATCACGCCGCCGGTTCGTAATTGGCTGCGGCTGGCCGAGAGGTTGGAGCGCCGCCCGCTTCTCGAAAAAACTCCCGGCGCGCCCGAGGGCAAGATTTCGATCGTCGTCCTTTACGATCACGCGTCCTATGACATGCACTTCTTCGGCTTCGAGACGCTGAAGCGCAACCTGCTGGCCATCGACCGCTTCTTCAACGGACGGGAGCTGCGGAATCTGGAGTATGTCTTCCGGGTGAACCTTCAAGAAGTCCCCAACGTGCGGCAGGACACGCACTATGGCCTGGTGAGCCGGCAGCAGGCGTGGGAGCTTGCCGAGTTCGTCGAACGCCACCAGATTCCCGTGATCTTGTGGCTTTCCCACGGGACCGAACTGACGCTGACGCCCGAAACGATTCTTGGCTTCGCCCGGCGCGCGCCCACGGCCTTCCGCGGAGTGATGCAGGTGGAGAGTGGAGGCATGCGGACGCCGCAATATAAGCGCTTCCTGAAGGTGCTCCAAACGCTGGCGCTGCAATTCGAGCGCACCGGTCACAAGATTTTCATGCACACCACTGGCTCGTATTGGAGCCAGGGTCTCGCAGTGGATCCCGAGGGCTTGGGGCGGCTCGTCCGGGAGCACGGTCAAGCGCTCGTACCGTTCGTCAAGACCAACAACTCTCAGAGCGCTGAGCAGGAAGTGGGCGCGGCCCTGGCTCTGTGGAAGGCCGGCTATGTCAAGGAGTGGGGTTACACCTCGATCGATCACTGGACGTTCACGAACATCTTCCGCATGAACGCATTCAAGATGGCCTCACACATGGGGACGGTGGACATCGCCGCCCTGGCGCTTGGCGCCCGCTACATCTTGTACTATCCGCCTATTTTGCGGGTGGACCGGGATCGTGAGGGAGTGATCACCCGAATCCAGGAGCTGTCGCCGCAATTGGTCCACATGAAGGCGATCGAGCGGCTGATCGGCAAGCGGATCATCGAACCCATCGCGCCCCACCAAGCCGAAAGCCTCTCGCCTGTCTTGTTCGCATTGCGGCGGCTCGAAGACCGGGTCTATGGGGGGCCGCGGCCGGGAATTCTCGCCAAGACGGTCCACTTCCAGCAGATGGCGCCACAAAACGCATCGACAATCTTCTACGGGCCGGGTCTCGGCTCGAGCAAGATGGTCCCGGCAAACCCGCACGGCATTTATGGAATCCTACCGGACTACCTCGACTTCCGGCGGCTGGGTCCCGGCCGGCAAATCCTTGCGACCGATTTGTGGTCGATCGGGGGCGACGAAGGCCCGGTCGGCTTGGCGGCATCGGCCGGAAAGCTGCGTCAGGCGCTTGCCTCCTACCGGATGCCTTTCGCCGCGAATGGCGTGTTTCTCGGGATCCAGAGGTTCTCCCCGGGCCGGTATCGCCTGTTCCTAGTCGATCCGGGACACATCAAGCAAGAGGGGGTGCGCACGACGGTCCGCTATAGCGGGCCTGGCCGGATTGTAAGGGTTACGGACCGCCTCACGGGCGAATCTCTCCGCTCGATCGGGAACTCGGTTGCGGTAACCACCCGCCCGGGCCTATTCCGAATTCTTGACGTGGCTGTTGACGCCGGCGCGGCCGACGCCAAGAAACAGTGATCCCGGCGGCCGTCGCTCATGCTGCGGGCAGTTCTGGCCGCGCCGCTCAGGATGCCGCTGATTCGTCGGCTTCTTGTTTCTCCCGGCTGAGGCCGTATTTCTCCATGCGGTAGATGAGAGTCTTGCGACTGATGTCCAGGTAGCGGGCGGCGTGGGTCTGATTCCAGTTGTGCTTCTTGAGAGCGAGCAAGATCAGTTCCTTCTCGACCGCTTCCAGGCTGACTCCGTGGGGCGGGAGTTCCATCTGGAGGGCGCCGAGCACCGGCCGCTCGCGGCGCAAACTCTCGGGAAGCTCGTCCACCGTGACCTGCGGCCCTCGGGCGAGGACGACCAGGCGCTCGATGACGTTTTCCAGCTCTCGCACATTGCCGGGCCACCGGTATGTAGTGAAATACGGCATGAGCGTCTCCGGCAGGACCAGCTCGTCGCGCCCGTGTTTTCGCTTCGCCAGCTCAAAAAAGTGCTTTACCAACTCCGGGATGTCCTCAGCCCGGTCGCGCAGAGGCGGAATTTCTAAAGGGATCACGTTCAGCCTGTAGTAGAGGTCTTCACGGAAGGTGCCGTCCTCGATCATCGTTTGAAGGTTGCGGTGAGTGGCGGCGATGATACGGACATCGACCTTAATGGGGCGGCCCTCGCCGATCTTCTCGATCTCTCGTTCTTGAATCAGCCGTAGCAGCTTCACCTGGAGTTCGTGAGGCACATCACCGATCTCATCCAGGAACACCGTGCCCCCGTCGGCCATCTCCACTTTGCCTTTTTTGTGTGAGATCGCTCCAGTGAACGAGCCTTTCAGGTGTCCGAACAGCTCGCTCTCAAGGAGCTCGCGGGGGATCGCGCCGCAGTTGATGGTGATGAAAGGCCGATTGCGACGTGGGCTGTTGAAATGAATGCCTTTGGCGAGGAGTTCTTTGCCCGTCCCCGTCTCACCACGAATCAGCACGGTGGCATCCGTCTGGGCAGCGCGAGCGGCGGCTTCCAGGATATAGAGCAGGGCCGGCGACCGGCCGATGATGTTTTCAAACCCGTACTTCTCATCCAGACTGCGCCGCAAGCTGCGCACCTCCTCGCGGAGGCGCACATGATCCAGTGCGCGTTCGACAATCAGTCGTAGCGCGTCGGGATTCACCGGTTTGGTGATGTAATCATAGGCGCCGAGTTTCATGGCCTCCACGGCCGTTTCGACGGTGCCGAAGGCGGTCAGCAAAATGACGACGACCTCCGGGTAGCGTTGGCGGATCTCCCGCAGTAGAGCCACGCCGTCCATCCCCGGCATCTTCAGGTCGCTGATCACCAGGTCGTGCGGCGCCCGCTCGAGCAACCGAAGCGCCTCTTCACCGCTGGCTGCCGTGACCACCTCATAACCCTCTTCTTCAAGTTGGACTTGGGTTACACGACGCAAACTTTCATCGTCGTCCACAACGAGAATCCTCGGCTGGCTCATCTAACTCACCTCACGAGCAAACCCGGTTCCGGGCAGGTGGGCTTGCAGATTAGTCAACAGCGCGCTCCTCACCCGCCGTTTCCCGTCCTGATGCTACCATCTCCATAAAGATTAGATTTCCATTCAGGCGGGGGTGACCGTGAGAAACTCATGGAGCAGGATAGCCTTCATTCTAGCGGGCGCTGCAGCCACGAGCGTTGGTCATTACCTGACCCCGCCCTCCATGTTTCTCTGGCACAACATCTTCCAGCGGCTGTACTACCTCCCGATCGTATTCGCCGCCCTCTCGTTCGGATGGATCGGCGGTCTGGCCACCGCCTCTCTCTCCGCCCTGCTCTATATCCCGCACATCGTGATGGCCTGGGGAAACAACCCCAGCTACACCGCGAACCAGTACGCAGAAGTTGTCGTCTTCTTTCTTGTCGGCGGTCTCACTGGCATTCTCGCCGACCGGGACCGCCGGCAACGCGATGAACTCCAGCGGACCGCCGAGGAATTGCGCCGCGTCTATCGTGAACTCCAGGACAGTTTCGAACAGATCAAGCGCGCCGATCGCTTGTCGGCGATCGGCCAACTTGCCGCCGGGTTGGCCCACGAAATCCGCAATCCGCTGGCAAGCATCGAAGGGGCAATCGACATTCTGGAGCGGAACCGCGGGTCGGCGGAGCGGCGCGCTGAGTTCCTCTCGATTATCAAGAAAGAGTCTCGACGCCTGAATCGGCTGCTTTCGGCTCTCCTCGACTTTGCTCGTCCCCGGCCGCCGCGCGTGCGGCCGGTCCACGCAGCGGAACTGTTCGACCAGGTGCTCGCCCTCGTCGGGCACACTGGGGAACGCGAAGGAATTCATTTCAAGATCGATGCGCCCCGCGATCTCCCGCCGGTCGAGGCCGATCCGGAACAGTTGCAGCAGGTTGTGATCAATCTGCTCCTGAACTCCATCCAAGCCATGCCCGAGGGCGGCACGATTACTCTCAGCGCGGCGCTTGACGGAGACCATTTCGTCATCCGCGTGGCCGACGAGGGATCGGGCATCCCGGAAAATCAACTCGACAAGATTTTCGACCCCTTTTACACGACCAAACCCACGGGCACCGGCCTCGGCCTCGCCGTCGTTCATCAGATCGTGGAACAACATGGCGGCACGATCCGCGCCGCGCGCAACCCTGACCGGGGAATGACCTTCTCGGTCTTCTTGCCGCTGTCCCGCTCCTGAATTCATGATCCCCCTTTGACGCAAGAAAGGCCGGCTCCGGACCAAAGCGCCGGAGCCGGCAAGCGTTGGACGCTGCCATATCGCGGCATCAGAAGGCGTGCGCCGATCTTTCGCCCTTCACCTGGACGCGTGTGATCCGGTTCACAGCCCCGTCAGCGATCATCGATACGGCAGTGAAGCGGGCTTTCTTGTCGAGGAGTTCGAGTTGGCAGGGAACTTCCTGGGCTGGGCCGACCCGGCCGATGGGCACGAACCGCACGTAATGACGATTCGCCTCGACTCGATGCTGGATGCGGTAGTTGCCGGGCTCCAACACGACCGGTCCAGCTTTCGACGTAGTTCTCAGGTGGATTTCACCTTTCTTCCCGGTTTTCATGACTACTTCCTTTTGATGACCAGGGCCTTGGTGTTTCGCCGCAGCGGCTGTGGGTACGATGATCAATGCCGCGAGCGCTGCACCTGCGATCAACGTCAACATCGATTTTCTTGCTCTCATGGTTGCTCTCCTTGAATTGTTGTTTCTCATTCATCTTTCACTAGTGCACGCCGACTACCAGTCAATCCACTTCCGTCACCGGCAACCCTTTGGTAGCCCTATACTGGATCACGGCAACACCCTGTCGTCTGAAGCCGCGTGTTTTTGGAACTCACGTTCAAACTGTTGCTGCAAGCGTAAGGGTATGCCTTCCAAGCACCTGAGGGCTGTCTGCAGTTCCGCCACAGCCTGGCTGACGCTGCCTCGGGGTCCGTCCGGGATTTTATTCAATTCACTGATCACCGTCTTGATCCGCAGCGAGACCGATGTCACGTCTCGAGCGATCGAATGCCCCAGAAGAGCCAACGCTGCCAGTTTTGAGACATCCCCGAACTGTTCGGCTGTAGCGGTGACCGTCTTGCCGAGATGCGTAATACGCCGCTCCAACGCGGCGATCTCGTCTTCGCCGTCGTCGGCTTCTCCGATATCCCAGGTTCCACGTTCCATCTTGGCGATCCTCCCCGCAAGCGCCTCCAGCCTCTTCCGTACTACACGCCTCCATCCGAGATGGAGAACCACCGCCAGCACACCCAGCGAAAGTGCGGCGATGGCGAAATGCAGCCACACAAAGCGCATCAGGAGGGCTTGAGTCCCTTCTTCGAGTGCAGCCAGGGCCGTCCGGCCATCTTCCACGCTTTCCATTACCTGCCGGTGCGAATCGAGGAAGGCGGCGACCTCTCGATACGTCAGCCACTCGGAAACAATCAAGACCGCAACCATGGTCGTAGAGGCGAGGAGAAGGAACTTCATTTTGAGTGTCATGCCGTCCTCCGGAGAGGCATGTCAAGTACCATGAGCGTCCGGCAATAGAATTGCACGGTAGTTTTGTGCCGCCGTAAAGATGTCAGCGGCCGCTGGGGCATTGGTTGGGCCGCGGGACCCCCGGACGTACGGTGGACACCACTCGAAGAGGATTCGGACTATGGCCGCCGTGGACTGGAAAAAACGAACGCGCGGACTTCTTTCCCTCGTCCGGCGCTCCAGTTCCACCCACGGCTCATCTGACCGCAGTTCGGAAGACCGAAAAGAACGGACATTGAAAAAGACGCCTAGACCCGAATTGCACGGCAGCGACCTGCCCGGAATGGTCTTCTACTACTCAGGCTCTTGCTCGGCTGCCGTGAAGGCGTTCCGAAAGGCGGCGAAGTCCCACGGCCTACGAATCCCTTTCGAGTTCAACGTGGCCGAGTACATCGAAGATGAACTTGGCATCGGCTTGCGGCCGTGCCGGGTGCTTTGCGTTGTCTGCCCTTACCTGCTGCTTCAAGCCGCAGTTTGGGACGGTTCCGGCGCTTCTTTTCTCCCGATCCGCGTGGTCTTCTCCGCCAACGGCGCCAAGACGCGAATCCATGTGGTGGGGCCCTTCAACCCGCTTCTGCCGAACGGCTTGAGAGTGCCTTTCAAACGTTTCCTGCAAGCCCTTGCCAACGTTCTCATGGAGATGGGCGCCAGAGGACCCGACCTCCGCCCCTGCGCCTGAGAGTTCGCCCGGCCTGAGTCCCCTGTCCCCCGAGTCCGTAAGAACAACAACGAAGCAAGAGTTCGTCTACGGCGCCCTCATGGTTTGTCCACCATCCTGCGGGCGAATCCGGCTGTTGCCGCCCGAGCGGGACCGCACGCTGCTGTCGCCGGGCTCACTCTCATCTCCAATGCTGCCACGGAAGATGAAGATCGCTGGGCTTCCATCCAGGAATTCCCGGTAGAATGCGGGGGATCGACTGCTGACGCAGCAATGCGGTGGCCCTCGTCAGATGTTCTTCCGCCAGACGGGTCTCTCCAGTGCGGAGCAACGCCTTTGCCAAATAGTAGTGGACTGTACGCCGTGTAGGAGAACGCCGGGCGAGCTCGCTCAGTATCGCCGCCGACTCTTCGTACCGGCCCTCTACAAGGCAGACGATCCCCTTGATTTCCCGCCCGGGAAGATACTCAGGATTGACCGCCAGCGCGATGCTGACATGGTGTCTCGCCTGCCTTACATCGCCGAGCTTCAGATACCCTACGGCCAAAGCCGCGTGAGCCTGGAAATAGCCAGGCGCAAGCTCCAGCGACCGGCGGAGCAGTTTGACTGCCTCTTCGGTGCGGCCCCTGCGGTCGGCTTTCAATGCCCTTCGGAACAGCTTCCGGGCCTTTCCAGGTACCGTCACAGGCGTTTGGACCTCCGACCACGAAATCACTGCGTCCCACCCGGTGGTTTCAGCCAGTGACATCGTGAGGACGAAGCCCCGCGGATTCGAGCAGATCTCGTCCAGAAGCTCCTCGTCCAGGGCGAACGTGGGGCTGGATACGGCAATCAGGATAGCGAAAAGAGCTGGTGCGAAGGCAAGCGTCCCCCTTGACCGCACCTCAGTCATGAGTAGCTCTTTTGGAGCCGCTCGATGACCTTGATGACCTTGACCGGCTCACTTCGGACAGCGGGAACCATTCGGGCAGGTCACGCCAATCGTGGGTCGTATCCAATGGAGGCCTTTCGGTCGGGCCGAGCCTGGGAAGAGCGGTGACAAGGACAGCGCAAACCGCCAAGACAATCACCAAAAGTTCGGATGCCCAGGGTGTCATGACGGCCTCCTTTCGCCGGCTTACAACCACAACACTGCACGGGGCGTTCCAATCCCCGAGTCGGCACGGAGCGCAGGGATGTGCGCGGGGCGACCGGCCAAGTGACCGAAATCGACCACTGAGAGCGGCTGTTGTGCCATTTCGGGCGACGGGGAGAGTCTCGGGCAGGTCTTAAGTCAGCCCAGAGCTTGTCCCGGCGTATTGCGG
Source organism: uncultured Solibacteraceae bacterium (assembly GCA_964461995.1). Taxonomy (GTDB): domain Bacteria; phylum Acidobacteriota; class Terriglobia; order Bryobacterales; family Bryobacteraceae; genus JALSRK01. Next base: position 33,565 of record CAYWXL010000031.1, read on the forward strand.
TCTTGCGGGGAGGGAATCACCGGGACAAGCCCTGGCTAAAGGGTGGCAGGCCGGAGGAGAAAACCCGCCACCCTGTTTTTCGCCCCCAAGGTGGCCCAGCTTGAGGAGCGAGGCCCGCGCAAGGACGAACCCAAGCCGCTCGGCTCACCGGCCCGGTCCGCCCATCGTCGTCCGTCGGTGCTAACCCCATCGCTCGAGCCCAACTGGAAAACTCTCGAGCGATAAAGTTTCGCGAGCCACAATACCTCTTGCAAACTTGATACCAAACTGGTGATCGCCCGCCGCGACAGCGCCTTGCCGGCCGCCTGCTGTCTGTTTTGAGGAGTTTCAGTGCCTCATTTCGGCCACCAAAAGGCCTTCTTGTCTGTTTTGCGGCTTGAGCGCCGCGGGTTTCTTGCCTTTCCGGAGATGGAAAAGCGACGTCGAAGTCTCCTGAAACCAACTGCTTACATTTGACGGTCCAGGCGGGATATCACGTTGGCCACCGCCGTGCCTGTTCCAAATTTGAACAGTCATTACGACCAATGACGCAAAGGAAAACTACAATGAATCCGAAAAGTACAAGCTACACGCTTCCCATACTCGGCTTGGTCTTGACCGCCGGGTTGGCGGTTGCCGCCCCAACAGAGCCGCCGTCCGGCGCGACCCAAGCAGTGCATCCCCATTCAGAGTGCTGCGCGATCCAACTTGGGGCAGGGTCCTCCGGCCAGACCCAAAACATCCAAGTGGAGGGCATTTCGCCCACGGGGATTTCCACCCAAGTCCAAGCGCCCACTCACGAAACGACGAGAACTGAAGCGACTGAGGTCTCCTTCTACCACGACGTTACGGTCGGCGCCAGGATCTTGCGGCCGGGCCGCTATCGGGTCCAACACGTCTCTTCGGGAAACTCCCATTTCATCCGTTTCACACCGGTCGGAGAACTCGGAGCAGCGTATCGGCCCGTGGAAGTCGAGTGCACCCTGGAATCCGCCGAGCACACGGTGAACCGCACTATTCCGAGACTTCGTGTCGAGGACAACGGGCTGAAACTCGTGAAACTCTACTTCGCCGGCGAGCGCGCTGCCCATGCCTTTTGAAACGCACCGCCGTCGTAGGTTCGCCCGCCGATGGACTCGAACCGCAACCGGAGCGGCGACAGGAGATCGGAGAAGAAAGGAGTTGTCTGGGGGCCGAAGCCGCCCAACCGGGTCCCGGTCCCCACGCTGAAACAGGCTAGGAGACGACGATGCCGGATCTCGGATTCTACCTCTTGCTCATCGCGTTCTTGCTCGCTGCCCATGCCCTCGCAGCGGGTCTGTTAGGAGCCTGGCGGGACAGGCCGGAACTGATAGTGTCCGGGAAACGGGCGCTTGTCGCGCTCGCCGCCGTACTGGCCTTGAGCAGCGCGGCGCTGCTTTCCGCTTTGGTGAGCCGCGACTTTTCGGTGGCTTACGTCGCGCGTCACACCGACTCGCACCTGCCGCTGTTTTACACCGTGTCTGCGTTCTGGGCCGGCCAGGAAGGGTCACTACTATTTTGGGCCCTCGTGCTGGCGCTGTGCTCGGCGTTCGCCGTGCACTTCAATCTCCGCGGGCTGGGCTCGGCCACACCGTTCATCGTCGCCACATTGGCCGCCGTCAATCTGTTTTTCGTCGCCGTGATGGTTTTCTCGGCCAATCCGTTTGAGCGGTTGCTGGTGACGGCCACCGAAGGCTCGGGGTTGAATCCTCTGTTGCGTAACCCAGGCATGGTGTTCCATCCCCCGTTGGTGCTAGCGGGCTACGCGACCTTCGCCATCCCGTTCGCCTTCGCCGTGGGCGCGATGGCATCCCGGCGGCTGGACACGGTCTGGATACGCGCCACCCGCCGCTGGACGCTGCTGGCGTGGTTCTCGCTCACGGCAGGCATCTTGCTCGGGGCTGAGTGGGCATACAAAGTGCTCGGATGGGGAGGCTACTGGGCATGGGATCCGGTGGAGAACGCATCCTTGCTGCCGTGGCTCACTGGAACGGCGTACCTTCACTCGGTGATGATCCAAGAAAAGAAGGGGATGCTGAAGATCTGGAACCTGGTCTTGATCATTCTCACCTTCGAGCTGGCGGTCTTCGGCACATTTCTCACCCGCAGCGGAATCTTGAGCTCGGTGCATAGCTTCAGCGGCTCTTCCCTCGGGCCTATGTTCTTCGGCTTCCTCCTGGCGACAGCGTTCTTGAGCCTCGGTTTGCTTTGGAACCGGCGTAAGCTGCTCCGCAGCGAGAACCGTCTGGAGGCGGTGCTTTCCCGTGAGTCCAGCTTCCTGTTCAACAACCTCGTTCTCGTAGCCTTGGCGTTTGCCGTTCTCACCGGGACGATGTTTCCGTTGATTTCGGAGTACGTCACTGGCGAGAAGATCAGTGTCGGACCGCCTTATTACAACAAGGTCGCCGCACCCTTTGGACTGGCCCTCCTCGCGTTGACCGGTATCTGTCCGTTGATTTCATGGCGTAAGGCGACCTGGAGAAACTTCCGCAACAACTTTCTCTGGCCACTTGCGGCGACCGTCATCGGAACCGCCCTTTTGTACGCCGGGGGCGTGCGCCATCCGCTAGCGCTAGGTCTTCTCGCCGCATCTATCTTCGTGATGATCGTGACTGCTCTGGAATTCATCCGGGGCGCGCGGGCCCGGCGCCGCATGACCGGAGAGGCCCTGCACATCGCAACCCGGAAGCTGATCGCCAAGAATCCACGGCGGTATGGAGGATTCATCATTCACGCCGGCACAGCGCTGCTGTTCGTGGGCATCGTTGGCTCCTCTTTCTATCAGACAACCGTCGATGGCGCCTTGGCCCCGGGTGAATCGCTCCAGGCGGGCGACTATACCGTCGTGTTCCATGGTCTGGAGCCTGCGCGGGATCCAGCCCGCGAATCCGTGTACGCGAACCTGGAACTTCGCCGAAACGGCGCATTTCGCGGCAGCCTCCGGCCGGCCCGGCACTACTATCCGAATTCCGATCAGCCGACGACCAGCGTGGCGATCCGTACCTCGCCGATGGAAGACGTGTACGTCATCCTCCAAGGATGGGAGAGAAACGGAGCCGCCCATTTACGCGTGATGATCAATCCGCTCACCGTTTGGATCTGGGCCGGCGGAGGTCTGATGCTTCTGGGGACGGTCATCGTCATATGGCCTGAGCCGAAGCACGCCGTGGCCGCCGTGCGCGTTCCCAAGGAGGTGGTCTGCGATGCCGCGTAAGGTCGTGTTTGTTTTGTCATGCCTGCTGGCCGCCATTCCTATCCTTGCAGCCGGGCCGGCAGCGACGGTCGAGGAGGTCGCATCCAACCTGATATGTCCGTGCGGCTGCGACAACATGATCGTCAGTTCCTGCGTCTGCGGGACGGCGGCGCAGCTTCGCGCCGAGATCAGCGACAAACTGGCAGCGGGAATGACCGCCGAACAGATCTGGGACGAATTCGTCCGCCGCTACGGGCAAAAGATTCTGGCTACGCCGCCGGCGGAAGGCTTCCATTTGACAGTCTGGGTGCTTCCTTTCCTGGCGGTTTTCACCGCGGGTTGGCTCTTGACTCGTATTCTGCGCCGCTGGGCTGCTTCCCCGAAGGCCGATAGTCCTTCTTCAGAGCCCGCAGCGATCATAGAGGACAACGAACTATTGCGAAAAATGCAAGAGGAACTCCGCCAGTTTCAGCAATAAGAGAGGCAGCAACACCATGTGGTTCGAAGCAATCGCACTCGGAATCATGGCCGGTCTCGGATATTACGTCGCCCGGCCGCTGTTTCAGGAGCTCGGAGAGACCGCAGACCTGGAGAAGAGCTCCGCAGCGCTCGAGGACCGGAAGGTTCAGGTATACCAGGCGTTGAGCGACCTCGAATACGATTTCCAATTGCAAAAGATCTGCCTCGCCGATTACCAGCGTCTCAAGGCCTCGCTGACAAGAGAGGCTCTGCAGATACTTGCCGACGCCGGCAACGGGACAGCCCCGGCGGGATCGGTGGGGCGCGAGCGTTCAGAACATGAGAGGTTTAGCCCGCCAGCCGGCGGGTGAATCTCGGCAAGGTTTGCTCCGGGGTTCCTTTTTTCGGCCGACGGTTCGGCTGCACCCCGGAGCCGAATCCTCCAGCTTGGATGGGAGCTTACGATGGCGATTACTCAACTAACGTTTCGACTGGCTGCCGTGTCGGCGCTTGGCGCCGCCGCACTCTCGGCGGCTACCGTGTCTGTCAAAGTTGTCAACCAGACCCCCGGCGCCTTGAACCCGGCGGGGCTCGCCGTGTCCCTGAAGCTCTCTCAAGGTGAAGAAAGCCGCTCTTACGGCCCAGTCCGCACAGACGATCACGGCGTAGCCAACTTCGATATCCCGGCGGTCACCGCGGAAGTTCAAGCGTCGGCATCAACCGCCTATCAGGGCGTCAAGTATGAATCCGATCCCGTGTCGCTCGCTCCGGGAACTGCTTCTGTCGAGATCCCATTGCCGGTCTACGAAGCGACTTCTTCAAGCGACCAGGTTGTCGTGACTTTCCACCACAGCGTTCTGCGTCCAATGAAAGGCTCCCTGCAAGTAACCGAGATGCTCATGCTGGAAAACCGGGGCGACCGCACGTACGTGGGTAAGCGCGAGCTGCAACCGGGCCTCCGGGCCGTCTTCGAATACGCGCTGCCCCCCGGCTACCAGCAACTGGAGCTCGGAACTGGGCTCATGGCTTGCTGCGTAGTGCAGCTGGACGGCAAGCTGATCGACACCATGGAACTCAAACCCGGCCCCCGGACCGTGCAGTTCCGCTACGTGATTCCGGCTGCGGAAGGGGAACTTCCATTCCAGCCGGACATCACCTTCGCCACGGAACGCTACAACGTACTCGTAGACCCGGCTCTGACGGTACAGAGCGCCACCGGGCTGCGCAATTCGGATACGGCCGAGTACAAGAACTTGGCGCTGATCAGTTACGAAGCGGCCAACCTGGCCCCGGGAACCAAGGTTCAGGTGAATGTGGCAGGAATTCCCTATGACCGCGTTCCACAACTGCGCTGGCTTACGGTCGCCGCAGCAGTCTTGTTGAGCGTTCTCCTTCTGGCCTTCGCCGTGCGGTCGCGGCGGTCAGCGCCGGCACACGGAATCGGCCGGTGAGTGCAACTGGAAAAGGTCGAGAAGCTACCACCGGACAAAGGCCCGGTCCAAGGCGCCGGGCTTCTCAGGTCGCGTCGGCGTACCCATGGCGCCGTAACGCACGCCGGAGCATCTGACGGGCCCTGTGAATACGGGTTTTCACCGTCGTAACAGGCACCCCAAGCTCGTCTGCTATCTCTCGGTAGCTGAGTTCGTCGAGGGCATATCGGCAGAACGGAATGCGGTATTTCGGATCGACCCGCTCGACAGCCTTTTGAACGAGCGACCGGAGTTCCTGCGCCTGGCAAACTTCCTCGGGAGACGGGTCAGGCGCTCCGAGCTGCTGAAGGATTTCGGGCAGCGGATCTTCACTTTCGACTGTGTGCCCTTCTGGCCTGACGCTACGCTTCCGCACCCATCCTATCGCCTGATTCACCGTGATCCGAGTCAGCCAGGTAGAAAAAGCCGCTTCTTCACGGTAGTCGCGGAGATGCTGGATCGCTTTCCAGAGCGACTCCTGAACGACATCCTCAGCGTCGTCCCGGTTACCGACGACGGCCGTAGCTACCGACATTAATTTGCCCGCCAAAGGCGACGTCAACCGGGTGAAAGCCTCCATGTCGCCCGCTCGGGCTTCGTTTACGAGATCGCTGATAGTCGTTGCTGCGGCCATTGTTATCTTCCACCCGTCGAGGCTTCACGCCTCCGTTAAATCACACAGCATTTCCCGTGCCAGCTCACATCTGCCAGCTCCCGTCCGGGCGGCGGCGGGTCGGCGGCGACTGGTCCCGAAATTGCGACAACCCGGTTGAGAACACCGAAAGAAGGGAGGTCAGAGGATGAAACGGAAAACTGGCTCCCTGATCGCACTGGCTGGCCTGCTGTTCAGCCTGCCGCTCGCTGGAAAGGCCGTCTCCGGAGAAAGCCCTGCTGTGAAGAGCGGCTTCACGGCGGCGCCCCCGGCCTCCCACTCGCTCCTGCAAGAGGGAACTTGCTTCAGCGAGAGTTTCCGTCCCGCCTCACAGCTCCTGATGGCGAGCCGCTCGATAACTTGGTTCCGCATACCCGAGACGGCCGCCGAGCCGTTGCAAGGCTGGACGGTGATCACCGACAAAGGGAAGCTGCTGCCCGATCCTCATCCGAATGAGTTCGGCAGTCGGTTGAAACAATGGATTGATGTGGAGGAAATCCGCCAAGCAGCGCGCCAGGCTGCCCTGAATCAGGCATTGCGTCCGCGCATTTCTATCAAGAAACAACGGTCTACCAGTTCTTCACGCGAGCGGCGGCTGCTCCGGTGGCTTCGTTTCCGCTCCCCAAAGCCAGAACCGCCAGCCCCACTAGACACTACCTTCACCGAAGCAAACGCCCGCGCTCCGTACGGTCGCGAGTGACCTACCGGGCGCACGGCGGCAAACAAGCCGCTACCCTTCGGGGTCCCCCTCTGACCAAACGGCAGCCTCACAGACGGTACGGCATGGCATTTGGCACCCGAGTTGCACGTTACTGATAGCATATAGCCGTTCTCAGGCTGAAAAGGGTTCACTCCAGTGGGGAAAAAGAAACGACGCCGGCCGGCCCCTGTAAAGCGCCGAAGCAGATTGCCCCTGCTCTTGGCCGGGATCGCCGGCGCAGTTCTTGTCTATTCCTTCGTCGCCCCAACCTCCGGACCGGGGTCGGCCCCTGGCCGGCCGAAGCGGAAAGTCGCGGGCACGACGGTCCCTGCCGTACCGCCATATCATCCGACCGCCGAAGCCGCGAAACCATTTCCCGTGACGCTCCCGCCGGACCGTTTCACGAATCCGTTCGTGCGACGCGCTTACGAAATCGCCAAGAAGATCCCCGGTATCCTCGCTCAACAGCCCTGCTACTGCCACTGTGATCGCTACGGCCACGGCAGTCTCCTCGACTGCTACCGGAGCGATCACGGCGCTGGTTGACTGCTCTGCATCAAGGAGGTCCTCCTTGCTCATCAATTGCACTCGCAGGGGAAGAAGCCGGCCGAGATCCGCGCCGCCATCATTCGCGGCGATTGGCGCCAGGTGGAACTGAAGAATTAGCCGCTCCACGCCTCGGCGGCGAGAGTATCGAGGAGTTGGTACCGTTAACCGAATTAAGAAGGCTTTTTGTTGCCCGAAATCTGGCACATTCCGATTCTAGTGTCCGAAATACGGCACTAGTTCCGCAAGCGCTCTGCTCTCCTCGCAACACCGCCAACCCTGCGTCCCCTCGGGAAACCCCGGCTCACCTTAATTCTGCGGTTCCGCCCGAATAGTTTCAGAGCAGCTCCCTGTCCGGAACACCGTGGGTTGGAATTTCAAGTGCACCATCGCCGGCGTATTTCAGCTACAGGGAGGTCTTTGATGTCAAGACGTTGGACAACGATACTCGTGTCCCTCTGTGCCGTTACGGCGGCAGTGTGGGCACAACAGTTCCGTGGCTCCATCACCGGGACGGTCACGGACGCCCAAGAGGCCGTGATTCCCGACGTGGAAATCACAGCCACGAATCTCGACACCGGTGCTCGATACCGGGCGGTTTCAGGGGAGGCCGGAAACTACACAATTCCGTTCCTAGCCCCCGGAACGTACCGGGTTGAGGCCACTGCGCAGGGTTTCAAGCGTTATCTCCGGGAGCCGGTCCTCGTCAGCTCTAATGAACAGGTCACCTTGGACATCAGACTGGAGCTCGGAGAGGTCGTCGAAACCGTCACTGTCAAAGCTGAGGCCCCAATACTGAACACTTCGACCGCTTCGACGGGCCAGGTCATCGGCTCCCAGCAGGTCGATCAATTGCCCCTCAACGGCCGCACCCCGCTGGTGTTCGCGCAACTGGCGTTTGGGGTCGTCCCGTTGAGCGATCCGCGCTTTACGCGGCCCTTCGACAACTCCGGTCCGTCCGGGTTCTCGATGGGCGGCGCGCCGAACCGAACGAATGAGCTGCTGCTGGATGGAGCGCCGGACACCACTCGCAACCGGCGCGTGGCCTTCAACCCTCCGGTCGACGCCGTCCAGGAGGTGAAGGTGGAAACCTTCCAGGCTGACGCCGCTTATGGCAATACCGGCGGCGGCACGGTCAACGTGGTGATGAAAGGGGGAACCAACGAATTCCACGGCAACATCTACGACTTCAACCAGGTCTCCAAGCTGGCCGCCACCGACTTCTTCGTAAACCGTTCCGGCAAGAAGAAAAACAATCTAGTCTTCAACCAGTGGGGGGTTAACGGAGGCGGTCCGGTCTACATCCCCAAGCTCATCGACGGCCGCGACAAGGTCTTCTGGTACTTCGCCTACGAGGGCATCAAGGATCGCATCCCTGAACCCTTCCAAACGACGGTACCGACCCAGGCGATGCGCCAGGGGGACTTTTCCGCGCTGCTCAACCTCGGGAGCGACTACCAGATCTACGATCCGCTGAGCGGCGTCCAGGAAGGCACCCGGATCCGCCGGCAGCCGCTGCCGCAAAACATCATTCCTTCCGACCGGTTGAACCCGATCGCTCTCAACGCGCTGAACTATTATCCGCAGCCGAACCAACCCGGCGAGGCCGACGGACGCAACAACTACCAAGTGAACACGAACCGGGGCGATGACTTCTGGAGCGCCCTCGGACGCCTCGACGTGAACCTGAGCGACAAGCACAAGTTCTTCTGGAACTTCCGCCGGAACATCCGAACCGAGTTCCGCGGGTTTGCGCTCGGGCTCGATAACATCGCCAACGGCAACTACCTCCGCCGCATCAACTACGGCTCCACGTTCGACGATGTCTACACCTTCAACCCCACCACTTTGCTGAACGTTCGCCTGAACTGGACGCGGTTCACCGAGGGCAGCCGGCGGCCCAGTCTCGGTTTCGACATGACGTCGCTGGGTTTTCCCAGCGAACTGGCGGCCGCCTCCTCCCAAGCGGTCTTCCCGCAGTTTGACCTCAGGGACTTCCGCGATCTGGGAACCACCG
>CAYWXL010000032.1:0-8994 GCA_964461995.1 uncultured Solibacteraceae bacterium
TGCTTGTAAGGCAGGCGCTCTGACCGGCTGAGCTAACCGCCCCCATCTTCTTGGATCGTACCAGATTCTCCCTTTTGGCGATCCACACAAAACCCCGGCGTGGTCTACTAGGATGCCCCCAGCTACCTTCCAATGCTGACCTACGCCGACCATGCAGCTCGAAGCCGGCTCCTACCGGGCCGAATGGTTCCCCGCGGCGACGGGCCGGAGGGTGTTTAAGGAGCCCGAGCGCTACGAAGGCGGACCCCAGACGTTCTACCTACCGTTCGAAGGCGACACAGTGCTGCTGCTGACGGCCGCGGACCGTGATTGAAGTCCGTTAACAAGACAGTGGCGAAAGCCAGGGACTGCAACCTCCGTGGGAAGCGCAATACACTACTAATAGACTTAGACTCACAAGTATTCGGAGACACGCATGTTCACCTGGATCTGCCCGGCGTGCGGCAAGGAAGTCCCGCCGCACGAAAGCGAATGCCCCTATTGCCACGGCACGGGCAAGACAGAGGAGGCGCCACCGGCGCAGCAGCCGGCTGCGGCTCCTCCACCCCCTCCACCGGGAGCGGCTCCGCCGCCTCCTGGACAAGCGCCGCCGCCGCAAGCTCCGCCGCCTCAGCCCCCGCCGCCACAGCCACAGGCGGCGCCGCCTCAATACCAGCAGGCGCAGGCTCCGCCGCCACCGCCCCCGCCCGGTTACGGAGCGCCGCCTCCGCCGCAGGCGCCATACCCGCCGCCGCAAGCGCCTCCACCGCCGGCCGGGTATCCGCAACAGCCGGCGCAGGCCCAGGCGCCGCAGTATTACGAGCTGGACGGCGGACGCCGGAGCATGCCCGGGTGGCTGGTCACCTTGCTGGTGGCCGCCGTGGTGGGCGGCATCGGCGCCATCGCCTACCTCTATATATTGCCGAGCAATCGCGGGACTTCCGCCGCCCAGGAGAGCCCCTTCGAACCCGTGCCCACGGCGCACATGGGCATCATCGGCGACAACCCGATCGCCCGGCACATCGAAGTCACCGGGTTCCGTATCTCGGAGACGCAGGACAAGCGGCTGGAGGTAACTTTCCTGGTCGTGAACCACTCGGCCGCCGACATCGGCGACTTGGCCGGGAAGGTCTATCTCCGCACGACCGAATCCGGACCGGACGAGCCGCCCATCGCGGAGTTCGATTTCAAGACCACGCGCCTCGGCCCCTACGAGTCGGTCGAGTTCAAGACGGTGGCCAAGACCCGGCTGCGGGCCTACGAGCTACCCGACTGGCAGTTCCTCCGCGCCGACGTGGAGATTACCTCGCCGAGGCCGCCGAAATAGCCGCCGGGTAGTTTTGCACCGGCCTCATTGCAAGCGGAGGGAACTGCCCGGGAGGGTGCACTCCGCCGGCGGGTTCCGGGCCAAGCCCAGCTTCGCTAAGTTCTCGAAGGCCGGTCGGAAGCACGGGTCGCGCTCGAGCGCCGTTTCGAAATCCCGCCGGGCCGCCTCACGCTGCCCCAGTGCCAGCAGCGCCGCGCCGCGGTTGTTCCAGGCCGCCGGATTCGCCGGCTCCAGCGCCAAGGCCCGTCCGAATGCCTCCAGCGCACCTCCGGGATCGCCGGCTTCCAGACGCCGCCGCCCCAGTTCCGTATAGACGCGAGCATCCTCGGGCGCCAATCGCCGGGCCTCTTCCAACACCTGAATCGCCTCGCCGGCCGGGAGCGCCCGGGAGAGCTGGATCCTCGGCCGGACCTTCCCCGGCGCGCGTTCCACCGCTTCGGCCCACAGAGCGCGTTCCGAGCGCCAGACGTTCACCCGGGACACGGTGATCAGCGACAGCGCCAGGCCCACGACGCCCAGCGCCTTCCAGTTCAGCCGGCGGAGCATCAGGGCCGCCGCCGGGGCGAAGGCGGCCAGGGGCAGGTACATGCGGCGGTCGGCCGCCAGGTCGTCGGCGGGGAAGACCGACGAGCTGGGGAGCAGGAGCAACAGCCCCGCCAGAAACCAAAAGCCCGGCCCCAGTCCGCGGAACCACCGGAGAGACGCGAAGGCGGCCACTGCCAGCGCCAGCCACGCCCCCGCCGCAACCGCCGCCCCGGGCACGGCGATCTCGGGATCCACGGTGAATCCGTAAGGGACTACCAGCAGCCGGAAGTACCGCCAGATAACCGGTCCTTGGGCGGCGAAGTACTCCCACGGTGAATAGACTGAGCCGGTGCCCGCCCCGGACTCGGCGGATTGCGCCAGCACATAGACCACCCGGCCCCCAGCCGCCACAGCCAAGGCCAGCATCGCCGCTACGGGTTTCCAGCGGAATTCCGGGCGCCCCCGGGCGCGGTCAAGCAGCAAGAGCAACAAAGGAAAGGCCGCGCATTCTTCTTTCGCCAATAGCGCCAGGGCGAACCACGCCGCCGCCCGCCACGGCTTCTCGCCGAGCCACGCGCGCAAGGCCAGCAGGCAGAAGACGGTCATCAGCAGCGCCGCCCGGGCGAAGACGTAGACCACCGCCTCGGTCTGGATCGGGTGCAGGGCGAACAGGAAGGCGGCGATCCAGGCAGCCCGCGGCGGCAGCAGCCTCCCGAGCACGTCGAGCAGCAGCAACACGGCGGCCACATGCAGCAGCAGGTTCACCGCATGGAAGACGGCTGCCGACGGCCCGGCGAGCTGGTAGTTGAGCCGGAAGGTCAAATAAGTAAGCGGGCGGGTCTGTTCCAGCCTGAAGAGCAAGCCCCAACCGCCCGGACCGGTCACCGCCGGGTCGGCGAGCAGCGCATGGTCATCGAGGTGGAACGGCGCCCCCAGCGAAGCGGCGAAGACCGCGATCGTCACCACCGCCAGCGCGATTCCGGGGAGATACCTGCGGCGCAATGCTATCATGTTAGATCATTTGCCGCGGCCCGGCCCGCGGTCCTCTGGAACTCAGCGATGGCCCGGAAAACGGCGGCGAAACGCCCGAAACGTCCCCGCACGGCGAAAGACCGGCGCGAGCGCGTGGCCGAGATCCTGCGGCGGCTCGACGAGGTCTATCCGAACGCCACCTGCGCCCTGAAGCATCGCAACGCCTGGGAGCTGCTGGTGGCCACCATCCTTTCGGCCCAGTGCACCGACGAGCGCGTCAACCAGGTCACCCCGGGGCTGTTCGAAAAGTATCCGACGGTGAAGGATTTCGCCGCCGTCTCGCAGGAAGAGCTGGCCGCCGACATCCGCTCCACCGGCTTCTTCAACAACAAGGCGAAGGCCATCCGCGGCGCCGCGCAGAAGATCCTGGCCGACTATGGCGGCAAGGTGCCCAAGACGATGGAAGAGATGCTCGCCATCCCCGGCGTGGCCCGCAAGACGGCCAACGTCGTCCTCGGCACCGCCTACGGGCTGGCCACGGGCATTGTCGTCGATACCCACGTCTCGCGCGTCGCCCGGCGGCTCGATCTCACCAAGGAAAAGGACCCGGTGAAGATCGAGCGCGACTTGATGAAGATCATCCCGAAAGAAAAGTGGATCGTCTTCTCGCACCAGCTCATCCATTTCGGCCGCTACATCTGCCAGTCGCGCAAGCCCAAATGCGCCGAGTGCCCGCTGAACGACCTTTGCTACTCCGAAGACAAGACCGTGTGAGGCCGGCCGCAGCGGCGCTCTTGCTGGCCGCCGTCCTCGGCTGCAACCAGTACCCGGAAAGCTACCCCCCGCCCGAGCAGCGCACCCCGCCGGCGCCTGAAGAGACCGGCGACGCCAAGATGTTCGTGGCCATGAACGACCCGGACGCTGAGAGCTACTTCATCCGCGACATCCGGGGCCTCGAGGCCGGCCAGTGGCGCTGGACCGGGCCGAACCCGACCCTGCACTTCGTCCTCGACCGCGCCGATGGCCTCAAGTTCGTGATGGATTTCTCCATCGCCGGGGCCACGTTCGAGACTACCGGGCCGGTCACGCTGACGTTCGAAATCAACGGCCGGCGCCTCGACAGCGTCCGCTACGACAGCTACGGCCGCAAGCACTACGAGAAAGAAGTTCCCGCCGGGTGGATCGAGCCGGGCGCGGATACGATCGTCAGCATCCGGATCGATCCCGTATGGGTGGCCCCGCAAACCGGAACCAAACTCGGCATCATCCTGCAGCGGGCCGGCTTCGTACCGGTTGACGCGCCATGACGCAGGTCCCCGCCATCCTCCTCGGCGCTTCCTTCACCGTGGCCGTGTGCGTGGCCGCGGGCCTGGTGTTGTTGCGGGCGCTGGGCATCCCGCTGAAGCGGGGAGAGCGGTGGATCTTTGCGTTTCTCGGTGGTGCGGCACTGGTCGAACTCGCCGTCTTCATTCTGGGGATCGCCGGCCTGTACTACCGGCCGGTGCTGTTGGCCGCTGGTTTCGCCGTGCTCGGCGCGGCGTGGGCGCTGAAGGCGCACCGTCCCATCGGCGAGCCGCTGCCGCCGTTGCCCCGGCGCGCGGGGATCGCTGCAGCGGCGGTGGCGGCGGCCTACGCCATCCTTTATCTCTTCTATGCCATGGCCCCGGAGACCAGCCCGGACGGCAGCACCTACCACCTGGGCTTGGTGGCCCGCTACCTGCGCGCTCACGGCATGGAGCGCCTGCCGCACCACATGTACGCCCACCTCTCCCAGGGCGTCGAGATGCTCTACCTCATGGCCTTCGCCTTCGGGCGGCATTCGGCGGCCGCCCTGGTGCACTTTGCGTTCCTGCTCACGCTGCCGGCGGCGATGGTGGCTTATGCCCGAAGGTACGGCTTCGCCGGCGCGGGGCTGGCCGCGGCCCTGTTCGTCTTCCTGAGCCCGGTGGTGGGCATGGACGGCAGCACGGCCTACAACGACGTGGCGGTGGCGGCGATCCTGTTCGGGCTCCTCTACCTGTTGCGGATCTGGTGGGAGGAGCCTTCGGACCACCTGCTCATCCTGATCGGGCTGCTGGCGGGGTTCGCTTACGCCGCCAAGTACACCGCCGGGGCCTCCGCCGTACTGCTGGTGGCCGTCACGCTGCTGGCGCGCATGGCGCGGGACCGCCGCTTCCAGCTCCGGCCCATCTTGATCACCGCCGCCTGCGCCCTGGCGCTGGCCGCCCCCTGGATGCTCCGGAACCTGGCCTGGTACGACAACCCGTTCTCGCCGTTCTTCAACCGCTGGTTCCCGAATCCCTACATCCACATCTCGTTCGAGCAGGCCTACGGGCGGCAGTTGCGGAACTATCCGGGGCTCGAGAGCCACTGGGACATCCCACTCGAGGTCACCGTGCAGGGCGGCGTGCTGGGCGGGCTGCTGGGGCCGCTGTTCCTGCTGGCTCCTCTCGGGCTGCTGGCGCTGCGGACTCGCGAAGGCCGCTGGCTCTGGCTGGGCGCCCTCTGCGCAGGGCTTCCCTACGCCTTCAACATCGGCACGCGGTTTCTGATCCCTCCGCTGCCCTTCCTCGCGCTGGCGATGGCGCTGGTGCTGATGCGCTTTCCGCGGCTGACGGCCGGGCTCGTTCTGCTCCACGCCGTGCTCTCGTGGCCCGCGATGATCCCCCTTTACGCGAGCCCCTACGCCTGGCGCATCGACGAGTCCAGGTGGAAGGCGGCGTTGCGCATCGAACCCGAAGACGCCTTCTTGCGGCGGGTGTTTCCAGGCTACACGGTGGCCCGGATGGTGGAGGAGAAAGTTCCGCCGGGTGAGCGGGTGCTCACTTTCAATCAGATCCCGGAAGCCTACACGACGCGGGAGATCCTGGTGGTCTATCAAGGCGCCTGGAACGAGGTGCTCGGCGACATGCTCTGGACGCCCTTCAACCCCGCCGCCCAGCCGGTGCGCCACGTTCGTTTCCATTTCCCGGAGCGGCAGGCGCGCCGGATCCGGGTGGTGCAGACCGCCAGCGGCGCCCCGGACCACTGGAGCATCGCCGAGTTCCGCGTCTTCCAGGGAGGGGAAGAACTGCCCCGGCGGCCCGAGTGGCGCTTGCGGGCTCATCCGAACCCCTGGGACGTCCAGCGGGCCTTCGACAACTCGCCGGTCACCCGCTGGCGGAGCTGGCAACCGCTGTTCGCCGGCATGTGGGTGGAGATCGACTTCGGACGGACGGAGCAGATCGATTCGGTTCTCCTGCTCTGCTCCTCGGACCAGCCGAACGTCCGGCTGCGCCTCGAAGCCGCGGGCGAGGAGGGCGGCTGGAGCGAGATCCCCGCCGAGATCGAAGACCAGACCGTCGCCCCGCCGCCCGGCATGCGCCGCATGGTGGCCGAGGAGATGAAGCGCGCCGGCGTCCGCTACTTCCTCGTCCACCCCACCGACTACGGCAAAGAGGACTACCGCGAGCGCCCCGCCGCCTGGCGCGTCAGCCTGCTGGGCGAAGCCTTCGAGATCCGGCTCTACCGGTTCGACTGACGGGGCGACGGGCTTGAGGCGGCCGGGCTGTGGCGTGACGGGTGGCGTCAAAACAGGGCACAAAGAATAAAACACAAAACTTCCTTGTTTTCTGTTGCTTGCGAGGACGTGTGACGCGTCGGGCCGGGCGCGGCGCGGCTGGAGCCGCCGGCAGGCAACGGGAAAGAAACGGCGAAGATGCGCAGGGACGCCGGCCGTCTCGAGGCGGGTTCGCGGATTGCCGCGGGCTCCTCCGATGAGTTCCATCCCGATTCCCTCCGGGGACGAATTCCGCTCCCACAGGGTTTGTACCACGCGGCCCGGGCGGCGGTGGCGACGGAATTCGCCAACCGCCGGCCAGCCAACGGGTTGGATGGAGGCTTTCGCGTGGGACCGCGGGGAATTCGCCGCGGCCTCTGCCTCCGGGGCGACCCTACCGAGGGCGGGGCGGGTCGTGCGGGCAGCTTGGCCGCAATGCGCGTTTTCCATCCAAAACGCTTCGTTCCAGCCGCCGGATCTTGTACCAGGAGGGAGACGCCGGCGGGTTCACCGATACGGTGTCCCTTCTCCGGAGGATGCCGGCGATGCTGGTCCCGGGCGCCGCGGTGAGATGCAGCCCGCCGTCATGGAGTGTCAGGAGCGCTGGGATGGTCCGGCTGATGCATCTGGCGGGAGCGATTGGGTTCTTGGTCTCCGGGGGAATTTCGCTCTGGGCGTGGCGGGAATCCAAACTCCAAAGAAGCTACATCCCGGCAGAGGCCACGATTCTCTAGCCGCGGGTGGAACAGTTCCGCCGCGCCGCCGGCGGGGCGCCGCAGGGAGATCCAGGATCCTCCGGACGATGTGCCGGGCGAGGATCCGGTACGCGTACGAGATCGGCGGGGTCCGGTGCAAATCCGACGCGAGCGGGGCCTTCGCGAGGAGCCTCGGGTTGACGGCGATATCAACGGCTGGGTACAGTGAAAAAAGAGTACGGCAGTACTCGTCCGGGGGCGTCCCCATCGTCTAGCCTGGCCTAGGACACCGCCCTTTCACGGCGGCAACGGGGGTTCGAATCCCCCTGGGGACGCCAAAACCGCCGGCGGACCGCCCAACGAGTTTCGAAGGCGCGCCGGAGGAGACGCATATTTCCCAGCCCGCGCACCCGCAGACTCACAGGTCCGTCTTTGACCTTCCTGTACTCCACGCTGCCTGGTCCTAGCCTTTTTCGGCCTGTGCAGAAGCCCCGGGGGGAAGATCGCCGCTAGAACTGTCAGGCGCGCCTCGGAGGACGAAGTTCGGCCGCCTTTCCTGTACACAAAAGTTCAGAATGGAATTCCTGCTACTATGCCGGCGGCTGAAACATCTCCAAGAAAGAATTCGCCGGCGCCGGGCGGGACCTTGGCGGCGAACCACGAGACAGAATTTCGATGGCACTCAACGAAAACGAAGACGAGGGAAGATTTCCAACCATCCTTGCCGGCAGGCGGATGGGGACCCGGGCGTTGGGCGCCGTAATCTGCGTGGCGGTCCTCGCCGGGCTTATAACCCCGCCGCCAGCCAGCGCGCAGCAAGCCAAGTCGCGATTCGAGCACATCGAACTGCTACGTAAGGACAAGCGGGCGCGGCTGTGGCCGGAGCGGACGCCCGGTCTGACCAAGAAAATCCTAGAGTTCACCGACCGCGGGGTTCTTGAAGGTATTCGGTCGCGCCGGGGCTCGAACGGGTTTCAGCTTGTCCTCGGCGGCATGCGCAGCGGCAACGGCACGACATTTGGTGCGGGCTACCGCCGCATCGACCTGTTCGGGGAACGGCTGGCCTTCCGCGGCACGGCGCGGGGGACGATCCGCAAGGCGTTCATGTTCGACTTCGAGTTGCGGTTCCCCCGGCTCATGCCAGAACGCTTCGATTTCCGCATTTACGCCAAACAGGAAAACTCTCCGATGATGGACTACTACGGCCCGGGACCGGACTCGGATAAGAGCGGCCGGACGAGTTACCGCTTTGAGGACTATCACATAGATGCTGAGGGGCGCTACCGGGTGTGGCGGGCGCTCTACGGAGGCGGTTTCGGAGGCTATTACCGGGCCAACGTGGGGCGCGGACAGCGTAGCGGATATCCTTCGACCGAGGAGCGATACGGCCCCGGCGACACACCGGGGATCCGGCGGCAAGGCGGCTTCCTGCGAGCCGGGGCGTTCTTGCAGTACGACTACCGCGACAATCCCTTCGGTCCGCGGTCGGGCGGCAACTATTACTCCCGCTATACCCGTTACTGGGATCAGGACGTCGGGTTGCACACGTTCAACCGCCTGGATTCTGCGGTCGAGCAATATTTCCCCTATCACAACAAGACCCGGGTGCTAGCCTTGCGCCTGGCGGCGGTAATGACCTACGCGGCCAAAGGGCAAAGCGTGCCCTTCTACCTGCAGCCGACCCTCGGAGGGAACGAGTTCCTGCGGGGCTTCGCCCGCTACCGCTTCTACGACGAAAACTCGATTCTGTTCACCGCCGAACACCGATGGTACGTATTCTCCGGGATGCACGCGGCTTTGTTCTTCGAGGGCGGCAAGGTGGCCCCTAAAGCCTCGCAACTAAACTTCCACCAGCTTGAGTACGCCGGGGGCATCGGGTTCCGGTTCACCGTCCGGGACACGGTGATCATGCGGATCGACAACGCCGTCAGCCGGGAAGGTTACCGGCTGATGTGGAC
>CAYWXL010000032.1:9094-24170 GCA_964461995.1 uncultured Solibacteraceae bacterium
TGATCATGCGGATCGACAACGCCGTCAGCCGGGAAGGTTACCGGCTGATGTGGACGTTCAGCAACATGTGGTGAGGAGGGGGTCATGAAGAAGATGCATCTTGTCCTCACGATTCTCGCGTTGTTGGCGCTTCCCGCCGCAGCCCAGAGGTTCTACCCGGACGACCCCCTGGAGAAAGAACCGCCGCCGGTGGACACTCCCGACGCGAATCTCCGGGAGGTGAGCGACTTGCTGGATATGTTCGAGAACATCTTCGGCAAGCCCGGCGACCGGCACACTTCCAAGGGCGTGATCCCGGCGATGGACGTCAACACGATCGGCGAGGTCTATGACGGGCCATGGTTCGTGGACCGGCACGCAAAGAAACGAATGACGCCGGAAGAGCTCATGAACGGACCCTGTACCGGCGATCCACCTACGATGAAGGCGCCGTGGCGGGTGTTGACTGTGAATCGCTATAACGCGCGACCGGGTCTGCTGATCGCCGACGAGGAGAACACCCTCTATTTGCTGCGATTCGACCCGCCTGGGCGGCTCGAAATGACTACGGGGGCTTCAATGGTGGCTTCGCGAGCCTACTACGCCCTTGGCTACTGGGTGCCAGAGAACTATCTCGTTTACTTCGACCGGTCGCAACTGGCTGCCTCGCCGGAAGGAGAGAATATCAATGCCGTTGGCAAAGCGGTGAAGTTACTCGACGACGACATTGATCTGTTCCTCTCTGACGTGCCGATGGCCGGGGACAAGTACCGGGCAGTGGCGACGAAGGTGCCACCGGGCAAACCGGTGGGGCCATTCCAATTCTACGGCCAGCGCAGCGACGACCCGAACGACATCTTCCCCCACGAGCACCGCCGCAGTTTGCGAGGGCTTTACGTTGTCTCAGCGTGGCTGGCGAACAACTGGATCCGGCCCGCGGCGACAGTCGATTTCCTGGTGAGTGAAAGCGGGGTGCGATTCATCAAGCACTATCTGGCGGACTTTTTCGGTTCGCTGGGCAGCGGGTTCCAGCGCGCCAAGGAGCCACGGGAGGGTTACGAGCCCTGGTTCGACATGGGCTTGACGCTGAGAAACTTCTTTGGCTTCGGCATCCGTACGCCCAGGTGGCAGAAAGCCAAGTACCCGAACATCCGCGCGGTGGGACGGTTAGAATCCAAGGTGTTCGATCCGGAAGCCTGGACTCCGAACAACGACTTTGCTGCATTGGCGAACCATTTACCGGACGACGACTTCTGGGCCGCCCGCAAGGTCATGGCCTTCACCGACGAGGACATCCGGGCGCTGGTGCGGGCGGGCGGTTACACGGATCCCAGGGCTGAAGAGTGGATCGTCAGGTGTCTGACCGAACGCCGGGATAAAATCGGCCGCGCCTATTTTTCGAAAGTGGCTTCGCTGGCCGAATTCCGGATCGTGGATGGAGAGCTGAAGTTCACCGACTTCGGAGAACGTTACGGATTCTCCGCGAAACGCGGTTGGCGGATTGTTTGGGCGGAGTTCAACAACTTCGCGCGGAAGAAAACTCCCCTGCCGGGAGAGGAGGGCTTTCGGCTTCCGGAAGCGGCCCGGTCGGCCGAGGACGGGGAGTACTTCGTCGCCACGATAGCCAGGGGCCAATACGGCCAAGATGTAGAAGTTTATATCTACAAGGAGAGCGGGGCGTTTCGAGTGGTAGGCGCCGAATGGTTCTGGCCGGGCAAGAAGATCCTCGAGCGCCGGTCATTGTCGAGAAAGTTTCGCAGCCGTTACGAAGACCTGGAACCGCCGCGGCGCAAGCTCTTCGATGAGTTCACCCGCAGCTACAACGAAAAAACAGGATTCAATCTCACCCCGCAAGAGTACTTCGAGTCACTCGCCGTCTCCGAGCGCACTACCTTCGACGCGGTGACGCACGCGCTGATGAAGACCCAGCTTACCGACGAGTCCGGCGCTGCGCTGGGATCGGCTCTGGACCTGGTAGACAGCATCGAGCGGATCGCCGGACAGTATCCCGGCCGCCAGGGGGATGAGCAGTTTCGCCTGTATGTGCTTCTGAAGCCGGGGGCGAGGGAAGTGCTCGACAAGAGCCGAGAGTTCTCCCTGGGACACGAGAACACGGTCTACCACGTGGGATACCCCCATAGCTACCGGCAGAGCGGGAAGGTGCCGACGTTGCAGTTCTCGGTCTCTGAAGACGGACTGCGAGCCGACATCGACGTGGACTACCGGTCCAGCAAGTTCCCTAAGGCGATGTGGAACGGACATCTGAGTTCGGCGAACTCCGACATCCGGGCGGGCGACAACTACAAGCGCCACAACAACCGCTGGTCCGGCCTGGTGGCGTGGTGGAAGGATCTGTTCGGCGAATTCAAGGTCGGCGAAGAAGCCGGCTCCGGAAGTCTCTGGCCGGAACTGCCCCCGCCGGCGCGGGTCAATCCGTTGCCGCCGAACCGGCCGCTGGGGGCCGATATCCCTGAGATCGCTGATGCGGCGCTGGAGTTCCACGCCGACTGGCTGGTGCGCCGGCACCTGGACGAGGCGATGGAGTTCATCTCCGACGAGGCCTTAGCCTGTCTCGCGCTGGGTACCGGCGGCACCGTTCGAAAGCCCAAGCGGGAATCCTTACGCGAGGCGCTCGGAGAAACCTACGAAGTGCTCGACCGCGCCACGACGCTTTCGACCTTGATCGAAGCGGTAAAGCCGTGGAATCCGGACCTGAAGTTGATCCCGCATCCCTACGATTCAGACTTCGACCTGTTCGAGGTCTCCGACAGTCTGGGCGATTCGTTCCTCTGCCGCAACCGCCTGGAAAAGCGGCCGCAACAGCAGACGGCGCAGCGCAAGTTCGGAACGTACTACGGAACTACGTTCCACTTGCGGCTCCCTGAAGCGGACGAAGGCGCGCTAGCGCTCCTCTGGAAGAGAGAAAATGGGCAGTGGCGGATCGTCTCTTTTGAGCTGCTGAGTGAGTAATCCGGCGGACTATCTACCGTCCGACGCTTCAGGCCAAGCATTCAAAGAGAACACCTAGAGCGGTGCTCCGCAGCGGTCCAAGACGCAGTTTCTTCAAAACCGACAATCGGCTGCGAACAGGCTGGCGCCGCGGGTTTGGATACCCCGTCCAGCTAAAAGGGCGGCCCCGATTGTGCAGCTAATCGGCGAAAGCGTTGCTCGAGTGGATGCCATTGGACTCGAGCACTGCCGCCATCTTTTCCAAGGCGGATTTGTGAATCTGGGAAACGCGGCTTTCGTTGATTCCGAGGATGCCGCCGATCTCCTTCATCGTCATCTCGTTGGTGTAATAAAGGACGACGACCTTCTTGTAGCGTTCCGGCAGGGCCTCCATCGCATCAAGAAGGACGGAACGCAACTGTTCACGAGCGCAGATCTGGTCCGGCTGGGTGTCCGGGCGGCCGGGGAACTCGGGCGGCGGCAGGTCATCGCCTTCGGCGCCGCGGGTGGAGGCCGAGATCAGGCCCACGTTGCGAAGATCGATCATCATCTGGCGCCAACGCTGTTCGCCCACTCCTAACTTCTCAGCGACCTCCTCTTCAGTCGGGTTCCGGTGCAAAGTGGCGGCGAGGGAACGGGTAGCGGCCTCGACCTGCTTGTGACGGCGCCGCAAGTCGCGTGACGCCCAGTCCAGTTGCCGGAGACTGTCGAGGATGGCGCCTTTGATGCGGTGTTTGGCGTAGCTGGAGAAGGCGACCTTCTTCTCAGGGTTGTATTTGCTGACTGCGTCGAAAAGGCCGAGGATGCCGGCGTGCACCAGATCGTCGAGATCTACGTGTACGGGCAGGTTCTCGTGCACTCGCACAGCGATAGCTTTCACTAGCGGCAGGTGCTCCAGAATTATCCGGTCGCGCTGGCTGGTTTCCTCAGCGGTATTCCGAGTCGCTCGCTTGCCTGGCATGAAAATACACCTCGTTGCCGACGCCGGGCTGATTTCCGGACGGGATGTCCGGCACTGGGGCTCCCGGCGAGCGCTGGAACTAGTGCAACCAGCCGGCCAGATCGGACACTGATTGTGCGCCCTGCCGGACCAGGCCTGCTAACCTGTTTCAGCTTCGCCGGTTAGCCATCCGGTGACACATCCGGCAGCGGCCTGGCGAGACGACAGGAATCCCGACCCTTCCGGTGTTCCGTTTCGATTTGGAACACGTCTCGTCTTCCGATGTTCCACTTTGAAACGCCGTGTTCCAAAGTGAAACACCCCAGGCCTCGTCCGGAGAACCCGCGGCCTTATTCCGTTCATCGGTTATTTTCCGGGATTTCCACCATATTTGTGACCCGGGGGAACACCTGAATTCTCGAAGTTAGATTTCCAGGAGACTCTCGGGCGTGGCCTATCGCATACTAAGGTGAATGAGGGGCAGCGGTAGCCCCCCGGAGTAGCCCGCAGATGACGCGCCGCCGCTTGTATTACGCCCTTGCGGCCTACGCTTTGCTCGCCGCCGTTGCGCTGCTGGTCCTCAAAGGGCCGTTTCTGTGGGCCATTCTGATCTTCTTCGCCGGGCTGGCGCTGAAGAGCTGGGTGATTTACAAGCGGGAGCAATTCTGAGCCTCCCCCGCGAATGCGGTTTCGCTCCCCCTCAACCGAGGGGCTATACTGAGGGGCGGATTTCCCATGACACGCTTTCCTGGTGTACTCTTAGGACTCCTTCTTTCCGGCGCCGTCCTGGCCCCCGCTCAGAGACCCCAACTGAACGACGGCGAACTGCACGGCGATCCCCCGTTCCTCCTCGAAGACGGCTGGCGGCCGCTGCTCAACGGCCGCGACCTCTCCGGCTGGCACGCCCAGGACGGCAAGCCGAGCACCTGGTACACGACCCGGGGCGTGCGCTGGGAGCGCCTGCTCAGCCCCACGCTGCTCCACGGGCTGCGCGAGCCGGGCGACCGCATCGTGAACGGTCCCCGGGGGCGCACGGCGAATCTGGTCACCGACGAGAAGTTCGGCGACATCGAGCTGTACCTGGAGTTCATGCTGGCCAAGGGCTCGAACTCCGGCGTCTATCTGCACGGGCTTTACGAAGTCCAGATCTTCGACAGTTGGGGCTCGGAGTTCCCCATGAAGACGTCGGACTGCGGCGCCATCTACCACCGCTGGATCGACGGGCGCGCCGTGGGCGGCTCCCCGCCACGGGTGAACGCCTCCCGGCGGCCCGGCCGCTGGCAATCCTATTACATCTGGTTCCGCGCCCCGCGCTTCGACGCCCAGGGCAACAAAATCGAGAATGCCCGCTTTATCCGCGTGCTCCACAACGGCCTGCTGGTGCAGGAGAACGTCGAGGTGGACGGACCCACCCGGGCCCACATGAAGATCCCGGAAGCCCCGAAGAACCCCCTCATGCTCCAAGGCGACCACGGGCCCGTCGCTTACCGCAACATCTACGTCCGCCCGCTGCGGCCCATCGTAACGCGTTAGACTGAAGTCCACGATGTCCGACACCGCCCGCAGGCCCCGGCCGACGCGCAGAAGCTGGGCCGAGCCGTTCCGCATCAAGATGGTCGAGAAGGTGCCGACCACGACCCGGGAACAGCGCGAGAAGGCGATCCGCGAGGCGGGCTACAACACATTCCTGCTGCGCTCCGAAGACGTCTATATCGACCTGCTCACCGACTCGGGCACATCGGCGATGAGCGACTGGCAGTGGGCCGGCATGATGCTGGGCGACGAGGCCTACGCCGGGAGCCGGAACTTCTACCATCTCGAAGAGAAGGTTCAGCAGTATTACGGCTACCGCTACGTGGTGCCCACCCATCAGGGCCGCGGCGCCGAGCACCTGATCTCCCGGATCCTGATCCGGCCGGGGGACGTGATTCCGGGTAACATGTACTTCACCACCACCCGGCTCCATCAGGAGCTCGCCGGCGGGACGTTCGTGGATGTCATCATTCCGGAAGCTCATGACCCGCAGCACGAGCATCCCTTCAAGGGCAACGTCGATCTCGCCAAGCTGGAGAGCGTAATCGCCGAACACGGGGCGAAACGCATCCCTTACGTGAGCATTGCGGGAACGGTGAACATGGCCGGGGGCCAGCCGTTCTCGCTGGAGAATTTGCGGGCCGTGCGGGAGCTGACGAAGAGACACGGCATCCGAATCATTCTGGACGCGACGCGGGTGGTGGAAAACGCCTATTTCATCCAGCAGCGCGAGCCCGGTTACGAGCACCGGCCGGTGGCGGCGATCGTCAAGGAGATCTGCGCGCTCACCGATGGATGCACGATGAGCGCCAAGAAGGACTCGCTGGTGAACATCGGCGGCTTTCTGGCCCTCAACGAGCAGGATGTCTATGAAGAGGCGCGGAACCTGGTGGTGGTTTTCGAGGGGCTCCACACCTACGGCGGTATGGCCGGCCGGGACATGGAAGCGGTGGCACGGGGCATCGAGGAGTCGATGAACGATGACCACATCCGGGCGCGGGTGGGGCAAGTCCATTACCTGGGGAACCTTCTGCGTGACTGGGGCGTTCCGATCGTGCTGCCGATCGGCGGCCACGGCGTCTTCTTGGACGCTAGGGCGATGCTCCCGCACGTGCCCCAGGAGCACTATCCGGCGCAGGCGCTGGCGGCGGCGCTCTACGTCGATTCCGGCGTCCGCAGCATGGAGCGCGGCGCGGTCTCGGCGGGGCGGGACAAAGAGACCGGCGAGGAGCGCTTCCCGAAGCTGGAGCTGGTGCGGCTGACGATTCCCCGGCGGGTCTACACGCAGGCGCACATGGATGTGGTGGCCGAATCGGTCTACTTCGTTCACCAGGAGCGGGAGCGCATCCGCGGCCTGCGGATGGTCCACGAGCCCCGCTACCTGCGCTTCTTCCAGGCGCGCTTCGAGCCGCTCTAAGGCCGAGCGCGCTCAGGCAGGCTCGCCGTCGCGGTGGGGCTGGGCGGCGGCGTTTCGCCCCTTCTTGTACCGCTCGATCTCCGGGCCGTAGCGGCCCCGGCGTGTGCGCTCGAGCAGCTCCGAGATCTCGGCTTCGCTCATCGGCTGGAAGGCCTTGCAGGCGGCGACGTTCTCCTCGAGCTGGGCCACCGTCTCCACACCAGAGACCAGCGTGTCGATCGGCTGTGACCAGGCGAACCGCAGGCACTCGGCGATCTCGGCCACGCCGTTCCGGGTGATCGAGCCCATGGCGTTCGATTTCATGCCGATGGCGCCCAGGCCCCGCTCCCGCACCCTCGGCAGCACCCGGCGCGTGAAGCTCAGGTAGTGCGGGTCGATCAAGTTGACGGGGTGCTGCACGGTGTCCCAGCCGTCGAAGGCTTCGAGCAGGCGCCGGTGCACGGCCGGGTCGCGGTGTCCGGTGAAGCCGATGTAGCGCGCCTTGCCCTGCTTCTTGGCCTCGACGAAGGCTTCGAGGGCGCCGCCCGGGGCGAGGATGCGGTCCACCTCCTCCTGGGTGGAGACCTCGTGGCACTGCCAGAGGTCGAGGTAGTCGGTCTTCATGCGCCGCAGCGTCTCCTCGAGCTGGCGCATGGCGCTGGCGCGGTCCCGGCGTTCGGCCTTCGACATCAGCAGGACGCGCTTGCGGAGCCCGCCGGTGAGGGCCTTGCCGTAGACCTCGTCGCTGCGGCCGCCGCGGTACTTGTGGGCGCAGTCAAAGAAGTTGACTCCGAGGTCGATGGCGCGGTGGACGATGCGGATAGCTTCGTTCTCGCCCCCGGCCAGGAAATGGTAGCCGCCGACGGTGATGCGCGAGACTGTCAGATCCGTCTTGCCCAGCTTCCTGACGGGCATCTCGGCGGCGGCCAGGGCCTTGGCGTTGGCCGCCAGGGCGGCGGTGAGTTGCAGAAAGGTTCGTCGGTCCATTGGTCCCCCCTCTGAGCCCAGTGTAGCCCGGTTGCTAGCGGCCGCCTTCGCTTTCCGGGGCGCTTTCTGCAGCCGCGCCGGCGGGTTCGGCCTCCGTTTCGGCGGTTTCCGGCTGCGGCTCCTTGAAGATCACCGTAGTCCGCTTGATGTAGTCCAGCCGCGGGAACTCGCGATCCAGGTAAGCGTTTCCCTCGCGTTCGATACGGGTCGGGTCCGGACCGGTTCCACGGGGCGCCACCTCGCCGTAAGCGCTCCAGAGGCGCTCGACGACGTCCATGCCCTCGATCACCTTGCCGAAAGGCGCGAAGCCTTCCTTGTCCAAGGCCTCGTTGTCGCGCAGGTTGATGAAGACCTGGGTGGTGCGGCTGTTCGGGCCGAGTTTGGCGAAGGAGACGGTACCCCGCTTGTTGCTTTGCTTTACGGGGTCGTCGCGGATCTGCATGCGGCCGTAGAGCGCCTGGAGCTTGGGATCGCCGTTGATGCCCCACTGGACGATATAGCGGCGGATGACCCGGTGGAAGCGCACGCCGTCGTAGAACTTGTTCGTTACGAGGTCGTAGAAGTGATCGGCGCCGCGGGGGGCCCAGTCGCGGTAGACTTCGATGACGAAATCGCCCTTGGAGGTCTCGAAGCGGACCTGATAGCGCTGCGGCGGCTTCTCGGGTTTCGAGGGAGGCTCAGGCTTTTTCTCGGCCGCGGGACCGCAGCCCCAGACCAGCGCGAGCAGAACGAAGAGGACGGCGGGAGGAAACCTGTCACTTCGCATCTCGCCAATTATCTCCGATTCCGACCTCGACGACCAACGGCACGTCGAGGCGGCGCACGTTCTCCATCTTCTCCTTCACCATGGCGGCCACGTCCTCGGTTTCTTCCGGGGGACCTTCGAGCACTAGCTCGTCATGAACCTGAAGCAGGAGGCGGGAGGCGAGACGGCGCTTGCGGAGTTCGCCGTCGATGTGGATCATGGCCAGCTTGATCAGGTCGGCGGCGGTGCCCTGCAGGGGGGTGTTGACGGCGGTGCGCTCGGCGAACCCCCGGGCGTTGGCGTTACGGGAGTTGATGTCCGGGATGGGCCGCCGGCGGCCGAACAGGGTGCGGGTCTCACCGGTCTCGCGGACCTTGGCGATAGTCTCGTCGATGAAGCGCTTGACGCCCTGATAGCGTTTGAAGTAGGCGGCGATGTAGTGCTCGGCCTCTTCGCGGGGGATACCCAACTGGTTGGAGAGCCCGAAGCCGCTGAGCCCGTA
The DNA here is from genome assembly GCA_964461995.1 of uncultured Solibacteraceae bacterium. Taxonomy (GTDB): domain Bacteria; phylum Acidobacteriota; class Terriglobia; order Bryobacterales; family Bryobacteraceae; genus JALSRK01. The sequence continues at coordinate 18,126 of CAYWXL010000032.1, forward strand.
GATGATGCCGAAGTTGACGGCCTTGGCGGCGCGGCGCAGCTCAGGCGTGACGGCGTCCCGGGCGACGCCGAAGACCTCGGCGGCGGTGCGGGTGTGGATGTCCTCGCCTTGCCGGAAGGCCTCCACCAGCACCGGATCCTGCGACATGTGGGCGAGCAGGCGGAGCTCGATCTGCGAGTAGTCGGCCACCAGCAGCTTCCAGCCGGGCTCGGGGACGAAGGCGGCGCGGATCTCGCGGCCGAGCTCGGTGCGGATGGGGATGTTCTGCAGGTTGGGATTCGACGACGACAGCCGCCCCGTAGCCGCCCCTACGGGGTTGAACGTGGTGTGCAGCCGGCCGGTCTCGGGCGAGATGAGCGCCGGCAGGGCATCCACGTAGGTGCCCTTCAGTTTGACAAGCTGGCGGTACTCGAGCACCAGGGCGGCGATGGGATGCTCGGCGGCGAGCCCTTCGAGCACGTCGGCGGCCGTCGAGTATCCTTTGCGTTTGCCGGAGCGGGGCGGTGCGGGCAGCTTCAGCTCCTCGAAGAGCACCTTGGCAAGCTGCTGGGGGGAGTTGATGTTGAAGGCGTGGCCGGCGTGGCGGTGGATCTCGGCGGTGAGGCGCTCGATCTCGGCTTCCATGCGCCGGGAGAGGTCGTCGAGGGCCTTGGGATCGACGCGGATGCCGGTCTCCTCCATGCGGACCAGCACGCCGATCAGGGGCAGATCGATGGTCTCGTAGAGCTCGCGCATCCCGGCGCGGTCCACCTCTTCGCCGAGGGTCCGGGCGAGCTCGAGGCTCCAGGCGGCGAGGGCTTCGACGCGGCTGTCGGCCCGGCGGCCGAGGCGGCGCTGGAGGACGGCTTCGGGGGTTGAAGAGGCGGGATCGGCGGTGAGGAGGAAGTTGTAGAGGACCGGGTCGTCGGTGAAGCCGGCGGGCTCGAGACCGAGGCGGCGGAGGCGCAACCAGAGCGACTTGATGTCGAGCGCCGCCTTCTGGCGCTCCGGGTCCTCGAGCAGCGGGCGGACTCGGGGCAGCAGATTGCCGGGCACGGAGCGGCCTTCGTGAGGCTGGGCGGCAAGGCCGAGCAGGGTCTGCTTGAGCTCGCCCTCGCCAGTTTCGGAAAGTGCGACGCCGAGGCGCCCGTCCAGGGGCAGCCGCTCGAGCCACTCCTCGAGAGCGGCGGCTGACTCGAACTGCTGGAAGTCCTCCGCCGGGGCGGTTTCCTGATCGCCGGCGTCCAGATCCTTCAGCAAACTGAAGAACTCCAGTTCGCGGTACAGCTCGGCGAGGGCCTTCTTGTCCGGCTCGTGGGCGGCGAGTTCCTCCAGGTTCCAGGAGATCGGCACATCGGTCTTAATGCTGGCCAGATCCTTGCTCAGAAGGATCTGGTCGCGGTTCCGCCGGAGGCTCTCGCGGTACCGCTTACTCTTGACTTCGGCGGCGCACTCGAGCAGGCGCTCAACAGAGCCGTGTTGCTCGATAAGGCTGCGAGCGCCCTTGTCGCCGATGCCCGGCGCGCCGGGGATGTTGTCGATGGCGTCGCCCTTCAGAGCCAGCAGATCAGGGATCTGCTGCGGCTCGACGCCCATGTACTCGCGGACCTTTTCGCGGTCGTAGAGCAGGTCGTCTTTGCGCGGGTCGAGCATCTTGACGCCGTCGTTGACCAGTTGGAGCATGTCCTTGTCGCTCGAGACGATCACCACCTTGAGGCCCTTTTCGGCGCTCTTGCGGGCGATCGTGCCGATGACGTCGTCGGCCTCGTAGCCGGGGAACTCGAGGATGGGGATGCGCATGGCCTCGAGCAGGCGGCGCACGTAGGGGATCTGTTCGGCGAGGTCGGGGGGCATCTCTGGGCGGTTGGCCTTGTAGTCGATGAACTGCTGCTCGCGGAGCGTGGGACCCTCGCTCTCGAAGACGGCGGCGATGTAGTCCGGCTTCTGGCTCTGCAAGAGTTTCCGGAGCATGTTGTGGAAGATATAGACGGCTTCGGTGGGCCGGCCGGAGCTGGTGCGCATGGGCGGGGCGCCGGAGCGGGCGCGGGCGTGGTAGGCGCGGAAGATAAAGCCGAAGGTATCGATCAGGAACAACTTAGCGTCCTGCATGCCCCCCATCATAACGCCGCCGGACAGAGGCTCAACGTCTCCGGATTTGCAATATTGCCACACCCCGATCTCGATAATGTCGCAAAATCGACACACCTCGATCGCGCCATCCCATTTAAAATGTGAGGGTTGCAACTGTGCTCCGGCTGCTGGCGAGTTGCCGGGCAGATCCCGGGGAGGCGGTATCGGCGACGTGCTGGTAGAAAGAACGATCCAAAGACCTGTGGCAGCGCGGGGCGTCGGGCTTCATAGCGGAGTGCCGGTGTCCATCCGCATCTGCCCAGCCCCGGCGGGCACGGGAATCGTTTTCCGCCGGACGGACCTGGGCGGCTTCCCGGTGGCCGCGAAATGGAGCAACGTGGCGCGGGTGAGCTACGCCACGAGCTTGATGCACCAGGGGGTCTTGATCTCGACCACGGAGCACCTGCTGAGCGTTTTCTACAGCATGGGCATCGACAATGTAATTGTCGAGATCGACAATCTCGAGGTGCCGATTCTCGACGGCAGCGGCCGGCCGTTCCTCGAGATGCTGCAAGAGGCCGGCGTGCGGCGGCAGCGGCGCAAACGGCGGTATCTGCGGATCCGGAAACCGGTGCGCGTCGAGGCCGGGGAGAAGCGGATCGAGATCCTTCCGGCAAATGAATTCCGGGTGACGTGCCACGTCTTCTTCGACCATCCGTTGGTGGGCCACCAGCGGCTGGACCTGGCGGTCTCGCCGGAGGCTTATGCCCGGGAAATCGCGCCGGCGCGCACCTTCGGCTTCGCCCACGAGCTGGACCGGATGCGCGACATGGGCCTGATCCGCGGGGCGAGTCTCGAAAACGCCGTCGGGTTCGACCGCGAGGGGGTGTTGAACCCCGAGGGGCTGCGGTTCCCCGACGAGCCGTGCCGGCACAAGGTGCTGGATTTGATCGGCGACCTGGCCTTGCTGGGCCGGCCGGTGCTGGGGCACGTGATCGCCGAGCGCGCCGGCCACGCGATGCACGTCGCGCTCGTGGCGAAAATCATGGGCGACGCCTCGCTGTACGACGTGGTGACCTGGGACGAGCTCGAACCTGCCGAGATCCAGGCCGCCGCCGTTTGATCTCTTCCTTGGTCATTTTTCCGCCCGCTTTTCCCGGTTACAGGATGCCTGCTGGGAATTGACGGAGTCGAGGAGCGGGGGTAGTCTGAGAGGTGTAGGGGCCATGGTCCGGTACGTGCCATCGCGAATGTACCTGCCGGCAGGGGTGGCGGCGCTAGCGCTAGGGATCGTCTCACTGTGGTTCGCCGCGCGGTGGGCGCCTTCCTATATCGCGGTTGTCTTGTTTCTGGCAAGCAGCGCATTGCTTCTCTATTTGGCTTTTCGCCCGCCGGTGGAGATTAGCGCCGACGGCTTGATCATCGGCCGGAGGCGCATCGCCTGGAATACCATCCGCAGGGTGGACCGCACCGGCTGGATCTCGCCGCTGGTCGTCCGCCTGGCGCTCGAAGGAGAAGACTCGCCGCTGTTTTTGGTCTACCCGGGAGAACCCCGGTCGGCCACCCGCTTGTTACAGGCGTTGCGGGAGCACGCCCGGTGGGCGCTGATCGACGGGATTCCATACTGGCAGTTCTGGGGCCAGGACCCGCCTGAAGAGCGGCGGATTCTCGAACCTCCCAAGTATCGTATTCTCCGCCCCGAGGACGAAGAAGAAGTGGAGCGGCTCTACCAGCGTTTGAAGACGGTGGGGCATCTGGACTCTTCCGCCGACGAGAGCTGAGGCTTGCCGCGCGGATCCCCCCAGCGACTGTCTTTCGGCCCTGACGCGGCGGCCGATATTCGACCCGCCTCTTACCGCGCAGTGATCCGGCTCCTGAGGCCGTACGTGCACCCGTACCGCCGCCGGGTGGCGCTCGGCGTGGGCGCCCTGGTGTTCCGTAACCTTTTCGGTGCGGCGATCCCGCTCGCTATTGGGTATGGCGTAGACGCGCTGACCGCGGAGTTCACCCTGGCGAGCGCGGCCCGGCTGGCCGGGCTGCTGGTGGCGCTGACAGCGGTGAAGGGCGTCTTTCAGTACGCGATGCGGGTCGTGCTCATCAGCGTCTCGCGGGATATCGAGTACGATCTGCGTAACGACCTGTTCGCCCACATCCTGCGCTTCGAGCCTTCCTTCTTCAGCCGGTACCGCACGGGAGACATTATGGCCCGCGCGACGAACGACCTGAACGCCGTGCGGATGATGGTGGGCCCGGGAGTCATGTACTCGGCTGACACGGGGCTGACGGCGCTGCTGGCGGTGTCCATCATGGCCGGCGTGGACTGGAAGCTGACGCTGGTGGCGCTGCTGCCCGCACCGATGGTGAGTCTGCTGGTGGCGCGGGTCGGACGTCTGATTCACGACCGCTTCCGGCGCATTCAAGGGCTGTTTTCCGACATCAGCAGCCGGGTTCAGGAGAACCTCAGCGGCATCCGGGTTCTGAAAGCTTACGTCCAGGAGGAGGCCGAGCAGCGGGCGTTCGAGGAGCTCAACAAGAGCTACGTGGCGCAGGCGCTGCGCCTGGCGCGCATCTCGGGCTTCTTCCTCCCGGCGCTGCACAGCCTGACGGGCCTCTCGTTCCTGCTCGTGCTCTGGTACGGGGGCCATCGGCTGCTGGATGGCGAGATCACGTTGGGCTCGTTCCTGATGTTCAACGTTTACCTCGGCATGCTCATCTGGCCGATGGTGGCGATGGGCTGGGTGGTGAACCTGGTGGAGCGGGGCCGGGCGTCGCTGGCGCGCATTCAGGAGCTAATGGAACAAGAGCCGGAGATCGCCGATCCCCGGTCGCCGGCCGTCCTGCCGTCGCCCGTCCGGGGCGAAATCCGGATGGAGGGCGTGGAATTGACGCTCGGCGGCGCGAAGGTGCTCGAGGGGATCAGCCTGGAGATTCCCCCCGGAGCCACCGTGGCCATCGTCGGACACACGGGCAGCGGCAAGAGCAGCTTGGCGCAGTTGATCCCGCGTTTCTCGGATCCAACGAAAGGGCGGGTGCTGCTGGACGGAGTGGACCTGAGGGATCTGCGGCTGGCCGAGCTGCGGCGGATTATCGGCTTCGTCCCCCAAGAGACCTTTCTGTTCAGCGCCACCCTGGCGGAGAACATCGCCTTCGGCGTACCCGACGCCACCGAGGAGCAGATCCGGCGGGCGGCGGAGCTGGCCGGGCTCGCCGAGGACGTGGCGCGATTCCCGAACGGTTACCAGACGGTGATCGGCGAGCGGGGCATCACGCTCTCCGGGGGACAAAAACAGCGGACGGCCATCGCCAGGGCGATCCTGCGGGATCCGCGCATCCTGATCCTCGACGACGCCCTCTCGAGCGTGGATACGGCGACCGAAGAGCGCATCCTCCAGTCGCTGTCGGGCGTGATGGCCGAGCGCACGACAGTGCTCATTTCCCACCGCGTCTCCACGGTGCGCAACGCGGACCGGATCTATGTGATCGGCCGGGGACGGGTAATCGAGGAGGGCACCCACGAGTCGCTCATCGCCGCCGGCCGCTGGTACGCCGACCTGCACGAGAAGCAGCTCCTCGAAGAGGAACTCGAAGCGGGCTGAGGGACGCGGCGCGGTCCCCCGAGCCTTGCGGGTGGTCGCCGAAATGCACACCGGAGCAAGACGTTCCGCCGACGCGGACCCGATGCCGCGATGGAGTCACAAGAGCTTGCCGAACTGATCCGCCGTGTGTCCTGCATCCCGGACGACGCCGCCCATGGTATAGGCGTCCACTGGGTTGTGGCGAGGAATCGCGAGGATGCGCCGGCCGTCGGTCATCAGCACCTGCCTTCCTCTCGGATAGCACGAAAACCCGCCTTGCGCGACGCACTTATCGCCCGCAAGTGGGGAACGCCAGGGATCTTGACCAAGCTAGACCGCCACCTCTACTTCCCGGATCTCCGGCCCGGCCGTCAACCCGGCGGCGACGGCCAAGTATTCGCGGATGGCGTCCCGGATGTTC
>CAYWXL010000032.1:24270-42470 GCA_964461995.1 uncultured Solibacteraceae bacterium
GGCCGTCAACCCGGCGGCGACGGCCAAGTATTCGCGGATGGCGTCCCGGATGTTCTCCAGGGCTTCTCCTTCGGTCCTGCCCTGAGACCAGCAGCCCGGCAAACCCGGGCAGGAAACGCTGTAGCCTTCCTCCGTCTTCCGTAATGCCACCTTGTACTTCATTTCGTCCCAATTGCACCACACCCGCTTGCGCCCGGGCCGGATCGGTGCAAGAATCCGGGGTATCGAGGTGACGCCATGAACCACCGGCGCAGGTTCCTGAAGTCCGTCGCGGCGGTCCCGCTGGCGGGGTTGGCCGGGGCCAGCGAGAGTATGCCGCAGATCCGGCTCGGTGAGCATTCCGTATCCCGGCTCATCGCCGGGGGGAACCCGATGCGGGGCTTCTCGCACTCCTCGCTGAAGCTCTCCCGACACATGATGGAGTACTACACGGCCCCGCGGATCACCGAGTTCCTGCTGCATTGCGAGAAGCACGGCATCAATACCTTCCAGTCGTCGTATTCCGACACCGTGCGCGATGGGATTTTGGACGCCCGGGAGAAAGGCGCCAAGGTCCACTTCATCTGCCTGGCTTCGCCGCGTCACGCGCCGATGGAGAAGATCCTCCCGCTCGAGCCGATCGCCATCTGCCATCACGGCGGCGTTACCGATCCGGCTTTTCGGCGAGGCGAGGCGGAAAAGGTCCACGATTATGTGAAACGCGTCCACGACGCCGGGCTGCTCGCCGGCGTCTCGACGCACAATCCAGAGAACCTGGCGCGGATGGAAGACGCCGGCTGGGAGACCGACCTCTACATGACGTGCTTCTATTACATGACCCGCCCGAAGCAGGAGCTGTGGAAACTGCTCGGCGGCGAGCGGGTGCTGGGGGAAGTCTTCGTTGCTTCCGACCGGGACCGCATGACCGCCCGCATCCGCGAAGTGCAAAAGCCTTGCCTAGCGTTCAAGATCCTGGCGGCCGGGCGGCTGTCGGAAAAGGCGGACACCCTGGAAAGCGCGTTCCGCTACGCCTACGCGAGCATCAAGCAGACCGATGCCTGCATCGTGGGCATGTACAACTACTTCTCCGACGAGGTAGCCGAGGACGCGGCGCTGGCCCGCAAGTACGCGATGTTGACCTGATCGCAAGCGGGTGAAGATTCAACTCTTAATCTCATAGGCCCAAACCGCACAGTTTGGGGTTCGCCTTCCCACGGGCGGATAATGAAACGTACACGATGTTTCGCGCTATCAGAGAGCAGATCGAGACCGTTTTCCGGGAAGACCCGGCCGCCAGGAGCGTCCTGGAGATCATTCTTTGCTATCCGGGCTTCCACGCCATTTTGTGGCACCGTCTCGCCCACTGGTTCTACCGCCGCAAGATGCTGCTGATCGCGCGGATCATCTCTCAAATCAGCCGGGCCATCACCGGCATCGAGATCCACCCGGGAGCGAAGATCGGGCGGCGGTTCTTCATCGATCACGGCATGGGCGTGGTGATCGGCGAGACCACCGAGATCGGCGACGACGTGCTGCTTTACCAGGGCGTAACCCTCGGCGGCACGGGCAAGGAAAAGGGAAAGCGGCACCCCACCATCGGCAACCATGTGGTGATCGGCAGCGGAGCGAAGGTGCTGGGCAACATCACCATCGGCGACTACGTCAAGATCGGCGCCGGCAGCGTGGTGATCAAGTCCGTTCCGGACCATTCGACCGTGGTGGGAGTTCCTGGGCGGATTGTCCGGCAGCGGGGCGAGAAGTTCCTCGAGTCCGAGGAAGAAGTCCTGGAGCACGGCAAGCTGCCCGATCCGGTGATGCAAGCTCTGGAGGAAGTGAACAAGCGGATCGCGGAGCTGGAGGCCGAGGTGCGTTCGCTACGGGAGACTAAGGCGGCCCACCACAGCCAGCAGTAACCCGGCCCGAAAATAATAAGACCGGCGCCCCCGATTGAAGGCGCCGGTCTCAGCCGTTTTTCCCGATTCCGTTACCAGGGCTGGGACGTTATTTCTTCACGTGGCATTTCTTGCAGTTGCCCTTGGTTTCAAATGCTTTGCCACCGGGGTGATGACAAGCGCCGCACGACTTCTGAGCTTTCTCAGCGGGCTTATGCATACCTTGCTTGAAATTGATGGGATCGCGCGACTGCGGGAAGAGTTTGTCGTGACACGTCTCGCATTTGCCGTCTACCCGACCTACGTGGGCCTTGTGATCGAACGTCACATTGCCCATCTTTGATTCGAAGACGAGCTTGTCGGGCGCCTCAGCGGCGATCGCAGTCAGGGCCACCAGCACAGAGAGGGCGAGCAAGAAAGCAACAATTGGTCTCATCCGTTTCACTCCTCGATAGCTTGGTTCATTCATCGATGCGAGCGGCGAAAGCCGCAGCGAGGACTCGCGTCCTTCCTCACCATAGTACACGACGGGCGGCGGTAGACTTGCGGTTCCCAAAAACAGTGGACCAGGATACGAGACGTATCCAGCCACGCGGGTTAGCGAGCCGCGTAAACAGCGATCACCCGCTCAATGGCCCGCCGGCAGACGGCGCCGAAGCCCACCTCATCGCGGGTGAACATCAGGCAATCGACCTGCGGGCGGTAATAGCCCTGGGGCGAGTAGTTGGCTCCCTCGAACGCTCCCACCTTGCCGGCGTACTTCGCCCGCGACAGCAGCTTCGTGGTCCATTCGCGCTCCTCGCGGAACAGCCGCTCCAGCTCTTCCTCGGAAGCGCCGGCGGCGCGCAACCGTTTCCGCCGGGCCTGGAAGTCTTGCTGGCGGCGCTCGAACTCCGCCTTCGGCCAGGGTGTGGGAAGGGGGATGCCGGGGCTGAGCAAGTCCGCCCACTTGCGCGCTCGCGGGTCGCGCGTGACATTCGGCTCCCAGGGCTCGGGCGCGTCCGGATCCAGCCGGTAAGCGACTTCGCTCGTGTAGTACTCGTCGGCGAGGCCGGCGAAATGGTGAGCGAACTCATGCACGACGAGGTAGGGTGTGAAGGCGTTGTGTGCGGCCGCCGTGGCGTAGAGGTTGTAGATCCCCCCGCCGCCGTACTTGCGTTCGTTCACGAGGATCAGGAGAAAGTCGTAAGGCGCCGCGGCGGCGATGTCACGCAGGCGTTTGTTGTCGAAGATCAGCACATAGCGTTCGCTGCCGAGGGCGTCGTACGTGGCGCCGAGAGGAGAGCCTCGCCTCACACCGTCTGACGGGCGCGACACGCCGCTCTCGCGGGCCGGCGTCTCGAGAATCCAGACGTTGAAATCGCCGCGGCGTTCGCGAAAGGGAGAGACGGAAAAGAGGGCCTCCATGGCGCGGGACGCATCCGCACGCCACTGGTCCATCTCCGCCGCGGTATAGCCGTCGCCGAGCAGAAGAAGGTCCACTTTGCCGCTTGGGTCTCCGCTCCTCAGCAAGGGCTGGACTCGCACACTCGAGGCGATTGACACGGGACGCGCCTGCTCCGGCCGCACGACTACGCCCCACACGGGCTGAAATACATTGCGCCGGTCCCGTTTCTCGATGGTGACCCTCACCGGCGCCGCGGGCATGGGGAATCGAATGCTCTCGTGGAACTCCCGGGTGCGGCTCTTCGCCTCGGCGGTGGTTTCCCACTCTCCGTAGATGCTCGAGAAACCGCCGGCGTAGTGCAGACGGCCGTCGCGCACGTCCCGGACGACGAACCGGTACTTGCCAAGATTCAGGTCCGCCGGGCCGGGACTCTCGGGGCCCGGCCACTCTCCTTCCCTCCAGACGCCGTCCAGAATGAACTCCTCGTGGCCGGCATCGCCCCGATGAATGTAATCGACACGGAGTGTGTGCGGGGCTGAACCCAGGGGGCGGCCGGCGATCCACTCCGCCAGCGAGCGCTTTTCCTCGTCGCTAAGGCGTTCCGCTGGCTGCTTCATCACGCCTTCGAGCATCGCGCCCAGGATTTCTTCCGGAGATAGTAGGCGCAACTCGTCGATGGTGGGCGTCTGGCCGGCGCGGTCCGGATCGTGGCACTTTCCGCAGTAGCGTTCGTACAGTCCGGCGGCGTTCCGGTCGGCCGCAGGCAGGCCGCGGGCGAGCAACAGGCAGCCCGCCAGAACCATCAGGCGCATACGTTCAGGATACTGCGCGGCCGGCGGGCGCCTCACGCGGCGCACGGGACGCGCAATCGGACTCGGGCAGGTGGGATAATCGGACGCGCGAAGGTTCACCGGATGCGTCCGGGGAAAGGAGATCGACAGAATATGGCATTCATACACCGCAAGACATTTAGCCGGCTTTCCTGCGCCGTCCTCACGATCTTGCTCGGGCTCGGCGCCGCTGCGAACCTGCCGGCGCTCGACGACGGCCTGGCCCGCACGCCGCCGATGGGCTGGAACAGTTGGAACAAGTTCCACTGCGACGTCAGCGAGAAGCTCATCAAAGAGATGGCCGACGCCATGGTCTCCACCGGCATGCGCGACGCCGGCTACGTCTACCTCGTCATCGACGACTGCTGGCAGGTCTCCCGCGACGAGGAAGGCAACATCATTCCCGATCCCGAGCGCTTCCCCTCGGGCATGAAGGCGCTCGCCGACTACGTCCATTCCAAAGGACTGAAGTTCGGCATCTACTCCGACGCCGGCACCGCCACCTGCCAGGGCCGGCCCGGCAGCCGCGGCTACGAGTTCCAGGACGCCCGCCAGTACGCCGAATGGGGCGTGGACTATCTCAAGTACGACTGGTGCCACCACGGCAAGCAAAATTCGGAAGCATCTTACGCCCTGATGCGTGACGCGCTGAAGAAGGCCGGCCGTCCCATCGTCTTCAGCATCTGTGAGTGGGGCTCCACCAAACCCTGGTTGTGGGCCAAAGACGTCGGCCACCTGTGGCGGGCCACCGCCGACATCCAGAACTGCTGGGACTGCAAGCGCAAGTGGGGCGGCAAAGGCTGGACTCTCATCCTCGACGAAGTGGCGCCACTGTATTCCTACCACGGACCCGGCCACTGGAACGATCCTGACATGCTCGAGGTCGGCAACGGCGGCATGACCGACGTCGAGGACCGGGCCCACTTCACCATGTGGGCCATCCTGGCCGCGCCGCTCATGGCCGGCAACGACATCCGTAACATGTCGGAGGCCACCGCCGAGACGCTGATGAACAAAGAGGTGATCGCCATCGACCAGGACCCGCTCGGCGTGCAAGGGCAGAAGGTGCGCGACGACGGCGATCTCGAAGTCTGGTCCAAGCCGTTGGCCGACGGCTCCCGCGCCGTGGCGCTGCTGAACCGCTCGCCGTCCTCGGCCGAGATCACCGTCCGCTGGACCGAGATCGGCTACCCGGCCGACCTGCCGGCGAAGCTGCGCGACCTCTGGGCGCACAAGGACCTCGGCCGCTTCACCGGCTCCTTCACCGCCACCGTCCCCAGCCACGCGGCCACCCTCGTCACCGTGCGGCCCGTGGCGGCCGGAAAATAGACCGCCCCGCCAGGCGGATTCTTGCGCGCAACGGACGCTTGCAACAGCCGGATGCGACTTACCGGCACGATTTTCCGGCGGTCTGGTGTTGTATCGTGAGTTTCTGGGACCGAAGTTCCGAAAAAGTCCCGGCTCGCCGTCTCCCGGATTGTCTCTTCCGGCGTCTGCGAGTCTGCTTCACGAGAGGTTAGGCTGAGCGTTCGGCCAGCGGAAGAGTGCCAGTTGCCACCGCCCATAAAGAGGTTCGGATCGCGCTCCTGCTGTCGTTGCTTCGCCTCGGTTTCTGCGCCTGGCGGGCCGCCGGGCAATCGATCACCGGCGACGAGGCGATCACGTTCCGCCGTTATGTGGACGCGCCGTGGTCGAGCCTCTGGTCGGCCTACGACGCGAACAACCACATCCTTCACTCGATACTGGCGAAACTCTCCGCCGCCGTTACCGTCCGGCCGGGGCGCTGCTCGGGTTGGCGGCCGCGGCCACGCTGACCATCGCCGTTCCCGCTGCAGCGCTCGTCTGCGTCGCGTGGAGGGAAGCGGCCTGCAAGTCCTGTTCGCCGATCCGCTGGCCCCGGTGGTTCTCGCCGCCGGAGAGCCGTCACGACGGGGGGTCTGAGAAGGAGCCGGTGGGCGGCGTGCCTCTCCACCGCCTCGCGGGTGAATAGCAGCGGCGCGTAGCGGCCCTCGGCCCAGGGCTGGAGCAGGTCGGAGTAGTGCGGGCTGCCGGGCTGGCCGGACTGCCCCGGCGTCGAGGTGAAGACCGAGCGGTCCCAGTCGGCAAGATCCAGGACGTGGCGGTAGCTCGCGCCGTGCGTCTGGCGGAAGCCGGGTCCGCGCGTGGCGTTCACCGTGAAGCCGTCGCCGCCGCGCTCCACCGGGGCGAGGTTGAAGACCACGCGCCGCGGATCCGTATTCGCCAGCGGGTGGCGGAAGACCGCCTGGTGCAGCGCGCCCCAGCGCCACCCGGCCGGATCCGGCCCCAGCAACCGCACCGTCTCCTGCCAGGCCTCTTCCAGCGAATCGCGCAGGATCTCGTCGCGGTCCGGCGACTCGGCGAGCAGTTCGATGAGCACCGGCATGGCGAGGTTCTCGAGGATCAGCTCGGGATCGAAGCCCGGCGCCTCGGCGGCCACCAGGTGATCGGCCAGCCGCGGCTGCCAGACTTCGTAGAGCGCCGCGGCAGCCGAGTCCTTGTCGAGAATGCAATCCCACTCCCGGAACAGACGCTTGGCCTGCCGGAAGACGGCGCTGCCGGCCACTGGAGCGGTCTCGACCAGCCGCACCAGGCGCCGCGCGGGCAGCGAAAGCTCGTCGTGCTGGAGCCGCTCGAAATCTGCGACGGTGAACTTCCCGCCCCGGGAGAGGACTTCGCGGAGGCGCTCGTAGCGGTACGGCGGCGCCCAGTCGAAGCCGAGGTCGTGGGGGTAGTCCGGCGGCCGGATGTTGTGGTTGGCGGTGGCGATGAAGCCCTCGGGCGGGTTGAATCGCCGGGGCAGCTCATCCACATCGCGGAAACCGCGCCATTCGTACTCGCCGGTGAAGCCGGGCACAGGGTACAGGCCGCGCCAGTTCTCCCGGATAGGCAGCAGGCCGGCCGGAATCCAGCCGATGTTGCCGTCCACATCGGCATATACGATGTTCTCGGCGGGCACCTTCCAGCTCCGCATCGCCTCGACGAACTCTTCCCAATTGCGCACCCGGTCCAGCGCCAAGCTGCCCAGGTAGCCCGCCGTCCCCGGCTCCTGGCCCGCCCACCGCAAGGCCACCACCCGGGGCCGCTCCGGGTCCTCCCAGATCACCGGGCCGTGGCGGGTGAACTTCAATTCGACCTCCACGGGCTCGTCGCGCCCCTTCACCCGGATCTCTTCGCGCTCCACCTTCATCTCCAGCCACTCGCCGCGGTAGAGGTAGCGCAGCGGGTTCTCCGGATCCACGCGCTCGACGAAGAGGTCCGCCAGATCGTACTGCACGATGGTGAAGGCCCAGCCGATGCGCTCGTTGTGGCCGATGGCCACGCCCGGAAGTGCCGGCTCTCCCGCCCCGATCACGTTCCAGCCCGGCCCCACCAGATGCACCATGTAGCGCAGCGACGGGAGCGTGAGGGCGCGGTGCGGATCGCCAGCGAGCAGCGGCTTGCCCGTTGCCGACAGCGCGGGCGAGACTACCCAGTTGTTGCTGCCGTCAGCGCCCGGCAACCGGGGGATGGCCGAGACGCGCAGGTAGTTCTCGATCACCCGCCCGTCCAGGCCGTCGAGTTCCAGTTCCGGGTCCGGAGCGAACCCGATCCGGGGATCGGTGGGGAAGAACTTCCGGGTCATCGCCAGGCCGAGCTTCGCCGTCATCTCGGCCCGGGCGATCTCCTGGCGCACGTTGCGCACCATCATCAGGCCGGCCACCCGCAGCAGGCAGTCCTCGGGCTGCCACTCTTTCGGGCGGAAGCCGAGCAGCTCGAACTCGATGGGCAGATTGCCGCCGCGGTGGCGGATATAGGCGTTGATCCCTTCGGTGAAGGCCGCGGCGATCTCTCTGGCGTCCGGCGAGTAGCTGCGCCACTCGGCCTCCATGTCGCCGCGGTAGCGGACCAGCCGGGCCAGCCGGTCGCGCTCGAGATACTCCTCCCCGAAGACCTCGGCCAGCTCGCCGGCGCCGGTTCGCCTCCAGATCTCCATCTGGTAGAGCCGGTCCTGGGCGGCGACGAAACCCTGAGCAAAGAACAGATCGTGGACCGTTTCCGCGTAGATGTGAGCCACGCCCCATTCGTCGCGCAGGATCTCCACCGGCCGTTCCAGCCCTTCGAGGACGATCTTGCCGTCGAGCTGCGAAAGGCAGGCTTGGGCGGCGGACCGGAGCTCTTCTTGGGTTTCGAGAGCGAGGCGGGGCGGCGCGCAAGCTGACCCCAGCAGCAGCGCGAGAGCGGCCGCGGCGGCGCGGCAAACGGAGCCGGGGCGGAACCCGGGAGAGGGCGGTCGCATGGTTGCCGGTCCTTCGGGCGTATTCTATCTGCCCGGCTTCGGGAAGTACAGCGGGGGGGACCGAAAACTCTGAGGCGTGTCAAGCGAGAGCCGCCGTTTGCTCTGCCGGCGGCGAGTTCCGGGCAGGCTCGCTCACGGCCCGCGCCACCCGCTCGGTGATCGCGGTGAGCATCCGGGCCGGGGCGCTGAGCGGCCGGTGGAGGGCGAGCGGAGCTCCGACGCGTTGCGCGCCGGCCGCCAGGTCGGGCGCCGGCGGCACAACGCCGAACAAACGGCACCCTAGTTCGGAAGCCACCATCTTCGGCGATGGCGCATCGACGAGCAGGGCGCGGTTCACGACCACGAGGCCCGGAGCAGCCGCGCTCCGCTGCCGGAGCCACTCGACGGCGACGCGGGCCGCCGCCCGGCCGGAGCGGTCGCGCTCAGCGACGAGCACGAGGTGATCACAGCAATCGAGGGCCGCCGCTGTCGTGTGATGCGCGATGCCAGGCAAGTCGAGAAGAGTGTAGGCGCAACGCCGCGAGAGCCGGCCGATCAAGGCGCGGACCGCAGCTTCGTCCAGCTCTACGAAATCGGTGGGCGTCTGCGGTGCGAAAAGAACGTCGAAGCCGAACCCCGACTGGTGGAGGCACTTGTCGAACATCCCGTCGGCCGCCCCGCTGGGCTCGAACTGCACCAAGGTGGCCAGGGTGTGCGCGGGCCTTTCACCGAGCATGGCGGCAAAGCTGCCCCCACCGCCCGCGAGTTCCGCAAGGATGATCGAACGTCCGGTGTTCTTCGCCAGCAAGGCCGCAACGTTCAACGCCACGGTCGAAGTCCCGACGCCGCCCTTGGCTCCGAGAAACCCAATCACCTTGCCGCGGCCAGCTTGGCCTGCGCTTTCGCGATTCCGGAGCCGGCTCCGGTGCCGTTCCACAGCGTAGCGGAGAGCGCGCGCCACCTGGCCGCCGGTGAGGTCGCTCTTCACCAGGTAATCCTCGGCGCCGTTCTGGATAGCGCGGAGACCCAACTGCTCATCTTCGAGACCAGTAAGCACGACGATCGGAACGGCGGGGGCGGCCGCTTTCATCCGGGTGAAGGTCTCGAAGCCCGCACTGTCGGGCAAGTTGAGATCCAGGACAATGGCGCCGGGCGAATCCGAACGCAACCGCTGGATCGCCTCGTCCAGGGATTGGCGCCACTGGACTGCAAAGACGTCGCCGGCTTCCTCACGAAGCGCTTCTTGAAACAGCCGGGCGTCGCCGGGATTGTCTTCAATCAGCAGGACGCGGAGGGACTCGGCGGACATCCTGCCTTACTTATCGGTCAGCGTGAAACGCGTTTTGAATCCGGACGGAAAAGGCGGCTCGGTTGCCCCGGCCCACAGGCTATTCGGTGGTGAAGAGCAGATGCGGCGCCCGCCGGTCGTCAGCTCTTCTTTTCCGGGATGGCGCACAGCAGAGCGACGACCTCGTCGCCGAGCTGCGCCGTAGGGATCGACTCCTCGATGAGCATCACCGGA
This sequence comes from uncultured Solibacteraceae bacterium, assembly GCA_964461995.1. Classification (GTDB taxonomy): domain Bacteria; phylum Acidobacteriota; class Terriglobia; order Bryobacterales; family Bryobacteraceae; genus JALSRK01. The sequence goes on from CAYWXL010000032.1 coordinate 34,157, forward strand.
ATGCTGTCCTTGACCGCATAGAGCCGGTCGTTGTCCACGGTGACGAGCGCCTCTTCGAGCGGCTCTTTCACCGGGGCGCCGCTTTCATACGTGACGCCCCCGGCTTGGATCCGTTCGTTGATCTTCGCCAGCGCCGCGGCATCCACTACTTTCAGCGGCCGCATCGTCTTGGGACAACAAAGGATCTCGAGAAGATCTTCCTTCACTGGCATCGTCAGTCCCTCCCGCTACCGGTCTTCACCGGACTGAAAAATCCAGGGTACATTGGCCCGCCGGCCGCCGCAATTCGCAACGGCTGGCCAGCGGCGAAGACTCACACGTAGGCGATGACGTCGATCTCGACGAGCGACTTGCCGGGAATCCCACCGGCCGGCGCCACCGTGGTCCTGACCGGCGGCTCCTTGCCGAAGCGGCCCCGGTAAACCTCGTTCATGTCGTTGTAATCCTTGATGTCGTTGAGATAGACGTTCACCTTGAGGACCTTGTCCATCGATGAGCCGACCATCTTCAGACGCTTCTCGATCTCGTCGAGGACGTGGTTCGTGTGGGCCTTGATGTCACCCGGGAAATGGGCCCCGATGCCGGAGAGGAATACCAGCCGGCCAAACGTCACCACCGGCGAGAACAGCGGCGTCTTTTCGGGGTTTTCCGGCAGTCCGTGAACTTTTTTCTCTTCCTTGCCGGCCGCTTTGGCGGCGCCCACTCCAGCCAGAGCGGCGGCAGCGGTCTTCAGCATCGTTCTGCGGTCGTTTGCCATACCTTCACCTCCCGTGGAGTCGAGTCTACCATCTTTGGTTTCGCCCGCGCCCGGGACCGCTGGCGCCGTGCGGCCCCGGCGGCGGCTGTCCACCGCAGGAAGGCTCCATCTGCGGCAGAAGAACGATCTCGACCCACTTGTGGTCCAGGCGCGAGCCGAGGCGGTAACCGAGCGCGGCCGTGCCCGCGGCGACACCAAAGAAAAACCCCCACTGCAGCGCTTTGCCCGAGCCCGCCAAGAACTCCATCGTGAGAAGGCCGGCGGCGCCAGCGGCCCCCGCCAGCCCGAGCAACGGCGTCAGGATCGCCCGGCCCAGAACGCTGCGCTTCCTGCGCACGGAGATCGATTCGATCTGGGTTCGCGGAATCTCCCGGCGGCCTTTCGATACAACCGCCCGGTCGGAAGTCTTCTTGACGGCGATCTCGAGAGCTTCCCGGCCGACGGCGATCGCTCGGCCGCGAACGCGCACGCCGCTCGCCAGCGTCAGTTTCACCGGCCGCCCTTCGACCAGCGGTCCCAGGCCGCTCCAGCACGATTGAACCGGCGCTTTTCCGGCGAACGCCGCGCCGGGCGGCAGCGCGAGAGCCAGGATTGTGCTCGCAATAGCCGTAACTGCCAGTGATTTCTCTTTTCGTTGCCGCATCGGTTTGCGTATTTTCCGCTCCTGAATTCTTTATCACGACGCATAGTGCGCCCGGTCAAGCCCGGAATACCCGGACCAGACGTGCGCCAGCATTGCCGAATGCCCTGCCGGGAGCGGCCGGATGGCCGGAAAGCAGCGAGAGGAGCCGCACGGGGTGTCCACGCGCAATCCCCCGGCGGGGATCCCGCTTGACTCCGGCTGCCGGAAGCGTCAAGATCAAAACCGCAAAGGAGGTCACCACAGAGATGCTGAACCGGCGAGGATTTCTCGGAGCGCTGGGCGCCGCGCCTTTGGCCGGTGTGGGCCTGACGGGTTGCGGCCAGCGCACTGGACGGGACTACTTCCGCGAGTTGGGCGTGCGGCCCTTCTTGAACGCCGCCGGCACCTACACGGCGTTGACGGCGTCGCTCATGCCCCCCGAAGTCATGGACGCCATCCTCTACGCTTCCCGCCAGTACGTCGTGCTGGACGAGCTGCACGACGCGGTCGGGCGGCGCATTGCTGAGCTGCTCGGCTGCGAAGCGGCCATGGTCACCGCCGGGGCGGCCTCGGCGCTCACCCTCGGCACCGCCGCTTGCTTGACCGGCACGGACCCGGAGAAGATCAAGCGCCTGCCCGACACTACAGGCATGAAGGACGAGGTGATCATCCAGAAGTCGCACCGCTTCGGCTACGATCACGCCGTGCGCAACTGCGGCATCAAGCTCATCGAGGTGGAGACCCGGGAGGAACTTGAGAACGCGATCAACGATCAGACCGCCATGATGTTCTTCCTCAACACGGCCGATCCCAAAGGTCAGATCCATCGCGAGGAATTCGTCGAGATCGCCAAGAAATACGGCGTCCCCACCTTCATCGACGCCGCCGCCGACGTGCCCCCGCGCGAGAACTTGATGGCTTACACGCGCATGGGGTTCGACCTGGTTACCTTCTCCGGCGGCAAGGGCATCCGCGGGCCGCAAAGCGCCGGCCTGCTGCTCGGGCGCAAGGACCTGATCGCCGCCGCGCGCCTGAACACTTCGCCTCACGGCGATACGATCGGGCGGGGCATGAAGGTCAACAAGGAAGAGATGCTGGGAATGTTGGTGGCGCTGGAGGTCTACCTGGCCCAGGACGACGAAGAAGAGCGCCGGGAACTGGACCGCCGCGCCCAGCTCATCATCGACGCCGTCTCTTCGGTGCCGACGGTGAAGACCGAAATCGTCGTGCCCGAGATCGCCAATCACGTGCCCCATGTCCACATCTGGTGGGACGAGGCGAAGGTGGGCAAGACGGTGGCGCAAGTGGTCAAGGAACTCGAAGAGGGCGAACCTTCCATCCGGGTGACGCCCGGCTCGAAGGACCATCTGATCGTCAATCCGTGGATGCTCATGCCGGGCGAGGCCGAGATCGTCGCCCGCCGCGTGGGCGAGGCGCTGGGAGCGGCGTAGGCCCGGCGGCGCGGCTGCCGCGCGAGCGGCGTGTCATGGTCGGCCGGCAGTCCGCTTCCGCTGTGGCGGCCGGCGCGGCTTGTATGGGAAAGAGCGCCAGTCAAGGCCGGCGCGCCCGTTGAGGTCCCAGACCACCTTGCCGGCCCGGATCGTCATCTCGACGCCCAGGCGCTTCTTGCCCGTATTGCGGGCGCCGGCGGCGTCGAGGAAGCCGAAGTTACCCTCCTCCAGGCGCAGCACGGTGATGTCAGCCACCGCGCCGGGGCTCAGGTGGCCCAACTCTTCCCGGTGGATCGTCCGCGCCGCCGCCCAGGTCGTCATCTCGATAACGCGGGCGAGCGGCACGCCCAGGTTCAAGACCTTCGACATCACGTTCGGCAGGTCCTTCATGCCGGCGTTCATGCTGCCGGTGTGCAGGTCCGTCGAGATCGTGTCCGGCGGGAAGCCTTGTTCGAAGGCCGGCACGGCCACCTTCCAGTAGAAGCTGCCCCCGCCGTGGCCGAGGTCGAAGAGCACGCCGCGGCGGCGGCCGGCGAACATCGCCGGGTTCAGTTTGCCGCTGGGCAGCAGCTCGAGGCGGTGGCCGGAGTAGCAGTGCGTGTAGATGTCGCCCGGCCGCAGCTTCCCGGTGAGTAGCGTGGCTAGGGTGCGGTGCGGGCCGATGTAACCGAAATCGACCATCACCGGCAAGCCGGCTAGCTCGCCTGCCCGGACGGCGCGGTCGATGTCGAGCCAGTCGTCTTCGCTGTAATGGGCCGCCTTGAAGCCGACGATGATGTCCCGGTGCCGGCGGGCCATGGCGGCGGCGGCCTCGGCGTCCATGTCGTTGGGATTGTTCTCGCCCTTCGGAGCCATGCCCACGCCGCAGATGTTCAGGAACGCCAGCACGCGCGTCTTGGCGCGGTCGATGACGCGCTGGCGAAAGTCGGGGAAGTTGCGCCAGCCGGAGGTACCGGCGTCCACCATCGTCGTGACACCGGTGCGGAACGAGAAGCCGTCGGGATAGACGCTGTTGTCGCCGGTGAGGGCCTTCAAGCCCGTCCCGGCGTAGACGTGGACGTGGATGTCGATGAGGCCGGGCGTGACGATCAAGCCGTCGAGGTTCACCGCCTTCTTCGCCTCCGAAGCGGGGATCTCTTCGGCCACCAGAGCGATCTTGCCGCCGGCGACGGCTATGTCGCGGCGGGCGTCGATGCCGTTGCGCGGATCGATGAGGCGTCCGCCCTTCAGCACCAGGTCGTATTTCGCCCGGGCGGCCTTTGCCTCCTGCCAGCGCCACCACGCCAGCCCGGCGCGGTCCACCCGGAAGCGCACCAGCCGCCGGTGTTCGACTTCGGTGACGTAGCAGGTGCGGCCGTCCGGACCGCCGAAGGCGAGGTTGCTCGGCCGCGCGCCGAGCACGCCGATCTCGCGGATCACCTCGCCGCCGGGGGTGATTTTCACCACCGTGCCCTTGCCGTAACGGGTGATGTAGAGGTTGCCATCGAGGTCGCAGCGCATGCCGTCCATGCCGTGGTCGGGGAAATGGATAACGAGCCGCTTGTTCGACAGCGAGCCGTCCTCCTCGATGGTGAAGGCCCAGACGTTGCGCTGCACGGACTCGTTCACGTAGAGCGTGCGGCCGTCGGGCGAAACTTCGATCCCGTTCGTTGTCCCCATGTCTTCGGCCACCAGGGTGCACGCGCCGTCGCGGCCGATGCGCCAGATCTGGCCGGTGCCGGCCTTCCAGTCCGGGTCGCTGGCATAGAGCACGCCGTCGGGGGTGATAGCCAGATCGTTGGGCTGGTTCATGCGGTCGTCATGGGCAAAGACCTCGATGCGCCGCGTGCGCGGATCGATGCGCAGGATGTTGTGGTTCGTGTAATCGGCGACGTACATCATGCCGTCGGGGCCGAAGCGGATGCCGTTGGCGAGGCTGCCGCCGGTAAGTTCGACGAAAACCGAGCTGCGGCCGTCGGGGGTGACAAGGCCGATCGTCGGCTGCCGGGCGAAGCTCACCGCGTAGACGTTGCCTGCGGCGTCGCAGGCGGGCCCTTCGATGTGCTCAGTGAAGGAGCCCTCGGCGGTAAACGGTTCGGCCACGAAGAGCCGCTCGGCGTCTTGGGCGGGTAGTAGCGGAACCACCAACGCCGCAACGATCGCAGTTCGCATCAGATGCCAGTTCATCCCGAACCTCCTTTTGATCCGTCGGCGCCGATTATAACGAAGGCGACTTGCGAGCCACCAATTTATGCAAAAGCTCCGGGAACGTGTCCGGCGGGCTCGATATAATCAAAGCAACTGTTCGTATAGGGAGGTGCTTCATGAAGCTGGGCCGCCGCGATCTACTACGCGCCGCTATGGTGCCGGCTCTTTTGCAGAGACTTGCGGCGAAGGGACAAGCCGCTGAGAAGGCCGGGAAACTGGGCATCCCCGGGCCGTACCGCGGCCGCGTGGTCGCCGTCGAGCACCCGGGCTCGATCATCAAGGGCAAGTATCAGCGGGAGCCAGTCCGGCAGATGATGCGCCGGGGCATGATGGAGCTCACTGGAGCGCCGAGCTGGCAGGAAGCGTGGCGCGTCTTCTTCGAGCGCGGCGACGTCGTCGGCATCAAGGTGAATCCGGTGGGGCAGCCCTACATCATTTCCGCGCCGGAGGTCTTTCAGGAGATCGTCGCCGGACTCGAGGCCGCCGGCGTTCCGCGCCGGGACATCATCGCCTTCGACCGCTACCGGAAACAGTTCCTCAGCGGTGGCTTCGACCGCTGGCTGCCTGAGGGCGTCCGCTGGAGCTGGGCCACGGACAAGCCGGGAGAATTTCAGCTCGACATGGACCGCTACGATCCGGACGAATACGTCGAGATGGCGCTCGTGCCCAAGGGCGGCGACCCCTCGAACCCGCACCACCGGCGCTCCTACCTGGCGACGTTCCTCACCAAGGAAGTCAACAAGGTCGTCACCCTCGGGGTGCTCAAGCACCACCAGTCCGCCGGCTTCACCATCGCGCTGAAAAACCTCTCTCATGGGTTCGTGAACAACGTCGCCCGCAGCCACGTCTCCAGTTCGAACAACGCCTGCGGCTACTTCATACCGGCCGTCGTCGATCACCGCATCTTCCGTGAGAAGATCGTGCTCCATGTGATCGACGGCATCCTCGGGGCCTACCACGGCGGCCCGGGGAACAAGACCGGCAAGTATCTCTGGGAGCACAAGACGCTTTACTTCGCCACCGATCCGGTGGCCGTGGACCGCGTCGGCTGGAGCGTACTCGACCGCAAGCGCGAGGAGATGGGTATGCTGCCCATCGCCCTGGCCCCGAAAGACGAGGACAGCCTCTACGTGCGCATGCAGCCGGAGTTCGTCGAACTGGCCGGCCTGCTGGGTCTCGGCGAAAGCGACGAGAACAAAATCGACCTGCGCAGTATCCGGCTCTCCTGACCGCCGGCGGCCACCGACTCAGAGAGGCACGGCGTGCTCGGCCACGTAAGACTCGACCCGCGACTCCCTCGGACCGATGTAGTGGAACGCCTCGGCGTACTCCACGCCGTATCTGCGCCCCAGCTCCCGGTTGGCGTCCAGCAGGAATAGACGCACGTACTCGCGGTTGGCCGTCTCGTCGTCGCCGCCCAGCTCAGGCAGCCGCAAACCTTTCTCGGCCAGGCGCCGGCGCAGGCGCGCCCCGTTGTTCCCGCCGGGCCCCTGCGCCTTGTTCGCCACAATGCAGTCGATCTTGGTCTCGATCGTCTTCGAAATGTCCACGACGCGGTTGACGAGCTGGGGGCCACGGGCGAAGTAGTAGCGCTCCCGCACGCTCTTCGGCTTCAGTCCGGCGGCGAAGTGCTCCGGGTAGTCCTTGCTCATCCCGGCCATCCAGCAGGCCGACTCGATGGCCCGGGCCATGACATAGTGGTCGGGATTCTCCTCGTAGTGGCCCCAGGGGTCGTAGCAAACCACCGTGTCCACCTGGAGCAGGCGGAACAGGAAGATAAGGCGCGCCCGCAGCTCGACGACCGAGATGTCGTCCAGGCGGTGGTTGTTGTAGTTCAGGTTGAAGACCTTCTCTAGCCCCAGCACGCGGGCCACGGCGTCGTTGTCCTTTTCGTTGGCCAGCACCGTCTCGCCGATCGTGCCGGGGCCGGCCATGTCGTCGTTCGTCACCCGGATCAGGTGTCCGGTGTAGCCCTCCTGAATCAGCTTGGCGACCGTGCCGGCGGCAAAGAGCGAGATATCGTCGGCATGCGGCTGGATGGCAGCCAGCACCTTTCCCTTGTGCGGACGGCCTTCCTGAGAACGTTCGATTACGACGTCGGCGTCGCGATCCTGGGGCAAACTCTGAGCGGCGCCTGCCCCTCCCGGAGCGAAAGCGGCCGCGCCCGCCACCGGAGCGTGGTGAAGAAACTGACGGCGGTTCATGAAAAACCTCCCTTGGCTCGATTCAGGAATCCGAATGCGAAGCCAATCTACCGCAGGTGCGCACGGCGGCGCAGGGAGGCTCTCAACCGGGAAGGTATGGGGCCAACTCAATCGGCCAATTTAGGATAGATCAGCGGGTAGCCTTTGTCCTTGTATTCCCTCATGCCGACGGCGTAGACGCGCTGGTAGCCGTGTTCCCTGAGGATCTTGGCCCCCCGGCCGGCGCGGGCGCCCATCGCGCAAGCGACGATGATCGTTTTGTCCTTCGGGATTTCTGAATAGCGCTGCTCGAACTCCTCGATCGGGATGTGAACGAAGCCCTCGATGGTGCCGTCGTACTGGATTTCCATGGCGGAGCGCACATCGACGAAGACGACGTCCGGATCGTTCTCGATCATCTCGCGGAGCTGGTCGGCGTTCAGGGTCTCGACCGACGGCGCGACGACGTGGGTGACCGTCTCCGAAGAGCAGCTGACGAAGCTAAAGACAAGAAAAGACAGGGTGCAGGCGAGAACACGCATCCCCTCCAGTATAAGCCGGTATACCGAAAGGGAGTAAGTGGAAAAAATCTTAAAGATTTCCAGAGGCAGTCCGATGGAAGGGGGAGCTCGGGGGAAGAAACAGTGAAATCCACTCCCCCGGAGCGGCTGCGACTCGGACATTACGATGGCGCTGAGGGTATTGTTTCTCACGTCGGCGGAAAGCGCGGCGGCGGCCCAGCGCGCAGCGGTCGGGCTGCGCGGCGCGGCGGTAGAGACGGCCCGTGGAATTCCGGCCGGTCTGGAGCACTTGAAGGTTTCCTTCTACGACGCCGTGGCCGCCTGGTTTCCCTTCCCGGAGTGGGAAGCGGGCGAAGTGCTCGAGGAAATCCAAAGGGTGAATGCGCTGGTGCCGGTCGTCGTCGCCGACCCCGGGGCGACGCTGACCGACGCAGTGCGCCTGGCGCGGCTCGGGGCCTTCCAGGTGATCCACCCCGGCGCGCCCACAGAAACGTTACTCGGCGTTCTGCAAAGCGCTGCGGCCCACCACCGGAACCTCCGGGCGGCGCGGCTGGGCAACGAACGGGTGGCCGAGCCGTGGCGTCGGTTCCTGA
>CAYWXL010000033.1:0-36023 GCA_964461995.1 uncultured Solibacteraceae bacterium
GGGAGCGCCGCGAAGGCCGGCAGTGGAAGCCCGCGACGGGAACGCCGGGAACCGGGAACCGGATCCAGCCGGCACAGAGGCGGCCGACTACCGCGGGAAAAGCCGAGCCGGGGCAGACGCGGCCCACCACGCGCGACCGGGTACAACCGGGCCGGACGCGCCCGTCCACGCAGCCTTCGACCGCCGTCCGGCCCACGACCCGCCAGCGGCCTTCCACCGCCACGCGCCAGAGCCGCAGCCGCCTGGACCGCGACTATCAAGCCCGGCAGCGATCGACCCAGCGCAGCCGCAGCTATCAGCCCTCCCGCGCGCCGCGCAGCCAGCCTACGCGGGCCCCGAGGACGCGCCGCCGCTGAGGGCGGCGCCGCCGGCAACGTGGAGATCGGGCCGCGGCCGGAGGGCATGCGGTCCCTTTACATCGGGAACCGGAAGTAGCGCTCGGCGTTCGCGTAGCAGATGTCTTCCACCATCCGGCCCACCGCCGGCGTGTCGGGAATCTCTCCGTTCTCGATGTCCCGGCCCAGCAGGTTGCAGAGCACCCGGCGGAAATACTCGTGGCGGGGGTAGGAGAGAAACGAGCGGGAATCGGTCAGCATTCCGATGAAGCGCGACAGCAGCCCCACGGCTGAGAGCGCGTTGAGCTGCCACTCCATGCCTTCCTTCTGGTCCAAATGCCACCAGCCGCTACCGTACTGCATGCGGCCCGGGCTGCCGCCCTGGAAACAGGCCATCAGGGTGGCGAAGGCGTAGTTGTCGGCGGGATTGAGGTTGTAGACGATGATCTGCGGCAGGGCGTTCTCCTGGTCGAGCCGGTCCAGGTAGCTAGCCAGCTTGTCCACCTGGGGCCAGTCGCCGATCGAGTCGAAGCCGGTGTCCGGGCCCAGCTCCATGTACTTGCGCGTGTTGACGTTGCGCTTGGCGCCCAGGTGCAGTTGTTTCGTCCAGCCCTTCTCGGCGTCCAGGCGGCCGAAGTAGAGCATCATGAAAGAGGCGAACAGCTCGTGGTCCTCGGGACTCGCGGCGTGGCCCTCGCGGGTTCTTTCGAAGATGCGCGCCGCGGTCGCCTCAGGGCAGGCGCCGGCGAAACAGTAGTTCAAACCATGATCCGAGAGCCGGCAGCCCATCTCGTGGAAGTAATCGTGGCGCTGTTTTAGGGCGTCAAGAAAGTTCTGGAAGCTGCGGATCTCGATGTTGCTGGCCGCCGTCAGCCGGTCTACCCAGGCGTTGAACTCTTCCGGATGGTTCACCCCGAGGGCCTTGTCGGGGCGGAAGGCGGGGAAGACCTTCGTCTCGAGCTCCGAGGCGGCGATCTGCTTGTGGTATTCAAGCGAATCGGTCGGATCGTCCGTGGTGCACAGCGCCTTCACCCGAAACTTTTTCAAGATGCCGTGGGCGGTGAGCTCGTCGGAGGCCAGCCGCTCGTTGGCCCGCTTCCAGATCTGCGGCGCGGTGGTCTCGTCGAGCAATTCGTCGATGCCGAAGTAGCGCTTCAGCTCCAGGTGCGTCCAGTGATAGAGCGGGTTGCGCATCGTGTGGGGCACCGTCGCCGCCCAGGCAAGGAACTTTTCATAAGGCGTCGCGTCGCCGGTGCAGTAGCGCTCCTCGACGCCGTTGGCCCGCATGGCCCGCCACTTGTAATGGTCGCCCTCGAGCCAGATCTCGAAGAGGTTCCGGAACCGCCGGTTTTCGGCGATGTCCCGCGGGGGTAGGTGGCAGTGGTAGTCGAGGATCGGCTGGGCGGCGGCGTGCTCATGGTACAGCCGCCGGGCGGCCTCGTTCGTCAGCAGGAAGTCTTCGTGGATGAATGGCATGGTTTCCAGTCCCTACTTCTTCCAGGATATTGCCCGTGGCGGGGCGCTGGCGCTCAGTCGAGAAACAGCGGCCGGATGTGGCGCTCGAACAGGTTAGCGGTGACGTTGCGCGCCACCGTCTCCCGGCACGCGTCAAGCATCTCCAGATACCGCCGCCCCATCTTCGCTGCGATCTTGTAGCCGACGTGGAGCAACTGGCGGAAGTGCGGGTTGAAGGCCGCATTCGACGGGTCGTGGCGCAGCGCGGCGGCATACTCCTCCGCGTTCCAGGCGTCCACCTCCTGCGGGGCGGGCAGACGCGCTGGGTCGATGTCGATCACCGCGGCGTAGGGAGCGCAAAGCTCCTCCCGCCGGGCGTGCGCCTCGCGGTAGATCTCCTTGGCCAGCGCCAGGCCTTCGCCGCCGGCCTCGGCCAGCCCGATCAGCTCCTCGAGCCAGGTGGTGCCGGCGGTCTTCAGGTGCAGGCCCGCGCCATACTTGCGGATCACCGCGCGCATCGGCCCGTAGAGCGAGAACTTGTCGGAGCCGGAGTGGACGCTGAGCTTGAGGTCTTCGGGCAACCCGTAGCGCCGCGCCGCAATGCTCAGGATGTGCACGTCCTCCTCGAACTCCCGGGCGAACTGCTCCACATCGCCCACGTAGTCCACGCCCTTGTTAAACCTCCCGGAGAACTTCGGCGCGATGGTCTGCACCGGAACGCCCTCGTCGGCCAGCGCGGCCAGGATCACCATCAGCTCGCGCGGTGTCTGGGGTTTCTCAGTCTCGTCCATGGAAACTTCGACGACGAACGTGCCGCTGCCTTTGCGGGAAGCGATGTAGCGGTAGATCTGCGCGGCTTCCTTCACCGCGGCGAGGTAGCGCTGCGCCACCGCGGCGACGTCGCCGGCCAGCCCCAGCTCGTCGTGCTTGCGGACGAACGCCTCGACGTCGGCCTTCTCCGCCGGCTGGCCGATCGAGTCCGCCACGTCGATGGTGAAAAAGTCGCACGGGGCCAGAAAGGCGTCCACGTTGGCGAGGTTGATGTGGTCTGCGTCAACAAAATACGGGCGGCGCCAACCCAGCCGTTCCACGGCGGCGTCGGCCGCCTCGCGCTGGCTCTTCGGATCCGTGCCGATGATGGTGTGCTCGCGGTGGGACTTGTTCCACACCGGCGTGATCTCGATGCCCCGCTCAGCCGCCATCATGCAGGCCCGGAGCTGGGGCTCCGCCTGGCGCGCGAACCGGTCACCGACTCCGAACGAGTACTTGGGCAAGTGCAGTGTATTCATGGAAGGTCACCGAAGGTATCAGTGTATCGAAGCTTCTCGGAGGCGCCCGTCGTGGTCAGCCCGCCGGCGCCGGCTCGTGGTCCCGGCAACTAAGGCCGCTATCGCTGCGGCTGAGCCGCTCGCCGCTTAGGCCGCATCGGAAGCCGCCAGCGGTCCGCTCGAAGAACCGGCACGTCCGGCAGACACCGAAGCTCCGGCCACCCCGGACCCTCTGCATCTGGCGCAGCAGCTCCTCCAGCCCGCGTTCCAGTTCCTCGACGCTCTGGCGCCCCAAACGCCCGGCCGCCGACCGCACCAGCGCCGGAACCGCCGTTTCCAGCACCAGCCGCCGGCCTTTCGCCGTCAGTTGGAGCCGCACCACGCGCCCGTCGCGCTGGTCGGAGCGCTTCTTCAAGTAACCGCCGCGCTCGAGCACCTGGAGCGATTGTGAGACCGTGCCCTTGGTTAGCCCGAGGTACTCCGTGACGGCCGCCGGCGTGTTGCTGTAGCGGTTGGCGCGCGCCAGGTAGTGAAGCGCGGCCAGATGCACGGGCAGCAACCCTTTCCCGCTCCCGGCGGCGCGCTGCTCGCCTTGGAGTAGGTTGCCGATCTGCTCCAGCAGTTCATAGAGCCGCTGCTCCGCCATCACTCTGATCGTATCGGCTCGAAATCATCCTGACAACCGGCGGAGGTACGGAGTACATGTAGTATCGGCTCAATACTCCATTGGTGGTCGGTGACGACCATGACGAAAGCGATTTTCTACCACGCGAACTGCCTTGTCTGCGTGAGCGCCGAGCGGCGGTTCGCGAGCGCCGTGGACCCGTCACGCTATCAGGTGGAGGTGGTCCACCTGGGCAAGCGGAAGGAGCGGGTTCCGAAGGCCGCGTCCGCCGGGGGTGAAGTCGGTTCCGGCGCTGGTGATCGACGGGCAGGCGTTCCCCGCCAACTTCGGCGCCTCGCTCGATGATTTGAAGAACGGAACGGCCCGGGGCGTTAGGATTCCGGCTGGGACTCATGGACCGTGACTCCCAACCGGCCCCGATGCAGCCGCACCCGCAAAGCAGATCCCACGGGCGCCTCCTCGGCCCGGCGGATCACATTGCCGGAGGGATCCTGGACGATGGCGTAGCCGCGCTCCAACACGCGCAAGGGGCTGATCTGCTTCAAGGCGGCGGCCAGTGGATCGAGGCGCGCCCGGGCGTCGCCGAGGCGGCGCCGAACGGCGGCGGCGAGCTCCGCCCGGCCAGCCTGGAGCCGACGCTGCACCTCGGCCATTTCCAGCCGCAGGTCCTTGCGGCGTAGGGCCCGGTCGCTTTCCTCCCAGCGGCGCCGGGCCGTCTCCAAACGCCGGCGGATGGCGTCGCGCAGGCGAAATTCCAGCTCGTCCGCCCGCTGCTGGCTCTGCCCGATGCGCCGTCGCAGCAGCCCGGCGGCCCGTTCCACGCCCCGTTCGTGCAGCCGGTTCCAGGCTTGCGAGAGCCGGTAGCGGAGGGCCTGGCCGAGCTTGCGCCGCAGGCTGACCACGGTGCGCAGGATCTCTTCGCGGTCCGGCGCCACCAACTCGGCGGCGGCCGAAGGGGTCGGCGCCCGAAGGTCGGCGACGAAGTCCGCGATAGTGAAGTCGGTCTCGTGGCCCACCGCCGAGACCACCGGCACGGGGCAGGCGGCGATGGCCCGGGCGACGGCCTCTTCGTTGAACGTCCAGAGATCCTCGAGCGAGCCGCCGCCCCGGCCGACGATCACCACGTCCGGCCAGCCCGACCCGCTGAAATACTCGATGCCTTCTACGACCGCGGCCGCCGAGCCCACGCCCTGTACCTGGGCTGGGTAGAGCCGGATGTGCAGGCCCGGCCACCGGCGGGTGAGCACGTGGATCAGGTCCCGGATCGCCGCGCCCGACGGCGAGGTCACGATACCGACCCGCTGCGGAAACCGTGGTAGGGGCCGCTTCTTTTCGGCGGCGAAGAGCCCTTCGGCTTCGAGTTTCTTCTTCAGTTGCTCGAAGGCGAGCTGCAGCGCCCCCAGCCCCTGGGGCTCGAGGGCTTCAACGATCAACTGGTATTGGCCTCGCGGCGGATAGACGTCGATGCGGCCCCGCGCCAGCACCGCCACGCCGTCTTCCGGCTTGAACCGGAGCGTTCGCGCGTAGCTGCGCCAGCAGGCGCACTGGATCTGGGCGTCGGCGTCCTTGAGGGTGAAATAATAATGTCCGCTTGCAGCCTGCCGGGTCCCGGAGATTTCGCCCGCCACCCACACGTCGGAAAACTCTCCTTCGAGCAGGTCTTTGATCGCGTCGGTCAGCTCGGCGACGGTGTAAATCCGGCGCGGGAGTTCCAAAGGGATGGAAAGCTGTTCCATCTGCGTCCCCGTACCTCCTTTCACACTATCGCAGCCGCCGCCTGCCGGCGTCCCGGACCAGGGATCCGCCGGAATCGCATGGCACAATGGGGCATGGACATCGAGGCGGCGATCATCAATGTGAGCCTGCTGTGGCTGCTGACCACGCCCCACGAGTTCGCCCACGCCTGGGCCGCTGTCCGGTTGGGAGACGAGACGCCGCGCCGGGAAGGCCGGCTGACGCTGCACCCGCTGGCCCACGTCGATTGGCTGGGGACCGTGCTGCTGCCGGCGCTCACGTCGCTGACCGGGGGCGGGTTTCTCGGCTGGGGCAAGCCGGTGAACACGAACGTCTTCCGGCTCCGGGGCGGCGTGCGCGGGCTGGCGCTGGTGGCCTTGGCGGGCCCGGCGAGCAATATCGTTTTCGCGGTGATCTTGGCCGGCGCTGCCCTGGCCGCCGCTGGATTCTTGCCCCTGCTAGCCGAGTACTTTGCCCACGGCGTCTACCTCAGCCTCTACCTGGCGCTGTTCAACTTGCTCCCCGTGCCGCCGCTCGACGGCTCCAAGCTGCTGCTGGTGGCGCGGATCCCTTCGCTCGTCTACATGGAACTGGCGCGCTTCGGGTTCCTGCTGCTCATCGTGGCGTTCTCCCTCACCCGGTTGGGGTGGCTGCTCAGCGAGTGGGCCTTCGGCGGCACGCAGTTGGTCTTCGGCCTCTTTCGGTGAGCTCCCGGCAGGCCCGACTCCGGTCCCCGCAAGTGGGCGGAATGCCCCAACCGCGGCGGAAAACGTGGACCCGCACCCGGCGGCGGCCGTCGGAGCGAAGGGCGACCTCCAGTGTTTTCAAGGAGTTGTGGGGTTCGCCGGTCTGGCAATAGAATTGCCTCATCACAAGCGGATCACTATGGCTTACGTTATTATCGACACGTGCACGAAGGACAACCTCTGCGTCGAGGCGTGCCCCGTTGATTGCATCCATCCGAAAGAGGATGAGGAGGGCTACGAGGAAGCTCCGCAGCTCTACATCCACCCGGAAGAATGCATTGATTGCGGAGCTTGCGTTCCTGTGTGCCCGACCGAGTCGATCTTCCCCTTGGAAGAGGTTCCCGAAGACAAGCAGGAGTTCATCGAGAAGAACGCGGCCTATTACGGCCTGTAGTCATCGCTTCAGGAATTCCGGCTTGTCGCGCCCTGCGTTTCTGCTCTGGGGCGTTCGTGACTCGAGGGGTGTTCTGGTTCGGTTCTCGCCTCGGGGGCGTCTGACGTGCCGCGCCGCTGGCGCCGTATCGTCTCCCGGTCAAGAGGGGTGGTGTGTCTACTCTCGCGATTGACCGCGTTACGGGCGATAGCGGAAACTAAGTAACTTGACCCCTGGGGGGCAGTCCGCCCGCCGTCCCGCCCGGCGGCCGGGCTTCCCCGGTAAGGGGCCAAGAAGCTAAGATGCAAACCCGGTCTGCAGACACTCCCTTGATCGAGTACCGCAATGTGACGGTTTGCCGCGGTGATCGGGTGGCGCTGGACAACCTGAGCCTGTCGATCGGCATCGGCGAGCACGTCGCGATCCTGGGGCCGAACGGCTCCGGCAAGTCCACCCTTATCAAGACGATTACCCGGGAGTGCTATCCGAAGCTGATTCCCGGCTCCTATTTGAAGATCCTCGGTCGGCAGCATTGGAACATTTTCGCGTTGCGTCCTTTGCTGGGCATCGTGACGAACGATCTGCTCGCCCGCTGCACGCGGGACTTTTCCGGCCATGAGATCGTCGTCTCCGGTTTTTTCTCGAGCGTGGGCATTTGGCCCCACCACCGGGTGACGCCGGAAATGGAGGAAAAGGCCCGGCGGGCCATGGAGTCGCTGGAAATCCTGCATCTGGCGGACCGCCGGATGAGCGAGCTTTCCAGCGGCGAGGCGCGCCGGGTACTGATCGCCCGGGCACTGGTCCACGGTCCGAAATCCCTGGTCTTCGACGAGCCGACCACCAGTCTCGACCTCCACGCCACTTACGAGCTCCGCAAGATCCTCCGCCGGATCGCCGCTGCGGGCACCGGCATCATCATGGTGACGCACGACCTGCACGACATCATCCCGGAGATCGAGCGCGTCATTCTCCTCAAGGACGGCCGTGTCTTCGCCGATGGGGCGAAGCAAGAGTTGCTCACCTCCGAGACGCTGTCGCGCCTGTTCGGGACCCGCTTCGAGGTGGTCCGCAAGAACGGCTACTACCATCTTTGGTAGTCCTGCTTCCCTTGCGCGGTCCGGCGCGCTTCACGTGCTGATGAGCGCCGGTCCGGCGGCCAGCGCTTCGAGGAAACGTTCCCGCTCCCGGACGAGCAGCGCTGTAGCGGATCTCAGGGCGGACCTGTAAGCCGCCGCGCCGAGGACGGCCGCTCCTGCCAGCGTCCCCCAGAAAACGGCCTCGCTTTCGAAGAGATAGCGGCCCAGGTAAGCCAGCCCCACCGGAGCGGCCAGCAACGGATATAGGAACAGCAGCATGGCTTGAAACCGTCCGCCAGCGGCCGTGCGCCAAGCCTGCCGCGGATCCACCGGCCGGGGGAAGCGGCTTGAGGCCAGATTGCCCCCGGCCAGGAGGTAGAGGGAAAGCACGAGCGTCACCGCGTAGGCCTCGAGTACCTGGCCCGGAGAGAGCGGCATCCGCAACAAGCTGCACACTATCGCGATCGCCGCCAGCTCCACGCAGACGGCCGTCACCGCGGTGATATTCTTGGCGACGAGGACGGGACTCATCTCACCCGGCGCCAGGTAGTACCACCGGGCCGCCGCGCGGTCGAAACCGAAGGAATTCCAGAAGCTCACCTCGCCGAGCAGTAGCAAGGCGTAAAGGCTGACGAACGTGAGGTAATGTCTGGCGAAGAAGCCAGCCTGAGCCGGTCCGTGTACCGCCAGCGGGAGCCAGATGATCAGCCCGAAGGTGAAGCCCATGATTGCCACCACCCGGAAGCGCGGCGATCTCGCCAGGCAGCGGAGCTCCTTTTCGACCAGGGCGGCCAGCGGGTCGCGGAAAGCCAAGCTGGGCAGGCGGCTTATCCGGTTGAAGCACGCCGTCAAGACGCCGATTCCGCGCCGCCCCTCGGCCGCCGCGAAGTCGAACTTGAGGCTGCGTTCGAACTGACGCCGGCCGAACACCCAGGCCAACGCCAGCCAGCCTGCCAGGGTGAGCCAGGGCCACGGTCCCCGGCCCAATACCGCCATTGCCGACGCGCTCCACGGCCACCAGGGAGCCGGATCCGATCCCAAATACGCCCGTGCCGGGGCAGGGGCTCCAAAGAACAGAACCAGTTGCGGCAGCGCCGCCAGGATCACGAGCAATAGGAAAGCGGCCTCCCGCACGTAGCGGCGGGCCAGCAGCCGGGATAAAAGTTGCCGGAGCCCCGCAGCCGCCAACAGATTCATGCCCGCGAAGGGGACCAGGGCCGCTGGAGCCCACCACGGCAAGTTCGGGTTAACCAAGAGTCCCGCCGCGCCGCCGGAGAGAACGAGAAGCATCTCCACCGATCCGGTCATGCGCAACAGCACTTCGAAGATGAAGAGCCGCCGCCGCGGGACGGGATACGGCAGCAGTAGCCTAAGATCCAACGACGCTCCGCCGGAAGCCGTCAGGATTGGAATGAGTTGCCAGTAAAGCGTGACGCCTAGCAGCCCGTGGGCGAGCAAGCGCTCCAGGCGATCGTCAACCGCGGCGCTCGCGAGGAGAACGGCCGTCAGAACGGCGCCGAACGCCCAGAGTCCGTACCAGATTGCCGCCAGCGCCAAAGTGACGCTGGTGCGGGCGCCCCGGCCCCGGGCGTAGATGTTCCGCAGCAGTCGGAATTGCGCCCACAGGATAGTCCGGATCTGGTTCGTCACTGCGTCAAAGCCAATCCAGGGTTTCCAAGGGCCGGGCGCCGCCGACGACGCGGACGAACACTTCCTCCAGGCTTTCGGCAGCGTTGCGGAAGTCGGCTGCTTCCGCCTCCATGACGAGCCGGCCCTCATGGATGATCCCCACCCGGTCGCACAGGCGCTCGACGACCTCCAGCACATGGGAAGTCAGGAAAATCGTTGCGCCCCTCCGGACCTGTTCGGTGAGGATGTCTTTCATCAGCCGCGCCCCGACCGCATCTACGCCCTCGAACGGTTCGTCCATCAGGAACAGCCGGGGGCCGTGGATCAGGGCCGCAGCCATCGCCAGCCGTTTTCTCATTCCCCGGGAATAGTCGGCGATCAGTTTCCGGCTGTGGACTGCCAGCTCGAACAGGTCGCACAGCTCGCCGGCGCGCCGGCGGGCGACGGTCCGCTCCAGGCCGTACATGCGTCCGGCGAACTCGAGGAATTCCGGGCCGGTGAGGTGGTCGAAGAGAATGCTTTCCTCGGGGACGATCCCGATTTGCCGCTTCACCGCCACTTCTTCGTCCGGAACCGCATGGCCGAGGATTCGAATGGATCCCGACGTCGGGGGGACCGCCCCCACGAGCATGCGGATGGTGGTTGTCTTGCCAGCGCCGTTCGGGCCGAGAAATCCATAGAAACAACCGGCCGGCACCTCGAGGTCGAGGCCGTCTACGGCCGGTTTTTCGCCGTACAGCTTGCGCAGGGCGCGCGTCTGAATGGCGGGCGCCGCTTCTGCCATTGCCCTCATTATCCCATCGGTCCGGTTTCCCGCCGCCCACAGGGTACAGAGAAATCCTGAACGTGCCGATAGAAGGGACGTGAGCGGGACTGTGACCAACCCGGTGGTCTGCCGCCAGAAGGCTTTGCGGGGCCTGGGTGACCTGCCGCCCTTTTCGCCTATCTTGAACAAACTAATGGCCACCCTGGCTTCCGACGACGTCTCGTTCGCGCAGTTGGCCGAGCTCATCGAGAAGGACACCGTCCTGGCTGGGAACGTTCTGCGGCTGGTGAACTCGGCTCTTTACGGCCGCCGGGGGACCATCAGTTCCGTCCGGCATGCGGTCTCGCTCGTCGGCCTCGCAAAGCTCCGCAACACCGTCATGACGCTGAGCGTTTCGAGGCTCTGGGCCGATTCCCGCGCCCCGAAAGGCTGGCCGGCGGCCCGGTTCAACCTCCACGGGGTCGCCACGGCGGTCATGACGGACTTGCTCGCGCAGCGGCTTCCCGCTGAGTTTCCGGAAGGGGGATTCGTTGCCGGTCTTCTTCACGACATCGGGCTTCTGTTGATCGCCACTTCTCTGCCCCACGAATTCGGCGAAATCCGGCGCCTCCACGTCGAAGAAGGGCTCGCACTGGAAGAGGCGGAGCGAAACGTCATCGGAATGGATCACGCCGACATCTCCGCCGCAGCGCTGAACCGTTGGAACCTGCCGGTCCCGATCCAGAAAGCCGTGCGGTATCAGTTTGCGGAAGAACACATGCGCAACGACGAGATTCCGCTGAGCTGGCTGGTGCGCGCCGCCAGCCGACTAGCGGAAATCCAGGGGGCCTACGTCTTTGTCGCGCCGAAAGATTCCACGCTGGCCCCGGCCGACACCCTCGCGGAGGCGGGCCTCCGCACCGATCCCGCAGCCTTGCTCGAGGATTTCGAACGCGAGTTCGAACCCATGAAAGTCTTTTTTTAATCCCACGGCTGCGCCCGCCGCTGCCGCCCTCTGCCGGCGCCTTTTGTGAGAGGTCTTGTTCCCACGCCGTTCCCTGGCTTCGTACGTCAGCTCCGCTGCTGCGAAGAAGTCCGCCGGGGGCGGGCGGCTGCTGAGACGGCCTCGTCTGTCGTAGACTGAAGTGATGTTTGTCAGAAGTACTTTCCGTCCCGTGCTCGCCGCCGGCGCCGTCCTGTCGCTCGCCGCGAGCCTCCCTGCAGTTGCCCAGAGCATCAGCTTTTCGAGGATCGGCAAGCCGATCATCGAGAACCGCCTGAAGGCGGTCGCCACCGACAATGCCGCACGCCTGGAGGCGCTCAAAAAGATGTTCGAGCAGGCCGGCTGTAACGGCGACCGGCTCACCGAGCAGAAGGTCAAGGGCTCCGAGCTGCCAAACCTGATCTGCACGCTGCCGGGCAAGACCAAATCCACCTTGGTCGTCGGGGCGCATTACGACGCCGCCGACCCGGCGCACGCAGTCGTGGACAACTGGACCGGGGCGGCCCTGCTGCCCAGCCTGTACCAGAGCCTGAACAAGAACGAGCGGAACCATACCTTTGTCTTCGTCGCCTTCGCCGACAACCACCGGGGCATGAAAGGGTCTAAACAGTTCGCCAAGAAGTTCGGCAAGAAGGTCAAGGCGATGGTGAACCTTGACTCGTTGGGGTTGTCGCCCACCAAAGTCTGGGTCACCGAGAACAACACCCACTTGACCAGTTTCATTGCCGGTGTGGCGAAGGCGATCAAGGTGCCCGTCACCGGCGTCAACGTCGAAGACGTCGGCCAGGGCGACGCGATTCCTTTCAACGAGAAGAAAATCCCGACTCTGGTGGTTCACTCGCTGGACTCCGAGAACCACAAAATCTGCCAGTCCGAGCAGGACACGATCGAGGCGGTGAACCGCGACGAGTACTACAACACCTATTCGCTGACGGCCGCCACGCTCGCTTTCATGGACATCAAACTCGACTAAGAGCGAAAGCCGTCTGCTGGAATCTATCGCTGTCGCCGGGCCGCATCCCAAAAGGCCGAGAGGATCGCTGTCGCCGCAATGGCGGCCGTCTCCGCGCGAAGGATCTGGGGGCCGAGGCTAGCGGATGCCCAGCCGGCTTCGAGCGCCTCGCGGCGTTCCTCGCTCGTCCAGCCCCCTTCTGGCCCGACGAGCAGGGCGGTGTCCCGGAGGTCGCCGGAGGACGCTGATAGCGTCTCTAGCAACGGGGGTGCGCTGGACGCCTCGTCGAGAATGTAGCGGCGCTCTGCGCCTGATTCGAGAGCCGACCGGAATTTGACGGCTCCACTGATCTCCGGAGGGCGCACTCTTCGCGCCTGCTGGCCGGCTTCCCGGGCGATGCGGCGCCATCGCTGGCTGCGTTTTACCGCCGCTCGCTCGAGTCCCTTTTCGCTCCGGGATGCGATCACCGGTACGATGCGGCGGACGCCCAGCTCGGTGGCCTTCTCGATTGCCAGCTCCAGGCGGTCGAACTTGATCAGCGCCAAGTAGAGGTCCAGGTTCAGAGCCGGTTCGGGGGCCGGCAGCTCCTCGACGACGTCGAAAACGATGCGTTTCGTCGTCGAAAGGGTGACCTCGGCCAAGTAGACCCGCTCGTTGTCGGAGATCTCGTAGCGCCGGCCTGCTTCCACCCGCAGCACGCGCCGCAGGTGATGCGCCTGATCGCCGGTGAGCTCGGCCCGGCCGTCGTGAACCCGGTCTACAAAAAACCGCCGCCGCGCCATATAGGATAATGTAACGTTCTATGATCGCCTACCTGCGGGGCGCTATCCTCAGCAAGAGTCCGAACCAGGTGATCGTCGAGGCTGGCGGGGTGGGCTACGACGTGACTGTCCCGGTCTCCACCTTCGCGAAGCTCCCGGACGGCGGCAGGGAGGTACGGCTGCACATTTACACGCATCACAGCGACGCCGCTTTCGCCCTGTACGGCTTTCTCACCAAGGAGGAAAAAGCGGTCTTCGAGCGGCTGATCACGGTGAGCGGCATCGGGCCGCGGCTGGCGATCTCGATCCTCTCGGGCTTGCAAACGCCCGACCTGGTGGCGGCGATCCGCGGCGGCGCCGTGGCGCACCTGACGCGGATCCCCGGCGTGGGCAAGAAGACGGCTGAGCGCATGGTGGTGGAGCTCCGGGACAAGCTCGATGACATCGCTCCGGGAGCGGCGGTGGAAGAGGAGAAGGTTCCAGCGGCGCTCTCGGACCTCGAGCAGGATGTGCTCTCGGCGCTGATCAACCTCGGCTGCAACCGCGCCGCGGCTGATAAGGCCATCCGAAAGGCTAGGGCCGCCGGCGCCCCGGCCGAATTCGAGCCGCTGTTCCGCAAGGCGATGGAGTACGTGCGCTGAGGCCTGCGCGGGCTGCGTCGACGGGAGGTGGTCTGCGGTAACCTGATAGGTTCATGAGGGAGAAGGGCATCATCTCCCCCGCCCTGCAGGAAGGGGAACGGCAGTTCGAGGCGACCCTCCGCCCGAAGCGCCTGGAAGAGTTCACCGGCCAGGCCAAGCTCAAGGAGATTCTTTCCATCTCGATCCAGGCGGCCCGCCAGCGCGGTGAGGCCATGGATCATGTCCTGCTCTACGGGCCGCCGGGGCTGGGCAAAACGACCCTGGCCACGATCATCGCCCAGGAGCTCGACGTGCCCTTCGAGCAGACCTCTGGGCCGATCCTGCAGAAGAAGCTGGACCTCACCGGAATCCTGTCGAGCATCCAGCCGCACCAGGTCTTCTTCATCGATGAGATCCACCGCCTGCTACCCGACGTCGAGGAGATGCTGTACGCCGCGCTTGAAGACTTCCGGGTGGACATCCTAGTGGGCACGGGTCCGGGCGCCCGCACCCACTCGCTGCCGATCCCGCGCTTCACCGCCATCGGGGCCACCACGCGCCAGGGCCTGGTGAGCGCCCCGTTGCGGGGCCGCTTCGGCCTGGTGCTGCGGCTGAAACATTACGAGTGGCCGGAGCTGACCCAGATCATCAAGCGCTCGGCCCGCATCCTGGACGTCGCCATCGACGAGGAGGGCGCCGAAGAGATCGCCCGCCGCAGCCGCGGCACGCCCCGCATCGCCAACCGGCTGCTGCGCCGGGTGCGCGACTACGCCCAGGTGCGCGCCGACGGCGTCATCACCCGGCCGGTAGCCCAGACCGCACTGGACCTGCTCGAGGTGGACCGCTACGGCCTCGACGAGATCGACCAGAAGATCATGCTCACGATCCTGGAGAAATACAACGGCGGGCCGGTGGGCATCAACACGATCGCGGCCTCCATCGACGAAGAAGCGGCGACGATCGAGGAGGTCTACGAGCCCTACCTGCTGCAGCTCGGCTTCATCGACCGCACGCCCCGGGGCCGCGTCGCTACCCAGAGCGCCTTCGAGCACTTCGGCATCCAGCCCCGCGGCCGGCGCTCCGGCAACCAGCCGACGCTGTTCTGATGGCTCTGGCCTATCTTTCCCTTGGCTCCAACCTGGGCGACCGCGACGGCCATCTGAGGAAGGCGCTGAGCCGCCTTGAGGGCGCTGGGGTGGGCGTCCGCCGCGTCTCCGCCATCTACGAGACGGCCCCGCAGGAGAAGACGGACCAGCCGTGGTTCCTGAACCTGGCGGCGGAGGTCGAGACGCTGCTCGAGCCCCGGGCGCTGCTCGAGCGCTGCCTGGGCGTCGAGCGCGCGTTGGGCCGGGTCCGCGCCGAGCCCCGGGGGCCTCGGACCATCGACATCGACGTGCTGCTCTATGAGGGCCTGGTTCTCGACGAGCCCGGCCTCACCATCCCTCATCCGCGCATGCACCGGCGGCGGTTCGTGCTGGAGCCGCTGGCCGAGCTGGCCTCAGGGCTGCGGCACCCGGTGCTCGGCCGGACGATCGGCGAGTTGCTCGAAGGTGTATTGGATCAGGAGATCCGGCCCTACCGCCCTGGCGGCTGAACCGGGCGGCGCGTCCTCAGCGACCGGCTCACCCGCGCAGGTAGACCCGCGGTTCGGGCTCGTATTCGATCACCGCCTCGCGCCCGCGGTTGGTGATGGACAGCCGGCCTGCCTCAATCACCAGCTCGTTGTAGCGGCTGTTGGCGGGTGTGGCCATGATGCCCGCGCGGTCGATCTCCTCGAGCAGCCTGGGCCGCTCTTCAGCCGGGGCCGCCTCGACCCGCAGCATCGTCCGAATGATGAAGTCGATCGAGCGGTAGCCGTAGCCCACCGGCACGAGCCCCGGGCCGCCGAGATCCAGGTACTGGAAGTAGTCGGTGCTCGGCTCCGCGTAGGCGTTCACGCTGGGCGGCGCGGGGGCCTTCGTGTAGGCGTGCTGGATACCCCGGTACTGGTCGTCGTGCTCGAGCCAGGCGCCCACCTTGCCGTCCGAGCAGTACATCGTCATGCCCTGCGAATTGGTTCCGGGCGCGGCGTCGGGGAAGCCCAGGGCGTTCTGGACGTTCAGGCAGGCGCCGTTGTTCCAGACGACGCGGGCGTCGGTCCACAGGTAGCCCTCGTTGCCGTTCGGGTAGCGGTCCACCACGCCGTAGACGCTGACCGAGACCGGCAGCAGGCCGGTGATGAAGTGCACCAGGTCCACGTAGTGGCAGCCGATGTACGTAAAGGCGTCGGAGTTCTCCTTGGTGCACCAGTTCTGGAAGTTCGACTCCCGGTAGTACCACTTCTCGAGCAGCCAGGCCGTGCCCAGCTTGAACTCGCCGAAGAGCCCTTCGCGGTAGCGCCGCCGCGCCAGCAAGCTCCGGTCGTCAAACCGCTTGTGGTACTCCACGCCCACCACCAGGTTCCGCCGTTTCGCTTCCCGGTCAATCTCCGCCGCCTGCGCTTCGCGGAGCACCAGGGGCTTCACGCTCATAACGTGCTGGTCCGCCTGCAAGGCGGCCATGATCACGTCGTAGTGGAGCTGGTCTGGCACGGCCACGACGACGATGTTGCGCGGCGGCATTCCGGCGATCACCTCGCGGTAGAGTTCCGGGGCCGGCGCGTCGAGGTCGCCGTCCAGGCTGGGGTAGGGCCGGAAGGACTGGCCGGGGAACGCCCGCGCGAAGAGTTCCGAGTCGGCCAACGCCTTGAGCGGCCGGGCGGTGAGGGCGCAGATGGCGATCTCGCCGATGACGCCCTGGCGCTGCAGATGATAGAGCGACGGCAGGATCTGATCGTTGGTGATCATCCCGCCGCCGACGATGGTCACCCTCGGGGCGCTCACGCCGTCACCGCCTCCTTCCGGCGCGCCTCCACCGCCTCGCCGAAGGCTTCGTCCAGCACGTCGAGGCTCTCGTTCAGCGCCTCGTCGTTGATCATCAGCGGCGGGCAGATCTTGATGGTGCCCAGGCCCGGCCCCACCGGAGCGAACATCAGCACACCCTTTTCCATGCACCGCCAGACGACGTCCTTGGCGAGATCTCCGTCCGGGGTCTTGGTGCCCGGCTTCACGCAGGCGACGCCCGCCACCAGGCCACGTCCCGCGGCCACGAAACCGATCTCCTCGTAACGCTCCTGCATGCCACGCAGCCGCTGGTCGAGGATGCGGCCGAGGCGGGCGGAATTCTCCGTCAGATTCTCCTTGAGCAGCAGCTCGATCGAAGCGAGCGTAGCCGCTGAGGGTACCGGGCTGCCGGCGTGAGTGATGGTCAAGCTCAGCGGCGGATGCAGGTCGAGAACATCGGCCCGGCCTACCAGCGCCGACTGCGGCAGCGACCCCGAGAGTCCCTTGCCGCCGGTGCACAGGTCCGGCACCACGCCGTAGTGTTCGAAGGCGTGGAACTTGCCGGTGCGCCCGAAGCCCGCCTGGACCTCGTCGAAGATCAGCAGCGCGTCGTGGCCGGTGCACCACTCCCTGAGCGTGCGAATGTAGTCCACCGGTGCGAAGCAGGCGCTGCCGCCCTGGTAGGTCTCGAGCATCACCGCGGCGACGTTGCGCGGATCGACGCCCTGCTTCTCTAACGATTCCAAAAAATAGTCGAATGATGTATTTTCGCAGTAGTAGCCGTCCGGGAATGGCACCTGCACGAAGCCCGGATCGAGGTTGATGATCCACTCCTTGAGCTGCGGGATGCCCCCGGCTAGCTGGGCGCCGAGGGTGCGCCCGTGGAACGCTCCGGTGAAGGTGACGATCACGTGCTTGGACCGCCCCCCGACTTTGACGCCATAGGTCCGGGCGAACTTGATGGCGTTCTCAACCGCCTCCGAGCCGGTGGAAAGCACCAGCGCCTTGTTGAGCGGGTCCGGATACAGGGAGAGGAGCTTCTCGACAAGCTTCGCGCGGACCTCGGTGGCGAAGGCGAAGGTCGCCAGCAACGGCTTGTCGATCATCTCGCGGATCGCCTCGACGATTTCCCGGCGCCCGTGGCCGGCGTTGGTGATCAAGACTCCGCTCGACCAGTCGATCCAGCAGTTGCCCCAGCGGTCATAGACCTGGAACCCCTCGGCCCGGTCCCACACCACCGGAGGTTGGCCCTGCAGCGCCCGTGGTTCGCGATCGTAGAGGCTCTTCAGCATGGGGATGGATTCCGGTACCGGAATCTGGGTGACGATCCGCCGGTACCGGGTCTCCACGCGGGGCACCGGCTTTGGGGTGAGGTCCACTGCGTAGCTCATAACTGTGCCATTATATCGTCCGCGGTTCGCCCGCCCCGGTTCCCGGGCCGTCATTCGCCCTCTTGCGGCCCGCCGAAGTGCAGGTGCACCACCGTGCGGAAGATATGGCGCAGCGCCTGGCCGGTGAAACGGGAGCGTTCGTAATAGTAGCTGAACTCGATCTCGTGGCGGCGGTGGAGCTTGTGCACGATGCCGGCGGCGTAGCGGGTGCGGGTGAACCCGTGGGCGGTAAAGAACAGCTCGGCGAAGGCGAAGGGGTTCCATGGCCCGCGCCCGGAGACGCGCAGGCGCTGGCGGTAGCGATTGTAGTCGGGCAATCTTCCGGTGATGAAGAAACGCTCCACCCGCGTGCGCGCGGCCAACGTGGCGCCGCCCAGCCGGAACTCGGGCTCCACGGCGGCGAACGGGCGATAGATCATCGTCCGCCTGCCCGGGACGAACTGATAGGACGTGATGAAGAACGCGCCCAGCAGCGAAACCGAGCGGTGGATCCGGTAGCGCACCCCCGGCGAGACGCTTGCGTCCGCCCAACGGTCCCTGTCGAAGTTGTACCGGCCGCGGGTGTACAGGGACGCGCTCCACCGCGGGGCCAGACGGAAATGGAGGACCGTAGCCGGCTCGGCGAGGAAGTCGGCGGCGCCGAGCGGACACGCAAGGATCCCCATGGCGGCCAGCAGGCGCAAGCGCATAAACGACTATCGTAGAACGTCAGCGGCGGTAGACGGTCAGTTGCTGGTCCGTCGTCGATTTCCAATCTTCCAGGGGAGGGGCGCCGGCCCGGCGGAAGAAGCCCTCCAAGTCTTTGCGGAGCGCCGCCAGCCGCCGGGCGTAGGCGGGATCGTCGATCCGGTTGACCTTCTCGCCCGGATCGGCCTCCAGGTCGTAGAGTTCGCTCGGCCACTCGCGGGTGCGCTCGATGTACTTCAGGTTCTCGGTCCGTACCGCCCGGACGTAGCAGTACTCGAAGTAGAGCCTACGGCGCCACTCCGGTCTCTCGCCCCGCAGCCACGCCGCGTAGCTGCGGCCCACGCGCTTGGGATCCTCGGGCGCCGGTACGCCGAGGTACTCCAGGATCGTCGGCAGGAAGTCGTAGTTCGAGACGAGCGGGTCCAGCGTCTGGCCGGGGGCGATCTCGCCGGGATGGTTCCAGATCATGGGCACACGGATCGACTCCTCGAACATGTTGAACGGGATGGTGCCGTTGCCCTTGCCCCAGACGCCGTGGTGGCCGGCGTTCCAGCCCTGGTCGGCGGTGAAGACGATCAGCGTGTTGTCGCGCTGCCCGGTCTGTTCGAGGAACCGGACGATGCGGCCCACGTTGTAGTCCATGCCGGTGATCAGCGCCGAATAGGCCTGCTTGGCGTCGCGGCTGTGGAAGAGCCGGTTCAGCCCAGGGTTCTGCCACGGGTGCTTCGGCTCGTCGGGGAAGCAGGAGAACCGGGCGTCCTCGTAAGGCCGGCGGTAGCGTTCCGGCTGGTAGTTGTACGGCGTGTGGGGTGCGTAGAAAGGGACGAACAGTACGAAAGGCCGTCCGGCGGCGCGGGCCAGGAACTCAAGGGCTCCGTCGCCCACCAGGTCGGTCTTGTACCCGGTCGTCGGCGTGCGGCGGCCGTTTCTGACGAAGACGGGATCCCGGTAGGTGCCTCCGCCCCCGGGGACGGTGTTCCACCAGGTGAAGCCGGCTTGCGCTCGCTCGTCATGGCCCATGTGCCACTTGCCGCTCATGCCCAGCACGTATCCGGCGCGGGCCAGGGCTTCCGACCATGTCGGCTGGCCGGCCAGCCAGAGCCGCGACCGGTCGCCGTAGCTGTCCACCGGCCGCAGCCAGTCTTGGACGTGGTGGTGCGAGGGCAGCCGGCCCGTCATGTACGTCATGCGCGACGGCGAACAGACCGGCGTGCAGGCGTAGGCCCGGGTGAAACGGGCGCCGCCCGCGGCCAGGCGGTCGATGTTCGGCGTCTGGATGTCCCCGCAGCCATAAGCCCCCGTGGCCCACGCCCCATGATCGTCGGTCATGATGAAAACGACATTCGTCCGGCGCTTGCCACGCAGGATCGCAGGCGCCGCGGCGCCGGCGAGGAATGTGCGGCGGGTCATGCGCATCATCGTGATGCCATTGTATGACGCTGCGCCCGCACCGGGCACCCTCTGGGGGCCGCCGGTACGAAAACCGTCAGTCGGACTGCCGCCACCCACTACAATGAATGATGATGATTCCGAAAGTGCGCAAGGCGGTCTTCCCAGCGGCAGGGCTCGGCACCAGGTTCTTACCGGCCACCAAGGCCCAGCCCAAGGAGATGCTCCCGCTGGTGGACAAGCCCCTCATCCAATATGGCGTCGAGGAAGCCATCCACTCGGGGATCCAGAACATCCTGATCGTCACCGGCCGGAACAAGAGCAGTATCGAAGACCACTTCGACGTCAGCTTCGAGCTAGAGCATACCCTCGAACAGAAAGGCAAGGAGGATCTGCTCGCTATCGTCCGGGCGATTTCGGACATGATCGACGTCGCCTACGTCCGGCAGAAGGAAGCGCTCGGCCTTGGTCACGCCGTGCTGCGGGCGCGGGACGTCGTCGGCAACGAGCCTTTTGCCGTGGTACTTTCCGATGACGTCATCGACGCCGAGGTGCCCTGCCTGCGCCAGTTGCTCGACGTCTACGAGTTTTACGGCGCTTCCGTGGTGGCGTTGATGGAGGTGCCCGAGGACCGCGTTTCCGCTTACGGGATTGTCGATGCCGAGCCCGTCGAGCACAACGGCACAAACGACCGTCTGTTCCGCATCCGGAACCTCGTGGAGAAGCCTGAGCCCGCTAAAGCGCCCTCGCGGCTGGCCATCATCGGCCGCTACGTGCTTACGCCGGAGATCTTCGAATCCATCGAGAGCATCGGGCCCGGGGCCGGCGGTGAGATCCAGCTCACTGACGCCTTGCGCCATTTGCTGCGCAACCGCCCGATCTACGGCTACCGCTTCGAGGGGAAGCGCTACGACGCCGGCGACAAGCTCGGTTTCCTGAAGGCGACGGTGGAGTTCGCCCTGAAGCGCGACGACCTCGGCGCCGAGTTCCGCCGTTATCTCAAGGAAATCGATCCGTAACCGCCGAGCCGCGGCGGGTGTATTCGGGGATGCGGAGTGTGACGAGAGGAGGGATGCGACCGATGACGAACCGGCTGATCGCGGCTGGGCTGCTGACCGCGGCGGCGGTCTATGGAGCCATTGTGAAGGACGTTCGTGCGGCGCTCGACAGCGGCGACTTCGCCAGGGCGCAACAGCTAATCCAGGGTTACAAAGCTAAGGAAGGCGAAACGCCCGAGCTCGCCGCAGCCCTCTCCTGGGTGGGGCGCGGCGCCCTCAAGACGAAGGATTACGATCTGGCCGAGAAGACCGCCCAGCAGGCGCGCGAGCTGGCGCTGCGGCTGCTCGACGGGCACAGCCTCGAAGACGACCGCAACTTGCGCATCGCTCTGGGCGCGTCGATTGAAGTCCAGGCTCAGGTGATGGCCGCCCGCGGCGAGCTGTCGGAGGCCGTCGCGTTCCTGAACGAAGAGGCCCAGCGCTGGCGCGGCACGTCCATCGAGACCCGTATTCGGAAGAACTTCAATCTGCTCACCCTGGAGGGCAAACCGGCCCCGCCTCTGGCCCTCGACGAGTACGTCGGGCCGCGCCCCATGCCGCTCGGGAAGCTGAAGGGCAAGGTGCTGCTGTTGTTCTTCTGGGCCCACTGGTGCCCGGACTGCAAGGCCGAAGCCCCCGTGCTGGCTCGCTTGCGGAAGGAATTCGGCCCGCGCGGACTCGTCGTCGTCGCTCCCACGAAGCGCTACGGCTTCGTCGCCGGAGGCCGCGACGCCGGGCCGGAGGAGGAGCTGGCGTATATCGACGAGATCCGCCGCCGGCACTACGCCGAGCTGGGCGACGCTCCGGTGCCGGTGAGCCGCGAGAACTTCGTCCGCTACGGCTCCTCGACGACGCCGACGCTGGTGCTGGTGGACCGGGAAGGCATCGTGCGGCTCTACCATCCGGGCAACCTGTCCTACGAAGAGCTGGCCCCCAAGGTGAAGGCGCTGCTGTGAGGGCGCCGGCGGGCGCCCGGCGCAATCAGGCGTTCCGTTCCTTCCCGCTGCGGGCGGCGATGCGGATCCGCACTCCGGCCGCTCCCTCCAGCTCCGCCGTCTCGAGACGCGCCGGGGCGCCGCTCAGCTCGAAGAGCGCCGCCACGGCGGACTTGGTGAACGCCACGGCGACATCGCGGCGCAGGATGCCCCCGACCGTCTCCTGCAAGCGGACGTAGCTGGCCTCGGTGACGGTCTCGTCCGCCGCTTCGGCCAGCTCCCGGAGTTCGGCGCAGAGGTTCAGGAAGCGCCGGCCGGCATCGAGATAGAGCGCCGCCAATGGCCGCAAGTTGCTCGGGATCGCCGCCAGGGGGCCTTGCCATGCGGCGGCCACGGTATGGTTGCCCCGCTCGCGGCGGTCTGGCAACGAGCCCGGCCGCGCCCCCCGCGCTCCCAGGTTGTGCAGCGCCCAGGCGTCGTAGGACTGGGCGGCGTCGGGAAACCCTTCGGCCCGGAATCCCGCTCTCTGGTGAATGCGGTCCACGGCGCGCACGAACGCCCCCCAGTTGCGGCGGTCGCGGCGGCGGGAGACCGAATCCGGATCGTCGGCCTCGAGCCGCCGCCAGGCGTCGCTCGAGAAGACCGCCTCGAGCGTCACCGGCGGGCGGGACTTCCGCTCTGCCAACCGCCGCAGCCGCGCCGCGATTTCCCGGCCCTCCTCCCCGGCGAGCAGCAGCTCCAGGCACGCTGCAAGCTGGCGGATGCCCTTCCGGGTCCGCTCCGTAAGAACGAAATGAAGCTCCGCGTCCGCGCCGGAGAGCTCCCGGCGCTTCTTGCGCCGCGCCGCCGTGGTGAAGAAGATCTCAACGCTGCGCTTCTTCCCCGAAACGCGCCGCAGTCCCTGCCGGTCGCGGATGGCGAACTCCCCGCCGCCGGTATACTCGACGATGGAGCGCCGGAAGAACTCCCGGGCGCTGTGGCGCTCCAGCCCGAACAGGCGCAGCGACAGCGACGTGTGCTTTGCCGTCTCCCGTTCGAGGAACGAACCGGGCAGCAGCTCGACGCCCGGCGCCCGCGCCGCCCCGAAGAAGTCGCCCTTGGCGGCCAGCGCGTAGCCTTGGCTCACGGCCCCGGCGACGGCCGGGTCGATGGCGTATTCGGCCAGCAGCCGCGAGGCCCGGCGCCGCCCGGTGGCGAAGGCGATCCCGTGGGTTCCGGCGGCCCGCGCGGCCGCCTCTTCGAGCCTCCGGTTCGTCTCGCGGAGCAACCGTTCCGCCGCCCGTTTCATGCGCGACTGAAGCTCCGGCGGGATCCGGGCGGCCGCTTCCCCGGCGAGCGGCGCATGAGCGGCGAGCCGCTCGAGCACGGCGCCGGCCAACTGCTCCGGATCCGCATCCACGCTCACGTGGACGCGGCCCAGCCTAGCCCGGGCGGAGGCCGCGACGTTCCACTCGCGGCGGCGCGCCCGCTCAACGCTGATGAGCAGCTTGCCGGCGAACGCTTCGCCGGGCAGCGGGCGGCGCACGGCGATCCGGAAGGCCCCCGCCAGCCGGAACGAGGCCGAAGCGCGGACGCCCAGCTCGACTCCCTGCTCGAGCCGCACCACCGCCGAGCCCAGCTCCGAAGAAACGGCCCGCGCCAGCTCCGCCGGCGACCCCGCGCCCAGCCAGACGCCCGACAACCCCCACGCTGCTTCGGCTCCCAGCGCCAGCGAACCCAGGAACTCGTAGGCGAACGCCTCGCCCTCTTGCAAACTTTCGATCCCCTCGATGTCGAAGGGCAGCGTGAAGCGCGCGAAGGCCGCCGCCAGCGCCTCTTCGGCCGGAGTGGTTTCGGGAAACAGCTTGTGATTCGTGACGAAGACCCTGGCGGCGCCTTCAGCCCGCCCTGTGGCCGCCACCGGCCCTAGTGCGCCCCGGATGCGGGACGCCGAGCGCGCCACGGCTTCGAGGGAAACGCTCACCGCGGCGTAGCCCTCCGGCACGCGGGCGGCCTCGCCGTTTCTCACCGGGATGCCCGGCAGCGTCTGGCCGGCGCGGCGGACTTCGAGCCGGCCCGCCGCCCCGGCCTTTACCGTCAACCGCACGCCCGGGATCGCCCGCGGGGCGAACTCCATGTCGTGGGCGGCGGCGACCGCCGTCTGGGGAAGGTAGGCCGGCAGCTTGCCCACCGGCGCGCCGGCCTCGAGCGCCAGCAGCGTCCGGCCCAGCACGAAGGCCGGCGAGCGGGTGCCGCGGTAGAGCTTGCCCAGGTGTCCGCCGCCAACCGGAATGCGGCGGCCTCCGATCTCGATCCACACGGTGTTCATGAAACTCGTCTCCAGTTTCAGGCGGGAGAACAGCGCTGGAAAGAAAAAAGCCCCAGCGGCCGCAAGGCCGCCAGGGCCGAAAGACCATCCGATATCTTCGTGGCTATGCGGCGGCTCCAGGAGCCCGGCGGCCCTGGATCAGCGCGCCGCGGCCGGGATCACCGTCCCAGCCCGATCATACACTCGTGCCGTTCGAGAGCGCGCCGTTCCTTGTCCACGTAGGCGCGGGTCCGGCGGGCCAGCTCTTCGAAATCCACCTGGTGGGCGTCGAACTCCGGGCCGTCCACGCAGGCGAAGACCACCTCGCCGCCCACCGTCACGCGGCAGCCGCCGCACATGCCGGTGCCGTCCACCATGATCGGGTTGACGCTGGCCACCGTGGGCACGCCCCATTCCCGGGTCAGCTCGCTGGCGAAGCGCATCATCGGAATCGGCCCGATGACGTGCGCGGCGTTGATTTCCCGGCCGTTTTTCTCCCTCCAGTCGCGCATCAACTGGACCACGTTTCCATGAAAGCCGTAGGAGCCGTCGTCGGTGGCCCAGTGGACCTCGTCCACCGATTCCCGCAGCTCTTTGTCGAGGATCATGTGCGCCTTCGACCGGGCCCCGCACATGGCGATCACGTAGTTGCCCGCCTTTTTGAAGGCCCGCGCCACGGGCAGCAACTCGGCGATGCCTACGCCCCCGCCAATGCACATCACATTTCCTACGTTTTCTATGTGACCGGCCTTTCCGAGGGGCCCCAACAGGTCCGCCAGGCACTCGCCTTCGCGCATCGCCGCCAGCTCCATGGTGGTGGCCCCGATGGCCTGGACGATGAGGGTGATGGAGCCGCGCTCGGCATTGTCGTCCACGAGCGTCAGCGGGATGCGCTCGCTGTCGGCCTTGGGCCGGAGAATGACGAACTGCCCGGGCTTCCAGTGCTTCTGGATCTCCGGGGCGTGGACCTCGAGCAGCACGATCTCCGGCGAGAGCTCGCGGCGGTGGAGGATGCGGAACCGCGGCTCCGGCTTCGGCGCCTGGACGCGGACCGGCCGCGCCTCCCCGCGGAAATGCTCCGGGAACTTCTCCCGCAGCGCCTCGTCGATCGCCTGAGCAGCCCGGCGGCCGTCCTGCATGGCCAGGATCACCGTGGAGCCGCCGCGGACCACGTCGCCGCCGGCATAGACGCCGTCGATGCTCGTCTTGGCCTTGGTGTCGATCTGGATCTTGCCCCGCTGGGTGACCAGTTGCGGCGTCTCGCGCTGCAGGGTCGGGTTCGGGCCCTGGCCGATGGCCGCCACGACGGTGTCGGCGGGGATGCGGAAGTTGGAGCCTTCGACCGGCACGGGCCGCCGCCGGCCGGACTCGTCCGGCTCGCCCAGCTCCATCCGGATGCACTCCATCTCCCGCACGAAACCCTTGTCGTCGCCGTAGAGCGCCACCGGGGCGGCCAGGAAGTGGAAGACGACGCCTTCCTCCTCGGCGTGGTCGATCTCTTCGGCCCGGGCCTTCAGCTCCTTGCGGCCGCGGCGGTAGAGGATGGTCACCTCGCTGCCCAGCCGCTTGGCCCACCGGGCGGCGTCCATCGCCGAGTTGCCGCCGCCCACCACCACCGTGTGCTTGCCCACGTGGACGGGCGTGTCGGCATTCTCGTCGTAGGCGTGCATCAGGTTGATGCGCGTCAGGAACTCGTTGGCCGTGTAGACGCCGATCAGGTTCTCGCCCGGGATGCCCAGCATCCACGGCAGGCCGGCGCCGGTGCCGAGGAAGATGGCCGCGTAGCCTTCGGCGAACAGCTCGTCGAGGGTGGCCGTCTTGCCGACGATGAAGTCGGTCTTGAACTCGACGCCCAGGGCGCGCAGCCGGTTGATCTCGTCGGCGATGATCTTCCGCGGCAGGCGGAACGGCGGGATGCCGTAGGCGAGCACGCCGCCGAGCTCGTGCAGAGCTTCGAAGACGGTCACCTGGTAGCCCTTGCGCACCAGGTCGTTGGCACAGATCAGTGACGCCGGGCCGCTTCCCACCATACCGACCTTCAGCCCGTTCGGCCGGATCTCCGGGACCGGGTCGGCGTCGCCCTGGCTGCGGTGGTAGTCGGCGACGAAGCGCTCCAGCGCGCCGATGGCCACCGGCTCCAGCTTCACTCCCAGCAGGCACGCCTTCTCGCAGAACAGCTCATGCTGGCAGACGCGCCCGCAGATGCCGGGGAAGGGGTTGGTGCTCTCCAGCAGATCGTAAGCCCCGGCGAAGTCGTCGTGCACGATCCGTTCGATGAAGCCTTTGATGTTGGTGTGGATGGGGCACGCGTCGATGCACTTGGGATCCTTGCAGTCCAGGCACCGCAGCGCCTCGGCCTTGGCCTGCTCGAGATCGAAGCCCAGGGCCACCTCGTCCGGCGTGGTGCAGCGCCGCTCCAGGTCGAGCAGTGGGAGCTGC
Organism: uncultured Solibacteraceae bacterium; assembly: GCA_964461995.1. Taxonomy (GTDB): domain Bacteria; phylum Acidobacteriota; class Terriglobia; order Bryobacterales; family Bryobacteraceae; genus JALSRK01. Next base: position 26,349 of record CAYWXL010000033.1, read on the forward strand.
TGCCGCGGCGCCTTCGGGGTGCGTTTGATCTTCGGTTTGATCATCGGCTTAGATGCGGATTGAGTGCGCTCTGCCTGCATGAACGTCTCCTCGAGGGTTGTGAAGCTGGGATCAGGGAATGACGCCCAGATTCATCATTATAGAAGACTTGCAAACCTCTTTGTCTGGAAGGCGCCGGTCCTGACTTACGTCGCCCCTAGCCGCATGTGGGAATGCGGTCGGACGAAGCGGGCTTTCGCGCCGCCCGGACGCCGCCTTTCACGGGTCAGTTATGGGCTTGCAGGGCCACCCATGCCGCCCACACCACGAGCGCGCTCCCCGCGGCCCGGCTTACCCAAACGCTCCGGGGCGTGACCTTCTCGATCAGGACGAACATCGTAATCACGCCTACCCAAAGCAGGTTCATCACGCCGCCGACGAACAGCAGCGCCATCAAGGCCCAGCAACACAGCGTACAGTCTTTCCCGTGCTGCAAGCCCATCCTGAGCGCTCCGCGCGCTCCTTCACGCCACTCGGCGGTAAGGAAGCCGATCGGAGACCGGCAACGCTGCAGGCACGCGCTCTTCAGCGGCGCCCACTGAAAGACCCCAGCGGCCCCCAACAGTATCGCGCCGAGCCACGGGCTGGTGCTGACCATGGCGGGCGATAACAGTGCGGCCGCGTGCAGCGCCCATTGGGCCATCGTCGCGGCAAGGCTGAAACCCACCCACACAAGCAAGTAGCCTGTCAGGAAGACAGCGGTTCGAACGTAGGGCTGTTCCAGGCGCTGGCGGTTCCGGTTGATCCGAGCGAACATCAACACCATCGGCGCGGCTGACGGCGCCATCATCGCGACCATCATCACGGACCACATCACGAAGAGTGAAATCAGCTCGATCAGTTCCCAAGGCCGCATCTGGGGCATCGCCATTTCCATGTCCATCTGCGGCATCGCCGAGGCCAGATGAATCAGGTACAGCCAGGAGAGCAGGCAAACGAATGCGAGCCCCGCCAGCACCAGCGCGCGGTCGTGTTTCAGCACGGCTTGGATCGACGCTGCGTCGCGCATGGGGGTTTCTGTGGACCGCCCCGCGTCCAGGGTTCGCCCTGGCGTGGCCCGGAACGTTCCTATTGGTTGGTCCACTCAGGCGTTGCGTAGGCTGCGAAGCGCCCGGGATGCTGGAAGCAGATATTGCCGTGCTTCGCCGCCATCGTCTGCGTCGTGCCGATATCCCCGTCGTTCCAGATGAAGCCGCCTTTGGGATAGACGATGTGAACCTCTTTGTCCTCGCCGCTCACCGGATCTTTCAAGGATTTCATGCCGACTTCAACGACGCCTGGTATACGAAAGCTCGACCGCCGTCCGTCCACTGTCATTTCGATCGGCGTCGAGATCGGCCCTTCCATGGAGTCCAATGTGTCGGCGATGGCCTCCCACGGCATGCCGCCGGCTTGCCCGGAAAAAATCATCGCCAGCGCTTCCACCTGTTCGGGAGTCGCCGAAGAATCGACAAACAGCGCCGCCTTACCCCGCCCTTCGTGAATCGCGCCCGGCCACATCACCGCAATGACCGCCCTAACACCGGTGAGCTCGACGTCGCCGTAGAATCCCTCGATCACCTCGTAGCCGAGAAGGGCTTCGCAGCAGCCAGCGTCCGGGTACCCTCCGAACTGGCAGCCGCAACCGTGACTGCAGTTGCAGGATTCGAGGTTGTGAACCCTGATTCGATACGGAGTACGGCTGTCGCCGCCCCCACCTGTTTGCGACATATCTGCCCCTCCTGGGACGTTGCCCCATTATAGGCTGGATCCGGAGGTGTAAACGTTCTGTTTTCGTTTTGTTACAACCTAGGCGCCTGCGGACGGAGATCACACCCCACCCCGAGCGAGTTCTCGCCGGATATTTCGGTTCTCGGTTTGGCGGCGCTGAAGCGGTTGAACGATAATGAAAGAAAGGCGCGACCCTTCCCGGCGCCTGCGGGAGGGGGCCGGAACAGAGGGGGTCGCGGTAAAGGACTTATACCGATGAAAAACCGATTCACCGCCCCAGTGTTGTTGGCGGCGGTGTGCTTGGCTGCCGTGCCGGCGGCTGCTGCGGAGCTGGAGCGGCCACAAGCCGGACCGGTGGAAATCATGAAGTCCTCGGAAATCAAGCCGGGGATGAAGGGTGTGGCCTGGACCGTCTTCACCGGTACCGAGCCCGAGCCGATCCCGGTGGAGATCATCGGCCTGCTCAAGAACGCCTGGGGACCCAAGCAGGACATCATCCTCGCCAAGCTCGGCGGTAAGGCCGAACGCACTAATGTCGCCGGCGGCATGAGCGGCACGCCGGTCTACATCGACGGCAAGCTCATCGGCGCCATCGCCCTGCGCTTAAGCATCTTCTCGCCGGACGCCATTTGCGGCATCACGCCGATCGAGCTGATGCTCGAGGTCGCCGATTTCGACGAGTCCGTTCCACCCGACGCCTTGACGCCCGACAAAGTGAAGGCCGCCCAGGCGCGGATTCCTGTTCCGGGGAACTTACTCGCCCAGACCGTTTCAGCGGGCGCGGCCGGCAACCTGCTCAAGCGCCGTCCCGTGATGGTGCCCATCGAGACGCCGCTTACGTTTTCCGGTTTCCACCCGGTAACGCTTAAGACCTTTGGACCGCTGTTCGAGCAGCTCGGCCTGGCTGTAGTACAGGGCGGCGGCGCCGGTAACGCGGATTCGGCGAAGCCCGCACCGGGGTGGGAGAACGCCCTGCAGCCGGGCGACGCCATCGCTGGGGTCCTCGTCTCAGGCGACATGACGGTGAGCGGCCTGGGTACCGTCACCTATAACGACGGCAAGCGCGTGCTCGCTTTCGGCCATCCGTTTTTCAACCTGGGGCCCGTCGAGATGCCAATGAGCAAGGGCGAGGTGCTGATGGTCCTCTCCTCAAAGTACCAGCCCAACAAGTTTGCAAACGCCACCGATATCGTCGGCGCTCTCCGGCAGGACCGCCACAGTGGCATCATGGGTGTTCTCGGAGCCGAGGCCCAGACCATTCCCGTCCGGCTCAAGGTGCGCTCCTTCGGCCTCGACGACCGCGTTCACCGGGAGCAGGAGTTCCGCTTCAACGTCTTCATCCACCAGAAGTGGACGCCCTACCTGATGATGATCACCCTGTTCAACTCCATCGCCGGGCTGAACGACTTCGCCGAGGAGGCGACCTACCGGCTCAGCGGCAAAGTGGAGCTGGACGGGCAGGGGCAGGTCTCGCTCTCGACGATGCTCACCAACACTGACATGCCCGTGCCGGCGCCCATGGTGCTGGCCGGCTGGTGGGGCGACAAGTTCAACCGCCTGTTCGGCAACCCGGTGGATACGCCCCGGCTGCGGCGCGTGGACGCCACCATCGACCTGCTTCCCGAGCGCCGCGTGGCCACCATCGAGACCGCCTGGATCGAGAACGACGAGGTCGAGCCGGGCAGCGAAGTGACGCTCAAGGTCTTCCTGCAGCCTTGGCGCGGCGAGCGCATTGAGAAAGACATCACGGTGAAAATTCCCACGGGCTTCCCCAAAGGAATCCACAAGATCTTGCTGAGTGACGCCGCCACGCTGAATCGCATGCAGACCGTCGCCGGGGCTATGAACCGCTTCCTGGACCTGCCGCAGACCGTCTCGCTGCTCAACCAGGAGCGCGCCAACAACCGCCTCTACGTCTCCCTGGTCGAGTCCCGGCCCACCCTCTACTTCGAGGACAAGATGCTGCCCAGCCTGCCGGCGTCGGTCGCCAACGTGATCCAGAGCGGTCGCAACGGCAACCGCCGCTACCTGGTCTGGGGCGAGAGCGCCATCGAGCAGGCGGCCATCCCCTTCGACCTGGTCATCAACGGCAGCTACGCGCTTCGAATCAAGGTCAAGTAAGCGATCCCGATTCTCACCATGAAACGACTCTTATTGACGACGATCCTCCTCGTGTCGGCGGACGTGGCTCCGGCCGTGGAGACCGACACCTGGCTGCACGCCACGCAGCAGGACTTTTCGAAAGGCACGCTCGAAAACCTCTCCCTGCGCAGCGACGGCGTCCTCCTGCTGGCCCCGGCAAGCCGCGAGATCTTCGACTCTTCGACTGCCGCGCTCTGGGCGCTGGCCGAGGACTCCCAGGGCGACATCTACGCCGGCGGCGGCGGGCCGGGCGCGCGCTCGGCCAAGATCTTCCGCATCCGGCCGGACGGCTCGGCGGAAACCGTGGCCGAGCTGGACGGCCTCCAGGTCCAGGCGCTGGCGATCAACGCGAAGGACGAGCTCTTTGCCGCCACCGCGCCGGATGGCAAGGTCTACCGCCTCTCCCCAGGGCAGGAGCCGGCCGAGTTCTACGACCCCAAGACGAAGTACATCTGGGCGCTCGCCGCCGCGCCGGACGGGACGCTCTACGTGGCCACGGGCGAGAAGGGAGAAATCCACCGCGTGCAGCCGGACGGCTCCGGCGAGGTCTTCTTCCGCACCGGCGAGACGCACGTGCGCTCTCTCGTTCTCGACGGGAAAGGAAACCTGATCGCCGGCACTGATCCCAGCGGCCTGATCTTCCGCATCACGCCGGCGGGCGAGGGCTTCGTTCTTTACCAGTCCGCCAAACGCGAAATCACCGCCCTGGCCGCGGCCGAAGACGGCACGATTTACGCCGCCGCCGTGGGAACGAAGAAAAAGGCCGCTCCGGCGCCGACCCTGACGCCCACAGTCACGCCCGTCCGGCAGCGGCCTTCGACGGGACCCACACTGGCCCCGCAAACGCCCGGTTCGGCCGCGGGCACGCAGGCCACGCGCCGCCTCATCACCGCGATTCCAGGGCTACGCGCGGGCGTCAGCGGCGGGTCCGAACTCATCGCCATCGCCCCGGACGGCTACCCGCGCGTCGTCTGGAGCGACAAAGAAGCCATCATCTATTCCATCGCGCTGGATAGCAAGAGCCGTCCCGTCTTCGGCACCGGCAACAAGGGGCGCATCTACCGGCTGGAAAAGGATCCTCTTTACACGATGCTCCTCGACCTGCCGCCCACCCAGGTGACGGCGCTGCTCCCTTGCCGCAAAGGAGGCCTCTACGCGGCCACCAGCAACATCGGCAAGCTCTACCGCATCGGCCCCGGTCTGGCCGCCGAGGGCTCTTTCCTGAGCGACGTGCTCGACGCCGAACAGTTCTCCTACTGGGGCCGTATCCGCTTCCGCGGCGCCGCCAACGGCGGCTCCATCGAGCTGGCCGTCCGCAGCGGCAACCTCGACCGCCCGCAGCAGAACTGGAGCCCGTGGAAGCCCGTCCGCCTGGAGAGCGACGGCGGACGCGCCGAAGCGCCCCCGGCCCGCTTTCTGCAATACAAGGTGACCCTGAAGGCTTCGCCCTCCGGCGCGTCTCCCGAGGTGGCCGAGGTGGAGGCGGCCTACCTGAACAAGAACGTGGCTCCCGAGGTGAAGAAGATTGCCGCCACACCGCCGAACTACCGCTTCCCGCCGCAGACGCTCAAGCTCACCCAGTCGAAGAACATCACGCTGCCGCCGCTTACCGGCACGGCGCGCCCGGCCCCCAAGACCCTCACCACCTCTACGAGCCAGACGATGCAGTACGCCAAGGGATACGTCGGCGTGCGCTGGCTGGCCGAGGACCCGAACGGCGACGAGCTCCGCTATCGCGTCGAGATCCGCGGCGAGGGCGAGACTGAATGGAAGCTGCTCGAGGAAGAGCTCGACAAGGCGTACCTGAGCTGGGACTCCACCGCTTACGCCGACGGGGAATACCGCGTCCGCGTCACTGCCACCGACGCGCCGGACAACCCGCCGCACCAGGCCCTCGAGGCGACGCTGGTGAGCGAGCCGTTCCTCATTGACAATACGCCGCCCGAGATCCGCGGCCTGGCCGCCACGCTCTCTGGCCGGACGCTCACGGCGCAGTGGAAGGCCGCCGACGCGCGGACGGTGGTCCGCCGGGCCGAGTACTCCCTCGACGGCGGTGAGTGGACGGTCGTCCTGCCGGTGACGAAGCTGTCGGATTCGCGCGAACTAGACTACGAGCTGAAGCTCGAAGACGTCGAGCCCGGCGAGCACACGCTGGCCGTCCGCGTCACCGACACGTTCGACAACCAGGCGGTAGCCAAAGTGGTGGTGCGGTAGGGCGGCAAAGCGACTCCCCGGGCGCGCGGCGAGCACGCCATCATAAAGCTGAACAAGGCTCTTGCAGCCCGCCTGCTAGCGCGCCGCCTCCCACTTCTCGCCGGTAGGCGGGACGATGTCGCTGAGGATTTTCACCGTGCCCCGCTCCCGGCCGAACAGTGAGGTTTTCTCCCCCGCGGCCCGCTTCGGGAGCGGCTCCAGCCGGGCCACCGGCTTACCGCGTTTCGTGATGAGGATCTCTGCGCCGTTCCCCTCGACCTCGTCCAGAAGCTTCCCGAATTTCGCCCGGAACTCGGTGGCCGCGACGACTTTCGTCTTCATGGTTCTGCTTATCTCATCGTGCCGGGTCACGTGTCGCCCTTCCCCTCGTTGGCATAGAATGTCGGCATGTCCGGCTCATTGATTCGGTGGATACACGGCCGCCGCGTTCCGGCCGGCGCGGCGCTCTTGGCGATGGCGGCCGGCTTCTTCGCTTTGCGGACCGAATCGAAGCCCGCCGCCCGGCAACCCCAGGACCCCTCCTCTGAACGGATCGAGTACCGTCCGGGCGCCTACTTCCCGGAGGGCTTCCCGCTCCACGGCAAGGTCCGCCTGCTCACCAACCCGGTGGTCGAGGCGGGCAAACGTGAGCGGGTCCGGATCGAGTACACCGTCGGCGACGTTCCGGTCGAGGCCGGCATGGCCATCGAGATCTGGAAGCACTTCACCAGCGACGTCGAGGAGTTCCAGGTCGATGACCCCGACGCCCCGGCCTGGTTCGGGGCCGAAGTCACCGCCGCCGGCGTCAAGGTGAAGCGGGTGAAGTTCACCAACTGGGTGCAGCGCAACTCGCCCGCGGTCTTTCCCTACCGCAAGTGCGTGGCGCTGGTCGTCGAGGAGGGCCGTCTGAAAGAGGGCGACAAAATCCTCTTCGACCTCGGCGGCCCGAAGGGCGTACGCATGCAGCAGTACGCCGAGAATCTGTTCAACTTCCGCGTCGCCATCACGAAAGAGGGACTGCCGGTGGCCTACGGCGGCGATGCCATGATGACCGTCACCGGCGGCCCGCTGGCGAAGCTGCGCGTCCAGGCCCCCTCCATCGTCAACGTCGGCGAGCGATTCCCGGTCGAGATCGTCCCGACGGACGCCTGGGTGTCGCTGGCCAAGAACCACACGGGGCTCTCCTTCCGGGTGACCTCCACGGGCCTCGCCCCCGGCGCCTTCCACTACGACGAGAAGCTCGAGCATTACATCTCCCGGGACTTCGTGGCCCACAAAGAAGGCACGTTCCGCATCACCATCCAGACCGCCGACGGGCGCTACAAGGGCGTCAGCAATCCCATCTGGGTGATCAAGAACCCCGTCTGGCGGGTCTACTACGGCGAGATGCACCAGCACACCTACCTGGCCGACGGCCGCGGCGTCTTCCGCGAACTGTACCTCAACGCCCGCCGCGTCGGCCTGCTCGACTTCGCCGCCCTCAGCCCGCACCACATCCCGCTCAGCCTGAGCGGGCCGCTGCTGCGCCTGAAGGACGAGCAGTGGCCGACGGACCAGTGGCCCGAGCTCGAGCGCGTTACCAAGATCATGAACGGCTGGGAGGGACTCGTCTCCATCCTCGGCTACGAGTACAGCGTGGGCACGCGCCTCGGCGGCCACCACAACGTCTACTTCAAGGCCGACGAGGCCAAGACCACCATGGAACTGGACACCAAGGATCCGCGCGCTCCCATTGGCAAGATGCTCCGCACGCTCCGATTCGCCCGCGTACCCACCCTGGTGATCCCGCACATCGGCGGCGGCCCGCCGGACTGGACGCATCCGCCGGACCCGCGCATCGAGCGCCTCTTCGAGGTCGCCAGCGTCCACGGCGTCTTCGAAGAGTCCTGGCGGAAACATCTGGACGCCGGACTGCGCCAAGGCGTCATCGGCGCCGGCGACACTCACACGGTCTCGATGGGCATCGCCTACCCCGGCCTGAATTACACGATGACAAACGCCCTCGCCGGCGTCTACGCCTACGGCAAGAGCCGCGAGGACATCTGGAACGGCATGTACCAGCGCCGCACCTTCGCCGCCACCGGCGCTCAGCGCATCCTGCTGCGCTTCGAGGTCAACGGCGAGCTGATGGGCGGCGAGATCTCATCGAAGCTGAATGAGAACGCCCGCGTGCATGCCCGGATTTCCGGCACCGCGCCGCTGGTGAGCATCGAGCTGGTGAAGAACAACAAGGTGATCCACCGGGTGAAACCCGCCCGCGCCGGCGCCCGCCTGCTGCGCGTCACCTGGGGCGATAACATCTACCAGCGCCGGGCGGCCGTCGGCCGCGTGCCCGGGCGCCTCGAGACCACCGGCGGGCGGCTGAAGCTCGTCCGCGTCGTCCACCGCGACCAGGCCTTTGAATGGGTGCGCCAGCAGGACGAGCGGACGATCGTCTGGAACACCGCCGCTCCCTCGGGCGACCGCGACGGCGTGCTCCTCGATATCTCCGAGGCCGAGGGCGAGCTGCGCTTCCACGCCGACGACCCGCCGGCCTTCGGCTCGATCGACTTCACCGTGCCACTGGCGGCGCTCGAGCGCGACGGCTTCTACGTCCAGCGCATCCCGTCCACCAAGGTGAAGCACTCCTACATGAAGAAGATGGGGCTGGAGCCGGCCTACCGGGTCGAGTTTGAGCTCGTCAACCCGGACGCGCCCATGGACGCCGAGTTCGACTACGAGGACCGCGAGCCGCTCGAGCCCGGCGATTTCTACTACCTGCGCGTCGAGCAGCTCGATACCAACAAGGCCTGGTCCAGCCCGGTCTGGGTGAACTGAACCGCCGCGGCCGTGCAGGGCGGGCGAGGCCGGCGGCAGAAGGTGCGACACTTTCGGTAGGGTCGGCCGCCCGGCGCGGCCCTGGGAAGGAGGCCGGATCATCGCCGCCGAGCGCCTCGTCGTCTACGACGACCGCTGCGGTTTCTGCCGCCATGCGGTGCGCCTGCTGCGCCTGCTCGACGTGACCCGGCGCCATGCTTACCGCGGCTCGAGCGACCCGGAAGCGCTCCAGCGCGCCGGTGTCACCGCCGAAGAAGCCGCCCGGGAATTGAAGCTCGCCGCCCGAGGGCGCCGCTGGGGCGGCTACGACGCCATCGTCGAGATCCTCCGCGCCCTGCCGCTCACCTTCTGGATCGCCCCGCTGCTGGCGCTCGCCCCCGTTCGCCGCCTCGGCCGCCGGGCGTACCGCTGGATCGCCGCCCGCCGGCACTGCGCCTACGTTGCTTCGCGAACCCGCTAGTGGGCCACGGGGATCTTTCAGTTTGGCGTTCCTGCACGAGTGGCGCCGTGTAGGATGGAATCATGACGGCCCGGGAGGGGTTGAAGATCAAAGGGCCGGTCCGCGAGATTGCGACGGAGCGGTCCGAGGAAAGGGGGCTTTCGCGGACAATTGTGTCGTTCGACCGTGACGGGAGGCTTCTGAAGCGAATTCACGTGGACCCGGACGGCAGCAAGCGGACTGTCGTTTTGCAGTACGACGCCGAGGGCAACCTGATCGAACCGGAGTTTCTCAGGAAGGAGATACGGAAGCAGCCCGACGGAAGCCGGACGGTG
>CAYWXL010000033.1:36123-41391 GCA_964461995.1 uncultured Solibacteraceae bacterium
TTCCGGGCCTTCATCGAGCCGGGGAGCCTGGAGTGGGGGGTGAAGTTCCGCTACGACGATCGAGGCCGGGTCGTCGAAAGGGCGGACTATGTGGCCGGGGACATCTTCAGATCGCGGCGCACCTACACCTACAACGAGCACGGCGACGTGGCAACGGAAACCATCGACGAGCCAGAGCGCGAAAGATCTACAATCCGTTTTGAGTACCACTACGACGCCCACGGGAACTGGATCCGCAAGGTCGTGTACTATTCAGGCGGCTCTCACGAAACCCGCCGGAAGATCAGCTACTACGAATAGCGGCCGGCGCTTGCCGCCGGGACGGGCCGGATGGACGCTAAGCGACGCTGTTCGTACCATATACTGGCTGACAGGGGAGCGGTGAACCGCGGAAAAGGGCTGGGTGGCTGGGAGCCGGTCGATGATGACGGCCCGTGAAAGACAAGGGCTGAAAGGGCTGGTGTGCCTCCTCGTCGAGGAGTTTCGGACTACGCATGGATTGTCTCGCCATAGCTGGCTCTTCGACCGTGCCGGCAGGGTGTTGGAAGAGAAGTGGCTGACGCCGTTGAGAGAGACCGGCGCCATTCGCTACCGGTACGACGATGAGGGGAACCTCGTTGAACCGGTGAAGCAAGAGAGAAAGATCGAGATGCATCCGGACGGCAGCCGGACCGTGATCGAGCTTCTCCCCGTAATGGAAGAACTGAACTGGAAGGTGGCGCCGGAGCTTCCGGATATAACCTGTCCCACCCGCGGCGCATCGCGAGTCGAAACTTCCTATGACCCACGAGGGTTCCTCACCGAAACCGTCTTTTATGATGAAGCAGGCGCAGTCACCACGAGGGTCGAATTCAAGACCGACGCCAGGGGGAACGTCACCGAAGTGATCCGCTTCAGCGGGACGAAACCGCTGCTGCCGCCGCACTTGCGTGACAGGATGCGCGAGTCGGACAGACAGAAATTCCGCGCGTTCATCGAGCCGGGGAGCGTGGAGTGGCGGACGGCCTTCCGCTATGACGATCGTGGCCGCGTCACCGAAAGGGCCGACTACGTTGCCAGCGACATTTTCAGCTCGCGCCACACGTACACTTACAATGAGCACGGCGACGTGGCCACGGAAACAACTGAGGATCCCAAGCACGGAACCTCCACGGCGCGTATCGAGTACGACTACGACGCCCACGGGAACTGGATCCGCAAGGTCGTGTACTATTCAGGCGGCTCTCACGAGACCCTCCGGAAGATCACGTACTACGAAGAGTAGGCGCCGGCCGCCAGCCGGACGGGAAACACGCCCCTCACCCCTCCGGCCCCACCTGCAGCACCGAGAGGAACGCTTCCTGCGGGATGTCCACCCGGCCGACGCGCTTCATCCGCCGCTTGCCCTCTTTCTGGCGCTCGAGCAGCTTGCGCTTCCTGGTCACGTCGCCGCCGTAGCACTTCGCCAGGACGTTCTTGCGCAGCGGCGGGATGTTCTCCCGGGCCACGATCTTGCTGCCGATGGCCGCCTGCAGGGCCACCTCGAACATCTGCCGCGGGATCAGCTTCCGCAGCCGCCCGATCAGCTCCTTGCCCCGCTGGTAGGCCTGGTCGCGGTGCACGATCACCGAGAGGGCGTCCACCGGCTCGCCGGCCACCAGCACGTCGAGCTTCACCATCGGCGAGACGCGGTAGCCGGCCAGATGGTAGTCGAGGGAGGCGTAGCCGCGGGAGGCCGATTTCAGCCGGTCGTAGAAGTCCAGCACGATCTCGTTGAGCGGCAGCTCGTAGACGAGCATCACGCGGCCGGCGCCCAGGTACTCGAACTTCTTCTGCTCGCCGCGCTTCTCCTCGAGCAGCTTCAGGATGTCGCCCAGGTGCTCCTCGCGGGTGATCACCGTGGCTTCGATGATCGGCTCCTCGACGTACTCGATCTCGGCCGGGCTGGGCCAGCGCGTGGGGTTGTCCACCTCCACGACCTCACCGTTGCGCTTGGTCACCCGGTAGCGGACGCCCGGCGCGGTGGTAATCAGGTCGATCGAGAACTCCCGCTCCAGCCGCTCCTGGACGATCTCCAGGTGCAGCAGGCCGAGGAAGCCGCAGCGGAAGCCGAAGCCCAGCGCCGCCGAGCTCTCCGGCTCGAAGGTGAAGGCGCTGTCGTTCAGCCGCAGCTTCTCTAAGGCCTCCCGTAGCTCCCCGTGCTGGTGGGACTCCACCGGGTACAGCCCGGCGAAGACCATCGGCTTGGTCTCCTCGAAGCCGGGCAGCGGCTCGGCGGCGGGCCGGGCGGCGCCGGTTACCGTGTCGCCGATCTGGGCGTCGGCGATGTTCTTGATGTTGGCGAACATGTAGCCGACCTCGCCGGCCGTGAGCTCCTCGCAGGGGACCCGCTTCGGCGTCTGGTAGCCGAGCCCCTCGACCTCGAACTCCTTGCCGCGCGCCATCAGCTTGATCTTCTGGCCCACGCGGATGGAGCCGTCCACCACGCGCAGCAGCGTGATCACGCCGCGGTAGGGGTCGAACCAGGAGTCGAAGATCAGCGCCCGCAGGGGAGCCTCGGGGTCGCCCTTGGGCGGCGGCGTGCGCTCGACGATGGCTTCGAGCAGCTCCTCGACTCCGGTACCCTGCTTGGCGCTCACCAGCAGGGCGTCGGATGCGTCCAGGCCGATGACGTCTTCGATCTGGGCGCGGATCTTCTCGGGCTCGGCCGAGGGCAGGTCGATCTTGTTGATCACCGGGATGATCTCGAGGTCGTGCTGCAGCGCCAGGTAGGTGTTGGCCAGCGTCTGGGCTTCGACCCCCTGGGAGGCGTCGATCACCAGCAGGGCGCTCTCGGAGGCCTGGAGGCTGCGGGAGACCTCGTAGCTGAAATCGACGTGGCCCGGCGTGTCGATCAGGTTGAGTTGGTAGGTGCGGCCGTCACGGGCGCGGTAGTTCAGCCTCACCGCATGGGCCTTGATGGTGATGCCGCGCTCGCGCTCGAGATCCATGTCGTCGAGCACCTGCTCCTGCATCTCGCGCTCCGAGAGGGCGCCGGTGGCCTCGAGCAGGCGGTCAGCGAGCGTAGACTTGCCGTGGTCTATGTGCGCAATGATGCTGAAATTCCGGATGAGGGTTGGGTCCATGCGGTAAGATGAAGCTCAGACTACAATTATCCCATTTGGCGGCCTGTTCCGCGCGAGGACGGCCGCTTCCGGGCGGCGAGGTCGAGTAGAGCCATGTCACACAAGGTCACTGAAGGTCATCTCAACGCCAAAGGACTCAAGTTCGCTATCCTGGTGAGCCGCTTTAACAGTTTCGTCACCGAGCGGCTGCTCACCGGGGCGTTGGACGCTCTGGCGCGCTCCGGCGCCGCCCCGGAAGACATCGAGATCGTGCGCGTACCCGGCTCCTGGGAGATGCCTGTGGCGGCGGCCGAGATCGCCCGGCGGAAGCGCCACGACGCCATCATCTGCCTCAGCGCCGTGATCCGCGGCGAGACGCCCCACTATGACTTCATCGCTTCGGAGGCCGCCAAAGGCCTGGCCCAGACGTCGCTCGAGACCGGCGTGCCCATCGCTTTCGGCGTGCTCACTACCAACACTTTGGAGCAGGCCATCGACCGGGCCGGCGCCAAGCAGGGCAACAAGGGCTTCGACGCCGCCATGAGCGCCGTCGAGATGGGCAACCTGATGCGTGCGCTCCGCAGCGGCTGTTGATGGGCGCAGGCGCTCTCGAACCATGGCCTCCCGGCACCGTTCCCGCGAAAGGGCGCTGCAGATTCTCTATCAATGGGAGATGCGGCGGCGGCTCGAGGAGTCTTTCGAAGAGCGCCGCCGGGAAGCTCCCGAGAACCCGGAAGCCGCCCCTGCGCCGAAAACCTTCACGGTGGCCGACGCCACCGAAGCCTACTACCGCTCCCTCGGCTCCGAGGACGATATCGCCGAGACGGCCCGCGATCCCTTCGCCGAGGAGTTGGTCAACGGCGTAGCCCGTTACCGGCGCGAGCTCGACGAGGTAATCGCGCGCCATTCCGCCCACTGGCGGCTGGAGCGGATGTCCGCGGTGGACCGCAACATCCTGCGGCTGGCCGCCTACGAGATGATGCACGTCGGCACACCCGCCCCCATCGTGCTCGACGAGGCCCTGAAGCTAGCCGAGCGTTACTCTGGTGAGAAGGCCGTCGCCTTCATCAACGGGGTGCTGGACGCGATCCGGCGGTCGCTGGGGATTGAGGGGGCCGAGGGGCCGCGCCGGGCCAGAGGCGGTAAATGACGGCCGAGGGCGTCCGGGCGATCTCTCGGTAGTTCCCCCGCAGCCAGTCTTCGAGATCCGGAAAGCGCGTGATGGCGAGGCTGGGATTGTACGGTCCCAGCCCGTCCACGATCAGGTTTGGAAAGTAGCGGCTGAGGGCGGCGCGGTTGCGTGCGGCCAGCTCGGGGGCCGAGGGGCGCGCGTCGAACAGGTGCCGGTCGGCGATGACGCCGGTGAGTGGCTGGGAGTCGAGGTAAGGCGTGCCCGCCGGCATCCGCGTGAGCATCCAGATGTCCGGCCGGTATCCCCAGACGAGGAGGGTGTCGTGTGCGGGGGCGGCGCCGTTGAGGATGGCGGCCGCCTGCCGGCTGCCCTCGAACATGGCGAGATCGCGCCACTGGTGGGGACGGCCCGTGGCCAGGTCCGCGGCCAGGATGAAGTAGCGCGGGCCGAACCGGATGAGCGGCACGAGCAGCAGCAGGCCGACGATCGCCGCCCGCCGCCGGCCCAGCAGCGTGAAGCCCCGTGCCCCGGCCAACGCTGCGACGGGCAGCAACTGCAAATAGTAGCGCGGGAAGAAGCGCAGTCCCGCCGCCACGCCGGCCAGCGAGATCAGCGCCCAGAGGAGCAGACGCCGGCTGTCGGCGTCCTTTTCCCGGAGCCAGTACCAGCCCGCAGCCACCACCGCCGCCGCGTGGAAACCTGCCCAGTTCAGCGTCCGGCGAATGCCCTCGCCGAGGGGGTTTTCGACGAACGTGTCCCGGGCGTAGAGCCAGCCCCACTGCCAGACCTGCTGCCAGTAACCGGGCAGAGCTCCCGCCGCGCCCAGCGCCGCCAGTGCGGCCACGTTCGGCAGCAAAAACCCCGCCAGCACCAGATGCGCGGCCCGCCACTGCCACAGTAGACAGACAGCCAGCACGTAGAAGCCCTTGGTGTGCACCAGCAGCGCCGCTCCCGCCGCCAGCCCCGCGGCGAACGGGCGCCCGCGCCACGCCAGCCATGCCGCGGCCAGATGCGGGGCCATCATGAGCAGGTCCGGGGCCAGAGCCATCACCG
>CAYWXL010000034.1:0-40507 GCA_964461995.1 uncultured Solibacteraceae bacterium
GTCGTGGTCCACAATCCCGCCGCCGCCCGCATGGCTGCAGCCCACGCGCCCGAGGCTCCCATCGTCGAGATCCCGCATCTCCACCTGCCGCTGCCGCCGCCGGACCCGGTCAAAGTCACGCGTCTCCGCCTGCGCCTGGGTGTCGCGCCCCACGCCGTCCTGTTCGGAGTCTTCGGCTATCTGCGCCCCTCGAAGAGGCTCCACACCATCCTGCGCGCCTTCGCCGCCGTCCGCCGCCAGGCGCCGGAATGCGTGTTACTGGTGGCCGGCAGGTTCGAGTCCGAAGAGTTCGAGCGCAGCCTGGCTCCGTGGCTCGAGACCCCGGGGGTGCGCCGTGCCGGCTTTCTCGACGCGGAAGCCTGGGCGGTTCACGCCGCCGCGGTGGACGTCTGCCTGAACCTGCGCTACCCGGCGGCGGGCGAGACCTCCGGCATCGGCATCCGGATGATGGGAATGGGCAAGGCGGTGATCCTCACCGCGGGCGAGGAGAACGCCCGGTTCCCCGAGCCGGCCTGCATCCGGGTGGACGCGGGTCCGGCGGAAGAGGCAATGCTCGCCCAGTACATGCTCTGGCTGGCGCGGGACGCGGCTGCGCGGGAGCGGATCGGGCGGCTGGCGGCCTCCCACATCGCCCGGGAGCACGACCCGGCGCGTTGCGCGGAACGGTATCTGGAAGTCTTGCGCGAGGCGGCTTCGGCCGGCCGGCCCGCTAGCGTGAATCCGCCGGAGCGCCGGCTTTGGGCTCGGTGACGGTCAGGATCTGGTCGGCCTTCACGTTCTCCAGCCTTTGGACGATGCCGCTGGGCCAGGTGATCTCGAGCAGCTTCACCTGGGTGGCCGCGCCCAGGCCGAAGTGCACGCGTTTGTCGCTGGCCGAGCAGTAGCTGCCGGTCGTCGTCACGATGCTGTACTGCTCGGAGCCGTCGGGAAGCACGATGCGGATCTTCGCGCCGATGCCGTCACGGTTGCTCTTCGTGCCCACGCTGTTCACTAGCAGCCAGTGGTTGCCGTTGCCCCCCTCGTTGTGCAGCACCACCGCTTCGCAATCCTTGCAATAGATCACGGCATCGACCCAGCCGTCGTTGTCGAGGTCTCCGAAGGCCACCCCGCGAGAGGCCATGCTGACCTGAAAGTCCGGGCCGAGGCGGTCGGAGACGTTCTCGAAGATCCCCTCTACGTTACGCATCATCAGCGGCGGCTCGAAGTATTTCAATTCGGGCTGGGTCAACTCGATGTTGTCCATTACGTGGCCCTGGGCGACGAAGATGTCTTTCCAGCCATCGTTGTCGAAATCCACGAACCGCGCGCCCCAGCCGGAGTGCAGTTTCGTGATTTTGTAGATCCCCGACGGTCCCGAATAGTAGACGAACGTCCCGTCGGTGTTCTTGTAGAGCGCGTAGTGCTGCCGCGCCAGGGCGTTCAGGAAGATGTCCGGCCAGCCGTCGTTGTCGTAGTCGTTGAAGTCGGCGCCCATGCCGGCGTAAGCGTTGCCGTCGTCGTCGTAGGCGATGCCGAGGATCAGGCCCACCTCTTCGAAGGTGCCGTCGCCGTTGTTGTGGAACAACTGCTGGGCGGTAGCGTCGTTGGCGATGAGGATGTCGAGCCAGCCGTCCCGGTCGTAGTCGTTGAACGCCACCCCCAGGCCCTTGCCGGGCGCATCGGCGAAGCCGGTCTCCTCGGAGACGTCGGTGAAGGTGCCGTCGCCGTTGTTGCGGTAGACCAGATGGTGGATCGCCGGGAACTCGTCCGGGTGGCAATACGACCGTCGGCCCGGCTCGCGGCCGCCGCACCAGATGTTGTTGTCGAAGCTCCAGTCCATGTAGCGGGCGACGATCAGGTCGAGCCAGCCGTCGTTGTCGTAGTCCACGAAACAGGTGCTGGTGGACCAGTTGCCCCCGGCCACCCCGGCCTCTTCGGTCACGTCGGTGAAGGTGCCGTCGCCGTTGTTGCGATAGAGCACGTTGAACGGGAAGCCAGTGACGTAGAGGTCCGGGTCGCCGTCGTTGTCGTAGTCGCCAACGGCGGTTCCCATCCCGTAGTGCCTGCCTTTGACGCCGGCCTCCTCGGTGACATCGGTGAAGGTGCCGTCGCCGTTGTTGCGGTAGAGCCGGTCCCAGTACTTCGGGTCGCTCTTGTCCGGCAGGGCGCCCTTGGGCATGGGGTCGGAGATGGCTCCGCCGTTGACGAAGAAGAGGTCCTGGTCGCCGTCGCCGTCGTAGTCGAACATCGCCACGCCGCCGAGCATCGACTCGATGAGGTATTTCTGCGAGGTCGGCGAAGATTCGCCACGGAAGTGGATCCCGGTGGACTTCGTGATGTCGCGGTAGGTGGGCAGGACGGACCCATGGGTCCCGGCGGCGGCCGCCACCGTTACGGCGAGAGTCGCAAGCAAGCGGGCTTTCACCGGAAACCCCATCGAGCACAGGCCGTCGAACGGTGGCCGTACCCCGATTATATCGGAGGCCGCCGGCGCGCCCGGCCCTCTGCGGGGGTTCGCTAGAATGCAATCAGCGAAGCTCGCAAGCGTCCTTTCCATGCGCAGCCGGCTGATCATTCGGCTTCTGTGCCTCGCCCTGGCGGCGGCGCCCGCCGCAGCCCAGACCTCCGGGGTGCGCCAGAAACTCGCCGAGGCAAGAAAGCTGGTACTCTCAGGACGCGCGGCGGAAGCGATCCCCATTTACGAGGAGCTCCTCCGCGCCGCGCCGGACAACCCCGGCCTGATGATGAACCTCGCCGTGGCGCGTTTCAAGGCCGGCCGGTACGAGGAGGTGATCCCGCTGTGCCGCCGGATCCTCGAAACCAGGCCCGGAGCCGCCGGCGCCTGGCTGTTCCTCGGGGCGGCTCATTTCCAACTGGGCCGCTACGGGGAGGCCGTCGAACCGCTGCGCAAGGCGCTGGCGGCCAAGCCCGGGGAACGCAACGCCCGGCTGATGCTGGGCGAGGCGCTCTTGCAGCTCGACCGCCCGCAGCAGGCTGTCGCCGAGCTCGAGCGCGTAGCTGAGCTTCTGCCCAGCGAGCCCCGGGTCTGGTACGGGCTGGAAAGAGGCTACACCTTGCTCGCCGAACGCGCCGAACGGCGGCTGGAACGGGCCGCCCCCGGCTCGGCATACTGGCACGCCGCCGCCGGCGATCTGTTTTTCCGTCGCGAGGACTACGGCCGCGCGCTTCACCACTATCGCCAGGCTCTGCAACTTCGCCCCGACTTCCCTGGTTTGCACGACGCTATTGCGGCCCTATACCGCGCCGCTGGCAAGCCCGAGTGGGCGCGGACCGAAGAAGCCAAAGCCGCTCAGAATCCACCGAATTGCACTGCCGAACCCGGGGCGTGCGATGTGCTGGCCGGGAAGTTTGCCGCTGTGGCAAGGCGCCTCGCCGGGGAGACCTCGCCGGCCTCGCTCTACTGGCTGGCCGTAGCCTGTCGCAAACGCGCCCGGCAGGCCTTCGCGCGCCTGGAGTCCCTCCCGGAGTCCGAACAGCTTCATGAACTGCGCGCCCGCCGATTCGACGAGCTCGCCCGCTACCGGCAGGCCGCCGCTGAATGGCGAAAGGCCCTGGCGCTTTCGCCCGCCAACCCGGTCTTCATGAAGGGGCTCGCCGTTTCGCTTTTCGAGGACCGGGATTTGGACGCCGCGCTGTCTCTGTTCGAGAAACTTGCCGCCCGGACTCCGGAAGATCCGGAGATCCCGTACTTTGCCGGCCGCATTCTGCTTGACCAGGGCCGCCCGGCCGATGCCTTGCCACACCTGCGGCGGGCGGTGGAACTCGACGCCGCCCGGGCGCGGTTCCAGGCCGCTCTGGGCGAGGCGCTGCTGAAGACGGGGCGCGCCGCCGAAGCCGTCGCTCACTTGAAGGCGGCTTCGGAGGCGGACGAAGACGGCTCGTTCCATTTCCAGTTGGCCCGGGCCTACCAGACGAACGGGCAGCGGGATCTGGCCCGGGAGGCGATCGAGAAGTATCGGGAGCTGAGGCGCGAAGCCGAGGCACGGCAAAAGGAGCTCGACCGCCAGTATCCCGTCGAAGCGCCCTGACTTACCGCTTTTTCAGTCGGCTCCGGTACGGCTCCACCGGGATGATCACCGACCCAAGGGCTCCGGAAGCGACGTCGCGCACCATGACCTTGATGAGCAGGGCTTTCTTCTTGGGCTTAACCTGGCCCATCAGCCGAAGTCCGCCCGCCCGATGGACTCGCTCGTAATCAAGCTGCGACAGCGTCAGGTTCGTCGTCTGAGCGTCCGTTTCCAGATGGCGCTCTTTGTTGTCCAACTGCACCATCCAGAGATCCAGCGACGCCTTCCATTTCCCTTCTACCGGCTCGAACGTGATGTCGCTTGCATCTACACCCAAGTCCAGCAGCATCATGCCCTTTTCAGGCGTCACTCGCACCGTCAGCCCCACCTCCGATGCCTCCAATGGGCTGAACATCGCCGCCTTCAGCGCCTCTTCGCGGTACCATGGCTCCCGGGGCTCGTCCGGCTGGGCGAAATAGCCGCTGCGGTGCAGCAGCTTCACCTCCGGCCGCGCCACTTCCACGCGGATTTCGCGGAACCGCCCGTTCCACTCGTCGTGGCTCGGGTAGTAGCCGAGCGTGTAGGTCGCCCTCACGTCGTCGGCCGCCCGCCGGAACGCCTGCACCAGATCGTTGTTCTGGTAAAAGGCCCGCCCGCCGGTCCGCGCTGCCAGCATCCGCATGACGCTGAACGTTTGCGCATCCCGCAGTTGATCGTCGGCAACCACAACCCTGCTATCAGCCCGATAGTTTCGCGGCGCGATCAAGCCCCGCGCATCCACCGGGTAGATCGCCAGGTTGGCGCGGCTCAGGGCCCGCATCAGCCGGTCCGTCTCCGGCCACTTTCCCGTTGATGCCGACCGCTTCAGCCGCTCCGGCAAAGGGATGGAACTACCCGCGACTGAGACCGGAAAGCTACCCGCAACCCAAATCAGGTTTTTGCGACCCGGCAAGCGTTCCAGATGCCGGGCGATCGCCGTCAAAGCCCGCACCGTGCGGAAGGCCCGGTCGCGGTCGAAGTAGTCCGCGAGATGGAACGTCAGCTCACCCAGCCAGGCGTTGAAATGCGCCACCGGCGTCAGAGAAGGATCGTACAACGGCGCGTCGAGCGAAGGCCGCTGCTCTGGCTTGTAATGCTCCAACGCCGCCGCCAGCGCGCCCGCATCTCCCCAGACGTCTTTGATCACCCGCGGCCCCCGCCCCATGACGTAAAGCGCCACGCGGTCGCCGGGCTCGAGCTGCCGCAAGAATTTCAGGATCTGCTGCCGGGCATAGACCTGATCAACGAGCGGGGTGTTCAGCCCGTCGAAAAGGATCACCGTCACGCCGGCAACGTCTTCTCCGAGCTGCTCGAAACGGTTCGTGTAGACATCCGGCGGGAGGGGACCCGGCAGCCGCCGGTGGGCCGGCGCTTCCCGGCTGAAGAATACGATCTTCTGCGGCTCGCCGTTGTCGTAGATCCGGAAATCCTCGGCCTTCAGGTCCCGCGCAGGTTTGCCGTCCGTAGTTTCAGCGACCACGCTGACTTCGACCAGGCGCGTTGTGACGCGGAAGGTTTCCTCCATCCCACCCGCGCTCGCCTTTTCGCTCGCCCGCGCCGGGAACGCCCCCAAGAGCGCAAGGATCCCCAGCGCCGCCGGCCAGCAGCGCCACGGGGCGATTCCGGAAGCGAACCGCCGGTCACGGTTCGCGAACTTCGAGCACTTGGTTGGTCGCCACATTTTCCAGCA
Source organism: uncultured Solibacteraceae bacterium (assembly GCA_964461995.1). GTDB lineage: Bacteria > Acidobacteriota > Terriglobia > Bryobacterales > Bryobacteraceae > JALSRK01. The sequence goes on from CAYWXL010000034.1 coordinate 5,737, forward strand.
CCTGCTTGACTCCGCTCGGCCATCGGATCTCGATCCGGTCCACAGTCTTGGTCCGGCCTAGGCCGAAATGCACGCCGAAATGGCTCGACGACACATATCCCACGCTCGTCGTCATGTGGTTGTGCTGCGTGCCGATCCGGATCGTAGCCCCGATGCCGTCACGGTTGCTCTTCGTCCCCCGCAGGCGTATTATCAGCCAGGAATTGCGGCTTTCCGTCACGTTTTCCCAGATCTCGGCCGGTTCCCCCAGCGACGCCACCACCACGTCGATCCGCCCGTCGTTGTTGAAATCGGCGAACCCGGAGCCGCGATGGGCCCGTGACGGCCCCTCGTCCAGCCCCGAGCCGGGCGTCGCATCGGTGAAGGTCCCGTCCCCCGCATTCCGGAAAACGCTGTTCGGCAACTTGTACTTCGTCGCCTCGAAGAACTCCACCGTGTCGTTCACGTGCCCATTCGTCGTAAAGATGTCCTTCCAGCCGTCGTTGTCCAGATCGAACAGTCCGATGCTCCAGCCGCTGCGGTTGTGGCTGAGTGGCGCCATGCGCGTGGCGTGCCCTGCGTCGCGGAACATCCCTCCGTCGTTTAGGAACACCGGGAAGGTCTCGCCCGCCAGCGCCGCGAACACGATGTCCGGATCCCCGTCGTTATCCGCGTCCCGGAAATCGACCCCCATGCTCGATATCTCCATGCCGCTGTCGAGCAAGGCTCCGCCGGCCAGCAGCGCAACCTCTTCAAAAGTCCCGTCGCCGTTGTTGTGAAAGAGGAAGTTCGGTACCTTGTCGTTGGTGACGAAGACGTCCATGTAGCCGTCTCCGTCGTAGTCGGCCACCGCCGCGCTCATGCCCTTGCCCACGTGGGCGGCGATGCCCGAGACCTCCGAGACGTCCTCGAAAGTCCCATCGCCGCGGTTGCGGTAGAGCGCGTTCGGATAGCCGTCGAACAGCCTTGGATGGCAGTAGGCCCGCACGCCGGCCCCCCGATCTCCGCAATAGACGTCGAACTCCGGCGACCATTGGAGGTAGTTGACGACGAACAGGTCCAACCAGCCGTCGTTGTCGTAGTCGAACCACACCGCCCCCTCGCACCAGCGGCCGCTTTTGATGCCGGCCTCGGCCGTCACATCCCGGAACGTGCCGTCTCCCTCGTTGCGGTAGAGCGTGCTCCGCCGGATGCCCCCCACGAACAGGTCCACGTCCCCGTCGTTGTCGTAATCGGCCGCCGCGGCGGCGATCGAATAACCGGTCCCTGCTAGTCCCGCTTCCTCGGTCACGTCACGGAACTTCATGCCGCCTTCGTTCCGGTAAAGCCGGTTGAAGTATTTCGGCGATGCCTTTTCGAGCGACGGCACCACCGCTCCGTTCGTAAAGAAAATGTCTGTCAGCCCGTCGCCGTCGTAGTCGAAAACCGCGACGCCCCCGGCCATGGTCTCGATCAGGTGCTTGCGCTCGGTGGGGTGGTTCTCGAGGACGAATTCAACCCCTGCCTCACCAGCCACGTCGCGGAACCGGATCTGACCATTGTCCGTCTGTGCCGCTACGGTGAAGGCGGTAAGCAATGCCAGTATTGGAATGCGCGAGCAATTCACCGTCGCTGTTTTGGCGCCTTCCGTTTCGCCTCCCGAAAACGCTTCAGAGTCTCGATTCCCTTTTCTTTCTCACCCAATTTGATGTAGAGTTGCCCCAGAGCATAGAGGGAATCCGGAAAGTCCGGGTCGAGCGCCACTGCCCGCTCTAACCACCTGCGGGCATCCTTCATCCGCCCGAGTTTCACCAGCGCCTTGCCGCCCAGAAAGAAGTTGCGCGCCCGGTACGGGTTGCGCTTCGCCGCCTGCGTCGCCGCCCGGTAAGCCTCTTCGTAACGGCTCTGCCGCAGCAGCAAATCCGCCAGATTGGCGTATGGCCATTCGTATTCCGGGTGGTCCTTCTCCACCAGCTTGATGGCCGTAAGAAAGTGCCGGATCGCCATCTCAGTGTCGCCCAGAGCGTCGTAACACAACGCTAGGTTGTCCCACGCCTTGTAATGCTTCGGATCGAGCCGCAGCACCCGCTGGAACATCCCCATGGCGTATTCGGCCCGGTTGTCCATGTAATAGATCCGGCCCAGCATGTAGGCGGCGTCCACGTCGTCCGGTTTGATATCCAGCAAGTGCTGTAGGGTTTTCTCAGCTTCGCCGGTGTTTCCAAGGAAGTATTCGTTGTTGCCTTTCAGCAGCAGCGCCGTGGGGTTGTCAGGCTCTACCGCCAACACTTTCTCCAAGACCTTCTGGCACTTCTCCCATTGCTGGTCCATGAAAAATGCATTGGCCAGCACGAGCAGGCCAGGGATCGACGCAGGTTCCTTGCTCAAATATTCATTCGCCGTCTCGATTGCTTGGTCGAACTTCCGCTGGCCTGTAAGGGCCCGCGCCACCTCCAACAGCAGGACGCGGTTCGATGGACAGGCTTCGAAAGCCTGCCGGAACAGCCCTGCCGCCATCGCCGGATCACCTCCCGACAACGCTGAGCGCGCCCGCGCGGCGAGCAGCTCGCTGCGTTCCTGATTGCACGGCAGCGGGGACGTAGCTTTCGGCGTCTCGAAGGTGATCTCTTGGAACCCGAACGAAGTTGCGGCTGCCGCCAAAGCGAGGAGAATCCGCGTCACGACTGCTGCCATCGTTTCCAACTACTATCGAACCAAAAAAGCGCCCCGGCCGGGGTGGCCGGGGCGCTGGTCTTGTGGCTCGGTCGGTTGCTTTCACCTACCACTGGATGCGGCCTTCGAGCTGGAGAACCCGCTGGCCGCCGCCCGCAACCCGGAGTTTTCCGAAGTCCGGGCTCGTAATGTCCCTGGTCACGAACTGTCGCCCGTGCCGGTTGAACAGGTTTACCGCTGTGAATCCGAACTCGAATTCCAGGGTCTCGTAGATCGGGAATGTTTTGGTCAGGCGGAATCGCTCCGAGCTTGAGTGCGGTCCACGGAGATTCGGCTCGTACCGCGGGGCGGTTCCCACCCGCAGCGGCACGTTGTTGCCCGTCTTCGGAACCGGCGCCCAGCCGTCGGGATTCAAGTAGGGCGTTCCGACGAAGAAGTCGAGGTCTTCTGGGGCGCCGCCAACGGTACCCGGTGCATTTGTCCGGTCCGGGCGGATTGACCCGAAACCGCGCGGCGTGCGGATGCCCGACTGGCCGACCGCAATCGGGAAACCAGACCGGTACTCCTGGATCGCGCTGAGCGTCCAACCGCCGAGCAGGTGGTTCCAGGCTCCTAGGTTCCACTTCTTGCCGCGGCCGAACGGCAGCTCGTAGAGCCACGTCAGCCGCAGCACATGCGGCACCGAGTAGGAGGCCACCGAGCGTTCCAAGCCGCGGTTGAAGTAGTCCTGGGTTCCCCGGGTCCACCCGATGTCCAGGGCGTTGTCGTCGTAAGTGAGCGCCTTCGACCAGGTGTACGCCAACAGCACGCCCAGGCCTTCGGTGAAGTTCCGCTTCACCGTCACCTGCAGCGAGTTATAGAGAGAGGTAGCGTAGTAAGGATAGGCCTCGGTCACACTGGTGTACTGAGGCCATGGCCGCAAGGCTTGGGCCACTTGTTGCCCGTCCGGGAACCCAGCCCAGGGCTTGAACTCGGGGTGATCCCCTGTCGGTTCGATGAGCACGTCGCCCATTGAGAGCATGGTGGCCGGCAGTACGTTGAGCTGGTCCCAGTAACTGTTCCGCAGCCGTGTGCCTTTGTTGCCGATGTAGGCCGCTTCCAGCACGAACTCGTGCGGCAGCAGGAACTGGATCGTGAAGTTCCAGTTCTGCACGTACGGCAGCCGGTTCGAGTCTGGAGCCGTCGTCTGAACACCGGTGAACAGCCCCTGTCCGGGATCCGTGTTTGGCAGCGGCGCTTCGAGCGGCGGATACGGATCATCCAGCCAATACGCCGGATCGTCAGCAAACCCGGTCGGGCTTGTGCCGGCGACAATCGGGATGCTGGCGCTGAACCCTCGGGTGAAGCCGCCGAAGCCCCAGTTGTTCCGGATCTGCGGCATGTTCGTGATTCCGTAACCGCCCCGAACCACCATCCTGTCGTTTACCCGGTACGCAAAGCCGATGCGCGGGTCGATCATCCACGGATAGGTGTCCTGGAACCGGTCGCGGAAGACGAAGGCTCCGGGCAGACCGCCGGCAGCCGGATTCGGCTCGTTGAGGTCCACCATCGACATCCGGTTCGTCACCTCGTAGAACGGCAGGATGATCTCCCACCGCAAACCGAGGTTCAAAGTCAGCTTGGGCGTCACCTTCCAGTCATCCATCACGTAGAAGCCGTGTGAGGGATGCCGGAAGCCGCTGTAGAGCACGGTCACGCTGCGGCCGGCGCTGTGGACCGCCCCCAGCAGGAAACTGGCGAACGCGTGGCCCGTTTCGTCACCGAATCCGGAGAGCTGGGTTTGGATTGGGCGGAATTGGAAGACACCGGATCCGTTTTTCGGGCGTGAATTGTAGTAATACTTCCGGTATTCGTAACCGAAGCGGAAGGTGTGCGCGCCCTTGATCACGGTCAGGTCGTCCTGAACGATCCAACTTCCGTTGAAGCTCTCCCCCGCGGTGCTGGAGCCGATTTGCGCCAGCGTGCCGCCTTGCCATTCGTTCCCGCCGAACCTCATGCTCGGGAAGTGGGTCGGGTCCACGCCCTTCAGGCCGATTTTCTCCGGCCAGCCTTGGTCCACGTAGACGGACTCGTTGCTGTTCCGGAAGCGGTTGTAGCCGGCGGCGATACGGTTCAGCACCGTAGGCGCGAGCGTTGAATTCAACGAAAGACGGACCATCCTGGAGGGCGTGTACTGGTTCTGGAAGAAGCCGGTCGGCAAGCCCGGCACCGGCGGATAACGGCCTCCCGGCGAATTGTTCCGGATGCGGTACTCATGGTTGTAGTAGCCGGACAAGTGGTGCGATTGCGTGATGTTGTAATCGCCTTTCACACCGATCGTGTAAAGCTTGAAGAAGGGACAGCAGGTGCCGATCGTCGGTGTGTTCCGCACCATTTGATCGAGCTCCGGATCGACGATCCCCACCCCTTCGACAATGTTGCGGGCAACAGTGCTCCAAGCGTCCTTGGGAATGATGTTGCCGGGGAACGGATCGCGGATCACCGAGCCGTCCGGCGCCAGGCGCGTCGTGCGGGGATCGTAAATCTGTCCGAACACCACTGGCCGGCCGAGAGCATCCGTCCCGACCACCGTTCCGGACAGCGGATTCCCCGTGAATGCCGGGTCGAACAGCCGCGAGAAGTCGCCGTTTTTGAAGTCCCGTGTCGGCAGCGTCGTGTTCAAACCGGCAATGTTGAAGTCCGACCGCGTGGTCCGTTCGAAGAACGTGTAGAAGAACGCTTTGTTCTTCCCGTTGTAAACCTTCGGAATGTAGATCGGACCGCCGACTGAGTAGCCGTAGTTGTGCTGGCGCAGCGGCGATTTCTTTCGGCCGCGGGAACTATCGGCGTAACGCGTCGCGTTCAACGCGTCGTTCTGGCCGTAGTAGAACATCGAGCCGTGCAACTGGTTCGTGCCCGACTTGATGCTAAAGTTCGCCACCGCCGTCTGGCCGCCGTTATACTGGGCGCCCATCGCTCCCACGTGGAGCTTGAACTCGCCAATCGCCTCCGCCGAAGGGCTCATCTCGTTGTTGTTGCCCCCCGACAAGTCCATGCGGCCGAGCGGGATACCCTCGATCAGGATCTCGTGCGAGTACTGCTGGCCGCCGTTGATCGACCCCTGGAATGTGCCTCCAGTCGTACCCGGCAGACTCCGGAAAATGAAGTCCTGGATCTGCCGCTGGCCGTCGCCGACCATGATCGGCCAGTTCTGATACTCCTCCGACGTGATGTAACGGCCGATCTCCGCCGTGCCGGCTTCCAGCAGCGGCGGGGCTGCACTGACCGTCACTTCTTCGGTTACCGCGCCGAGTTCCAATGTGACGTTTACCGTCATCACCTGCCCGACGCGCAAAATAACGTTCTCCCGAACCGCGGTTCGGAACCCGGGAGACGAGACGCGAATCGTGTAGGTCCCCGCCGGCAGGTACGGTAAGGTATACGCCCCTGCCGAGGTCGTCGTCGTTGTGTGTTCGACGCCTGTGGCAACGTTAGTGACTACGACTGTAGCGCCGGGAATCACGGCGCCGGTCGAGTCCATCACAGTTCCGTTCAAAGTCCCTACGGAACCCTGCCCCCAGGCGATGCCGAGTGAAACCACCAGGCAGAGCAAAAGACGAATCTCGATTCTTGTCATTGTGGGTTTACCCTGTCACTCCATGCTGAGTAGATGCTACACCCCTGTTTCTTCCGAAGAGCAGACCTTGTTTCACTCTTCGGAACACGTTCCGACGGGCAGAACCTGCCCGTGTGGCAGCAGTGTATAACCGTTCGCCGAAAAAGTCAACCCAAAACGGTCGCGCCAAGCTTGCGTTTATTTGCGCCGGCAAACGGGCTCCGGTGGCCCCGGCAGGGTTAACGTTAGCGGATCGCGATCACCCGCAGGTAAACCGACTCAGAGGGGGTTCTCTGCTCCATCGGATCACGGCGCGCCATATCCTGGAAACGTTATGGCTTCTTTGCGTTTCTTGTTCGTATTTGCCTTTGCGCTTGCGGCCCCGGCCGCCGTCCGCCACGTAGTCCTCGTGTCGGTGGATGGCCTCGCGGCCTATCATTTGCTCGACGACCGGCTGGAACTCCCGAACATCCGCGAGCTCATCGCCCAAGGAGCGTGGTTTGCCTCCAGCGAGACCGTCTTCCCGAGCGTGACCCACCCGTCGCACACCACCATCGTCACGGGCGTCATGCCCCGCACCCACGGTGTGTTGAGCAACAATATGGCGAACCGCCGCACCGGCGAGCGCTTCCACCCCACGAACAAGAAGCGCACCGAGGTCGTCCGGGTGCGCACGCTTTTCGACGCCGCCAAGGAAAAAGACCTCGTGACCGCCGCTTTCTACTGGCCCGAAACCCGCGCTGACCCCTCAATCGACTACAACTTGCCGGAGGTCTTCAATTCCGAGAACCGGGCCGACATCACCGCCGTCCCCCCGGCCCTGCTTGAGGAGTTGCGCCGCGGCGGCGTCCCCATCGACTTGTTCTTCAAATGGTACAAGACGCCCCGCGCGCCGGCCGGCGATTCCGTCTTGGCCGAGGCTGCCGCCTTCGTCATCCGGAGCCACAGACCTAACCTGCTCGCCATCCACCTCGTCTCTACCGACGTGGCCCAGCACCGCTGGGGTCCCCACCACTATCTAGCCCGCGCCGCCCTCACCGCCGCTGACTTCTCAATCGGCATCCTCCGGCGGGCCGTCCGCGAGGCAGGTATCGAAGACAAGACCGCCTTCTTCGTCGTTGCCGACCACGGATTCCACACCGTTGCCCGCGAGGCCAGCGTCGAGCCCGCGTTCCGCCGCGCCGGCCTTGCCGGGAAGGTCCGTCTGCACGGCGGCGGCTGGATGGTTTGGGTGGAGCTCACCCGGGAGTTTGACCGGGCCACCGACATGCAGCGCCTCGAGGCGGCTTTCGATTCCTTGCGCGATGCCGGATTGCTCCGGCGGGTGATCGCGCCCAGGGACATGCACAAGCTCGGCCTGCCCCGCTACGAAGAGAGCCCTTTCGTCTCTGGACACTACATTCTCGTACCCGACATCGACACCTATCTCACCACCCGCCCCGCGGACTCTCTCGAACGCCGCCCGAAAGTTCCCCCAGCCCACAGCCACGGCTACTTGCCCTCTCACCCGCGGATGTTCCCGTCCCTGGTGCTTTCCGGCGCGGGCATTCGAAGCGGAGTTGTGCTTCCCCACACCCACAACCGCAACATCGCCCCTACCGTCGCGCACTTGTTGGGCTTGGAACTGCCGTCCGCCGAAGGCGTCGTCCTGACGGAAGCGCTGGCTGAAGCCCGCTGAACGGAGCGCCGCCGAGCATCCGTGTCAAAACGGCTCAAGCGCCCGCAGGATGGAGTCCGTGTTTACGCCCCCCGGCAGCTTCACTGAGTGAACCGTGCGCCATTGCCGGTCCTTGGCCCCGATATAGCGGACGCTCTCCCGGTCGGCCCCCATCAAGATCACCGTGACGCCCAGCTCCGGATAGTCGAGCGCCCGGAACTGCCGCTCGCCGGCGCCGGACTTCCACCGGTCCCGGCTCGGCTCGCCAAGCTTCCGCACGACGGCGAAGTAGTCGTCTTCGGCCGTCAGGTCGAGATCCGCCTGCAGCACCGGTTCGAAGGTCACCCGCCCTCCGCCCTCCCGTCCGCGCGTGAGGAGAGTCACCAAGAAGGCTCCCAGCACCGCCACCGCCAGTGAAAGAACGATCAGCCGCTGGATCCGGCGTTCGGTCGGCGACTCCCGGGAAGGCGGCGGGATCGTTGCCCGCCGTTCGCCCTGGCCGCTACTCTCCGGTCTACCGGCCGCGGGAATCTCGATCACCCGCCGCCGGTGCGGCGCCACCATGCCCGCACTGTATTCCAGCTCCTGCGCCAGCCCCACGATCATTACCGGTTTGTCCACCTGGGAAACCTCGCCCAGGAAGCGGCGCGGAATCCAGAGATCCTCGCCCGTCTTCGTGTTCCGCACGCGCACCTCGGACCACGAGCCTTCCTCGTAGGTCCACTCATTGTGCTCGATGTTGAGGATCGGCGGATAGAAAGAGAACGGCCGGCCGGCGAACTTCTGAAGATCCGTCGTGGCCATCGGTCGCTAACATCTTAACGTAGCGATCTGCCGGAGAAAGCGGATTCCGTCCTCCCCGCCTTCCGGCGGTGTAGGCTGAACAATGATGTCGAGGATCGTGATTCCCGATGACTATCCGCCGGTCATGGGCCCCAGCCAAGCGTTCCAGACTTGGGAGGCCGCTCCGCAAATCCGCCGCTACGATTCCCTGCCCGGCTCCGAAGAGGAGCTGATCGAGCGAATCGGCGGCGCCGAGGCCGTAATCTGTATCCGCGCTTCCACGAGATTCACCGAGGCGGTCTTCGAAGCCTGTCCGGCGCTCCGCCTGATCTCCTTGTGGGGTACCGGTACCGACAACGTGGATTTGGAGGCCGCCGCCCGCCGCGGCATCGCCGTCACAAACACTCCCGAGGTCGCCGCCGACTCCATCGCCGAACACTGCCTCGCCCTGATGTTCGCCGTGGCCCGCCGCATTCCCGCCATTGATGCTGCCACCCGCCGCGGCGAGTGGCCTTCGGCCGCCTCCGTCCAGCTCATGGGTAAGACCCTCGGTGTCATCGGCCTGGGAGCCATCGGCCGCCGCGTCGCCCGCCTCGGCATCGCCATCGGCATGCGCGTGCTCACATGGACCTTCCATCCCAAACCGGAACTCGGATTCGACCACCATTCCCTCGAGCGCGTGCTCCACGACAGCGACGTCGTCAGTCTCCACGTGCGCCTCACCCCCGAGACCCGGCACATGATCGGACGTGACGAGCTGGCGGCCATGAAACCCACCGCCATCCTCATCAACACCGCCCGCGGCGCCGTCGTGGACGAGGGCGCCCTCGTGGAGGCCCTCCGCGAAGGCCGCATCGCTGGCGCCGGCCTCGACGTCTACGACACCGAGCCCCTGCCTGCCAACCACCCTTTGACTGCCCTTTCCAACGTCGTGCTCACCCCGCACGCCGCCGGCAACACCCGCGAGGCGGTGGAGGCAGGCCTGCGCATGGCCATCGAGAACGTGAAGAACTTCTTCGCCGGCTCGCCCACGAATCTCGTCACCCCGCCTCCCGGGCCACCCGTGACATGATCCGCTGCAGGCCCTGCCCGAAGACGCTCTCTGGCGTCAGCAGGCTGACGACAGCGAAGGCCTCCTCCTCGAAGTCGAAGAAGTAGCCGGGCTGCACGACGACCCCGTCCTGCTCCAGAAACAGCAGGGCCCAGTCCTCTTCGGTCCGGACCCGCGGCAGCCGCAGCACCGCGTACCAGCCGCCCTCCACGCGCAGCGCGTCGCACGGGCTCCCGCTCACCGCGGCCCGCAGCCGGGCGAGATTGCTCCGTAGCCGCGCCGTCACCTGCACCTGGAAGCTCGCCCGTAGCCGGAGCCACTCCTCCAGCGCGTGCTGCACCGGCGTGGCCACCGAGAGATAGGTGTCGGCGATCAGCTCCAGCCGCCTCAGCGCCTCCCCCTGGCCCGGCCCGAGCGCCGCGATCCACGCCAGCTTCATCTGCGGCAGACCGAGGATCTTCGACAGCCCGTTCAGCAGGAAGACCGGCGCCTCGATCCCACCGGCCACCGGCGCCGGCTCGTCCTCGATCCGGTAGTCGTGGAAGACCTCGTCGATCACCAGCGCCGCCCCGTGCGCTGCGCACAGCTCCGCCATCCGCCGCATCTCTTCCGCGCTCAAGTAGGAGCCGGTGGGATTGTTCGGCGTCACCGCCAGTGCGATCCCCGCTCCCTCGCCGAGCGCCGCTTCGAGCGAAGTGAAGTCCACGCGCCAGCGGTCCTCGTACCGGAGGCGGTAGTTGAGCAGCTCCACGCCTTCCAGCGCAGCCAGGAACTCGAACAGCGGGTAGGACGGCTTCGGCGCGGCCGCGAAATCCCCCGGGTCGGCAAACAGCTTGAACAGGTAGCCGTAGGCCTCGCTAGTGCTTGCCGTAAGCAGGATGCGGTCCGGCTCGACCGCGAGCCCCCGCTCGGCGTAGTAGGCGGTTACCGCCTCGCGCGCCCGCCGAAGGCCCGCCGGCTGCGGCTCGTAGAGCATCGACTCTTCGCGCGCCAGTGCCGCGAGGATCGCCTCGGTCTCGTAGCGGAAGCCCGCCCGCGTTGGGTTCGACTCCGTCAGGTCGAGAAGCGGCGCCCTCGCCGCCCGCTTGGCCTCCAGCGCCAGAGCCAGACGGTTCGGCCGCTTGTCCCAATCGAGACGCCGTGAGAGCCTCAGCTTGCCTGCCATGCCGACTTCTCAGTGTGTCAGATCCGCGGGGCGGGGCATTGACACCCGGGCCCCGTCCGTGGTGCGATAGCTTCCGTCGTGCCCCCCGCGAGATCCGCCGCCTGCCTGGAGAAGTTGGACCGTATGCGCAAGGCCCTCCGCCACGAGGAGCCGGACCGCGTGCCCGTCAGCGACTTCTTCTGGGGACGCTTCCTCGAACGCTGGCGCCGGGAGCTCGGCCTGCCCGCCGACGCCGACCCCTACCGCTATTACGGCCTCGACTGGATGGTCGTCAACCCCAACATGGACCCCCACATCAAGCCCTTCGAGATCCTCGAGCAGAACGAGCGCGAGGTCATCGTCCGCACCGGCTTTGAGGCCGTCATTCGCAAGCGCCTCGACCTGCCCATGCCCGCCTTCCTCCAGTTCGAAACCGACACCATCGAGAAGATGCGCGACTTCACTTTCGACGACCCCTGGGACGAGCGCCGCTTCTTCGCCGCCGGCGACAACCAGATCGACGGCGTCGGCGATGGCTTTCAGCGCAACATTCCCGCTTGGATCGAGCGCGTCAAGGACGTCTACCCGGACTTCCCCGTCTTCGGTTCCGTCTGCGAGGGCCACGAGATGCTGTGGCGCATCATCGGGTCCGAGAACGCCATGCTGTGGATGGGCCTCTACCCGGACGAGGTCGCCCGCTTCGTCGAACGCATCAACGCCTTCGCCCTCGAGCTCGTCCGGGCCCAGATCCGCGCCGCCGGCGGCATGCTCGACGGCATCGTCGTCTGGGGCGACGTCGCTTACAAAAAAGGAATGTTGTTCTCGCCGGACTATTGGCGGCGCGTTTTCAAGCCCGGCGTCAAGGCCATCATCGACGAGTGCCATTCACAAGGGCTCCCGGTCATCTACCACGGCTGCGGCAACGTCAACCGCATCTTCGAGGACTTCATCGAGGTTGGCGTGGACGCCTACAACCCTCTCGAGGCCAAGGCCGGCCTCGACGTCATCGACCTCCGCCGCCGCTTCGGCCACCGCATCGGCTTCTGCGGCAACATGGACGTCCGCGTATGGGCCCGCGGCGATCCAGAGGAGCTGCGCCGCGTTGTCCTCATGAAGCTGAACGCCGCCAAGGGCGGCGGCTACATCTTCCAGTCCGACCATTCAGTTCCCGACGACGTCAGCGCCGCGAGCTACGAGTACGTCCTCGGACTGGTGCGTGAGAAAGGCCGGTATCCTCTTGCGCTCGGTGAATTCGACCTGCCCGACCTGGGCTAAGGCGCCCTCGGGGCCGTCTCTTGCGCGCCCGCCTCATTACTCGTGCGCGGCCTCTCGAAATCTGTAGCCGCTGTATTCGCCTTTGTGCAGTGGGACATGCAAGCCGTTCCAGTAAGCCTGAATCCGGCCGGGCATCAGCAAGCCCTGGACCCGCCGCCAATCCTCGTAACGCAAATCACCCACCGCCCAGCGCCCGTATGCTGTCACCGTAAGAACGACGCGCCGGAGGACTCCGGTCTTTGCGTCGAAGTAGGCTTGATACCGATCCTCCGGGGTGGCGCCGGTCCCGGGCGCGAAGGAAATCAGGACCACGTCGCAGCCGCCGTCCTTTCCTTGGTACTCGATTCGCGCACCCCCGTCCAGGAACCGCCAAGGCAGCAGGGTGATGTAGCGGGTTCGCGGGAGAACGAATGCGCCCCTCCAGTCGAGCTCCGGCGGACGCGCCCCTTCCGGGCCCGAGGCGGCCAGCTCACGCCCACCCTTCTGGTCCCGGGCTGAGAACCGCCATTCCTCGTACCCGTCGAACTGGATTTCCGCCTCCGCCGTATGGAGCCAGAGGGTAAGCTTTCCTTGCACGGGATTTCGAGGCCACGGATTGAGCCCCAGCCAGGCCGCCGGGGGGAACCACTTCTCCCGGTAGTCGAAAGTCACGCTCGCAAAACGCCGCCAACGCTCGAGACCGCCGTGGGCTGCGACAGCACGGCGCACCACGGCCCGTCCGTCGGCGCGCTCCCAACCCAGACTTCCAGCAGGAGGGGCGCATCCGCCCAGGGCCAGGGCCAGGGCGAGGTACAGGGCGAAACTCGCGGCCTGCCGCCGCGAGGAAATCCGATTCCCGACGCCCTGGTTCACCGGAAGGTTCTCTCCCGCCATTCTCACCCCTTGATGGTGGCCAAACCATGCCGCTTCGGGTGCGGCCTCGGGAATCTTGACTGGATATTCAAGCGTGCAGTTGTTGTTCCGATACGAATCTCTGAGAGCGCTTGCGGCGCTAGGCGCCTATGGATATCGCAACCATTATCGGTCTGGTCCTTTCCGCTGCCTTGATTGTAGTCGCGGTTGTTCTGGGCGGCTCGCCCGGGATGTTCTTCAATGGACCGTCGGTCTTGATCGTCGTCGGTGGCACCATCGGTTCGGCTCTCATCAAGAACCCGTTGGCCGTTGTGCTGCAAACGTTCAGGATCGCCGGAAAGGCCTTCTCGTCCAAACTGCCGTCGCCCCCGGAGCTGGTTGAGGAGATCGTCGAACTGGCCAGAGAGGCTCGTAAAAAGAAGGACATCGTAGCGCTGGAGAACGTGGAGATCGGTTATGGCTTCTTAGCGAAAGGAGTTCAGATGCTCGTTGACGGGATCGAGTTCGACAAGATCCGCGTCACCATGGAGAACGACCTCCGGGCCACGGTCACCCGGCACAAGGTGGGGCGGGAAATCCTCGAGGGGATGGGACAGGCGGCGCCTGCCTTCGGCATGATCGGCACGCTGATCGGCCTTGTCCAGATGTTGTCTTCCATGGAGGATCCCTCCACCATCGGTCCGGCAATGGCCGTCGCGCTCCTCACCACGCTATACGGCGCTCTGCTGGCCAACGTGGTGTTTCTGCCGCTCGCCGTCAAGCTCAAGGTCAGGTCCCAGGAGGAATTGCAGCTCATGATGATGTGCGTGGACGGCCTCGAGTGCTTGGCGGCGGCCGACAACCCCAGGTCGATTGAACAGCGGCTTCATGCTTTCGTGCCTCCGAAGCTGCGCAACCAAGAAAAGAAGGCTGCTTGATGCTCCCGGAAAACGACGAACCCCCTGCCGGCGCCCCGGAATGGCTGGTCACGTTCGCGGACCTGATGTCCCTGTTGCTGACTTTTTTCGTCCTGCTCTTGTCGTTCTCCACGACTGAGATCATCAAGTTCCGCGAAGCCATGGGATCGATACGGGAAGCCCTTGGGTTGAGCTCTCCCGACGACCCCTCGAAGATCCCTGCCGGAAAAGATCCGCTTACCGAGGAGATCCCTGAAATCGGTAGCCGTAGCTTGCCCTTGGCTAAGGTCGAACAGCAGCTTCAGGCCATGCTGGAGAACTTCGGCCTGCAGAAACAAGGGGAGACCCGGCGCACCGCTTACGGTGTGATCCTCAGACTCAAAGGAGACCTGATGTTCCAGTCGGGCAGGGCCGAACTCAGTCCGGAGACCTTCGGCTTGCTCGAGGGACTGGCCCGTTACATCGCCGGCGTGGGAGGTCGCATCGATGTGATCGGGCACACCGACAATCTACCCATCTCAACGCCTGTCTACCCGAGCAACTGGGAACTTTCGGCGGCGCGCGCGGGCCAGGTGGTCCGTTATCTGGTCGAGCACGGAGTGCCCGCGGAACGTTTGCGCGCCATCGGACAAGCCGACACCGTCCCCATCGCCGATAACGGCACTGCCGAGGGCCGCGCCCGTAACCGCCGCGTCGAGTTTCTCTTCATCCCCGGCGATCCTGGCCGCTTGCCGGAGACATCGCTCGAGGAGCTTGCCGCTGGCGCCGCCGCGGCGGCCGAACCCACCCGGAAACCGGCCTTCAGCGACGCTGCACCATCCCCGCCGGCCGCGCCGGCTGAAGCCGGGGCCCGGTGACGTCCCGGCACGGCCGCCGCAGCCGTCCCACAGCCTGTTTGACTCCGCAGCGCTGAGTTCGATATCGTGAAATTTCCCGGTAGAGGCGCGGGAGCCATCAGTAAGCCGGCCTGCAGTTCCGGGGAGCTCCGGAGGCCGGCCGAAAGGGGTATCCAATTCCCGCCGAAGCCGCCTGTGAAAGCTCCCTTCGCTGGCGGTTGGGGGGTAAGGTTAAGACCTGCCCACTGTCATCCGGCCGCTGACCGCGCGGCAGTCCACGATGGAGTGCTGCCGGAAACAGTAGCCGCGGGCTGGATGGAGCGCTACTGAGGAGTCTCGCGGACCTTCCCGCAAGTCTTCCTCCGCGCCCCCTTCCCGCAGCGATTGTTTGCTCCAGCGCCCGGGGGGTGGCGATGCATCTATTCGAACTCACAAGGCGGCTGATCGACATCGAATCGATCACCGGAAACGAGGGAGCCCTCGGCGAGTTCCTGTGCCACTGCCTCGAGCCTTTGGTCTCCCGCTACGGCGGGAGGCTGGAGAGGATGCCAGTGGAGGAAGGCCGCTTCAATGTGCTCGCGCACTGGGGCGGCCGGATCGACGTCACCCTCTCGACCCACCAGGACACCGTGCCGCCGTTCATCCCCTCCCGGGAAGACGAGGAGTGGATCTGGGGGCGTGGAGCCTGCGACGTGAAAGGCTTGATGGCCGCCATGATCAAGGCGGCGGAGAACCTTCTCGCCAGCGGTGTCCGGGATTTCGCGTTGCTCTTCGTCGTCGGTGAAGAGCGCAACAGCGCCGGGGCCTTCGCCGCCGCCCGGCAGCCGCGGGGCTCGCGGTATCTGATCAATGGGGAGCCTACTTCGAACAAGCTGGCGCTGGGATCGAAAGGCGCATTGCGTTACGAGCTCGTCGCCGGGGGCAAAATGGCCCACTCCGCCTACCCTGAGCTGGGCGAATCGGCGATCGACAAGTTGCTCGACGTCCTGCAAGAACTGCGTACCATGCCGCTGCCCCACGACGAGCTGCTGGGCGCTTCGACCTTGAACATAGGTGTCATCAGCGGCGGGCGGGCCCCAAACGTGATCGCCGACGAAGCCCGGGCGGAGATCATGTTCCGCCTGGTGGACGACGGCGCCTCCATCCGGCGCGCCGTTTCCCAGATAACGGCCGGTCGCGTGGAGGCCAACGAAGTGATCTGTATCCCAGCGCTGCGGCTGGGCTCGCTGGAAGGCTTTGAGACTTGTGTGGTCGGGTTCGCCACTGACATTCCAGCTTTCGGCGGCTCATGGGGCGAGCCTTTCTTGATCGGCCCGGGCTCCATCCACCTGGCCCACACGGCTGAGGAACGCGTTCCGAAACGCGAACTCGAGGAGGCCGTCGGGTATTACCAACGCCTGGTCGAGCGTTTGCAAACGCGAGACCGGCCGGGCTGAAGCGTTGATTTGCAAGAGCAACAACAGGAATAACAACGAGACAATCACGACAAGCAAGAGGCAAACATGGCTGACAGAATCGAAGTCGGTATCTTGGGCGCCACCGGGATGGTGGGCCAGCAGTTCATCAACTTTCTCCAGGGCCATCCCTGGTTCGAGATCAGTTGGCTGGCGGCGAGCGACCGCTCTGCGGGCAAGAAGTATTCCGAAGCCACCACGTGGCGCCTGGACGGGGAAATGCCCGAAAACGTGCGGGATTTGGTGGTGAACGAATCCAAACCCGCCGCCGGGGCCCCTAAGCTCATGTTCAGCGCGATGGATGCCAGCGTCGCCACGGAAATCGAGCAGGCTTTCGCCCAGGCCGGCCACATCGTGGTCTCCAACTCCCGCAACCACCGGATGGAGCCCGATGTGCCGCTGCTGGTGCCCGAGATCAATCCGGACCACCTGAAGATCCTTCCTCTGCAAAGGAAGAGCCGCGGCTGGTCCGGCGCCATTGTCACGAACCCGAACTGCTCCACGATCGTCTTGACGATGGCGCTCGCCCCCCTCAAGCCGTTCGGCATCGAGAAGGTCCTCGTCACCACCATGCAGGCCATCTCCGGCAGCGGTTATCCCGGGCACTCGGCTTTTGACATGACGGCCAACGTCTATCCGTTCATCAAGAACGAAGAGCCGAAGATGGAAACCGAAACGCAGAAGATCTTGGGGGAGTGCTCCGGTGAGGCCTTTACCGCCCACCCGATGAAGGTCTCGGCTGCTTGCAACCGGGTCGTGGTCCTCGACGGCCATACTGAGACGATTTCCGTTGAGTTCCGCGAGAAGCCTTCCGAGGCGGATCTGCTCGAGGCGTTCCGCTCCTTCCGCGGACTCCCCCAGGAGCGCGGCCTTCCCAGCGCCCCGCCGTGTCCGGTCATCTACATGACCCAGCCGGATCGCCCGCAGCCTCGCCGCGACGTCAACCGCGAGAACGGGATGGCGGTCTTTGTGGGCCGGCTGCGCGAGTGCCCGGTGCTGCACTGGAAGTTCCTCGCTATGGGGCACAACACCGTGCGCGGGGCCGCCGGCGCCGCGGTGCTGAACGCCGAACTGCTCAAGTCGGAAGGGCTGCTCTGAAAACCATGATCGTGATGAAATTCGGCGGTTCGTCGCTCGCCTCCGATGAGGCGATCCGGCGGGTCGCCTCCATCGTCGCCGAAAGGCTCCCGCGCCGGCCGGTGGTGGTCGTCTCGGCCATGGGCAAGACCACCGATCGCCTGCTCGAGGCTGCCGACCAGGCCGCCGCCGGCCGCCGGGCCGACGCGCTCCGCCTCCTCGACGAGCTGAAACAGTTTCACCTTCGGGAAGGCGAGTCCTGTGGCGGACGCACTGAAGAGCTATTCGCCGAACTGGCCGAGCTGATCCGCGGCCTTTCGGTGATCGGTGAGCTGACGCCCCGCACCATCGATGCCGTCTCCAGCTACGGCGAGCGCCTCTCGAGCATGATCGTGGCCGAAAAGTTCCGCGCCGCCGGGATGAATGCTGCGCATGTCGATTCGCGTGAACTGGTGGTCACCGACAGCCGTCATACGAGCGCCGCGCCGGTCTTCGAAGAGACTTATGCTCGCATCGCCGGGCGTATCCCGCCCCTGCTGGAGAACCACGATGTCGTCGTCATGGGTGGATTCATCGCCCGGGACGAAGACGGCGTTACTACCACCCTCGGCCGTGGAGGGTCCGACTTCACTGCCTCCATCGTCGGCGCGGCTCTCGACGCCGAAGAGATCCAGATCTGGACCGATGTGGACGGCATGTTGACCTCCGACCCCCGTCTCGTCAAGGGCGTGCACCGCGTCAAGGTGATCTCGTTCGACGAGGCAGCCGAGTTGGCCTATTTCGGGGCCCGCGTACTGCACCCCGCCACGCTGATCCCGGCCATCGAAAAGAACATCCCCGTCCGCATCCTCAACTCTTATCGGCCCCAGGCCGAGGGGACCCGGATCGTCGCCGATCGTGTCCCGTGCCGCAACATCGTCAAGGCGATTTCGACGAAGCGCGGCGTCACCATCGTCAACATCCGCTCGACGCGGATGCTCGGCGCCCACGGCTTCCTGCGGCGCATCTTTGAGGTCTTCGACCGGCACGAGACGTCGGTGGACATGGTTTCGACCTCCGAAGTGAGCGTGTCGGCCACCATCGACGACACGCGCGCCCTGGAGGCCATCAAAGCCGACCTCGAGGAGTTCTCCACTGTGGATGTGGAATCCGACCAGGCCATCATTTGCGTCGTCGGCGACAACATCCGCTATACGCCCGGGATCGCCGGGCGGCTGTTCCAGGCTCTGAACGGAATCAACATCCGCATGATCTCGCAGGGCGCCTCGCTGCTGAACATGGGCTTCGTCGTCGCCGGCGCCGACGTGACCCGGGCGCTGGAAGCGCTCCACGCGGAGTTCTTCTCCGACCTCGACCCGGAGGTCTTCGATCGGCTAAGGTGATGAGCATGAATCTCGCCATCGTGGGCTACGGCAAGATGGGTCGCATGATCGAGCAACTGGCTCCCGAGTACGGCTTCGACGTCAAGCTGAAGCTCGACGTCGAGAACAACGCTCGCCAGGAGGGTCTCACGCCGGAGAACTTTCGCGACATCGACGTAGCCGTCGAGTTCTCCGTTCCCGACGCGGTCGTCGGGAACCTGTTGCGGCTGGCCGAACTCGGCGTCAACACGGTGGTGGGCACCACCGGCTGGACGCACGAGATCCCCCGCGTCCGCGAGGCCGTGGAAAGGTACGGGACCGCCCTGGTCTGGGCGCCGAACTTCTCCATCGGTGTGAATGTCTTCATGCGCCTGGTCTCCGAAGCCGCTCGCCTGCTGGCCTCCCAACCCGATTACGGCGCTTGGGGCTGGGAAATCCACCACGACGCCAAAGTGGACGCCCCTTCCGGGACGATGCTCAAGCTCGTAGAGCTCATGAAGCGCGCCGGATACGACCGCCGTATCGATGTGGCGTCCAATCGCGCGGGCAAAGTGCCCGGCACCCACGAGATCGGATTCGACTCGGCCGCCGACACGATCACGCTGCGCCACCAGGCCCGGAGCCGTATCGGGTTCGCTTCGGGGGCCCTCACCGCCGCCCGCTGGGTGGTCGGGAAGAAAGGCTTTTACGAGTTCAGCGAGATCCTGTTCAGCGACAGTGACTAACTGATAGTCTGATCCAAGGAGGTGCGTTGATGTTCACCGGCTGCGGCACTGCTCTGGTCACGCCGTTGCGTAAAGACGGCTCTCTCGATGAGGATATCTTGCGTTCGTTGGTCCGGCGGCAGATCAACGCCGGCATCGACTTTCTCGTACCTTGCGGCACCACCGGCGAAAGCCCTACGCTCAGTGCTGCCGAGAGGCGCCGGGTCATTGAAATCACTCTCGAGGAGGCGAAGGGTAAGGTTCCCGTCCTGGCCGGGGCTGGCGGCTATAACACCGCGGCAGTCGTCGAGGCCGCCAAGGAGGTGGAGGCGATCGGCGCCGACGGCATCCTTTCGGTCACCCCTTACTACAACAAGCCGACCCAAGAAGGACTCTATCAGCACTACAAGAGCATCGCCGCCGCCGTGAAGATTCCCATCATCGTCTATAGCGTGTGGAGCCGCACCGGCATCAACGTGTTGCCCGCTACGCTCAAGCGCCTCGCCGAAATCGACAACATCATCGGCGTGAAGGAAGCCTCGGGCAATATCAGCCAGATGGGCCAGGTGATCCAGAAGACCCCAAGCGATTTCCTCGTCCTCTCCGGCGACGACTCGATGACTCTGCCGCTGCTCGCCCTCGGCGGCAAGGGCCTCATCTCCGTCGCCTCGAACGAAATCCCCGCCGAGATGACCGCCCTGGTCCGCGCCGGCCTCGACGGCGACTTCGCCCGCGCCCGCGAGCTGCACTACAAATACCTGCCCTTGATGGAAGTCAACTTCATCGAATCCAACCCGATTCCGGTGAAGGCGGCCATGGGGCTGATGGGCTTGCTTGAACCGGTCTGGCGCCTGCCCCTCACACCGCCTGAGCCCGACCATCTGGACAAGATTCGCGAGGTGCTCACGAGCCTCGGGATTTCCATCAGGACGAAGGCCGGTCAGGAATGAAGGAGCAAATCGAAGAGCTTTTCGACAAGGGCCCGGATTCTTATACCGAAGGAGACTTTCGGCTGTTCGCCGCCTTCAAGGAAGCTTTGAACTCGGGCCGGGTTCGCGCCGCCGAACCCGACCCGTCCGCCCCCAACGGCTGGAAGGTGAACGGGTGGGTCAAGAAAGGCATTCTTCTCGGCTTCCGCATGGGCCGCATTGTAGACATGTCCATTGACGTCTCCCGGCAGCCGTGGCTGGACAAGGCCACCTATCCCGTGAAGCGGATCACGCCCGAAATGGGCGTCCGCGTCGTTCCCGGCGGCTCGTCCATCCGCGACGGCGCGTTCGTGGGCCGCGGAGTGACGTGCATGCCGCCCATGTATATCAATGTCGGCGCTTACGTCGGCGACGGGACGATGATCGATTCCCACGCCCTCGTCGGCAGTTGCGCCCAGGTGGGCCGGAACTGTCACATCTCGGCGGCCGCCCAGATCGGGGGCGTCCTCGAGCCGGTGGGCGCCATGCCCGTGATTATCGAGGACGAAGTGCTCATGGGTGGCAACTCCGGCGTTTACGAAGGTACGATCGTCAAACGTAGGGCCGTGCTCGGTACCGGCGTGATTCTCAACCGCTCCACCCCGGTCTACGACCTTGTTAAGGACCGCATCATTGCCGGCTCCGCCGACGAGCCTCTCGTGATCCCGCCCGAGGCCGTCGTCGTCGCTGGGGCCCGCGCTGTCAAGAGAGGCATCGGCGCCGATCATGGCATCAGCCTCTACACCCCTGTCATCGTCAAGTACCGCGACGAGAAGACCGACGCCAAGCTCCAGCTCGAGGACTTGTTGCGGTAGCGCGCTTTCCGTGGAGAGGCAGCCAAGCGAAATCCGCCGGCTGGGGTTTCTGTGACCTGCCTGAATTCCCCAGCATCCAATAGACAACGCCCGCCGCGCGGTGGAAACTGGTACAAGCCAGCCGGAGTGAAGCGGCTGGGCGGAGAGAACAGGAATATGACACTCAGGCAGAAACTGCATTTCGCTTTCATCGCAGCGCCCCTCGGACTACTGCTTGCCGGCTGCGCCCAAGGAACCAGGGAAAATGCGGCCGGCGCGGCGTCCGAGCCCGATACGGGCGTGATCCTCGAAGCGGCGAAAGCTCGGATGGAGGCTCTGGGGGTGGGCGACATCGAAGGCTACCTCGCCGCCTACCAGGACGACGCTGTTTGGATGCCTGCCACCAGTGAAGAGATCGTGGGCAAGCCCGCGGCGCGCCAACGGCTGCAATGGTCGCTCGCCGATACGACGGTCGAAGCGGGATTGAAGCCCGATGAGTTTCTCGTGATGTCCCCCGATTGGGTGTTGCTACGCGGCACTTACGTGGTGCTGACCACGCCCAAATCCGGCGGCGACACCGTCGAGGGCGTCGGCAGTTACGTAACCCTCTGGCACCGGCAGGAGGACCGCTCTTGGAAGATCGCCTACGACATCTGGACCGAGGAACGGCAGGAGCAGATCCCGGCAAAGTAGCCCGGCGAGGATGCCGGCAAGGAGGTATGGAATGAGAAAGGACATAAGAAGATCGCTTTCGGGCACGGCGGTCGCCCTGGCGTTGTGCTGGGCCCCGTATCTCGCCGCCCAGCAGCCGCCGCCGGACCAGGAAGAGATCCTGCGGCTCGCCGGCCAGATTAGGAAAAGGATCGTCACCCTGAACAACTACGGTGTTTTCGACCACATTACCTTCGGCCTGAAGCGCGCAGCCGAAGGGGGGTATGTAGTCGTCGTCGGCGGGTACGCTTCCCGGCCGACGCTCAAGAAGTCCATCAGCAGGGTGGTGAGCAAAATCGAGTCGGTGGAGAGCGTCGTCAACGAGGTGGAGGTTCTGCCTAACTCGCGGCAGGACGAAGACATCCGCTTCGCCACCTACGCCAAAATCTACGGCCACCCGTCCCTCAGCCGCTACAACCCGAACCGCGGAACGCCCATCTACGGATTGCACCGCCGCGTGGCCCTCGGCATCTCGAATGACCCGCCTCTTGGCGCTCACCCGATCCACATCATCGTCAACAACGGCAACGTGACGCTGGAGGGCGTGGTGGACACCGAGGCCGACAAGACGATCGTGACGATGCAGGCGAACACGGTGGGGGGCGTTTTCTCAGTCACTAACAACCTGCACGTGTTGCAGCCGGCGAAAAAGAAGAAGAAAAAGAAGGGCTGACAAGCCAGCCCTCAGCGGGCCGGCAGCGCGGGCATCTGTGGAACCGGGAGGGGTCTCTACGCCGGAACCTCCGCACGATCTTGTTCGGCGCGCCGGCGCCTGGAGCCGTGCCATCCAGATCGATCTCCTACACTGGTGGATATGTTCGCCGCTTTGGTGGTTTCGGCTGCGTTAATGGCCCAGTGGGTTCCGGCGCGCTGGGAGAGTTCTGATCCCGCCTCTCTCGATCTGCTCCGCGATACCCCCATCAATTGCCTTCTCGTGGAGCGGCCCTATTGGTCAGCGGAATTCAGCCGCACGGCCGAGCAGCGGAAGATCGCTGTGCTTGGTGTCGTGGAGCCTGGGGGCAAGCCGGATGCTGTCGCCGCGGCGGAGGCGGCCGGGCTGAAGGGGATCGTCCTCGAAGGTCCTCATGATCCGCCGAAGCGCCGGGCGCTTGCCCGGGAAGCTCGCGCGGTTGGACTCGCCGTCATCGAGCTGCCTCCCCGCGTCGAGATGGACCTTGCCTCCCCAGCCGCGATCATCGGCACCTACCAGGGCGTCTGGCCTGGGGTCCACACTGCGGAGGACGGAACGGCTAAGGCGGCTCCCACAGGGGCTCCCTGGATCGATAGCAATTCCGGATTCCTGCGCTTCGTTCGTGCGTCTACGGATGCCGCCGTCTGGATCGCGAACCGTCCGCCGGAAAGGGAGGTGATCCCGGTCGCCCGTTATTTGCAAGCCATCAACGATGCGGCGATGGTCGGAGCACGCTGGGTCCTGGCGCTGGATTCCGGCTTCATGCAGCGCTTGCTGGACGACGACGGCGAAACTTTGGCCTCCTGGCGCAAGATTGGGGAAACCTTGCGGTTCTGGGAAGAGCATCGAGCGTGGACTCTCTATCCCCCGTTCGGCGGTCTGGCGGTGGTTGAGGACGTCGCCGCCGGCGCTCTGCTCTCCGGTGGAATCCTCGATATGATTGCGGCCCGCCACACGCCGGTCCGGGCTGTGCCAGTGGACAAGCTCAGTCCCGAGCGCTTGAAGAACACCCGGATGGCACTGAACATCAATCCTGCAGCGCTTGGTCCCCAACAGCGGCAGGTTCTTCGCGCTTTCGCCCGCCGCGGCGCCACCATCCTGAACGCTCCCCCCGGCTGGACCTTCCCGCCCCAGCGCCGCGACCAGATCACCGTGAACGAAAGCGAAATCGACAGGCTCGAAGACATGTGGCAGGGCGTCAATTCGATCGTCGGCCGCAGCAACCTCGGAGTTCGCCTGTTCAACGTTTCTACTATGCGTTCCGAGCTGCTCGCTGCGCCCGGCGGCGGAGCTGTCCTCATCCTCGTCAACTACTCGGACTACCCCGTGGAAAACATCACTATCCGGCCCCTTCAGAAGTATTCGAAAGCCACCCTTTACCGCCCCGGGCGCGAGCCCGTCGAGCTCGAGATCTTCGAGAACGGCGAGTGTGACATCGACGTCGTGGACGATTGCGCTCTTGTCCGCTTGGAGAACCCCGTCGGAGCGCCTTCGCCGGATGCGGCTCAGGACCGCTGACCGCCGGACCTTTCTCCGTCACCGCGGCTCACTTCGCGCCCGCTCCGGGCAACGGCTCCAGCCTGTCCTCGATCGCCGCCCCGACTTCCAGAACTCTCCTCTCTTGGAACGGTCGTCCCACGATCTGCAGGGAGACCGGTAGACCCTTGCGGTCGCGCCCGCAGGGCATCGACAGCGCCGGGAGGCCTAATACGTTGAATCCCCGTACAAACCGCGTGGAGGCCAGCCGTACGTCCTCTTGCTTGCCTCCGAGCGTTACCGTGTCCTCGCCGATGCGCGGAGCAGTCAAGGGAGTCGTCGGCGTCAACAAACAATCGACCCGCCTCCACAGTCGCGCGAACTCCTCCTGGTACCGCCGGCGGAGCCGCTGAGCCTGGATATAATCCGTAGCCGGAATCAGCCGCCCCTGGTCAAGCAAGGAAAGCACGTCGCGGCCGAACTTGGAGCGGTCCTTCATGTAGCGCTGCATTACCGCCGATGCCTCGGCGAATAGAATCACCCGCCCCACCGTGTTCACGGCCTCCATGTCTGGTACGCGTACGGGGACGATTTCGGCTCCTGCTTCGCCCGCAGCTTTCACTGCTGCTTGCGCCGCCGCCGTTACGTCGTCCTCCACGCCGTCGAAAAAGAAGTTTTCCGGCACGCCCGCCCGGACGCCCTTCAGGGAAACTTCCGGCGGTGGCACGTAGTCTTCCACCGGCTCGCGGCTCGAGGAGGGATCGCGAGAATCGTGCCCGGCGAGCACGTTTAGCGTCAGTGCCGCGTCCCGGACTGTCCGCGTCAGCGGCCCCATGTGATCCAGCGTAAAATCCAGCGGCAGCACCCCGTAGCGGCTCACCCGTCCGATCGTCGGTTTCAGTCCCACCACGCCGCAATACGAAGCCGGAATGCGGATCGATCCGCCCGTATCGCTGCCCGTGGCCATATAGGCCATCCCGGCCGCCACCGCCACTCCGGAGCCGCCGCTCGAGCCGCCGGGGATCCGATCCAGGTCCCACGGGTTGCGCACCGCGCCGAAGTGTGGATTGTTCGATGTGATCCCGTAGGCGAGCTCGTGCATGTTCGTCTTGCCTAGCAGCACCGCGCCCGCAGCGCGCAGCCTTTCCACCACCGCGGCGTCGTGGTCCGGCACGTGATCTGCGAACAAGATCGAGCCGCAAGTCGTCCGAGTTCCTGCCGTGGCGAACACGTCTTTCAGCGCCACCGGCACCCCGTGCAGCGGCCCCCTGAAATCTCCCCGGGCCAGCTCTTCATCGCAGCGGCGCGCCTGTTGTAAAGCCTGCTCAGCGGTGACGGTGATGAAAGCGTTGAGCCGAGCCCCGTCTCCCTCGATGCGTTCGAGACAGGCTTTCGTAAGTTCTTCTGACGAGACCTCCCGCCGCCGCAGCTTCTCCACCGCCTCGAGGAGCGTCATGCTGACTCCTCCGGCTCGCGGACGACCACGAAGGCCGGTTCCGTCTCCAATGGGATACGGTCGATAAGCGGCTGGAAAACGGCCTCCACCCGCGCCAGCGACTGCGCTGCGCGCTCCAAATCAGGTGGTGGAATCTCTAGCCCCAGGCCCTCTGCGATGCGCACCCAGTCTTTCATGTCCGATTATTCTACTACCCCGCTCCTGCTGGTTAACGCGAGCCGGAGAGACAAGCTACATGGGGGCCGACGCTGCGCGTCAGCTTGTAATAGCGGTTTCTGCTCGAGATGTGCGCCGTTTGCGCCGCGGCCTCAACGACCCCGGCCGCCGCCGCGCGATGGGCGGGTGTCTCCTTTGGGTGCGATCCGCCGCGCGCCTCGCGGAACCGGGGTTCCGCTAACCGTGGCTGGTCCGCACGGCCCGAACTTCATCACGAAGGCGCTCTTCGTTGCCCGGTGAATCCGTAGAAAGGCGTTCGGCGTAACTGGGAAGTCCTTCGAGAGTGTGCCGCCGGCGATGTACATGTTGTCTTGGCTGTCCACTGCCACCGCCCAGGCGACGTCTGGCTCCGCGCCGCCGATCAGCGACGAGCAAGTCAGCCCCGTCCCATTCGGGGCGTTCGGGTCCAGCCGCAGGAAAAAGGCGTCCACGTTGCCGTTCGGCGTATCGTCGAAGTAGTCTCCCACGATGGGGAAGTCCTCAGACAGCGTGTAGCCCGCCATCACCAGGCCCCCGGCGCTGTCCATGCTCATCTGGTAGGCCACCTCGCTGCCCGAGCCGCCGATGTAGGTCGAGTACAACAGCCCTTCGCCCCGGGGCCGCGAGGGATCCAACTGCGCCACGAAGATATCCGTGCTGCCCGCGTTTTTCTTTTGCACCGCCGCCGCCGTCACCGGCAGGTCCTCCGACAGCGTGTACCCCAGCAGGTAATACCCTCCGCTCGGCGCTGGCAGGATCGCTTGGGCTTCGTCCAGATCGCTGCCGCCGAAGTACGTCGAGTATCCCAGGGCTTCGAGCCCCGGCTTCGTCCAGTCGATGCGTGTCAGGAAGGCGTCGCCCCGGCCGGAATGCTGGCCCTGGTAAGGGGCTCCTGTGATCGGGAAATCGTCGGAGGCTGTGAGCCCGGTCACGTACACGGTTCCGGGAGCGGCGATCGCCACCGCCGAGATCCAGTCGCCTTTCGTGCCTCCCAGGTGTGTCGAATAGACCAGCCCTCCCGCCACCGTGTCGATGATCGAGAAGAAGCCGTCTCCGTCGCCGCGGTGGAACGGCTGCATCGTGTCGCCGCTCATCGGAAAATCTTGGGAATCCGTGAAGCCCGCCACGTAAGCCCGTTGTTGGGAATCGACCGCCAGCGCCAGCGGCACGTCCGTCTTGTCGCCGCCGAGGTAGGTGCTGAAGAGCATCTTCGGATCGGCGTCGATGTTGAACTTCACCACGAAGGCGTTCCGGCTTGCGGTACCCGTTGAGAACTCGAGCGCGTTGTCGGTCGTCGGGAAGTCGGGCGAGAACGTCCAGCCGGTCAAGTAGACATTGCCTGCCGCGTCGAACACCATCGCCGTCGGAGCCTCGTTGCGCTTCCCACCGAAGTAACTGGAGTAGATCAGTCCTCGGCCGGCTCCGGCGAACGGGTCCAAGACGGTCAGAAAAGCGTTGATCTGGCCGCCTCCACCAGGCTGCAGGCCGGCGCCGTTGGTCGGGAAGTCGTCGGAAGCGCTCTGCCCGGCGATCCAGATCCGGCCCATCGCGTCTACGGCCACCAGGAATGCTTCCTCTAAATACGTACCGCTGAAATAGCTGGAGTACATGAGCACCGGATCGATCACCAGTTCCCGCGAGGCGTCGTATTCACCCACCTCGAAACGGGCGGTGAACTCGCCGGCTTTCACGAACCGGGCGGCGACGCGCACTCGATTTCCTTCGCCATCCATTTGATAGGCGTATGGCGCCGTCAGCCGGATCTCGGCGTCCCCGCTTTTCACCACCAGCGAGCCGTCGGCGGCGATCCACAGCGCATCGGCGCCTTCGAAACGCAGCCGAATCAGCCCGGGCTCCGCTCCGGGCGCCACCAGGAAGTCGTGCTCGAGTTGCTGCCCGTTGCCGTAATAGACGACGTCCACCCCCGGGTATACTTCCTCGAAGCGCACCCGCCGAAAATGGGGTACTAGCGGTTTCCAGTCCTCCGGGCGGTTGCCGAGGAAGTAGCTGCTCGACGAGGGCAGCTCCTCGATCCCCTCGGCCGCCCGCGGCTTTGATGCCCCCGCCAGCCGGATCCGGATCGCCCGGCCAGGTGCGCTCTTCACCACCGCTCCGTCGTCGGTGAGCAAGACCGTGGAATAGGGCGAACGCGAGACGAACCGCACCTGCTCGCTCCACTGCCCCAGGTTCGGCTCGAAGCGCAAAGGCAGCTCCTCGAACAGTTCCCTGGCCCGCTGCTCCGTCGTCGCTCCGGCAACGGCGGCGCAGGCCATTATCATTGCGAGTGGCCGGATAGCGCTGCGCAGACTCATGGTCGCGTACTAACCCTTGTTGCTAGCTGTCCAGAGGACGCGTGCCCGCGGAAGTCAAAACCTTATTATCTAACGGTTCGCCGGCGGATTGCGTTTCCCCTCGGTTGCAAATTCTTCGGCTGGACCGGGCCGCCCCCGCGGCCCGGTCCGCCAGGAATTATGGCCGTGAGAGGAAGACGGGCAGGCCGATCTTGTGGTCGTATCGCGGCCGGTAGCGCTCGGTGTCATACATGGTTTCGACATCGACGGACCGGGGACCCCGTTTCGGATCCGGAATCTCCGCCAACTGATAGATGCCGTTCACCATCGCCGTCATCAGCCCGCTCTTGCCCTCCTCGATCGCGTCCATCGCCATGTTGCCGAAAGTGATCGCCACCATGGAATCGGTGAAGTCCGGCGTGCCGCTGCGCAGCTCGTACGTCAGGTCGCTCACGACCGTCTCCTCGCCGGTGCGCTTCTTGATCTCGTTCGAGAGATCCTCCGCCACGCTCATCTTCTTCCGGTGCCCGTAGGCGTCCGGCTCCCCGTATTCCTTCACCTGGTAGCCTTCCCACTCGGCGCCCTCGGAAAGCACCACGATCGAGTAGTTGCTCGGGTTCTCCCGCTTGTCTTGGAGCAACAGGTCGATCAGCTTCTCAAGCTTTACCTTGAACTCCGGGATGCAGCAGCGGATGTACTGCACGTAAGCCGTGTACAGCGACGTGTACCCCGCGTCGCGCCCGAACACCCGGAAGATGCCGATTCTTTCGTGGGAGCCGATCGTGCTCCGCTGGCGGCTGATGGCGTCCGTCGCTCGCGTAATGGCCGTCGAGAACCCGATGCAGTACTCGGTGTTGCGGACGTCGTTGTCCATCGTCTTCGGGATGCAGACTACGGGGAAGCCTTCTTTGTCCAGGCGCGCCGCGTAGCTCAACGTGTCGTCGCCCCCAATGGCCACCAAGTAGTCAAGTTTCAGCAGGTCGAGGTTCTTTTTGACGTGCTCGGTCACGTCCCAGACCTGGAACGTTTCGCCCCGCTTCGTGACCTCGGACGTGGGGAAATCGTCCGGGTTGAGAAAGTCCGGCAACTTTCTCATTCTCTGTGGATTGGTGCGGCTGGTATGGAGGAACGTCCCACCAGTCCTGTCCACCGTCCGCGTGTTGGTGCGGTCTAGCGGCTTGATGTAGCGGTTCCGGCTCTCCTCGTCATCCATGTTCAGATGGGTGAGCCCTTCCCATCCGCGCCGCAGCCCGATTACCTCGTGGCCGATCTCGGTGGCGCGGTAAACGAAAGCCTTGATCGCATGGTTCAGCCCTGGGACGTCGCCGCCGCCGGTGAGGATTCCGATGCGTTTCGATGCCATGATTCTCCTGTCGTCTTCTTGGGAATTCCTTGAGTTTCTTAACGATTATATCCAGATGGCGACGTCCGGAGCTTGCCGGCAGCGGCGGCCCTATATGCCTTCAATGTGAACTTCGACGTCGATCCCCTGCCGCACGCTCGCCGTCACCGTACAAAAGTCTTCGAACAGCCCCAGGCATCGCCTGGCCCGCTCCCGATCCTCTTCGGGCATCTCGACCTTGAGCGTCACGATCGCCTTGCCCACGCGCAGCCGCCGC
The DNA here is from genome assembly GCA_964461995.1 of uncultured Solibacteraceae bacterium. GTDB lineage: Bacteria > Acidobacteriota > Terriglobia > Bryobacterales > Bryobacteraceae > JALSRK01. The sequence continues at coordinate 35,254 of CAYWXL010000034.1, forward strand.
TGCTCGTTCCGCACCATTTGCATCGTCACCTGCGCGCCGATCTTGTCCACCCGCAGCCGGCTTTTCGTCAGGCAGAACAACAGGCTCATCGACAGGCACCCGCCCAGCGCGGCCGCCAGCAGCCGCGCCGGGTTCGGACCCGTCTCCTGGCCTAGCGGGGGCGGCTCGTCCATCACTAGCGGCGGTAGCCCAGGGCGGTCGAAGTTCGCCTGGAATCGGTACCCCTCGATTTGCTCCACCCCAATCGTGAATTCGCCCACGATTTCGCTCATGATCCTTCCAGCCTACGGTCTCGCCCGCCCCGCTCTCAACTGTCCGCCTCGTCCCCGCGCCACTGGACCACACTCAGCACCCGCCGCGCCAGCTCTTCCCCCACAAGCTCTTCTTCATCCACGATTTCATCGGCGCCGGCGTCCTTGAGTGACGCCGCATAGATGTGATACCGCGCCCGCGCCACCACCGGAACGTCGGGCGCTAACTGTTTCGCCTGTCGCACCACGAGCCTGGCGGCTGCCGGGTCCGGCAGCGTCACTACCAAGGCCGCGGCCCGCTTTAGTCCTGCGTGTTCGAGGATATCCCGCTGCGTCGCATCCCCGATCTGGATCGGCAACGCCACCCGGTGGACATTCACCGTCCTCGGATTCAGCTCCAGCACAAGCACCGGCGCTCCGCTATGCTGGAGCGCCTCGACTACTGCCCGCCCCGCTGGCCCGAAGCCGACGATCACCACCCCCGGTCCTTCCCCAGGCTCCGCCGCTCCGGGTTCCCCGCGCGTTTCCCCTCCTGCCCCTCTCCCCGAACGCGCCGCGAGCGCAATCAGGTACGGCGTCGCCAGCAACGTTAGTAGTGAGGCTGCCAGCAGCACCTGGAAACTCTGGTCGCTGATCAAGCCCTGCCGCCGGCCCAGCTCGCTCAGCACGAATGAGAACTCCCCGATTTGGCCCAGTACCAGCCCGGTCCGGAGGGCCTGGTTCCATGGCCGCCCGAACACCCTTACCGCCGCCGCCGCCGCCAGCGCCTTGCCGGTGATGATCAGGACCGCCAGCCCGGCTGCTGCCGCTACCGTCCCCATGCCCGGCATCTCGACGAGCATGCCGATCGAGGTGAAGAACACCGTCACGAACAGGGCCCGGAACGGCGTCACGTCGGCCCGGATCTGCTCGGCGAACGGCGTCTCGGCCAGCACCATGCCGGCCACGAACGCCCCCAGCACCGGCGAGAGCCCGATCGCATGTGAAGCCCACGTCGCCGCCAGGAACACCGTGAAGGCCAGAAGCACCGGCAGGTCCCGGTTCCGGAACGAAGAGACGCTCGCCAGCAGCCGCGGCAGCAGGTGCCGCGTCACCACGATCACCAGGAACACCAGCACCCCGCCTTCCACCGCCGCCACCGCAAAGCGCCGCGCCGCCGCCCAGCCCCCTTCGCCCCCCAGCACGTTCAGCATCAGGATCAGCGGAACCACAGCGACGTCCTGTAACAGGAGCATCCCCAACGCGTTGCGGCCGTGCGGGCTCTCGAGTTCCGTCCGGTCCGTCAACACGCGAAGCACCACCGCCGTGCTGCTTAGCGCCACCGCCGCCCCCACCACGAGCGCCTCGGCCGTCCCCATTCCGGCCACTCGGCACACCGCTGCCGCCAGCAGCACCGTGCCCACGACCTGCACGGTCCCTCCGCCCAAGGCTACGTTGCCAAGCTGACGCAGCCGCCGCCAGGAGAACTCCAGTCCGATCGTGAACAGCAGCAGCGCCACGCCCAGCTCGGCGATCGTCTCGAGAGGCTCCGCGCTCTCAACCACCCGCAGTCCCGCCCGCCCCAGCACCACCCCCGCGAGCAAGTAACCCACGATGGCGTTCTGGCGGAACTTCTCCAGCGCTAGGCCGGCCGCCGCCGACGCGGCCAGGATCACGAGAATGTCGAGCAGCAGCAGCCAAGTGTCCACGGTCGATGTCTCACCTCCTTAGACGGTATCCTAGTCGCGCCGGCTAGCGGCCTCGGAGCTAGAAATTCTTCCCGGTTGCAACCCTACGGGGCTCCGCTCCAAGCCTTCCATACCAACACCGCGAGCCCCGCCAGGTAGCCGAGCAGCGCGTTGTACTCTTCGTTCCGGCGGTAAAGCGACCACTGGAAGCGCCCTCGCGCCGCCGGCCGCAGCCGCGGCACCAGTAACGGGACCTCCGCCGCGTAGCGCTCGAAGTCCGGAAACAGTTTCCGGAGGTGCTTCTCTTCCTCTTGGATCACGGGCAGGTACAAAAGGACAAAAAACAGCCCGAAGGCGGCCGCGAGCCACACTTCCCGCGCCGCGATCGCCAGCCCCGCCGCCACGAGAAGCGTCCCCGCGTACAAGGGATTGCGTAAGTGGCCGTACGGCCCCGTCATCGCCAGCCGTTCGTTTTTCGCCAAGTGCCCGGCCGCCCACGCCCGCAGCAGGAGCCCGGCGAACGAAACCGGCGTGCCCCAGGCCAGCGACGCCGGCGTCGGGTTTGAGAACCAGACGAAAAGCCCTGCCAGGACGAAGCCTGCGGGGACGCGGAGTCGGGCCGCCAGGTCCGCGTACCGTTTCGGAAACCAATCCCGCCCCACTACGCCGCCCCCCCGGCTCCAGCTTCCAGACGTGATTCCAGCGCCGCGAAGACGTCCTCAGGCGTCAGGGCCCGCATGCTCGCGTCGATCTCTTGGCGCCGTTTGTACGAGGTCGTTGCCCCCGGCGTCCGGAGAACGGTGAACGTGTTCCCGTACGGTCCGTTTCGTTTGGGGGCCGTCGGGCCGAAAAGCGCCACGCCCGGTTTCCCCATCGCCGCCGCCAGATGCATCGGTCCGCTGTCGATTCCCACCACGGCCGCCGCCCGGCGCGTCGCGTCGATCAGGCCTGCCACCGACGAGCAGTGCGCCCGGCAGCTCTCCACGCTCTCGAGCAGCGCCCGCTCGGCCGGCGGCCCGTTCAGAACCAGCGGCAGCCCCAGCCTCCTCTCGAGCAGCTGTCCCAGCGCCGCGTAGTTTTCGAGCGGCCATTGCTTCGCCTTCCAGCCGCCCAGCGGCGAGGCCAGCACGAACTCGCCGTCCGGCAGCTCGCCCTCGGGCCGCCCCGGCGGCAGCGGGAACGTCCGCACCGTGTTTCTTGCGCCGACCGCGCGCGCCAGTTCCAGGTTCATATCCACCACGTGCGGGCCACTTACCCGGACCCGGTGCGAGTAAAACAAGGCTGCCAGCCTCTCCCGCACTTGCGACTGGTGGAATCCGTAGATCGAATGTGGCCGGGCCAGCGATGCCGCGACTGCGGACTTGATGAGTCCCTGAAAATCTACGACCGTTTCGAAAGCTTCGCGGCGCAGCGTCCGTAAAGCGCTCCACAGGCTCCCCAGCCTACGGTGATCGAACAGGATCACCTCGTCCACGTATGGGTTGCCTTCCAGCAGCACCGACCATCTCGGAGCGATCAGCCATGCGAGATGACAGCCCGGAAAACTCTGCTTCAAGCTCGCCACCGCCGGCAACGTGTGCACGACGTCCCCCATCGCGCCCGTCCGCACCACCAGCATGCGGCGGCCCTCTGCGCGGCTTTCCGCACGCCGCCGATTCTCATACGAAGCCGCAGTTTGCTTTCCGGGTCTCTGGCTTCCTCGTGCAGATATCGAGCGCCCGGGGCGGCCCCCTACGCTGCTGCTGTCGTGCCCGGCATGCCGCATGGTCATCCTCGGCGGGGACGGGTCGGGCCGGTGCGCACGCTCACTACGCCTGGCGGCGCCGGACGTGGCGCACAAACTCCTCCGCCAGACGGGCATCTTCGGCCTGCATCGACACCACCGCCTGCTTCGGGACGATCTCAAATAGCTCCTGAAGGCGGTCAGGGGCCAGCGTCGTGACCATCTCGACGCACTGCAGGGCCGCCACCAACACCGCCCGGGCGCCGCTGTCCAGTATGGGGCGCGCCGGGGACGTGACCACCACAATCACCTTTCCATTCCCGGCCGTTTCCTGCAGGCGCCGCGCTTGCTCGGCCAGCAAGGGATCGAAATAGCCCACCACCACCTTCGGGCCGCCGTTGCCGGCCGCCTGCCGCCGGATCCGCTCCGCCGCTGCCGGCCAGTCCACAATCTTGCTCCGAGTGTCCACGGTCTCTTATTTCAGCAGTTGGAGGGCGGTCTCCGCCACTCGGGCCGCCTCCAGGCGCGTCATGCAGCGGTGGTCGATCGGGCACTCCCGTAGTTTGCACGGCGCACACTCCACGAGTTCCTGCACCACTCGCGTGTGTTTTCCAAGCGGTCCAGTGGCGGACGCGTCCGTGGCGCCGAACACCGCCACCGTGGGGATGCCCAGCGCCGCCGCCACGTGCATCGCCCCCGAGTCGTTTGTCAAGAACAGGCGGCACGCGGCGGCCAGCTCGATGAATTCGGCCAACGACGTCTGCCCGGCGAAGTTGTGCGTCCGAACCCCGGCCGCTTTCAGCTCTTGAGCTACGCGCGCGCAGATTTCCCGCTCGCCCGCCGATCCAAAAACGGCTGCAGCCCAGCCCGTTGCCGCGGCGACCCGCGCCGCCGCCTCGGCGAAGCGCTCCGGCAGCCACCGCTTCGCGCTTCCGAACGCCGCCCCCGGACTGATTCCGATAACCTTTGCTCCTAGACCGGCCTTCTCGAACCGTTCCACGCCGCTTGCCCGGGCTGCCGGGGCGCCGTCCAGACGGATCTCTTTCACTTCCGGTAGCTCCTCGAGCAAGCCCGCCCGCTTCAGCATTTCCAGGTAGTAGTAGCTTTCATGCTGTGGGATCTCCCCCGGCCGCGGCCTGTCCACCCCATCGGTCAGCAGGGGTCCCCGACCGTCCCGGCGGTAGCCGATCCGCTTTGGGATCCGGGCCAGCCACGCCACCAGGGCCGCCTCGAAAGAATTCGGCAGCAAGATGGCCGCATCGAAACTGTGCGAGCGTAAGGCCCGGGCTGCCTTCCACTTCCCGCCCCAGTCGCGCGCCCCGGGCCGGGCCTCGTACAGCAGCACCCGGTCGGCGAACGGCTCCCTGCGGTACAAATCCGCCACCCATGGCCGCGCGAGCACCGTGATCTCCGCTTCCGGGAAGCGCCGGCGCACCGCCTGCAGCGCCGGCAGCGACATCACGGCGTCGCCCACCCAATTCGTCGCCCGGATGAGTATGCGCCTGGGGTTCATTTCGGCGCGTCCCATCGAACGATGGTATCAACCCCCGGCCGGGCCCGGTTTCCTGCAACCTCTCGCGCCTTGGTACAATCAATAAAGGTATGAGGGGCGC
>CAYWXL010000035.1:0-40285 GCA_964461995.1 uncultured Solibacteraceae bacterium
GGTCGGCGGGCGTGTTCCTGTTGCCGTCGATCACCGCAGTCTTGCTTTGGCGGCGGCAGTTCAAGAAGGCGCTAGTCTTTCTCGCAGTGGCTCTTCCGCCGTTGGCTGCGTGGAACTGGTGGAAGGCGACGCACTACCCGGCGAGCGATGATCTGATCACGCTTTATTACACGAATTACCCGGCCTACCGGCTGGCAGTCATGGGGTGGGGCGACCCTTCGGAACTGATCCCACACAACTTGAATGCCCTGTTGACCGGGTTGGGGAAGCTGTTTGTGTTCTACGACGTGAATTCGTTCGGCGTGGTGACCATCGGCCGGGTACTGGCTGTCGGGGCGCTGGTGGGACTGGTTCGGCTCGCGCGGCGGACAGGGAAGGTGCAGTTCCCATTGTTTGCGGCGGCGTATGGGGCGGTGGTGCTGATGTGGCATTTCCCGCCGGACGTGCGGTTCGTCACTCCCCTAGCGCCGCTGCTCTTCGCGGGGTTCGCCACGGAAGCAAGCCGTTTGGGAGAGCAGCTCCGCCGCGCTTGGCGAAGCCGGTCCCCCGGCAACAGGGCGGCATCAGTGGTGACAATGGCGGTGCTGCTGGCGGGCGCCGGTTGGTGGGTCCGGCAGACGTGGTACGGGGTGACAACGTTCCTGCCTGCCGCCTTTGAAGAACGGCAACACGTACTCGAGGGCAACCTGACTGCTTACGATTGGGTTCGGAGGAACACCGCTTCGGAGAGTAGATTCTTCGCGTTCGATGACGCCGTATTCTACCTCTATACCGGCAGACAAGCGTGCAGCTTCCCGGTCCCGGCAGATCTGATTTATCGGAAGGACGAGGGGAGAGTGATCCGTTTCGTCCTATCGATGCCGAGGTACGCGAAGCGTCTAGGGATCGATTATGTGCTGCTGACGCCCACCGACTTCCGACTGAGCCTGACCGAGCCGGCGCGAAAAGGTCTGCGACTGCTGGTTGAAGACACTGACCGGCTGCAGCTCCTGTTTGCCGCAGACAGACGCCGTGTGTATCGGTTTGTGAGCGGGGAGCAGGACATGCGATAGAATGTCGCGGCCGCAATGTCCAGCCCCCGCGGAAAGCGCCGGCGAAAGTTTGCCGTCCCGTGTAACACAAGAAGATCCGACGTGGTGTTTCTTAATGGTGGTACGGAGGCCACGGGCGCGGAGACGGCGCGTGGCCAACGCCGAAACCGTACCGTTGGGCTTCAGAACTCCTCGACCACCCGGAAGCCGACAAAATCCGGATCCGGCGCACCGGTGAATTTCGGATCCGCCGGCCGGTCGGCGCTGCCCCCTAGGGCTTTGCCGGAACCGTCTTCGGCCGTGACCCATTCGGCCACATTGCCGCCGAGGTCATAGAGCGGATCCAGGCCACGGCCGGGATAGCTGCCGACAGGCCGGAGCAGCACCTCGGGACCCAGCCGCTTCACGAGGGGAGCAAGCCGAGCCGCGTCGTCGGCGTTCACCGGGTAGCCGGCCCAAGCGTCCAGCGTGTTCTCCTTAGCCGAGGAGTTGAGCAGCTTGCGGAACTCCTTCTCGGTGGGCAAGCGGAACTTACGGCCGGTCTTTTCAGAGAGCCAGCGGCAGTATGCCTTAGCGTCTTCGAAACTGACGCCGTTGGCCGGGTAGCGTCCGGTGCCTTCCGGGTAGGAGTAGCCGGGCTTGAAGGCGGCGAACTGAGCGCGAGTGACTTCGAAGCGGCCGACCGCGATCTTGCCCCGGTCCACCGTCTCGGGGATATCGCCGGCGCCGGCCAGCTTGAGGGCGGCCGCCAACGGAGAGGAAGGTTTCAGGGCTTCGTTTGGGCGGTCAGCGTTGCCGAAGAGATACTTGTCGAACCAGGCTAGCTCTTCGGCGAGCTTGCGGTGTTGGTGGCCGTACTTTCGCGGCCCATGGGCCTCGCCGGGAAAGAGGATGAACTTCACGTCGGTCTTACCGAGGTGCTGCAAGGCGCGGTAGTGCTGCCAGCCCTGCTCGGTCGGCACCTGGCGGTCCTTGTCGCCGAAGAAGATGATGGTCGGGGTGACGACCTTGTCCATGCGGAACAAGGGGGACTTCTTCATGTAGAACTCGGGGTCGGCCAGCGGGGTTGTACCCAGATAATAGTCATCGAAAGAGTGGCCGAACTGGCAGTTGGCCCAATCGCTGATCCAGTTGACATCTCCCGCCCCGGCGCTGGCGGCCTTGTAGCGCGTCGTGCGGGTGGTGATCTCGATAGTGATGATGGAACCGTTGGACCAGCCCATCACGCCGAGCTTCTCGGGATCGGCGAGGCCCCGTTCGATCATCGCGTCCACGCCCCGGTCGCAGTCGATCCACTCGAGCTCGTTGTAATTGCCTCCGCTGATCGACTCACCCCATTCCAGCCCGTAATTCGAGCTGCCATGGTAGTTGGGTTTCAGAACGAACGCTCCCCGCTGCGCGAGAAGCTGGATCGGGTTGGAGAAGCGGTCCGAAAAGCGGTCGAGATCGACCCCGTGAGGCCCTCCGTGGATCATCAATACCAGGGGGTAGCGTTTGCCCGGTTCGTAGTTGTGGGGGTAATAGAGCATTCCCTCCACTTCTTCGTCGCGGGCGCCTTTCCACCGGACCGCCTCCGCCTTGGCGAACGGCTTTCCGGCCAGGTACTCGTTCAGTTTCGTGAACTGTTTCGCATCGACGAGGACCGCGCCGGCGAGTCTGGCGCCGTACCACTGGTCCGGCTTGCTTCCGGTGGAGTAGTCGTACACGATGCGTTTCCCGTCGGGGGATGCCTCGAGCCCGAAGATATTGGAGACATGTTTGCCTTCGAGCCACTGCCGGGTCCACGAGTCGCCTTTCTTGGTGTAGAGGGCGGCCTTGTAACGCACTCCGTCGGCGAGAAGGGCCACCACGCCGCCGGGTACCACGGCGTAATCGCTGCCCAGCCCGCGTTCCCAATCTAGATTGACGGCGGTGTGCCGGCGGGTCCCCAGGTCGTAGTAGTACAGCTTGGCGATTTCGGCGAATATGTACTTCGGGTGGGTGGTGTAGGGGGCAATGAAGTAGAATCCCTTGTCGTCAGGAGTAAACCTCACCTGGCGCGGCAGGATCTTGCCGTCGGGAAAGAGTTGCGTAGCGGCGCCGGTCTTGAGATCTCGAAGCCAGGTGGCCGGACGAATCTCTTGATCGTACTCATACCGCAAACTGCGCTCGTGAATCGTAACGACCCACCGGCCGTTCCAGGACACGAACGTGTCGGTGATACGGTCCTTGTTGGTGGTCAAGCGCTCAGGGCGACGCGTTTTGAGAGAGAACCGGTACAGCCGTACCGGCGGCGCATGCTCTTCGTCATCGACGACTTTGGAGGTATCCTTGCGCTCCTTGTTCTGCAGTTCGTAAAGGGATGGATCCTCCGTGGCGGTGAGCAGCAAGGTGTCGTTGTCGAGCCAGTGGACTTCCTTGACCCCCTTCTTGAAATCCGTGACTTTGTACGGTTCTCCACCCCGGAGATCGATGATCCACACCTGGTCGTTTTTCTTGCCCTCGCTGCCGCCGGACTCCGCGGTCTTGTCACTGCGCGAGCTGAGAAAAACGACGCGTGTGCCGTCCGGCGAAAACTCGGGGGCGGAGGCGCTGTCGGTCCCGCGGGTCAGTTGCACCGTGTAGCCGCCCGAAAAACTGTGGAGGTAGAGATGGGACACGGAAGCGCCTTTCTTGCGGTTCATCTTGGTCTTCCGCCAGACGACTTTGGCGCCGTCGCGGGACAATGTGACGCTGGATGCCCGTTCGAGCATCAACACGTCCTCGATCGTCCAACGGGCCGCGGTGGAAGGCAGGGCGGTGAACAGTAAGGCTACCGGCAACAAGAAGCGCATTGAATAACTCCCCGTAAGCGAAGTACAAACTTTACATTATGCCTTGACTCGGCCGTTACCGTGACTGGTGGGGACCGCCTGACCGCTCTGCAGGGTTCGGCAAGCGTTGTCAGCGCGGGTAGGCGCCCGTCAGCTTGACGAGGAAGCCGTGCAGCTTGTGAAACCAGCCTGCCTGCGGGAGGAACATATAAGGGCAGTAACCCGGGATCACATGGATGCCGTGGGCTTCACAGTAGTCGATGGCGCGCTGGCTGACAGCCCCATGGCCGGTTGCTCTATACATCCACACGATTTCGACCCCGGCCGCGCGACAGTCCCGGACCACTTGTTCGGTGACCCGGGGCGGCGTCAACAGCAGCGCCGTTTTGGGAATCGGGACGAGATCCTGTATCCGGGCCGCGCAGCGAACCCCGTCGATTTCGGCTGCTTCGGGGTGCACCGGGGCCGGCTCGTAACCGAAACCGAGGAGATCGCGGAATAAACGGCGGCTGAAATCGCCGGAGTCCCGCGAGACGCCGACGATCGCGAATCTTTTCTGTGACAGGAACTCGTCGATCAGTTGTTTCTCAGCCATCATGCCTCCTTAGGGCGGCTGATGCCGGCGTGCGCCCATGGAACTGCTCATCCGACGAAGCTGTCTCCAATGAAATCGCAGGGTGTCGAGCCCAGCCCTGTCCGACGCGGGAACGAAGCTGTCGTCTTCGCGCAATAGTTTGCTCTACGAGCGTCTCCGCCGGCTGCGGTTTTCCAGCAATTGCGTCGCCGCTTCTTCGGAAAGCGGATGGCCGAAGAGATGGCCCTGGACGCTGTCGCAGCCGGCCTGCCGAAGCATCTGCCACTGTCTGACTTTTTCGACTCCCTCGGCCACAACAGTGAGGCCGAGTTTGTGGGCGAGCCCGACGATCGCTTCGATGGTGGACCGGGCTGTCGCCTCGCTAGTGTCATCGCTGAGGAAGGAGCGGTCAATCTTCAGCGTGTGCACCGGCAGCCGGGTGAGATAACTGAGCGACGAATAGCCGGTGCCGAAATCGTCGATGGCGAGCCGGACGCCGAGCTTGCGCAACCGCTGCAGGATTGCGGTCGCGTTCTGGGAGTCGCTGATGGCGACTCGTTCGGTTACTTCCAGTTCGAGCAATCCAGGCTCCAGGTCGTGGCGATCCAGCGCCCCCACGACGGCTTCCACGAAGTCTGGATCACGGAACTGCGAGGCTGAGACGTTAACGGCCATCTTGCGCAGGTCGTGTCCGGCCTCGCACCATCGGGCAGCCACACGGCACGCTTCATCGAGCACCCAGGAGCCCAGCGGTACGATTAATCCGCTGCGCTCAACTGCGTCGATGAATTCAGCAGCTGGCACCGGCCCGAATGCGGGATGGTTCCAGGTAAGCAAGGCCTCGAATCCGAGGAGTTCGCCATTGATCTGAATCTGGGGTTGAAAGCGAAGGCAAAACTGTTTTTGTTCGAACGCCTGGCGCAGATCGTTCAGCAGTCGTTGATCCCGTGATTCTGGACGCGCAGTCGCTACGGCTTTGTAGTCCATGCGGGGGGCGGCTTTCGCCTTCCGCGCCGCGATCTCAGCTTCGGCCGCCTGGAGAAGGGCAGCCGCATCGTTCCCGTCCAGAGGAAAGATCGCTGAGCCGCAGTATGCCTCCAGCTCGACAGGCTGCCCACCGTCCTGAACCGTATCCCGGAGCGCGGTCTCGATCCGCCAGACCAATGAAAGCAATGTGCGGCGACGCCCGGTACCGGGCAAAAGCACAAGCCACCGGTCGGTTCCCAAGTTCAAGACCTCGTGCCCGCGCTCCGGACCGAGCTCGCTCCTCACCTCCCTGTTCAACAGGCGCATGACGCTTTCGTCAACCGGTCGGCGATCAGACTCCGAGATTGCAGCGCCCCGGAGCTCGACCAGGACCACGGAACACGCCCGCTTGGTCTCCCGCGCGGTTCGAACGAGGCGATCCAAGCGCTTTAGCGTCTCGGTGGCGCCCCTCAGCTCACCAGTCGAACCGGCCGGCTGGACGGTCCATCGGTTTTCCGCGAGCCGGGCGCTGATCAATGACGCAAGGAACTCGGCAAATCGGAGGGCTTGCCCGGAAAGCGTTCTGGCCGGATCCGAAGGGCTCAAAGCCAGGTATCCCCACGAGCGGCTATTGGCTCGCACGGGAATCATGACGGCTGGACCGAAAGGAGGAACCGCCTCCGCTTGAACATCGGTAAGGGCGCCGTTGGGGATGCCCACCAAATGGCTGGGGAGCCGCGCCCCCAGCTCGAGCGTTTCGGGAGGATGGACGGCTCGAACCAGAGCTTCGGCGGGATCGTTCCCTTCGGCGAGAACAGCCAGTCTGGCCCCAACGGCTTCGCAAGCGACCCTAAGACACGTCCGAGCAAAGTCCTCAAACGTGGAATGCCGCGTAACGGTAAGCTCATGGAGCCGGGTCCAATAGCCCGACAGCTCTTCGAATTCCGCTTCCAGCCGGGCGAGACGCTCTTCTGTCTCGCGGCGGGCGGCCTGCTCCACTTTCCGCGGGGTGAGATCCCGGGCGAAGCCGATCAGGCCTACGGGAAAGCCGTGGAAGAAGAGGAGATGAACCGTGACTTGCGTTTCCAGGGTCCCGCCGCTACGGGTACGGAACCGGAGCTCGTAACTTTGAGACCCGCCACCGCCGAACTGTTCCAGTATGATCTGCTCGGCCAGTTGCCGCTGGCCGGGCTCGACCAGGTCCGAGAGCGTCATTTCACGGAATTCTTCCTGGCGGAAGCCAAGCAGCCGTTCACCCACGGAGTTGACGGCGGTCAGTCTCCCGGACAGTTCCTGGGTGAATACGATGTCAGTTGCGTTCTCGAACAGCGGTCTGAGGTGTTGTTGGAGCCCAAGAGAGCTGGCAGCCGGCGCGGAGACCGCCGAAGACGCACCGGCTACGAAGTCCAAGCAAGCTCCCGCTAACCCGGCGACCTCTCGAAAGGTGTTCATTTCGTCGAGATCCAGCCGACGGCCTTGCCGGAGAAATACATAAAGTCCGCCGTGCAGCACTCCTAGAGTGCCCGCGACCGGAAAGACCGCACAACTGCAATAGCGCATGGGTCCAAGGAGGCCGGCGCTGCGCGCGACGTCCGCCAGGTCATCCACGAAACGTTGTGGCTCAACGGGAAGGCATTCGATCAGCCGCACGACGGTTGCGGGCGGGCGTCCCCGGGGACCGACGACGTGCAAACCGCCCGAGGTCAACACCGCTAGATAAGCTGTGATGCCGTCGTCATGCCCGCGGGCCAACTGCAGAACTCGGCGCAGAGGTAGCTCGGGTACTACTCCCCCGCCTTTGGCGGTAATATACCCTGCGGCGCGGCCCTGCGTTTCGGACTTCGAAAGTCCCATTGGATGAAGCGTTTACGCCGTTAGCAGACGTAAACCTCAGGAGCAATTCTAGCACTGTTCCCACGCGGTTCGAAGGCCGGGCTTCCTAGATAGCCGGTTCGGATGGCTGGAAGGTTGCCGGTGTCACCGCAGCGGCGGTGGTGCAGGATCACCCGGCGCGTAGGGACCGGAGAAAAGCGAGGCCGTCGCTGGCGATCGATTCCGCGTTGGAAGCCAGGTCGCGCCAGATACAGGCGGCAGCCGCGATTTCGGGGATGTTCGAGCCAAAACTCTCGATAACGGCCCACCTATCGTACCCCGCTTCCCGGAACGCCGCGAACACTTGGGGCCATTCGATGTGGCCGGATCCGGGAACGCCGCGGTCGTTCTCGCAGGTGTGTACGTGTTTCAAACGGGGACCGAGCTCGTGAATGGCGCCGCCGAGGTCTTTCTCTTCGATGTTGGCGTGGAAGGTGTCGAACAGGACGCCGACGCGGGGATGCCCCACCTCATCGCAAAGGCGTCGCGCGTCGGCGGCGGTGTTCAGAAAATAGGTCTCGAAACGGTTCAGGGGCTCGATGGCCAGTGTCACACCACAGGCGTCCAGCGTGTCCCCAAGGGACTGTAATCCCTCGACAGCCCGCTTCCACTCGTCTGGGGTGCGCCGCCGGCCAACGAGCAACCCCACTGGAGCGTAGAACGGGCCGACGAATACTTCGGCGCCGAGTTCGGCGGCGACCTCAATGCCCTGTTTCAAGAAGTCGCGGGCTTCATCCCGGAGACGGGCGTTGTCGCTCACCAAGCTCTTCTGTCCGGTCAGAGCGGAGCAGAATGTGCACTCGAGACCCTCATCGGCGAGCGCCGCCCGCAGTCGGGCTGCGGGAAAACCGTCGAACGCGAAACGCGCGATCTCGATTCCGTCGAAGCCCATACGCTTGATTCTCGGCAACAGTGGAAAATGGACGGAGTCGAAACCCGCGGTCCAAATCAGAGTGTTGACGCCGAACTTCATTGCACGAACTTCGCGGCGTCCGGATTGCCCGGACCGAAGTGCTTCAGCATCACGAGCGGCTCCGTGTTGCTGCGGTTGACGATCTTGACGCCGGCGCGAGCGGCCTCGGCGGTGACGAACAACTCGTCCTTGGTCATTTCGCCGAACCGGATGAGTGTGGGCGTTTCGACCTCATGGACGCCGATCGTGCCGTAGCCCTGGGTCAGGATGAGGCCGTAGGCGGCGGCGTCGGTAATGACGGCTTCGCGGCCCGGGAAGACGGTCAGCTCCTTGGCCGAGTAGTACGGCGTCGAGTAGACGATCCACTGTTCGGAGTAGCCTTCCTCGGCCATTTCGGCGGGGTCTTTCACCGGGGTGGGCTCGAAGAGCCGGTGCTTGGCGAACTCCGGATCCAGGTTGGCGTCCCAGTCCAGCATGTCGAGGATGTAGTCGAGGTCGTGGTGGTGCTCCGCGGGGACGTCCTTGATGAGCAGATCCCAGGGGACCGGTCGGCCCTCCACCATCGACTGGTACATGGCGAAGACGTCGGAGTTCACCTGCGGCTCGTAGGTGACCAGCGAGCCGGGCGCATGCAGAATGCCGGCGTCGATCTGCCAGCCGGTGCCGGGCTTCAACTTGTAAGCGCGGGAGTGGTAGAGGATGCCGTTGTCACCCTCGTTCCAGCGCTCCAGGCACCGGCGGACGTCGTCCCGCGTAGTACCGGGGTTCAGCCCCATGAAGGTGTACGGGAAGTGGTTCTCGTGGAAGTTGTACTGCGGCGGGAAGTAGTAGGCTTCCGGCTTGCCTTTGGCGCCGACCCGCCGGGCGAACTCGTCGGTCTGGTGCAGGTGGTGCGGAATGGGGCCGAGGTTGTCGAAGAACTTGCACAGCAGGTTCCAGCCGCCCTCGCGCTCCATGACGTCGGCGCCGAGGAACAGGTCGCCGAGTTTGTCGATGGCTTCTTTGAGGAGGACGCGCTTGCCGCCGGCGTCGATGTAGCTGAGGCCTTCATCCTCCGGGGTGCCCGGGCCGTTGTCGGCGTTGGTCGTCGAGGAGAACCACCGCTCGTCGATGCCGCCGCGGTGGGCGCCGAGAGCATAGAGGTCACGGGGATCGAGCTTCAGCCGGCCGCCGGGCATCAGAAACGACCGCGGCACCCAGCACGGAGCCAGGCGAACGATCCCCTCGCCTTCCTTCAAGGCTTCGCGCACGAGATCGACGTTCGACATGCTGCCACTATACTGCAGACGGCGCCGGCCCGACTAGCGCGTCATCGGGCAGCGGGCGCCCGCCAGGCTCGCGCGCGGCCTTGCGTCTCTCCGCCCGCAGCGCTCAGGTGAGCACTTCGCCGATCGACTTGGCCTGCAGGAACTGCAGCAGGTAGTCCGGTCCGCCGGCCTTCGAATCCGTGCCCGACATGTTGAAGCCGCCGAAGGGATGGGAAGCCACCATGGCGCCGGTCGATTTCCGGTTGAAATAAAGGTTGCCGACGTGGAACTCGTCCTTGGCGCGCTCGATCTTCTCGCGGTTCTTGGTGTAGACCGAGCCGGTGAGGCCGTACTCGGAGTCGTTGGCTAGCTCGAGGGCATGGTCGAAGTCCCGCGCCTTGGTCACGGCCAGCACCGGACCGAAGATCTCTTCCTGGAAGATGCGGGCGCTGCGGTCCACATCGGCGAAGATCGTCGGCTCGATGAAATAGCCGCCGGTCTCGTGCTCGATGGCCTTGCCGCCGGTGACGAGCCGGCCCTCGCCCTTGCCGATCTCGATGTAGTCGAGGATCTTCTTGCGGGCCGAGGCGTTGATTACCGGCCCCATGTAGTTCTGCGGGTCCTCGGCGGGCCCGACGCGGATCGCCTCGGTCTTGGCTTTCAGCTTCTCGAGGAACTCGTCATAGAGCGACTGATCGATGATGGCCCGGGAGCAGGCCGAACACTTCTGCCCCTGGAAACCGAAGGCCGAGACCAGGACGCCCTGAACGGCGGCGTCGAGATCGCATTCCGAATCGACGATGATGGCGTCCTTGCCGCCCATTTCGGCGATCACGCGCTTGATCCAGATCTGCCCGGGCTGCGTCTTCGCCGCCAGCTCGACGATGCGCAGGCCGACTTCCTTGGAGCCGGTGAAGGAGATGAAGCGCGTCTTCGGGTGCTCGACGAGCAGGTCGCCGATCTCGCCGCCGGAGCCGGGGATGAAGTTGATGGCCCGCGGCGGGAAACCGGCTTCGAGAAGCACCTCGACGAACTTGGCGGCGTTCACCGGCGTGTCGCTCGCCGGCTTCAGCACCACCGTGTTGCCGGCCACCAGCGCCGAGGTCGTGGTGCCGCCCATGATCGCCAGCGGGAAGTTCCAGGGCGGGATGACCACGCCGACGCCCAAGGGGATGTAACGGAGTTCGTCGCGCTCGCCGGGGAACTGGGGCACGGGCGGCGGAGAGTCGTAGCGCAGGGCTTCCCGCGCGTAATACTCGCAGAAATCGATCGCCTCGCAGACGTCGGCGTCGGCCTCGGGCCATGTCTTGCCCGCCTCGAAGACCTGCCAGGCGATGAACTCGAACTTGCGCTTCCGGACGATCTCGCCGGCCTTGAGCAGCATCGCCGCGCGCTCGGCCGCGGGAACCTTGCGCCATTCGGTGAAGTAGGCGTGGGCGTCCTCGACGGCCTTGGCGGCCAGCTCAGGCGTGGCCTTCTGCATGACGGCGACGACCTCGCCCGGGTTCGAGGGGTTGCGCGACTCGAAGGTCTGTCCCGACTTCACCCGTTCGCCAGCAACGAGGAGATCGTGCTCGCGGCCGAACTCGCTGCGCACCTTCACTAGCGCCTCGGCCATTGCCTGGCGGACTTCAGGCTTCGAGAAGTCCTGCCAGGGCTCGTTCTTGAATTCCGGCAACGATTTCAAATCCACAGCTTGCGCGACTTCAGCCATCTTTTCCTCTCATCCCTGTACGAGTTTCTTGCCGCGATCGAACATTTCAGCAGCTTCGTCGGCGATCTGCTTGCCTTTGTCGTAAAGCTCGCGGCCGCGTTCGAGGATCTCAGAGCCGGACTCGGCCAGGGCCTCCCGGCCTTTTTCGGCGGTGCGGGAAATGCGCTTGCGTGTCTCGGCGCCGGGCTGCGGCGCGTAGAGCAAAGCGACCGCCACACCG
Source organism: uncultured Solibacteraceae bacterium (assembly GCA_964461995.1). Taxonomy (GTDB): domain Bacteria; phylum Acidobacteriota; class Terriglobia; order Bryobacterales; family Bryobacteraceae; genus JALSRK01. The sequence continues at coordinate 11,330 of CAYWXL010000035.1, forward strand.
ATGGATGCGCCGGCGAGAAACCACAAGAATCGAGATGTTTTGTCGTCCGACATTCGTCCAAACCTCTCGCCGTCCATTGTAGCCGAGCGGCCCGTTCCAGGGAGCTTCCGCCGCCGGGCTCGCAAGAAAGGGCAGGCCTTCGCGCTCTCCCGGGTGAGTAGTAACCGGTAGCATAATCAGGAAGCCGTCCCTATGGAGACCTGGACCCAGAACTACAATCCGTTGGGGAACGCCACGTTGTCCACGGCTGTCGCGGCGGTTCCCGTGACCTTGCTTTTCTACCTGTTGGCGGTTCGCCGGGTGATAGCGTACAAGGCAGCGGTAGGCGCATTTCTGGCGGCGCTTGCGTTGGCGTGGGCAGTGTTCGGCATGCCGGGCTCCATGGTTGCGGGTGCGGCCGCCGCAGGGCTCAGTTACGGCATCGTCCGGATCGTCTGGACTTTGGTCGCCGCCGTTTTCGTGTACGAAGTCGCTGTCGAGACGGGACACTTCGAGACGATCAAAGAATCGATCGGCGGTGTGACGGACGACCGCAGGCTCCAGGTTTTGCTGATTGCGTTTGCTTTCGGCGCGCTGTTGGAGGGAGCCGGTGGAGGGGGAGCTCCGGTGGCCGTGTGCGGAGCGATGATGGTCGGGCTTGGGTTCCGGCCGTTTGAGGCCGCCGTTCTGTGCCTGATCGCAAATACCGCGCCGGTGGCCTGGGGCGGGGTGGGGAACCCCATTCGGACTCTGGTCGCGGTCACCGGGCTGCGGGAAGCCGACCTGAGCGCCATGGTTGGCCGTATCCTTCCCTGGACCGCCATCATCCTGCCGTTCTGGATCGTACGCACTCAGGTGGGCTGGAAGAAAACGTGGGAAGTCTGGCAAGGTTGCCTCGCCTGCGGGCTTTCGTTCGCCTCTCTACAGTTTTTCTGGTCCAACTACATGGATGCGGCGCTGGTGGACATCATTGGCGGAATGGGAACGATGCTCTGGCTGGCTTGGTTCTTCCAGAGATGGCGCCCAACGGCCGTTTGGCGGGGAAGTGGTTCTGGATCACCGGCCGGTGCACGGGGACGCTACCGGGGAAGGGAGGTGTTTCACGCCTGGTCGCCCTTCCTGTTGCTCTCGGGTTTCGTCATCTTGTGGGGCATTCCGGCGATCAAACAAACCTTGGATGCAGTCTCGTTGCGGGCGCCGGTGCCGGGGCTCCACAACCTCGTTCTACGCGCGGCGCCAGTCGTCGCGGAACCGCATACCGAGCCCGCGTATTTCGATATCGCCTGGTTGTCGGCCGTGGGTACAGCGACGTTTTTCGCCGGCCTGATCGCTGGGCCCGTGTTGGGACTCTCGGTCGGGGCGACACTCAAAGTCTTTGTCCGCACGGTTTACAGAATGCGATTCAGCCTGATCGCCATCTTGGCCATGCTGGGTCTGGGCTTCATCACCCGCTATTCAGGGATGGATGCAGTGCTGGGGCTGGCAATGACGCACACCGGCGCTCTGTACCCGCTCTTTGGCACCTTAATCGGATGGCTCGGCGTTGCGCTCACTGGGACCGACGCTGGCTCGAACGCGTTATTCGGCGGCCTGCAAGTCGTGACGGCGAACAAATTGGGGCTGAGTCCGGTTCTCATGGCGGCGGCAAACTCGGCAGGCGGGGTGATGGGAAAAATGATCGACGCCCAGTCGATCATCGTCGCCTGTGCCGCCGTCGGTCTCGCGGGCAAGGAAGGCGACGTATTCCGGGCGGTCCTGAAGCACAGCGTGCTGCTGGCCCTCATCGTGGGCATGATCGTGATGCTGTACGCCTATGTTTTTCCCGGCGCTATTCCGCATGGCCATCGGTTCCTGTTGAGCCCGTGACCCTTGCCCGGTGGGGGCTCGTTTTCAGCTGGCGCCTTTCACCGGCGCGGGCACGGCCGCCGGCCGCTCGAAAAAACAGGGACCCGGACCTCCCTTTTGTCATTTGACAGCCTATTCTTGACTGTTTTATCGTGGGGATCTTGCCTGTTTGCGTCCATGGCTGACGACAAGCAACCCGATCGTCTAGAAGGCGCGCCTGCGCCCGGCCAGGAGAGCGCCGCGTCCCGCGGTGGTTCCGAGGCGAAGCCCCCCGCCGCGGCCAAAGGCGCCGAAGAGGGTGTGCCTTCCAAGGGAGAGTCCAAGCCGCCTGCCGGATCCGAGCCGACGAAGGCCGCTGGGGCTCCGAAAGGCGGGCAGCCACAGAAACCTGCGGCGAAGCCGCCAGCCGGAAAACCGGCTGCAGCGAAACCGCCCGGTACGGCCAAAGCCCCTCCTCGGAAGCCGCCGCCGAAGAAGCCGGCGGTCATGGAGACCGAACCGTGGGATGATGAACTCACGCAGGCGTTGAAAGGCCAGTTCGGCGACCGGATCACGGAGTTTTGCATTTATCGGGATCAGAAGTTTCTTGTCGCCCGGCCCGATGCCGTCATCCCGATCATCGAATACTTGAAGCTGGAGGCCGATTTCGACTACCTGGTGGACATCACCGCGGTGGACTATCCGAAAAAGGAAGAGCGGTTCGAGGTGATCTACATCCTTTACAGCTTCGCCCGGCGCGAGCGCATCCGCATCAAGACGCGGTTGAAGGATGGCCAAGAGATCGAGAGCGCGGTGAGCGTCCACCCGACGGCCAACTGGCTCGAGCGCGAAGTCTACGATATGTTTGGCATCCGCTTTGCGAATCACCCGGACCTCCGGCGGATTCTGATGCCCGACGAGTGGGAGGGCCATCCGCTGCGGAAAGATTCCAGCATCCTCAACATGGATCAGAAGTGGGTGCAGGACAATCTCGGGATCGACAGCGGGCAGTGACGCCTATGCCGGAAACCACCTTTCTCGACGCCAACGAACTGGTCTTGAACATGGGCCCGCAGCATCCGTCCACACACGGCGTGCTGCGGGTGGTGTTGAAGCTCGACGGCGAAAAGATTTTGGGCGCCGATTGTGTCATCGGCTATCTGCACCGGGGCGTCGAGAAGATCGGCGAGAACCGCACCTACCAGATGTTCGCGCCGTACGTGGACCGCATGGACTACGTGGCGGCGGTCTCGAACGCTTTGGGTTACTGTCTGGCCGTCGAGAAACTCTTGGGCGTCGAGGTCCCTCCCCGGGCGCAAGCCGTGCGGGTGATCCTGACCGAGTTGAACCGCATCGCCAGCCACTTGCTGTGGCTGGGCACACACGCGCTGGACATCGGCGCCATTACCCCGCTGTTCTACGTGATGCGCGAGCGGGAGGACATCCTCAACATTTACGAGGCTTACTGCGGCGCCCGCCTCACCACCCACGCTTTCCGCATCGGCGGCTTGCAGTACGAGGTCTACGAGGGCATGGAGCGGGACGTCAAGGAGTTCTGCAAGAAGTTCCTGCCCCGGGTGGACGAGTACGAAGAGCTGCTGACTGAGAACCGGATCTGGAAGGACCGGCTCGTAAACGTCGGCATCCTGAACGCCGAGGACTGCAAGGCGTACGGCGTCACCGGGCCCATGCTGCGCGCCGCCGGTGTGAAATGGGACATCCGCAAGGCACACCCGTATAGCGGTTACGAGAAATACGATTTCGAGATTCCGACGCGGGAAAACGGCGACACGTACGACCGGTACATCGTGCGTATCCAAGAGATGCGCCAGAGCGTACGCATCATTGAACAAGCCGTCGAAGACATCCCCGAGGGGCCCATCATGGCCAAGGTGGGCAAAGTGATCAAACCTCCGGTGGGCGAGGTCTACGTGTCGATCGAGGCGCCGAAGGGCGAACTTGGATACTTCATCGTCAGCGACGGTTCCACGCAGCCCTACCGGCTGCGGGTACGCCCGCCGTCGTTCATCAATTTGCAAGCGCTCGACAAGATGAGCCGAGGCTCGCTGGTCGCCGACATCGTGGCGATTATCGGTACGATTGATATTGTGCTCGGGGAAGTTGACCGTTAAGTACAGATTCCGCCGGGCCAAGGAGCAGGTATGACGAAGCTGTTGAGGAAGATCTTCCTGGTGGACCTCATCGAGGGCCTATGGGTGACCTTCCGGTCTCAGCATCCCAAGAACGTCGTCACCGAACAATACCCGGCGGAACGGCCGAAGATTGCCGAACGGTACCGGGGCGCGCCGCGGCTGAACGTGCATCCGGAGACGAAGGAGACGCTCTGTATCGCTTGCAATCTGTGCGCACTGGCCTGCCCGGAGCATCTCATCGTGGTGACCAGCGAGCGCAACGAGCAGACGCGCAGGAAAGAGTTGACGACGTTCACGTACGACATCTCCCGCTGCATGTTCTGCGGCCTGTGTGAGGACGCGTGTCCCACGGATGCCTTGGAACTCAGCCAGGACTTCGAACTGGCTGCATTTACGCGCGAAGGCGCCATCTGGGACCGGCAAATGCTGGAAGAGGGCCCCGTGCCAACTCGGTACACGTATTGACGGGCGCATAGCCATGGGACCTCTTCCGGCTCGTTTCGGGACCGCCGGGAAGAGTCCGGCGGACGTGAAGTCATGGTGAATGCGATCTTGTTTTATGTCTTCGCCCTGATGATTCTCGGTGGGGCGGTGCTGACGATCACGCGCCGCAACGCCGTGCATGCGGCCCTGTGGCTTGTCGTGACGCTACTCGGCGTAGCGGGCGTGTTTCTCTTGCGCGGCGCCGAGTTTTTGTTCGTCGTGCAGATCATGCTGTACATCGGCGGCGTGGTGCTGCTGATCCTGTTCGTGATCATGCTGGTCAATCTCGACGCCGAGGCCCGCCAGCCGAGGTTTTTGCGGCAGTGGCGGCTGGCGTTGGCCTGTGCGGCGGTAGTGGCCGCTGAGATCATTTACGTGATCTTCCAAGGGCTCGACACTTTCCGCCTGGCGCCCCCGGTCACCGAAGTGCAAACCGGCGGCAACACCGAGCGCTTGGCCGAGGTTCTGTTTTCTGAGTACTTGCTGCCGTTCGAGATCGCATCCATTTTGCTGCTGGTGGCCATCGTCGGCAGCGTGGTGATGGCGAAAAAGAGGATCTGAATGGTGTATCCGGTTACGACAGTCCATTACGTCATCCTGAGCGCAGCGCTTTTGCTGATCGGTACGATCGGCTTCCTCACACGGCGGAACATCGTCATCATCTTGATGTCGATCGAGCTGATCCTGAACGCGGTGAATATCAACCTGGTGGCCTTCTCGGAGCGCTTCCAGGCGGTGGAGGGCCAGATCTTCGCCATCTTCGTCATCGCCGTCGCCGTGGCTGAAGCTGCGGTGGGCCTAGGGATCTTGATCGCCTTGTTCCGCAACCGCGAAACCGTAGCGTCCGATGAGATCGACTTGTTGAAGTGGTGAGGAGAAGCGGATGAACTTCCTCGACTCGATCTGGCTGATCCCGCTGTTCCCGCTGGCCGGCGCCTTGGCGATGTTCCTTCTCGGCCGTCGCCTCGATCCGCAGCCGGAGCGCTCCCCGGACGCGCTCGAGCCAGAGCTGGTGGAAGCGATCGGAGAAGGGACCAAAGAGGCCGAATCTCACCATCCGCACTTTGCTCCGACGCGGCGGCTCATCAGTTGGATCTGTCCGGGGACGGTCTTCATCTCGCTGCTGCTTTCGATCGGCGCAGTGGTGCAGTTGGCAGGGCTGCCGGAGAAGACGCATCAGGTCATCAAATACACCTGGCTGGCTGGCCTGTCGTTCCACATGGGAGACGGTTCGCTCAGCCGCTTCGCGGCGGATCTCGGATTTCTGCTGGATCCGTTGAGCGCGGTAATGATTCTCGTGGTCACTTTCGTGGGTTTCTTCATCCACGTTTACTCCATCGGTTACATGGGCCACGAAACCGGCTATTACCGCTTCTTCGGATACCTCAACCTGTTCGTCTTCTTCATGCTCACGCTGGTGCTGGCGAACAACTACGTGCTGCTGTTCGTGGGCTGGGAAGGCGTCGGGCTGTGCAGCTATCTGCTGATCGGCTTCTACTTCCACCGCAAGTCGGCCAGCGACGCGGGCATCAAGGCGTTCGTCGTGAACCGCATCGGTGACGCGGCCTTCATCCTGGGCATCTTCATGATCTTCGCTCTCACGGGCACGGTTCGCTTCCTCGACGTCAACGAGGCGCTGCATGGGATGCCAGCGGAGGCGGCCGGCTTCGGGCTGTTGAGCCTGACGGCGCTGCTGCTGTTCATCGGGGCGACGGGAAAGAGCGCGCAGATTCCGCTCTACGTCTGGTTACCGGACGCGATGGAGGGCCCCACGCCGGTCTCGGCGCTGATCCACGCGGCGACGATGGTCACCGCCGGCGTCTACATGGTGGCTCGTTCGAACGCGCTCTATTCGCTGGCGCCGGAGACGATGGCGGTGGTGGCCACGATCGGGGCGCTGACGGCGATCTTTTCGGCCTCCATCGCCCTGGTACAGAACGACATCAAGCGGGTGCTCGCGTACTCCACCGTCAGCCAGCTCGGCTACATGTTCCTGGCCGCCGGCGTCGGCGCCTACTGGGTGGCGATCTTCCACCTGTTCACCCACGCGTTCTTCAAGGCCCTGCTCTTCCTCGGCTCCGGCTCGGTGATCCACGCCATGGGCGGCGAGCAGGACATGCGCAAGATGGGCGGGCTGAAGGACAAGATCCCGAAGACCTTCTGGACGATGGCCGTGGCGTCGCTGGCCATCGCAGGCATCCCCGGGCTGGCCGGCTTCTTCTCGAAGGATGAGATCCTCTGGCAGGCGTGGAGTTCCCCCTATGGTTCGAAGGCACTGTGGGCCGTGGGCACCGTCACCGCTCTGATGACCGCCTTCTACATGTGGCGGCTGATGTACATGACCTTCTGGGGCGAGTGCCGCGCCGACGAGCACACCAAGGCCCACATCCACGAGTCGCCGCCGGTGATGACCGTGCCGCTGACGGTGTTGGCTGTGGGTTCGATCCTGGTGGGCTGGCTCTCGGTGCCCAAGGCCTGGACCTTCCTGCCGGAGAGCTTCCACGCCTTCGAGCATTGGTTGGAGCCGGTGTGGGTGGCCGCTGCGCACGAGGGCGGGCACGGAACTCATGATCTCGCGGTGGAATGGGCGCTGATGGGCCTGTCGGTCTTGCTGGCGGTTGCCGGTATCCTGATCGCCCGCTACCTCTATGTGCAGCGGCCCGAGCTGCCGGACCGGATCGCGGAGGCGAGCGGCCCGTTGTATCCGGCGCTGTTGAACAAGTGGTACGTGGACGAGATCTACAATTTCCTGTTCGTGAATGGCCTGGTGAAAGGCGGTGGACGGGTGCTGGCCCGGTTCGATCAGGCGATCGTGGACGGCGGCGTCAACGGAGCGGGCTGGCTGACGCGCTTCACCTCGACGGTTTCTGGGTGGTGGGACACCTGGATCGTCGATGGAGCGGTGCGCCTGGTCGCGTTTGTGGTGAAGATGGCTTCCTACCCGGTGCGCTTCCTGCAGACGGGGTTTGTGCAGCAGTATGCGACCGTGATCCTGGCCGGGATGGCAGTGGCGCTGGGTTATTACCTGATCAAGTGAGCGAGCGATGAGCGAACACCTGCTGAGCATTGTGCTGTTCACGCCGCTGGCCGGCATGATTGTGTTGCTGTTCCTGCCGTCCAGCAACCGGACCTTGATCCGGGTCTGGGCCAACATCGTCGCGTTCGCCGGGTTCCTGGTGTCGTTGCCGCTGCTTTTCCGGTTCGACCGCTCGCTCGAAGGTTTCCAGATGGTCGAGAGGGCGCCCTGGATTCCTTCGCTCGGCGCCCATTACTACCTGGGCATCGACGGCATCAGCCTGCTGCTGGTGATGCTCACCACTGTGACGGGCTTCATTGCCATCCTGTCGTCCTGGAGCGCGATCGACCGCTACGAGAAGCAGTACTACGCGATGTTCCTTCTCCAGCAGACGGGGATGATCGGCGTCTTCCTGTCGCTGGACTTCCTGCTCTTCTACGTCTTCTGGGAAATTGTGCTGGTGCCGATGTACTTCATCATCGGCGTCTGGGGCGGTCCGCGGAAGCTCTATGCGGCGATCAAGTTTTTCCTGTACACGTTGGCCGGCAGCGTCCTGATGCTGCTGGGCATTCTGACGCTCTACTTCCAGCACCACGCCCAGTACGGCGTCTACACCTTCGAGATCGACGCCCTGATGCGGACGGCCATGCCGCTCCACCTGGAGCGCTGGGTCTTCTGGGCTTTCTTCATCGGCTTCGCCATCAAGGTGCCGATGTTCCCGTTCCACACGTGGCTGCCGGATGCCCACACGGAGGCCCCGACTGCCGGCTCGGTGATCCTGGCCGCGGTATTGCTGAAGATGGGGACTTACGGGTTCCTGCGGTTCTCGCTGCCCTTACTGCCGAAAGCGGCGATCGATCCGTGGATCGTGCAGGTGATGGTCGGGCTCTCGATCGTCGCCATCATTTACGGGGCGCTGGTTTGCCTGATGCAGGACGACTGGAAGAAGCTGGTCGCCTACTCGTCGGTGAGCCACTTGGGTTTCTGCACGCTGGGCATCTTTTCGCTGAATCCGAACGGGCTGGCGGGCAGCGTGATCCAGCAGATCAACCACGGCATCTCCACTGGCATGCTCTTTTTGATCGTCGGCGTCGTCTACGAGCGCCGGCACACGCGTTTGATCCGCGAATACGGCGGTCTGGCCCACGTAATGCCGAACTATGCCTTCGTCTTCGCCTTCGCCATGCTGAGTTCGGCGGGCTTGCCGCTGCTGAACGGGTTCATCGGCGAGTTCACGATCCTCCAGGGGGCCTTCGAGGCGAACCGGGTGTGGGCGGCGTTTGCCGTCACCGGCATCATTCTCGGAGCAAGCTACCTGCTGTGGCTGTATCAGCGGACGATGCTCGGCCGCATCAACAACCCGAAGAACCTGAAACTGCCGGATTTGAACCTGCGCGAGTGGGCTGTCTTCGCGCCGCTGCTCGTTTGGGCGTTGTGGATCGGCGTCTATCCCAAGCCGTACTTCGAGATCTTGGAGAAACCGGTGGCGCAGCTCGTCGAGCGCGTGCGACCGGGCTATTTCGAAGCCCAGGGCGCGGAGACCCCGGTTGAGGCGGCGCGGGCGATGGAGTCCCGAATGGAGGCCGGCATTCGATGAGCCAGTACTACACGAGCACCGACCACTTCGTTCTCATCCCGGCGCTGATGCTGGCGCTGTTCGGTTGCGCTGTCCTGCTGTTCGACTTCCTGCTGTTTCCACAGCCAAAGCAGCGCAAGTGGTTAATCGTGTTCCTGATCATCGGCGAGGTCTTCACCGGGGCCGGCCTGTGGCGGCAACAGAGCTTTCTTTCCAGTTACGGGCTCAATGAGCTGACCGCGTTCAACGGGACACTGACGATCGACGGCTTTGCCCTGTTTTTCAACTGGCTGTTCATTCTGCTCTCGGTCCTGGTGGCGATCATCTCGTACCGTTATCTGGAGATCGAGAACGAGCACCACGGCGAATACTACGGCCTGATCCTGCTTGCCCAGTGTGGCATGTTTTTCATGGCCACCGGAACGGACTTGGTCACGCTGTTCGTGGGCCTCGAGCTGACGGCGCTGAGCTTTTATGTGATGGTGGGTTTCTTGCGCACGCAGAAGCGCTCGAACGAGGCGGCGATGAAGTACTTGCTGCTGGGCGCCTTCTCGAGCGGGCTGCTGGTCTACGGTTTTTCGCTCTTCTACGGGTTGTCGGGCTCCACGAAGATCGTCGATGTGGCCGACGCCCTGGCGGCGCGGGAGCCGACGGACCCCCTGGTGGTGCTGGCCATGGCGGCGGTAGCCGTGGGGGTGCTGTTCAAGGTCTCGGCGGCGCCGTTCCACATGTGGGCGCCGGACGCCTATGAAGGCGCGCCGACCACCATCACCGCCTTCCTCGCTACGGGCTCGAAAGCAGCGTCGTTCGCCTTCCTGATGCGGATCTTCCTGGGGCCGCTGGAGAGCGCCCGGCCCACCTGGGAGCCGCTGCTGATCGGAGCCGCCGTGCTGAGTCTCTTCATCGGCAACATCGCCGCGGTGACGCAGACCAACGTCAAGCGGCTGCTGGCCTACAGCTCGATCTCCCACGCCGGCTACATCCTGCTCGGCCTGATCGCCGGCAACGAGACCGGCCTGATCGGCGTGGCCGTCTACGTCGCCGTCTACGCCTTCATGACCCTGGGAGCCTTCCTGGTGCTGGTGGCGCTGCGGCGGCGCGAGATCATCGGCGAAGACATCGAGGACCTGGCCGGCCTGATGGATTCGAGCCCCGGCTACGCCGTGCTGATGCTGATCTTCATGCTGTCGCTGGCGGGTATCCCGCCGACCGCCGGCTTCATCGGCAAGTACTACATTTTCCTAGCGCTGATCCAGACCGGCCACTACACGCTGGCAGTCATCGCAGCGGTCTTCGTCGCCGTGGCCATCTACTACTACTTCCGCATCGTCCGGGCGATGTTCGTTTCCGAGCGCAAGGAGGTGACGCCGCTGGCCTCGACCTTCGGGATCAAGGTGGCGCTGGCCGTCTCTGGCGTGCTGACGCTGGGTATCGGGGTCTACCCCGATCCTTTCCTGAGAATCGCTCAGTTCTCTCTGATTCGGTAGCAAGCTATGGAGACCATTCTCGAGCATCCGCTGTTCACGCCGGTTATCATCACGCTGGTGATCATCGCCGTCTTTCCGCTGCTGGCCGGCTACATCGTGCTGGTGGAACGGAAAGTTCTGGCCGACCTCCAAGTGCGTCTCGGCCCGATGCGCGTCGGTCCCCATGGCCTGCTCCAGCCCATCGCGGACGCCTTGAAGCTGCTCCAAAAGGAAGACATCATCCCCGGGGCGGCGGATCGTGGGTTGTTCTGGGTGGCGCCGGTGATCTCCACCGTCACGGCGCTGGCCTCCTTCGCCGTTCTGCCGTTCAGCGAGACGATCCGGGTGATCGACGTGAACGTCGGCCTGCTGGTGATCACGGCGATGAGCGCGGTGGGCGTGCTGGGTATCATCATCGGCGGCTGGTCGTCGAACAGCCACTATCCGCTACTCGGCGCTCTCCGCAGCAGCGCGCAGCTCGTCAGCTACGAGGTTGCTATGGGCCTCGGGCTGGTGGCGGGCGTGATGTCGGCGGGAACGCTGAGCATGGTGGAGATCGTCCGGCAGCAGCAGGAGCGGGGCGTCTGGTTCGCCTTCGATAACTACGGGCTGATGTTCGTCCCGTTCATGATCTTCCTGATCGCCTCGGTGGCTGAAACGAACCGGGCGCCATTCGACCTGCCAGAGGCCGAATCGGAGCTCGTCGCGGGCTTCATGACCGAGTACTCCGGCTTCCGCTGGGCGTTGTTCTTCCTGGCCGAGTACGCGAGCATCTTCGTGATCGCCGGGGCCGGCGTGACATTGTTCTGGGGCGGATGGCTGCGGCCTTTTCCGAGCGTCGGGTTCCTCGAGATCCCGCTAAACTACGGGGCGCCGCTCCTTGTGTTCGCTGGATCGGGGCTTCTGTCTTTCCGGCTCGCAGCGCGGCTCCGGCCGAAGAGCTACTGGCGGGCGGCGCTGATGGCGGCGATCGCGGCAGGCTTGGTGCTCGTCGGCGTGATCTTCATGATCCCGGCGGCGAATGCAGCGTTGGCTCCGCTCTTCTGGTTCTTCTTCAAGGTGAGCCTGGTCGTCTACCTCTTCATTTGGGTGCGGGGCACCTTCCCGCGGTTCCGCTACGACCAGCTTATGAACATTGGCTGGAAGTACCTGATTCCGCTGGGGATGGTCTTCGTTCTGGTGAACGCCATCGCGGGCATGGCGCGTTCGTGAATCCCCTCCCGTGCGCTGGTCATGAACGGCGCCCGCCGCAGCGGCTCGCGCGTGCCGGCTACGCTCCCGCTGTCTGCTGCCGTAAGAGATCCTTGATGTCGCCCGCCCGCAGAATCATCAAACCGGCGCTCACCACCAGCAGAGCCAGAGCCGTACCGAACGGGACGCTCCACAGCGTAAAGTACGTGCCGAGCTCAGCCGCCGCGATTACGGCGGCGCCGCAGGCGAGGATCGCCCACCGGCGCTTCCTGCCGGCTTCAGCCTCCGCGGACAGAACATAGGCCGCTAGCAGCGCGAACGGGGCCGCTTCCCAAAGGGCTGTCACGATCAAGCTGGCTGCCGGGATGCCGGTGGACAACGCGACCGCTCGGGCGAAGGCCTCGCCCGGCGGCAGCATGCTGATGGTCCACTGGTAGAGAAAGAAGCCGAGCAGCGGGACGAACAACGCCAACAACGGTAGCAGAACGATCGTCAAACGTTCGGCTCCTGCTAGACGTTTTTGGGACGATCTCATGAATTTTTTCTCCCCTACCCCTGATGATAGTCGCCTGACATAAGCCGTCAAGAACTGTTTTCGGCGCTTCCTTCAGATTCGCGGCATAAGGGACGAGGTCGTCCGGTTCGCAGTGTGCGGACGCTGAATCGCCCAGCAAATGCAAACTTCGAGCTCGAGTCCTAACGACCCGAGCGAGGCGCGCGCGCCGCGCGTCACCCGTACTTCTTCACCGCCGCCTGGATGTCGGAGCCTGCCCTCCCGAGATCCTCTGGCGTCATCACCGGACAAAGGTCGATCTCCGCGTCGAAAGCAAGGAACCAAGGCTCGGCCAACTTCGGTAGTTCCGAAGCGTCTTTCATATGGACGATCAGATAAGCGGTCCTCATTCCATCCTCGGTGCCGAAGTACGCCGCCTCCGGCTGAAGCTCATCGAGGATCGCGCCGATCTTTTCCCCCAACTCACTGCGCCGGGCAGCGTCGTTGGCCGGGCCGGTAGTGAGGTTCACCGTCATCAGGAATCTCATCTGTTCCCCCTCCTTGGGTAGGTGTTCTCCTATCCTAGCAGCCGGGTACTCGAGAGACGAAAAAGAATTGTTAACTTTTTGTTCCGCCGCACCAGCGCTGACCCCGGCCGATGAGGCGCACGGCGGTCGCTGTGCGGCCGCGTCAGAGGCAGCCGCCTGGTGGAACGGGGGCGTCTGAGGACATTCGCTGAAAAGACTATCCGGTCTGGAACTGGTGGATGTACACTGTAAGCTGAAATCCACAAGGGCTGCGGCGTCACGGGACGTGGGGACACGGCCGCCAAGCGGCAATCAGCGCCGCCACCTCGCGCGCCTGCTGGAGGCCCCGAACGACGTGTGTGGCCCGCTGGAGATGACGCCGCCCGGCCCTGAAGGGAGTCCGCCATGCGGAGGGTGCCTCTTGTCTCCTGTGTCCTTCTTGCGTTCGTAGTTTTTGTTTTCCCGCTCCACGGGAGCTCCTGGCTGGTGGAGCCCCAGGCTACTTGGCAACTGCAGCGGCTTCCCGGCCCTGACGGGATCTTATGGACCAACGATGATGTGTTCACTCTCGAGTCTTCGATCGCTGGCGGCACGTACGTTGGGCCGGCGGGCGTCGAGCTTTCGGCGAGCGTCAGTCTGACATCGCTTGTTGTCGGGTTGGGCGATGACACGTACCTATACACCTGGACGATCACGAACGACGGAACGGGTCCGCTGATGGAGTACTTCGACAGTGGTAGCGGGCCTAATTTCTTGCAAGACCCACCATTGTGGGGAACGGCCGGCCCGGACAGGATTCCTGGCACGCTGGACGACGTGGATCCGGAGACCGAGGTCGATGTGCGGATCGGCGGGCCGCCCAAGGTTGGGTTTTGGGGCGGCCGGTGGAACCCGGAGATGCCGCCGGTCTCTGCCGCGCGGTACGAGCCCGTGCCTGAACCGGCTAGTGTCGGTCTGCTGGGCAGCGCGCTGGCCTTGCTCGCCCTCGTGAGAAGCCGTCGCGGAAACCTCGCGCTGGTGGGCCAGGCCAAAGAGTAAGCGGCCGACGGGTCCCACAAGTGGCTGGGAACGGCCCGCTCAAGCCAGGTGGTCGCCCAGGGCCTCGAGGAAATCGTCGGGTGTGATCGCCTCGCCGGAGTTCATGCGCTCGAGCAAGGAGTCGATGATCCTTTTGGCCTCGTCTTTGCGGTGGTTGCGCAGATAGCCGTCTACGAAATGTTCCCCGGCCAGGGCGCGGTTGATGGCCGTCTCCTTGTTGTAGTCCTGCAGCTCGGTATAGTACACGACTTCATACGCCCCGCTGTACGCGGTGTCGCGGTAGACCTCGAACATCGTCTTCTCGGATTCCAGCCCAGGCATTATTCATGAAGGTAGCACAGGACCGCCCGGCATCCGAGACCCTGCGGGTCCAGAGCGGCGGCCGCTCAGGTGGACGGCTTCTGGTAGACGAGCTTGCCGCCCAGGTAGGTTCGCAGCACCTGGGTCTGGGGAATGTCATCCACGGGGCAGGTGAGCAGGTCGCGGTCGATGACGATCAGGTCGGCGAGCTTGCCCGGTTCGATTGAGCCCTTCTCCTTCTCCTCGAAGAGGACGTAGGCGTTGTTGATGGTGTAGAGCCGGATGGCCTCCTCGCGCGTGATGCGCTGTTCGGGATGGAACGGTTTGTCCATCCAGCGGGGCCGGCGCACCAGCGTGGTCCACATGCCGAGGAACGGGTTGTACTGGTTGATGGAGCGGAAGCTGCCAATCTTCTGCATGTGGTCCGAGCCCCCGCCGACGATAACCCCTTCGTCGAACAGCGTGCGGTAAGGTTGGAAGTACTTCGTCCGCTCCTCGCCGAACTGTTTCATCAGCGTGGCGCCGTCGAGCTGGAGCCAGTTGGGCTGCATATTGGCCACCACGCCCAGCCGGGCCATCTTCTTGATCGCTTCGAGCGTCTGGAAGTTGGCGTGGGTCAGGCACGGGCGGCCTTTCTTAGTGGACACGCCGTCCTGGTTGACGCGCTCGGCGGCGTTGACGAACGTCTCCACCGCGCCGTCGCCCACCGAGTGCGCGGTGAACTGGAGGCCGTTTTCGAGCGCGATCTTCATGATCTGGTAGAGCTTGTCCGGCTGGATGTAGAGCATCCCGCGGTAGTTGGGATCGGTGATCGAATAGATCTTGCTCACTCCCCACGGCTCCTTCATGTAAGCGCTGCCAGTGAGCATGCCCCCGTCCAGGAAGACCTTGGCGCCGCGGAGCCAGAGCATGTTGTCGTACTGGTGCAGGGGACTGGCGGCCAGGCTCTTGATGCGCTTTTCGATCTCTTCGATAGGGGCCTGGGCATTGACGTGGCCGTAGGCGAAGATGCGGACGGTAAGCTCGCCGCTGTCGCGCAGCTTTCGGAACAGTTCGAGCTCGTCGTCCTCGGTGTCGCCGTCGCCGATGGAGGTGATGCCGACGGAATTGTAGTCGGCGAAGAGCATCTTGACGCGCTCGAGCCGGTCGGCTTCGGTAGGCTTCCTGGCCGTGGGCTCGTACTTGATGAAGCGCCCGCACTGCCGGAGGATGCCGGTTGGCTCGCCGGTCTTCGGGTCGCGCTCGACCAGGCAAGGCTTGCCGTCGGTGACGCGGAAGTTCTTGTCGATTCCGCTGAGCTTCAGCGCTAGGGAGTTGAGCGAGGCGTCGGGGCCGGTGCGGAAGACGACCGGGTTCTTCGGCGCGGCGCGATCCAACTCTTCGCGCGTCGGGTAGCGCTGCTCCTTGAGGCGGGTGATGAAGACCTGCGAGACGTAGATCCACTTGCCCGGTCCGAGCGCTTTGGCCCGATCCTTCACGTAATCCAGAACATCCTGGATCGTCTCCATGGTCGGGACTTCGTGGTCGAACTCGAACATCGCTGAAGAAACGGCGTGGACATGAGAGTCAATGAGCCCGGGCAGGACCATCTTCCCTTCAAGGTCCACCGTCTCGGTCTCCGGGCCGGCGAGCTTTTGTATCTCCTCGCTGGTTCCGACGGCGAGAATGCGGTCGCCTTTGACGGCGACGGCCTCGGCGATGGAGAAATCTTCATCGACGGTGACGACCTTTCCGTTGGTCAGGATCAGGTCGGCTTTCTCTGGCGCTGCGCAGGAGACGCTCAAGAGCGCAGCGAGTCCGACTACGGCCGCAAACGTACTTTTCATCCGCATGACCTCCCGTGGCGTGAGCATATAACGCTGACGTGCGCGCACGCAAACGCTCCCGCGGTCGTGTGAGGTATTTTCCCATGATGCGTCTCGCCGATCGGCCTCGGACACGGCGAGAAGGAAGAACTGCACCGGAATCGCTCAGCCGTGGACGTCGATTCGGCGGATGGACGGACGCGGGCGGGGGGAAACCGCGGCTGCGGCGCGCTGGCCGCTGAGCAAGCGGGCGAGTTCGGCCCGATGAGAAGCGCGTAGCAGGAGAAGCCGCTCGTGGATGGCCCGCCCTCGCTCGAGCTGGCGGTGAAGCCGTTCGGCCAGGGCAGGGTCGGGCGGGCCGTTGCGTTCGTGCAGTAGCTCGGCTAGTCTTTGTACGGCGGCCGACCGGCGCTTCATGAGTGCGAGCAGGCGGTCCAAGTCTCCCATTCTGTCTTCTTCCACGCGGCGGGTTGCGGCTTCGAGCTCCTCGATCGCCGCGGCGAGCCGACCGTCAGAGTTGTCACTCATTGTTCTTTCCATAAAGCGTGAGATCCAAGCCTTTCAGACTGGCCTCGAGCAGTGTTTGTTGCGATTCTAGTTGCGCCAGTAGAACATCGGCCTGTTGGAGTTTCTCGATCAAACTTTGTTGCATGTAGTCGATGCGCTCACTGAGCTGGGCGATCTGGTCCGAAAGCCGCTCGTCGGCCTCGTCGTAATAGTCCTGCTGGGTGCGGATCAGACCGTTCACCGGGTCGCTAATTGCCTCGAAGTTGTCAGCCAGCGCACCGAAGCCGGTGGTCGTGGTGCCCAGGAAATCGAGCGCGGCGTTGAAGCTGGATTCCGGCAAGCTGTAGAACTTCGACGAGTTGAACGACATGACGCCCTGATCGTCGAACTCGATGCCGAGATCGGCAAGGCGCTTGATGGTCCCGGTGGTTTCGTAGGAAGCCAACTCGCGCATCCGCTGCTGGATCTCCCGAACAATGAAGTCTCCACTGAGCAGGCCGGCCGTTTCGCCGATCTGGAGGTTCACCTCGGTCCGGAGGTCATTGTAAGCGCTCACCAGGTTTGCCAAGGCGTTGCCGACCTCGGTGCGGCTGGAGGAGAGGGAGAGGATCACGCTTTCACCGGGATCGGTCGTGTTCTGGATCGTGAAGGTGAGTCCGGGGATGACATCGGTGAGGGTGTTCTCCGAGCTGGTGACGGTGAGGCCGTTGAGCTTGAAAACGGCGTCGGAGCCCTGGTTGGAGCTGGTGAGGATGTTCGAGCTGGGATCTCCGGCGGTTTCCCGCAACTGGAGGGTGGTCGCGCCGGTGTTCTGCGCAGTAATGGAAAGATAATAGGGCGTCGAGCCGGAGCCTGTATTCAGAATCGTGGCCGAGACGCCGGCGTTCAAATTGTTGATGGCGTCCCGGAGTCCGATGAGATTGTTCGCACCTTGGGCGGTGAGGTCGATTGTGTAAGTGTTCGAGCCGACGACCAGCTCCAAGATGCCATCGGTCGAGACGGTGGTGGAGTCGTCGGTAGCGTAGCCGCTAGCGGTGGTTTCCGAGGCTGCGGTGGCGACTGAGGTGATGTCGGTGATGGTGTAAGTTCCGGGCGACGTGGCTCCGTTGAGGGTTACCGTGACCCGGGTCGTGTTGCTGCTGGTGGCGCTCAGGGCCCGGGTCTCGCCGAGACTCCCCAGATCCGCCACAGCCGAAGCCAGGTCCGCAACGGACACCCGCAAGTCCGTGAGTAGCTGCTTCTTGGTGAGCAGGTCCGCCTGCTCATTCTGCATCTCCTGCAACGGAATGCTGGCGATGGCTACGGCACGGTCGATGATGGCCTGAAAGTCGTCAGAGAATTCGCTGACGCCGGTGAAGACCAACGGTGTGATGCTACCCATGGACGCTTCTCCTTCGGGACGCTCTACCGCCCCTTCGTCGCCACTTATCGGCCCGCCGCGCGGAATTGTTGGGAAAATTAGCGGCTGTGCACCCGTGCACCAGATTGGTCTGAGGAGATATCTCGCACGGTTATCCTTCGACGGGCTGACAAACCGTTTGCCGCCGCGGGGCACGGAACGATATACTTGCCGCAGTTCACCCTTCCATGGCCCGCCGGGTCCTCGAGGAGCGCCATGAGAAACCAGTTGCGACTCTCGACTTCGCTACTTCTGCTGACGTCATTTGCGGCCGCGGAATCCCCGCCCGCGATCGACCAGCCGCAGCCATACCGCGCCGCCCGGGCGTCGAGTTACCGTACCGACGGCGGCAACCGCGACTGGGTGAGCATCCAGGGCGGCAGCAAGCGTGTCCTAGCCCAGCTCGAAGGGGCCGGGCGGATCGTCCACATGTGGTTCACCATCGCCTCGGCCGAGCCGCACTATCTCGAGACCACCCGGCTGAAGATCTTCTGGGATGGGGCGGCCGAGCCGGCCGTCGATGCCCCCTTCGGCCTCTTTCACGCGCTGGGCCACGGCCTCGTCCGGCAGGTGCGTAGCGCTTTCATCACCGTGAGGGCGCGGCCGGAGCTGAACTTCAACCTCGCCAACCCGAACGTCGGCGGCTTCAACACCTACTTCCCGATGCCGTACGCCAATGGGGCGCGGGTGGTAATTGAGAACGGGTCTGCCGAGCCGCTGCGGCTCTACTACCAGATCGACTACCAGGTCTGGGACCGGCCGCCGAGCCCGCTGCGGTTCCACGCTGAGTTCCGGGAATCACCGCCGGAGCCGTTCCCGGGCCGCCGCGCCTGCGCTTTCGACCAGAAGAATCCCGACGGCAAAGACAACCACGTGATCCTGGACGTGCGCGGCCGCGGCCACTTCATCGGGGTCGTCTTGAGCGTCGATGCCGCCGGGGCCGGCTGGTGGGAGGGCGACGAGATGATCTGGATCGACGGCGAGGAGCGGCCTTCGATCCATGGCACCGGGACCGAAGACTATTTCGGCGGGGCTTGGGGATTCCGCGGCGAGTACACCATGCCCTACCACGGGTTGACGGTGCTGGAGAAAGTCCCGGCGAGACTCGCCTGGCAGGCCGGCAAATTCACTATGTATCGCTTCCATGAGCGGGACCCGGTCCCGTTCACCCGCTCCTTCAAGATGTCCATCGAGCGCGGTCACAACAACTGCCGCCGCGACAGCCGCTACCGCAGCATCGCCTACTGGTATCAACAGTAGCCGCGCTGTAGCGGCCGCCGGTCACGCCAAAGGCTCGGTGGTGACCACTTTGGCCTCAGCCGAATCGCCGGTGAAGGCGGTGAGCACCAATCGCGTGTTGGGCGGCACGCCGATCAGTTCCGGCAGGGCGATCGTGCCGTCGGGCTGAGTACGCGCGCCGCGAACGGGTGTCCCGTCGGCCTTCGTGATCAGCACGTCGGCCTGGGGGACCAGTTTGATCCCGGGCAGGCGGGACGCCGGCGGCCGGCCGGTAGACGAGGCCCGGCGATCGATGGTTCCGCCTCCCCGTGGTTCGGCTCCGGGCGGATCGACGATGTTCCGGATGCGGAGCTGAATCACCGGATCGGCCGGCCGCGGATCGAACGTCATCTCGAGAAAGTTCCAATGCTTGGGCCCCTGGCGCGGTTTCAGGTCCGGGGAACCGTAGCGCTGATGATACAGGGCGTGGACGATGACCTCGCGGCCGTCACAGTCCCGCATCCGCGGCCCGAAACCTTTGATCACCCCGCGTGAACCCGACCGGCCGATCGGCCCGAACGAGCACTCGATGACGCGGTTGGCCACGTTCTCCACCATCGAAGCGAGGTGGATATCTCCATAGACACTGATGACCCCCTGGCGGCTGCCCAGCAGATCGATAACGCGGTTGCAGCCCTCGGTGACCCAGCCGGCATAGTCTGCCGCCACACGGTCTCGCTGCGCGAAGCGGTAGCCGGTTTCCGGGTCGATCTCACGCCCGGTGAAGATGGTGTGCATGCAGTTGATGCCCACCAGTAGGATCAGCGGCGAGGGCTCGTTGCGGATCGTCTGCTGCAGGAAGGCGAACTGCTCCTCGCCGAGCAGCGTACGGGTCGGGTCCTGCCGCCGCAGGAGATTGCGAGGCCAGCCCCAATCCTCCCAGATGTCGGTGTCCTGGGAAGTTCGCCAGCGGCGCGCATCCAGAACGAGGATGGTGAAGTCGCCGTCGGGCATTCTCCAGCGGCGCCACAGCTTTGGATTGTCCGTGCCGGAGGGATTCTCCACCGCCTGGGTGAGGTGGATGACGAGCCGGTAGTTGCGGCGCATGTAATCGATGTCCTGGCCTAACCCGGTGAAGTTACGAACGATGTATTGCTCCGGACCTTTGATGTCGTCCATGCCGAAGTCGTGGTCGCCGGGGTTGATCAGGTTCCAGTGCCGCATGAACTGCCAGCGCGTGGTCGGCCCGGCGATGGTCGTAGTGATGATCCGGTAGGCGTCATCGGTGGAAGGCGGTGGAAAGAGCAACTCCAGGTACCAGACGTCGTCTTCCCAGGCGATGATCTGGAAGTCGTATTTCTCGAGATGCTTGTAGGCGCCTGGCGTGGGTTGGTCGTGGACCCAGTTCTCTTCGAAATTGGCCGCGTTGGGCAGGTTCGGGCCACCGCCGTGAATCGCATGCCCTCCCAGCCCGCAGACCCGGTACGGGGCCCGCAGGCGCGGCAAGCGGCCCACATAGTCGCCGCTTTCCGGGGCCGGCTCGACGATGCCCGTACCCGGCATCCGGGCGGCTTCGTTCTCCACCCGGGGATCACCGGTGACGTCCCGGCCGTCCTTCCAAACTGTGTAGTAATAGGTTCTCTCGGCCGGATTGCCGGGCAGCGTGGCTTCGATGATCGCGGTGTTCCGCCGGAAATCGTTATTGATGATCGGCGCGGCTCCGGCGACTGGGACGGACCGCCAGCCCCCCGTCGGGTTCGGCGAGTCGGCAATGCGAATCTCGGCCGTTTCGCCGTCGTTGCGGAAGAGCGCGACGAAGCGGCACTTCCACTTGCCGTCCTGCTCTCTCAACGTGTGGCCCAAGGCGTAACAGACGTGGCACTCGTTCAGGACGACGCCGGCCCGGCGATTGGCGCCCGGCCGGATCTCGACCCGGTTCACCTCGAAGTCCAACAGCCCGCGAGCCGCGAGGCCGAAGAAGCCTTCGGTGTGCCGCCGGCGGTCCACGTTCTCACGCGTAACCGTCACCGCCGTCGCGCCGGATCGCATCGTAGCCGTCACGCGGGCCGGTCCGTCTTCGGGGCCGCTCACCTCGACTTCGATCGTCACGCGATCACCGGCCCGGAGCCGGGGCGCCTCCGCCGGGTCGAGACCCTCGGGGCACACCAGGCCGCGCCGGGCATGGTCGTAGATACCGAAGCGGCCGTCGTCGCTCCATACGGCCATCCAGGCGGCGTTGCCGGTACGAGAGGGGCGGTTGCGGCTCTCGTAGAGCGTGCGGCCGCCGAAGCAGATCCCCATCACGGCGTAACCCGGGTGGTCTTGTGCATGCCGGGGCGGGGAAGGGTGCGGGGCCGGCTCGCGCACGGTGAATTCGGCCCGGAGCATGTAGTTCCCTTTGAGTTTCCAGTCGCGGCGCCAGATCATGCCGAACGGGAGCGAAGGGTCCACTTCCGTCGGCATCGGTTTACGGCGGTTGCTCTCCCAATGGAAAGGGAAGTAATCGACCGGGTTCCGGTCGCCGACGTTATGGAGCTTGCGCCGCAACGCCCGCGATTCGATCTTCCAGTAGCCCGGATTGATCGTCTCCCAGCCGTCGCCGTGATAAAGCGAATCGGGCCGGTCGAAGTCATCGACGACGACCCAGCCCCCGCCCTGCGCGTCGAGCGCGCTCGCTGCCGCGGCCAGGGCCGCCGGCAGGCGCAGGAAATCTCTGCGGTCGAGTTGCGAGTCTTTCACGGGTGGCCTCCCTTCACTTGGTTTTGGCGGATTTCCGCCACATCTTCTCGTTCTGCTCCCGGGTGATGTCCCAGGGCTGCGGCGGCAGAGGATCGTACCGGGGCCGGGCGTCGCGTTCCGGGAAGGAGGCTACGACAGCCGCCAGCCGCCGCTTCGCTGCCAGATGTTCCGGCCGCCGGCTGTCGATCAGGTTGTGCTCCTCGCCGGGATCGGCTTTCAGATCGTAAAGCTTCCCGATGCGGCCGTCGAGCACGTAAACCTTGTATCGCTTGTCGCGGACGACGCGGTCGTTGTAGTCCTTCACCGGCCGTACCCCCTTCTCGTCGAGGCGCGCCGGGCCGAATCCCATGGCCATGATCCAGTCACGGGGCCCGTCGCGGTCCTTGCCCAGGATCACCGGGGCGATCGACTTTCCATCAATCGTGAGGCCGGCGGGCAGGTCGGCGCCGGCGAGTTCGACAAACGTCGGCAGCATGTCGCTGAAGTCCGTCAGCGCATCCGTGACCACGCCTTCCGGCACGATGCCCGGACCATTGACGATGAACGGCTCCCAAATGCCGCTTTCGAGAAGCGTCGCCTTGCCTCCCCGCACGGCCCGCCCATGTATGTGGCCGGTGATCGAGCGGGCCGTACCGTTGTCGGTGGTGAAGAAGATGATCGTGCGGCGGCGGATGCCCAGCTCATCGAGACGCTTCACCACGCGCCCCACCAGGTAGTCCGTGTAGCGCACCATCGCTTTGTGCTTGTCGAGCTTCGTCTCGACGCCGGGTTCGTGGGGCGTGTGGACCAGTGGGACGTGCGTAAGCGCCATCGGGTAGTAGACCAGCATCGGCTCCTCGCGGTGCCGGGTGAGGAAGTCGAGGACGAAGTCGTTGTAGACGTCGGGGCCGAACTTGCCTTTGTAGGTCCGGCTGCGGGCGGTGTTGGTGAAGATGTAGGGATCCCAGTAGCGCTCGGCGCTGGGCGGGTTGCCGGTTTCGTAGCCGGTCCAGACGCACCACTCGTCGAAACCGTGCTCACGTAGCACCTGAGGTTGCACCCGGAAGTCATTGATCTGCCACTTTCCGGCGACCGCTGTCTTGTAGCCGGCCTGCTTGAGGAGGCGGGCGAAAGTGATGTTGTGTTTGGGATCGAAGTGGCAGCCGGCGCCCCAGCGGGGCACGTCCCAGTGGTTGACCCAGCCGTGCCGGAACGGGTACTGCCCGGTGAGCAGCGTCACGCGCGTGGGGGTACATTGGGGCATCGAATAGGCGCCTTGGAAGCGCATGCCGGTAGCGGCCAGGCGGTCGATGTTCGGCGTGCGAATGTCGTCGGCCCCGTAGGCGCTGATCCACTCCTGGCCGAGGTCGTCAACGAGGATGAATATGATGTTGGGCCGCTCGGACGGCGCCGCACGACCGGAAGGGGTTGCCGGAACGGCAAGAAGCGCCATGAAGAAAAGCGCTCCGGCCGCCCATGGGCGGCCAAGGCGGCGGGCGAGTTTGTGAAGAGACATTCCAGTCTTTCTCCCGCTTCGGATCTGCATTGGCGAGAACGAGGGCAAGCGTGCCCACCGAAAAGCTATCACAGTGGCGCCTCCGCGGCACACTCCGGCGCGGCGCCGGTGGGGGCACTGTCTCACCTCGACAAAAAGAATGCCCCGGCCCGCTTGGGAGCCGGGGCGCAGTGACAGGGTATCAGGGAGTGCAAACTACCAGTGGAGCCGGCCTTCGAGCTGGATGACTCGCTGGCCCCAGCCGGCCACGCGAAGTTTGCCGAAATCCGGGCTGCTCACGTTCCGGGTAACCCATGAGCGGCCATGACGGTTGAAGGGATTCACGGCCGCGAAGCCGAACTCGAACTCCAGCGTTTCGTAAAGGCGGAAGCTCTTGGTCATCCGGAACCGCTCGCTCGAGGCATGGGGCCCGCGGACGTTCGGCAAGTACCGGGGCGCCGTGCCCACGCGCAGGGGCACTCCATTCTCGGTACGGGGGCTCTCGGCGAAGCCCGCGGGGTTGAGGTAGGGAGTCCCCACGAAGAAATCGAGGTTGTCGGGAGCGCCGCCGACGGTTTGCGGGGCGCCGGTGACGTCGGGGCGGATGCGGCCGAAGCCCCGCGGCGTCCGAAGTCCGCTTTGGCTGACGTTGACTACCGAACCGGAGCGGTACTCGTGGATGGCGCTCATCGTCCACCCTCCGATGATGTGATTGAGCCAATTGCCCGTATCCCACCGCTTGCCTTGGCCGAACGGGAGCTCGTAAAGCCAGGTCAGACGCAGCACGTGAGGGATGTTGTACGCCGTGACGGAGCGTTCGAGACCTCGGTTGAAGACGTCTTGTAGCCCGCCGCCCCCGCGGGCGCGGTCCGTGTAGCCGAGGGCCTTCGACCACGTGTACGCCAACAGAAAACCAAGACCGTTGCTGAAGTGCCGCGTGGCGGTGGCCTGGAAGGAATGGTAGTTCGAGCTCACCGAGTACGGATAAGCCTCTTGCAGACCCGTGTACTGAGGATACGGTCGCAGGGCCTGGGCCACTGACTGGCTGTCCGGGAAGCTGCCGTATGGTTTGAGTTCGGGGTAGGCCCGCACCTGCTCGCGGAGGATGTCGCCCATGGCCAGCATGGAGGCGGGAAGCGCGTTCAGATCTCCGAATCCGCCCGCCCACAGGCGGGTGCCCTTGTTCCCGATGTAGGCAAGTTCAATGACGGTCTCGCCCGGCAACTGGTACTGTACCGTGAAGTTCCAGTTCTGCGTATAGGGCAAACGGGTCGAATCGGGGGCGGTGGTGACCTTGCCGGTGAAGAGCTGCTGGGCCGGATCGGTGTTCGGCAGCTCGCCCTGGAACGGCGGATACGGGTCGTCGAGCCAGTAGGCCGGGTCGTCGGCAAACCCGGTGGGGGAGGTGCCCGCGTTGATCGGAATGCTGGCGCTGTAGCCGGTAGTGAAGGCGCCGAAGCCCCAGGAGTTGCGCAACTGCGGCATGTTGGTGATGCCGTAGCCGCCCCGGACGACCATTTTGTCGCTGACGCGGTAAGCGAAACCGATGCGCGGTCCGAACTGCCGCCAGTTCGTGTTCTGGAAGCGGTCGCGGAATACGATGGCCCCTGGCCGCCCCTCGGCGCCGGGGTTGGGGACGTTGACATCGACCATCGACATGCGGCCCGTGACCTCATAGAAGGGCAGGATGATCTCCCACCGGAGACCTAGGTTTACCGTCAGCTTCGGCGTCACTTTCCAGTCGTCCATGGCGTAAAAGCCGTGGGAGGGGTGGCGAAAGCCTGAGTACAGCACGGTAATGCCCCGGTTCGCGCTGTGGACGGCGCCCAGCAGGAAGCTGGCGAAGGCGTGTCCGGTCTCGTCGCTGAAGCCCGGCTGGTGGGTCTGGATGGGACGGAACTGGAAGACGCCCGAACCGTTCTTGTCCCGGGTGTTGTAGAAATACTTCCGGTACTCGTAACCGAAGCGGAACGTGTGGGCGCCTTTGATCACGGTCAGATCGTCTTGAAGGAACCAGCTCCCGTTGAAACTCTCGCCCGCGGTGTTCGAACCGATGCGCATCAAGGTGCCGCCTTGCCACTCGTTTCCGCCGAACCGCATGCTCGGGAAGTGCGTCGGCGCCACGCCCTTCAAACCGATCTTTTCTGGCCAGCCTTGGTCCACGTACACCGACTCGTTGCTATTGCGGAAGCGGTTGTAGCCGGCCGCGACCCGGTTCAGCACCGTCGGCGCCAGGGTGGAGTTGAGCGACAGGCGCACCAGCCGCGAGGGCGTGTATTGGTTCTGGAAAACGTTCGTCGGTTTTCCGGGAACCGGTAGATATCTCCCGAATGGTGAGTTGTTGCGAATCCGGTATTCGTGGTTGTAGAAGCCGGAGATCCGGTGCCGGTCCGAAATGTTGTGGTCACCCTTCACGGCGATCGTGTAGAGTCTGAAAAACGGGCAGCAGGTGCCGATGGTGGCCTTGTTTCGTACCATCTGGTCGATGTCCGGGTCTTCGATGCCGACCTGATTGACGATGTTCTCGGCCACGGCGCTCCAGCGGTCTCTTGGGATCACGTTGCCTGGGAACGGATCGCGAATGACTGAGCCGTCCGGAGCTAGCCTCGTCGTGGTGGGGTCGTAGATCTGCCCGAAGACCACCGGCCGGCCCAGGGCGTCGGTGCCGACCACCGTGCCCGAAAGCGGGTTCCCCGTGAACGCCGGGTCGAACAGCCGCGAGAAGTCTCCTTGCTTGAAGTCCGGGGTCGGCAGGGTCGTATTCAGTCCGGCGATGTTGAAGTTCGATCGAGTGGTGCGCTCGAAGCTGGTGAAGAAAAAGGTCCGGTTCCGGCCGTTGTATACCTTCGGGATGAAGACAGGGCCGCCCACCGAGTAGCCGTAGTTGTGCTGGCGTTTGGGGGACTTCTTGCTGATGCCGCGCGAGCTGTTGGCGTAGGTGTTGGCGTCGAAGGCCTCGTTCTGCCCGTAGTAGAACATTGAGCCGTGCAACTGGTTCGTGCCGGATTTGATGCTGAAATTTGCCACCGCCGTCTGGCCGCCGTTGTACTGGGCGCCCATGGCTCCGGTGTGGAGTTTGAACTCGCCGATCGACTCGGCCGAGGGGCTCATCTCGTTGTTGTTGCCGCCGGCAAGGTCCATGCGGCCCAAGGGGATGCCTTCGATCAGGATCTCGTGCGAGTACTGCTGGCCCCCGTTGATCGATCCTTGGAAGGTGCCGCCGGTGGTGCCGGGCAGACTCCGGAAGATGAAGTCCTGGATCTGCCGCTGGCCGTCGGCCACCATGATCGGCCAGTTCTGGTACTCCTCGGTCGTGATGTAGCGCCCGATTTCGGCTGTTCCTGATTCGAGCAGCGGTGGAGCGGCGCTCACCGTCACCTCCTCGGTAACCGCGCCGAGCTCCATGGTAATGTTCACCGTCATGACCTGCCCCACGCGCAAGATGACGTTCTCCCGGACCGCGGTCCGGAAGCCGGGAGAAGACACGCGAATCGTATAGGTCCCCGCCGGCAGGTACGGTAGGGTATACGCGCCTGCCGATGTAGTTGTCGTGGTGTGTTCCACTCCCGTGGCGACATTGGTGACCACGACCGTGGCTCCGGGTATCACGGCCCCGGTCGAGTCCATTACGGTTCCGTTCAAAGTGCCGACGGAGCCTTGCCCCCAGGCTGTGCCAGCCAAAGCTGCCACGGCCGCGAGGGAAAACAACAGACGATACAGCATGGAAGTCCTCCTATTCGAAAATTCCTATGGCCCTGAAGCCGTCGCCCAGCACCAGTGACCGCCTCAAGCGCGGACGGGGTTTTCGACCCTGGATTGTTAGCTGGCATGAGCCGATCCGCTTGCCGCATGGCCCCCGGGGCTGCCGGCTTCAGGCGTCTATCGTGGAGGATGCCGGCGGTGGCGGCAAGTAGAAATCGCATGGAATGATTGTGAGCGTGCAAGCCGTTGCATCCATGGGTGTTATTGATGAACATTGACACCGCTACGCGAGGGTCGTAGAGTGATCAACATGGCTGCGGGGGCACGTGCCGGGACTTCATCTGTGGAGCGCCGGACAGCCGCCGGCCGGGTGATGCGGTTCGGCGTCTTCGAAGTCCATCCAGGTTCGGGCGAGCTCCGCAAGCACGGTTTGAAGATCAAGCTGTCTCCGCAGGCATTCCAGGTGCTCCTGGCTCTACTCGAGGCGGGCGGCGAGCCGGTGAGCCGTGAAGAGTTGCGCCGCCGCCTCTGGCCCGAGGACACCCATGTCGCGTTCGAGACGAACCTGAACAGCATCATTCACTCGCTACGAGAGGCGCTGGGGGACTCCGCCAGGTCCCCCCGCTTCATCGAGACCGTGTCCCGCCGGGGGTACCGCTTCCTGCTCCCGGTGCAGGAGATTGTGCAAGCGAGGCCGGCTGCAGGCGGCAAGACGTTCAGCCGGCGGTTGTCTGCCGCAGTGGCGCTGGTGGGTTTGGGACTCGCACTGACTGGCTGGGTGTGGTTGCGGAGCGTCAGGTCGGCAGCTCCGGGGACGGCCGATCTTCCTGAGCTGAGCCCATTGACTTCGTATAAGGGCACCGAGGGACATCCAACGTTCTCGCCGGACGGGACCCGGGTGGCGTTTCACTGGAACGGACCCGGCCGTGAAAATTTTGACATCTATCTGAAATCGATCACCGGGGAGGATCTTTTACAACTGACCGATGATCCGGCCGATGACCGTTTCCCGGCCTGGTCTCCGGACGGCCTCCATGTCGCTTTCGTGCGCAAACTACCGGGTTACCGTTCGGCTCTGATGCTGGCGCCGGTTCGTGGAGGTCGCGAGCAGATGGTGGCTGTGTTGCCCACGGCCCGGACGACGCTGAGCTGGTCGCCCGACGGACGGTGGATCGCCTACTCAGTGGCCTTGCCGGACTATTTGCGGCACTCGACAGACGAGGCCGGCATCTTCGCCATCGCTCTGGATACTGGACGCACGGTGCGCATCACCCAACCCGGTCCTCTGTCTCTGGGGGATCACTCGCCCGCCATCTCGCCGGCCGGTGACAAGCTAGCCTTCGTTCGGACAACGAGCCTGGGCGTTGGCTATCTGTATGCGGTTCGCATCAATAAGGAATTGAAGCCGGAAGGGGAACCGTGGGTGCTGATCGACGGAGAGGGAGTCCAAAACCCGGTCTGGAGTTCCGACGGCCGCTACGTCCTGTTCGTTTCTTGGCGCAAGGGTTACGCGAGTCTGTGGAAAGTCAGGGTGGACGGACGAAAGCGGTCTCGCCCGGAGCCGGTCGGAGGGTATTTGACTTACGAGCCGGCGATATCGCCTGACGGCAGGCTCATTGTCTTCGCCAGTCAGCGCGAAACCGACAATCTCTGGAAGTTGGCGCTCGCCAAGCCGGGCGTTGCCGCGGGCCGTCCCGAGAGACTCACCGAGTCAACCCGGTTCGACCGCAAACCGGTATTCTCGCCGGATGGCCGCAGGGTGATCTTCGGGTCGAACCGTTCCGGCAAGACGGCGTTGTGGGTCTGCGGCCTCGACGGAGCTGGACTGAGACAGGTCGGGCTTCCCAACAACCTGCAGGCGGGCACGCCTCATTGGTCCCCCGACGGGGCGTACGTCGCGTTCGATTCGCGCGTGGGCGGGCGGGGTGACATTTTTGTAGTGAGCGCTGGTGGTGGGTCACCGCACCGGCTGACTGCCAACCCTGCCGACGATATTGTTCCGAGCTGGTCTCGAGACGGCCGGTGGATCTATTTCGCTTCGAACCGCTCCGGCGATTTCCAAGTCT
>CAYWXL010000036.1:0-38813 GCA_964461995.1 uncultured Solibacteraceae bacterium
GGGCGGTTAGCTCAGCCGGTCAGAGCGCCTGCCTTACAAGCAGGAGGTCGCAGGTTCGAGTCCTGCACCGCCCACCACTCTAACCCCTTTTCCTCCCACAAGTTGACGATCCCGCCCCCCGCGGCCGGAAAGTGTGGATCAAATCGGAACAAAACCTCACGGTTCCCTCTCCGCCAGAAACGGGGCTTCTCCCACCGACTTCCGGGGCAGCGTCAGCCGAAAGGCGGGCAGGCGGCCCGCCGGTACCGCTAAGCAAACGCCGAGGTTGTGCCGGCAGCACCGGGTCAACCTCCCACCAGAAGCGTTGCGTTCTTGTTTCCGGCTTCGCAGAAGCCGCGGTGCGCGGCGTGGGTTGCGTGACGTGGCAAACTTCCACGCCGACAGACACTGAAAAGTAGAAGTGGTTTCTTATCTGTGGGTTATAAGGATGGGTGACGGGTGCGCGCCGCGTGGCGTCACGGGTTCCGGGCAGTGAGTGACTGGCGAAGAAAAAAACGAGTGCAAGCTGGAATTCTTGCCTCACCCCAACCGGAGTCTCCCCGTACGTACACTTGTTGCGTCGCTGATGTTCGGTTGTCAAAGATCGCCGACGGGCGCAGAGCCGTCCGCCCGAGGAACTTGTAGCACGAAGCGGTGAGGGGAACGCGCCAGTGGCACGTGGAAGTTTCGCAAAGGGTTGGGGATCCGGGTGGCGGGATGGGACGTGACCAGCGGTTCCGCTCGCGCTGGCAGACACCTTTCACGGCGGGCGCTGCTTCATCAAAACCGTTGCGCCCCAGGGGTTATCGCGGGCAACCTTCGGGGTCGCGTCGCGTCTAAACGGCTGAAGCTTTTTCTGGATGTGGCGGAGCGCCATAGCTGTGTTCGCCGCCGCAGCAGCGCTGGGCAACGGAGACGAGTCTGTTGAAGCGCACCGGAAGGCTGCGGTCGGCTACGCCGAGCAGGTGGCGGCGCGGATCGCACAGTTCGAGGATGCCGCGGCGGCGGCCGACTTGTTGCAGACGCTCGGACGGAGGACTTGCCGGTACGACAAAGATGCCGGGGCCGCCATGCTGCGAACGGCGTTCCGGCTCGTCTCGGATGGCAGCGCCGAGGAGTTCGGCTCCCGGGCGCGTCTGGTGCGATCGTTGAGGGCCGCGGCGCGGGAGTGCGGTCCGGAGGTCGCCGCAGAGATCGAGGCGCTGTCGGGACAGGCCGGGGGAGGGTTTTTGGAGCAGGCGGGCCGGCTCGCCTGGGAGGACCCCGAGAAGGCCGTAGCTGCGCTGAGCCGGGGTGCGGGCGATTTCCTCGCGCTGGGTCCCGGCGAGCAGGGAAGGTTTCTCCTCAACCTGCTTCAGATACGGCGCCGTGCTCCGGAGGCGGCCGATGCAGCGTTCGGAGAAGTCTTGCTGAGGGTGGGCGCGGCGCCCGAGGTGACGGCCTCGGCGCTCTCGATGCTGGCGGCGTATGCATTCACCGATCCGTCCAGCCGCGCGCAGCTCACGCTCCGCGCTGATGTGGTGGAAGGGGAGCGGCTCTACCGCTTCGGCAGACCGGGACCGGAGACGCCGCTGGCCGGGGCGTACCTCGAGACCGCCCTGGCGCTCATCGGAACGGGCCGCGTGAAGGGCTCTCCGGCGATCCGGCGCATCTTCCTCGAACGATTGGCGCCCATCGTCGAGAAGCTCGCCCCCGCCGACGCTCCGGCGCTGCGCGAAACGATCGCGGCTCTGCGCCGGCCGCCACCCCGCCCGCCATGGGCTCCGGCAGGGAACCCGGCCGATAAACTCCGGGTGATGCAGTTTGCGCCGGCCTGGCACGCGGGCCGGTGGGCGCGAGCGCGCGAGGTGGCGGCCGAGATTTCGAACGAAGACCTGCGGGACGAACTGGACGGAATCATTGCCTACGGCCAGGCCCGGGAACAGTTGGAAACGGGCGATGTCGAGACGGCGGTGGGGCTCGGCGGAGGGCTGCCGCCGGGGCCGTTGCGTGCTCTCATCTATCTGGGGGCGGGCGCCTGCGGGCCGAAGGAGCGGCGGCGCGGCTACCTGCTGGCGGCGCTCGACGACGCCCGGAAGGCTTCCGTTCCACTGCCGGAGCTTTTCTTCCGGCTGGTGGCCGAGCGGCTGGCGGGGGTCGATCCGGAACTGGCGTTCGCCGTCCTCGAAGAGATGCTCGCCGCGCCGGAGGAGGGGGACTCCGGGGCACAAGACGAGGACGCGCCATACGAGTTGACCGGCAGTAGGGGAAGGATCTACGTGGCGCTCGGGACCGGGGGGGTCGGCCGGATGATCGATGTAACACCGCCCTGTGTGGAGCCGCTCGGGCTGCCGGAGTTGTTGGCAGGCCTGGCCAGTTACGACGCAGCCCGAGCCGAACTCCTCGCGCTACAAATCGCCAATGAGCGGGAGCGCGGGACCGCACTGGTGAAGCTGGCGGTGCGGCGGCTGGAGAGGGCTTTTCGTGGTATCCCGCCGGTCCCCCATCGAACTGGCAATCCTACCGGACGGGCGGCAGCGAAACGGTGAACCGGGGGCGTCCGCCCGTGTTCGAAAACGCAGAGCGCGTATCGTTGAGCGTCGTTTCCAGGCTTTCCCGCGGAGCGCTCTCGAGGAACGGCGTAACCAGCCAGCCAAGCATCGCGGGAGCGCGGCGGGTCAGCGAAATGGTGCGGCACTGAACCCACACCCCTCCATCAACCTGTTCGAGCCACCAATACGCGTTCAGCGCCCAGAGGAAGCCCCGCCCACGGCCTGGCGCCCGTGCTTGCTCACCAGTCCGGCCGGCGTTGCGAACTTCTCTGACGCTGGCGCTGCGGGAGGCAATGAACCAACGGTCTGCGTCCAAGCGCTGGGAACGGGCCTCGACTTCGATGTCCAAGACAACCGTCAAGCCCGTCTTTTTCCGCACGCGCCACCATCCCCGCGTGAGTTCCTCATCGCCGCCTCGCCGGGCGGAAGCGATGATTTCCGAGTAGAACTCGTGGTGGCGGCCGAAGTCGCGGAGCAGCGCGGCCACTTCTTCCGCCCGCGCCAGCGGCACGAAAACCGCTCCGGTCCAATCATGAATCAAGCCCCCGGCTACTCGGTGCGTCGCGTCGGAACGATGGATCACAACGCGGTTCGCGGAAGTCATCTTACCAGCAGCGGCCCAGTCCTGCGGGGGTTGGCACGCTGACACCGCCGCTGACTGAACATATTGGTGAAACGCTTCGACAGTTGCGGAACGCAACTCTGCCGCGAATGACGCCGCCGCAGCGAGTGCGATGCCCAGAGCTGCTGTTTGGTACACAATCACGAGGCTTCCTGCTGGTCTTCTTCGGAGCGGCGGAGCACGAGGTTACGAGACAGGGGCGGGCCGGCGCCCATCCGCTCGGCGAGCTCGTGTCCGTAATAAGATTGGGCTTGATTGAAGAGCGCCGCGACGCGGCTCATGCGGAGGCAAGTCAGATGAGAATCCGGAGTGCCGATTCCAATGGGTTCACGCGAAAAGGACGGTCTTGGCGGCGGGAGGCGCGGCTTGCTGGTGCAGTCGTGGCTGCCGCGCTCGCCGTGTTGCCGGGCTGCACGTCCGAGAAGGAGTCCAAAAAGCCCAACGTCCTGGTCATTCTCGCCGACGACCAGGGCTGGGGCGATCTGAGCCTGCACGGCAATACCAACCTCTCCACGCCGCACATCGACTCGCTGGCCCGCGACGGGGCGATGTTCGAGCGGTTCTTCGTCTCCCCGGTCTGCTCGCCCACCCGGGCCGAGTTCCTCACCGGCCGGTACCACTGGCGCGGCGGCGTCCGCCACACCAGCAGCGGCGGCGAGCGCTTGGACCTGGACGAGCACACCATCGCCGAGACCTTCAAAGCCGCCGGATACGCGACCGGCGCCTTCGGCAAGTGGCACAACGGCACGCAGCACCCCTACCATCCGAACGCCCGGGGCTTCGACGAGTTCTACGGCTTCACCTCCGGCCACTGGGCCACCTACTTCGATCCGCCGCTCGACCACAACGGCAAGCGGGTCCGCGGCAAGGGCTACATCACCGACGACCTCACCGACCACGCCATCGAGTTCATCGAGAAGAACCGCCGCCGGCCCTTCTTCTGCTACGTGCCCTACAACACGCCGCACGCGCCGATGCAGGTGCCGGACCGCTTCTGGGAGAAGTTCGCCCACGCGGAGATCCGGATGCGCAACCGCGATCCGGAGCGCGAGGACGTCAAGTTCACCCGGGCGGCGCTGGCCATGGTGGAGAACATCGATTGGAACGTCGGGCGGCTGCTCGAGAAGCTCGACGAGCTGGGCCTGGCCGGCAACACCATCGTCTTCTACTTCAGCGACAACGGGCCGAACAGTTGGCGGTGGAACGGCGGCATGAAGGGGCGGAAGGGCTCCACCGACGAGGGCGGCGTGCGCGTCCCCGCACTGATGCGCTGGCCGGGACACATTCCCGCGGGCAAGAGGATCCCCCAGATCGCCGCGGCCATCGACCTGCTGCCCACTCTGGCCGACCTGGCGGGCATCCCGGTGAAGGCCGAGAAGCCCCTGGACGGCGTCAGCTTGAAGCCGCTGCTCGTGGGTGAGGCCGAAGACTGGCCGGACCGCACCATCTTCCACTTCTGGCGCCGCCGGGCCAGCCTGCGCACGCAGGAGTACCGCCTGGACAAGCAAGGACGCCTGTTCCACATCCCCAGCGATCCCGGCCAGGACCGCGACGTCGCCGCCGAGCACCCCGAACTGGCGGCGCGGCTGAAGGCGGAACTCGAGGAGTGGATCCGGCAGGCGGAAGCGGAACTCGGCCCTAAAGATGATCGGCCCTTCACGGTCGGATACGCCCCGTTTACCTGGCTGCCCGCCCGGGACGGCGTCCCCCACGGCGGCATCAAGCGCAGCAACCGCTTCCCGAACAGCTCCTACTTCGTCAACTGGGCGAGCACAGCCGACAGCATCACCTGGGACATCGAGGTGAGCCACGCCGGCGAGTACCAGGCGACGGTCTACTACACGTGCCCGGAGAACGATGTGGGATCCACGATCGAGCTGAGCTTCCGCGGCAGTACCGTGCGGGCGAAGATCTCCGAGGCGCACGACCCGCCGCTGATCGGCGCCGAGCACGACCGTTACCCGCGGTGGGAGTCCTATACGAAAGACTTCAAGCCATTGAAACTGGGCAAGATCCGGCTGCGGGCCGGCCGGGGGCTGCTCACCCTTCGGGCGGTGGAGATCGCCGGCGGCCAGGTGGCCGATGTCCAGGGCGTGGAACTCCGGCGGCTCGACTGACCGGGCGCGGTCTCAGACCGCCGCCGGATCCGGATGCACCCACGGGGAACGGTAGCGCCGGGCCAGCAGCCGGTTGGCCTCCTCGTCGCCGATGACGCGGCCCTTATCGGAATCCCAGGCGAGCGTCCGGCCGAGCCGCGCCGACAGATTGGCCAGGATGCACGACGCCGTCGAGATGTAGCCTTCTTCGATGTCGGCCACCGGCCGGCCGCGGGAATCGATGGCGGCGAGGAAGTCGGCCATGTGGCGCCGCAGGGCGGGGGCGACGTGGCGCTCGAGGTCCTTCTCGGTCCGGTCCTCGGGGTATTCGTCGAGCTCGTAGACGACATCCCGGTGGATGGGCGCGCCGTTGCCTTCGGGGATGAAGTCCCACCGGAAGACGCTCAGCTTGAGCGTTCCCTTCTCGCCGTAGATGGTCGCGCCCCAGGGGTAATCGCGATCCGGGGCCCGGCCCCAACTGCGGTGCTGCCAGACGACGGTGAGATCGCCGTAGTCGAAGGTGGCCGACTGGGTATCGGTGATATTGGCTTTGGCGCCTTTCTGGACGTAGATGCCGCCGCTCGAGGAGATGCGCTCCGGCCAGCCGAGCCCCAGCATCCAGCGCACCATGTCGAGCATGTGGATGCACATGTCGCCGAGGATGCCATTCGAGTACTCCATGAAGGCGCGCCAGCGCCGCGGGTGGACCAGGCGGTTATAGGGGCGCAGGGGCGCCGGGCCGGTCCAAAAGTCGTAGTCGAGGTATTCGGGCGGCTCGGTGTCCGGGGGATTGGCGGTAGGCCGCATGTGGTAGTAGCAGTAGGTTTCCACGTGGCCGATCTTGCCGAGTTTGCCCTGATCGATGATCTCGCGTTTGGCGTCGATCAGGTGCGGGGTGCTGCGGCGCTGGGTGCCCACCTGGACCACCCGGCCGTACTTGCGGGCGGCGGCCAGCATGGCCTGCCCCTCGACGACGTCCACGCTGATCGGCTTCTCGACGTAGATGTCGGCGCCGGCTTTCACCGCCTCGATCATCGGCAGGGCGTGCCAGTGGTCGGGCGTGGAGACCATGACGATGTCCAGATCCCGCGGGGCGAGCATCTCCCGGTAGTCGGTGTACGTGCGGGGCTTCTTGCCCGACTGCTGGCGCGAAGCGACGATCTCAGCGGCCTCGGCGAGCATCCGGCGGTCCACGTCACAGAGCGAGACCACTTCGACCGGCGCCACCTGGATCAGCCGCAGCAGGGCGGACTTGCCGTACCAGCCGGAGCCGATCAGGCCCACGCGGCGGCGCTTGTCGCGGTCGAACTCAGGCGCCGGAGCAGGACGCGCGGCCGGAGCGAGCCAGCTTGCGGCAGCGGCGGCGCGAAGGAAGGTGCGTCGGTTCATCCAGGGTATCCTCCTCGAAACTCTGATGCGCCATTCATCTTACAGTGTTGTCTGGACCGCGAGGCGGAGGCCCGCGGCGCACGGGTGCAGGCGAGATGAGAGTCAGCGTGGTGATGCCGGTCTACAACGAGGCCGAAAGCCTGGGCGAAGCGCTGGCCTCGCTGGCCGGGCAGACGGAGCCCGAATTCGAAGTGATCGCCGTCGATGACGGCTCTACCGACGCCACCCCGGAGCTGCTCGCCGAGTGGGCCCGCCGCGACCCGCGGGTGCGCCCGGTGCGCCAGCCTCATACCGGAATCGTCGCCGCGCTGAACCGGGGACTGGCCGAGGCCCGGGGACGCTACATCGCCCGGATGGACGCCGACGACGTGGCCCACCCCGACCGGCTCCGCCTTCAGGCGGACTACCTGGACCGGCATCCGGAAACGGGCCTCGTGGCCTGCCGCGCCGAGTATCTGGGAGACGCGCGGCGGCGCCGCGGGCTGGCGCTGTTTGTCGAGTGGACCAATTCGCTGCTCAGCGCCGAGCAGATCGCCGCCTACCGCTTCGTCGAGTCGCCCCTGATCCACCCGACGGTGATGTTCCGGCGCGACCTGGTCGAACGGTTCGGGGGATACCGCGCCGGACCGTTCCCGGAGGACTACGAGCTGTGGCTGCGCTGGCTCGAGGCCGGCGTCCGGATGGAGAAGCTGCCGGAGACGCTGCTCGGCTGGCGGGACCGGCCGGAGCGGCTGACCCGGACCGATGGCCGGTACTCCGTGGAGGCCTTCTTCCGGGTGAAGGCGCCGTATCTGTTCCGATGGCTGGCCGCGCACAACCCGCACCATCCTGAGGTGGTCGTCTGGGGCGCCGGTCGCACGACGCGGAAGCGCCTGCGGTACTTGACGGAGCTGGGGGTGCGCGTCAAAGCCTACATCGACATCGACCCCCGCAAGATCGGCCACCGGATCGGGGGCGCCCCGGTGCTTGGGCCCGAAGAGCTGCCCGCCCCGGGCGAGTGCTTCGTCGTGCAGTATGTCGGCAGCCGCGGGGCGCGCGAGGACGTGGAGCAGAGGCTGCAGCAGAAGGGCTACCGGCGCGGCCGGGACTACCTTCCGTGCGCGTAGAGCCGGCAGGGTGGACATCAGCCCCCTTTGCGGGTCTTCTGCCAGTCGATGCGCCAGCGTCCGGCGGGCATCCGGTTCCAGTAGAGGCGCTTGCGGGCGGTGGCCCGGGCGTGGTGGTAGAGGGCGCCGGCGCGTTCGTAGAAGCCCCGGGTGTGGTAGGACTCCGGGAAGCCGTAGCGCTCGAAGTCCAGGTGGTGGCAGAACTCGTGGCACAAGGTGCTCAGGAAGGTGCCGAAGGAGGTGATCCTGCGCCGCACGGCGGTCCTCATCCAGACGCGGATCCGTTTCGTCTCCGGATGGTAGTCGCCGAAGAGCTCCAGGGCCCACCCTTCGCGGACGCGAAGCGGGCGGGCCTCGAGGACCTCGATCTCCGGCGCTTTGACCTTGTAGAAGCGCGCCGCCCGCTTCAGGAACTCGGCGCAGGCCCGTTGGACGGCCTTCACGTCCTCTGTTTTCATCGCCTGCTCGATGGCCTGGGCGGCCTCGGGCAGCCGGCCGTCCGGGGGGAGCTCCAGATCCGCCAGGCGGTCGCTCTCCTCATAGGCTTTGCGGAGATCCTTGCGGCGAGGAACGGGATCGGTGACCATCGCTCCCTGTGTCCAGGGTAGCGCGGGTTTTGGAGAAACGAGAGGCCCGGCAGCGAAGATCTTCCGGCGCCGTCTGCAGCCAGCGAAGGAAGATTTCACATCTTCCCAGGGCGCAGGCCTCCTATAGTAGGAAGAGTGCGGTTGTCTCGGAGGGGCTACCTACTGGGGATGGCGGTCTGCGCGCTTGTATCGGCGCAGGAGCCGCCGCCGAAACAGTACCTCGGGAGCGAGATCTGCCGGGCCTGCCACGCGGAGCTCTGGGCGGAGTTCCGAAGCAACGCCCACTTCCGCAGCGTGGTCTCGGGGACGGAAGCGCCGGAGCGGACCGGCTGCGAGGGTTGCCACGGTCCGGGCCGCGAGCACATCCGCGGCGCGGGCGACAAGTCGAAGATCCGCGTCTTCCCGGAGCTGGAGCCGGCGGCGGTAGTGGACGCGTGTCTCGAGTGCCACGCCGGAGACTTCCCGCGGTCGGAGATCCGCCGGTCCTCGCATACGCTGGCGGGCGTCGCCTGCACGAGCTGCCACTCGATCCATTCCTCTCCCGAAACGCAATACCTGCTAGCCGGCGCCCAGCGCGAGGTTTGCTACGGCTGCCACCCGTCGGTCCGGACGCAGTTCGCGCTGCCGTTCAAGCACCGGGTGAACGAGGGCACCGTCAAGTGCACGGACTGCCACAATCCGCACGGGGCGGCGGCGCCGACGTGGCGGATGGGGCTGCGGCCGCCGATGACGGCCACACGGCTGGGCAATGAAGAGCCGTGCCTCCAATGCCACCCCGACAAGCGCGGCCCATTCGCTTTCGCGCATCCGCCGGTGCGGGTGGAGGGCTGCGAGGTGTGCCACGCGCCGCACGGATCGATGAACCCGCGGCTGTTGAAACGGCCCGCGGTCTTCACGCTGTGCCTGGAGTGCCATACGGGGCTGGGGAACTTCGGGCGGCAGGGCGACGGCATCCGCAGGACGTCGCTGACGCACAACCTGGCCGATCCACGCTACCGAAACTGCACCGCGTGCCACGTGCGGATCCACGGCTCGAACGCCGACCGGAGGTTTCTCCGATGAGGGGTTCCCGCGGCGGGCTCGCCGTCCTGGCAGCGCTGGGCGGGCTGGCGCTCACCGGAACGTGCGCGGCGCAGCCGGTGGTGGCTCCGTCGGAGCCGCTGGCGGCGCCCAAGGAGGCGGGGCCGTTCATCATCGAGAACTCCTGGGAGACCGGCTACCGGTTCCGTAGCGCCGGCGGCAACATCGGCAAGTACCGCAGCGACGTGAACTACGGCAACGGCGTGCGGCTGCTCGCGAGCCGGCTGGCGATCCACTCCCGCGACGGCAAGGCCCGGTATTTCGACGAACTCGTCGCCACGACGCAGGGGCTGGGGAACGACCCGTACCAGGCGGCTACGCTGCGGCTGCGGAAGAACGGCTGGTACGAGTACAACCTGCTGTGGCGGTGGAACGCGTATTTCAATCCGGCCCTGACGATCTCCGACGGCTTGCACCGGATGGATACGACGCGGCGCTGGCAGGACCACGACCTGACCCTCTGGCCGGATTCGAAGTTCCAGGCGCTTCTCGGCTACAGCCGCAACCGGCAGCAGGGGCCGGCGCTCTCGACGGTGAACTTCTTCGGGCCCTTCGGCGACGAGTTCCCCGTCTTCCAGGACGTGCGGCGGGAACGGAACGAATACCGGGCCGGCGGCGCGGTGGATTTGCGCTGGTTCCGCTTCCGGCTGATCCGGGCGTGGGAGAACTTCAAGGACGACACGCCGGCTGGTATTCCGGGCCCCCAGGGCGGCCAGAACCGGGACGATCCGCTCACCCTCGAAGCGTTCCGCCGCGGCGAGCCGTACCACGGCAATTCGCCGAGCTGGCGCGGGGCGCTGTTCCTGGAGCGGGAGAGGTGGCTGGCGGTATCGGCGAGCGGCACGTACACGGACTCGAAGCGGACGTTCCTGGTGGACGAGAGCGCCGCCGGCGTCGGTCCGGCCGGCCCGTTCGATCTACAGACGCTCGTCTCCGGCTTCGGCCGGCGGCCGGTGGCGACCG
Organism: uncultured Solibacteraceae bacterium; assembly: GCA_964461995.1. Taxonomy (GTDB): domain Bacteria; phylum Acidobacteriota; class Terriglobia; order Bryobacterales; family Bryobacteraceae; genus JALSRK01. Next base: position 10,354 of record CAYWXL010000036.1, read on the forward strand.
GCAACGCTACGGTCAGCCTGTTCCCGACGCGGCGGCTGACAATCGCGAACCACACGGCGTACTACAACGTGCGGACGGAAGGCGACTCGCTGTTTCAACAGTTCTCGAACCGGACGTTCCAGCTTGAGCAGTTCGAGTTCCAGTCGCTCGGGATCCGGACGGTAGTGAACTCGACCGACGTCAACTATAGTGCGCTCGGCTGGCTGGGCGTCTACGGCGGCTATCACTACTCGACGCGGCGGATCCAGAGCCGGGAGTTCCTGGCGGTGGAGGGGTTCGAGGAACTCGTGGAAGCCGAGCAGGAGAACACGTTGCACTCGGGGCTCGCGGGGGTGCGGTTGCAGCCGCTGGGGGGACTGACGCTGAACCTGGAAGCCGAGATTGGCCGGGCGGACCGACCGTTCGTGCCGGTGAGGGAGAAGAACTATCACCTGCTGGGCGGCCGGGTGCAGTTCAAACGCGGGTCGCTGCTGGTCTCCGGGGCCACGCGCATCCACTACAACACGAACTCGACGAGCTTGTCGTCCTACAGTTCCCGATCGCGCAACTATGCCGTGGACTTCTCGTGGGCGCCCTCGGAGCGCGTTGCGCTGGACGCCGGCTACAGCAAGATGCACCTGGACAGCCTGGCGGGGATCGCGTACTTCGCGGCGCGCAAGCTCGTCACCGGAGAGCGGTCGCTGTACGTAAGCAACGTGCACTCGGTGAATGCCGGGGCGCAGGTGGTCCTGCATCCGCGGTGGCGCTTGTATCTCGGCTATTCGCGGGTGGAGGACACGGGCGACGGGCGGCGGACGGCTGTCGAGCCGCCACCGGGTTCGCCGCCGGCTTCGGCGTCGCCGCTGTTTCTGGCGGCGCAGACCTTCCCGATGACGTTCGAATCCCCGTCGGCCCGGTTGACGCTCCGGCTCCGCCCGGATCTCGCGTGGAACATGGGCTACCAGTATTACGGCTACCGGGAAAAATTCGCCTCATTTCAGGGATATCGGACACACACCGGTTATGTGAGCGTGGTATGGTCATTCTGATAACATGGACCCCCGATTCAGCGTCTTCAACGTCACGACGGCGGTTCTGCTGGGGCTGACACTTTGGGTTCTGATCGCCCGGATCCGCGGCGTGGTCGAAAGCAACTGGCCGCTCTACTACTACGCGGGCGTGATCGGCTACAGCGTCATCTTTCCGGGATATCTCGATGAAGCCTGGGTTTATGCGGGGGTGGTCTGCGCGCTCTTACTCCGGTTCGAGTTCATGGGGGGATGGTTCTTGAGGATCATCCGCACGATCGACATGCTTGTGCTAGCGGTGATCGCCTACTGGGCGTTTGACTCGATGGTGTTTTAGTGAAGAGGCCGGCGTCCCGCGTTGCCGGGCCGCGAGACGACAGCGGATTCTTGCGATGGCGGTTAAACTGCGCTTTCCCCCGGCGGTTTCGCGCGCGCCCGCGGCGCTTGAGCGCATCAGCCTGAGCGTTCCCGCCGGATGCGCGCTCCCAGGGCCGCGAGTTTCTGCTCGATGTCTTCGTAGCCACGCTCGATGTGGTAAATGCGATCCACCACGGTCTCACCTTGGGCGACGAGCCCGGCCAGCACGAGCGAAGCGCTGGCACGCAAGTCCGAGGCGATGACGGCGGCGCCGGTGAGCCGCGACGGCCCGGCGACGATCGCCTGGCGGCCCTCGATGCGGATGTTGGCTCCCATCCGACTGAGCTCCAGGGCGTGCATGAAGCGGTTCTCGAAGATCGTCTCGGTGATGATGGAGATGCCTTCAGCCTGGGTCATCAGGGCCATGTACTGGGCCTGAAGATCGGTGGCGAAGCCGGGGTACTCCTCGGTGGTGACATCTACCGAGCGAAGCGGGGTGCGGGGACGAACGCGGAGGGCGTCAGGGCCGGTCTCGTCGATTTCCAGGCCCGCTTGTTGCAGCTTGGCGATGAGGGCGGAGACGTGCTCGGGCACGCAGCGGGTGACGGTGACGTCGCCGCCGGTGATCGCCCCGGCGATGAGGAACGTGCCGGCCTCGATGCGGTCCGGGATGATGGCATGGTCGGCCCCGTGGAGTTCGGTGACGCCTTGGACGCGAATCGTCGAGGTGCCGGCGCCCTGGATGCGGGCGCCCATCTTGTTGAGCAAGGCGGCGAGATCGGCGACCTCGGGCTCGCGGGCGGCGTTCTTGAGGACGGTTTCGCCTTCGGCGAGGACGGCGGCCATGAGCAAGTCCTCGGTGCCGGTGACCGTGATGCGGTCGAAATAGACGACGGCGCCTTTCAAACCGTCCCGAGCTTCGGCGACGATGTAACCGTGCTCCTGGCGGATTCTGGCCCCGAGCCGCTCCAGGCCGCTGGTGTGAAGATTGATGGGCCGGGCGCCGATGGCGCAGCCGCCGGGCAGGGAGACGCGCGCGCGGCCGGTGCGGGCCACCAGCGGGCCCAGGACGAGGCTCGAGGCCCGCATCGTCTTGACGATTTCGTACGGGGCCTCGGGGTTGCGGATGTCGGCGGCGGTGACGGTGAGGGCGCCTTCGCCGGCGGACTCCACGGCGGCCCCGTTGTGGCGCAGAAGGCGGGCCATCGTCCGGGTGTCGCGGACGTCGGGGATGCGGCGGAGGGTGACGGGCTCGCTGGTGAGCAGACAGGCGGCCAGCGCCGGCAGCGCGGAGTTCTTCGCGCCGCTGACGGCGACTTCGCCTTCGAGCCTGGCCCCGCCCTGAATTACAAAACGGTCCATTTCTGAATCACCTCGGAGAGCCGCCCGCTGGCCGCCTCGAGTTTGCGCCGCGCAGTCTCTTTGTCCGCTCCGAAGCGGGCCATCAGGACGGCGGTGCGGACGTCGCCGCCGGCGGCCTCGAGCAGGCGTGCCGCCTCGTCGGGCCCTACTCCGCCGGCCGTCGCGACGATGCGCCGGGCGCGGGCAGCGAGCTTCTCGTTGAGCGGACGGACGTTCACCATCAGATTGCCGTAGACGTGGCCCAGGCGGATCATGGCGGCGGTGCTCACCATGTTCAGAACGAGTTTGGTAGCGGTGCCGGCCTTCATCCGGGTGGAGCCGGCGATGATCTCGGGGCCGGTGACCGGGGTGATGGCGACGTCCACGCGGCGGGCCAGTTCCGAGCCGGGATTGCAGCTCAGGCCCACGGTGGCGGCGCCCAGCCGGCGGGCCTCTGCGACGGCGCCCAGAACGTACGGCGTGCGCCCGCTGGCGGTGATGCCGAAGGCGACGTCGCGGGAAGAGAAGCCGCGGGCGCGCAGGTCGGCGGCGCCGGCTTCCGGATCGTCCTCGCTGGCCTCGGTGGCGCGGGCCAGCGCCGCTTCGCCGCCGGCGATGACGCCCTGCACCAGATCCGGCGGCACCTGGAAGGTGGGCGGGCACTCGGCGGCGTCGAGCACCCCCAGGCGGCCGCTGGTTCCCGCGCCCACGTAGAATAGCCGGCCGCCTTGTCGCATGCGGTCCACAACGAGATCCACGGCGCGGGTGATGTTCGGGATCTCGGCGGCCACCGCATCGGGGACCTTCCGGTCCTCCTCGTTGATGATGCGGAGGATCTCTTCGGTGGGCCGGGCGTCGATCGCCTCGGAGGCAGGGTTCGCTTGTTCGGTGATCAGGTCGTCGAGCATTCCACCACCACGCCGGGATTCGGGGAGCACAGAGCCGCGCAGAACACCCGAAAGGCACATCCCGCGGCGTCCACTCTCCCCTTGGCAGCTTACCATGGCGGCGCCGGAAGCCGTTTCTGCGGCGGTTTGCCATGTGTGCTCTCCGGCGGGTATCATGGCGGTGCGTTGCGAAGCGAGTGGACGAGGAGGATCCTGTTGCCGGCCGGGCTGGCGCTGGGGGCGATCGGGGCGGGGCTCCCAGCGACCGGCGCAGGCCCCATCCGCGTGCTCATCGTGGACGGGCAGAACAACCACGCCTGGCAGGAGACTACGCCGGCGCTGCGCGCCATTCTGGAAGAATCCGGCCGCTTCCGCGTGGAGGTAGCGACTTCGCCGCCGAAAGGCGCCGACATGAGCGCGTTCCGGCCGGAGTTCGCCGCCTACGACGTCGTGGTGTCGAACTACAACGGCGATCCGTGGCCGGAGGCTACGCGGGAGGCGTTCGAGAAGTTCGTGCGCGAGGGCGGCGGGTTCGTCGTCTACCACGCCGCCGACAACGCCTTCCCGGATTGGAAGGAGTACAACGAGATGATCGGCCTCGGCGGTTGGGGAGGGCGCACCGAGGAGCACGGCCCGCGGATCTACTGGGAGCGGGATCACGTCGAGTTCGACTTTTCGCCCGGCCGTGCCGGCCACCACGGCAAACGCCACCCGTTCCTGGTGGTGACGCGGAAGCCGAAGCATCCCATCATGAAGGGGCTGCCTAAGGCCTGGATGCACGCCACCGACGAGCTCTACGACTCGCTGCGCGGGCCGGCGCGGAACCTCGAGGTGCTGGCCACCGCCTATTCGGCGCCGAGCACCGGCGGCACAGACCGCAACGAACCGGTGCTGATGACGATCCGGTATGGTAAAGGGAGGGTTTTTCACACGACGTTGGGACATGACGTGGGAGCGATCCGCTGCGTGGGCTTCATGACCACGTTTCTCCGGGGCACGGAATGGGCCGCGACCGGGAAAGTGCGGACCAAGGTCCCGCGGGATTTTCCGACGACGATGAGGACGAGCGTGCGGGGAAAATAGTGCCGCCGAAACTGAGAATCACGCAACGGGAAACGCCGGAGGGCGTGGTCGTCATCGCTCTGGACGGCCGGGTAATGATCGGCGAGGAGAGCGAGAAGATCGAGAGCCTTGTCGAAGAGTTGTTGGCGGCGGGGAAGAAGCACTTCGTCTTCGACGTCTCCGGCGTGCGCCACCTGGACAGCACCGGCATCGGGCGTTTCATTTCGATTCTCAACAAGGTGATGAAAGCCGCGGGCACAATGCGGATGGCGGCGGCGAGCACTGTGGTTCGGGAGGCCTTCCGAGTGACGCGGCTCGACACGGTGTTTGAGTTCTTCGACACCGTGGAAGAAGCCTGCAGGAAAACAGAAGATTAGGGAGCCGGCCCGGGGGTGACAGTCCGGCTCCCCACCCGGCCGGAGACATCGAGCGGCAGGGTCGTCTCCACTCGAAGCCTAGACGGCCGATTCCGACGCTGCCGGTTATTCCGACTGCTCCGCCGGAGCTTCTTTTTTCGGCGCTTGTCCGTCACCGGCGGGAGGGACTGGACCGCCGTGATGGCCTTTGCCCCGCCTCCCTTGGCTGTCCCGCCAGCAATGTCCATATCCGGCTGAGTCGTGTCCGCCTCGGCCGTGCATCATTGCGCGGTGGTGGCCCACCGGCATGCCGGTTACGTCGCAGACGCCGTCGTTGTCCTTGTCGCCGAAGGCGCGCGGCTGGGGTTGTGCTTGCTGCGCGGCCACCATGAGCGTTCCGGCCGTCAATACTGTTGCGATAAGAATCAATCGTTTCATAATCACCTCCGCTACTCGGAGACGCAACGTCGGTTCCAACCGTAAGTCATTGAAAAAATGGGGGAACGCCAAGCATACGGCTGCAAATCTTGCGATGGCTCCCGGTGAACCACGCAAACTTTGCGCGCTCAGGCGGTCCAGCTCCGCTCGATCTCCTCAAGGGTGCGGCCCTTCGTCTCGGGAACCATTTTCCAAACGAACAAGAAGGTGAACCAGCAGATGCTCGCGTAAAGCCAGAACGTGCCGGAAGAGCCGAGAGCGTTGACGAGCGAGAGGAAGGTGAAAGTGAGCAGGGTGCAGGCCGACCAGAGGGTGACGGTGGCGATGGCCATGGCGCGGCCGCGGATCCGGGTCGGAAAGAGCTCCGACATCACCACCCAGACACCGGGCCCCATGCCCACGGCGAAGAAGGCGACGAAGACGAGAATGACGGTGAGGATCGGGTAGGCGGCGCCGGGATCGAGCTTGAACAGCAGGCCGAGGACGATCAAAGCGGCGCCCATTCCGCCGGCGGCCAGCATGAGGATGGCGCGGCGGCCGATGCGGTCGATGATGAACAGCGAAACGATGGTGAACAAGAAGTTCGTGAAGCCGATGACGACGTTCGCCAGCAGGGCAGCCGAAGCGGACTGGTTGCCGACGTGCTCGGTGAAAATTACCGAGCCGTAGAAGAGGATTGTGTTCACGCCGGTGATCTGCTGGAGAATGGCCAGCGAGACGGCGATGACGAGGGCCCGGCGGAGGCCGGGGCGGAACAGCTCGGCCAGCGAGCCCGTTTCTTCCTGCACCGCCTGCCGGATCGATTCCAGCTCGCGGGCGGCATCCTCGGGCGGGTTAATCCGATGCAGCACGCGGCCAGCCTCGGCCAAACGGTTCTCCTTGACGAGCCAGCGGGGGCTTTCCGGCAGGGGGATCAGAGCGGCGAAGAACAGCAGGGAAGGCACGGCGGCGGAGGCAAACATCCATCGCCAGCTCGCGAGGCCGAGGTCCGCCAGCATCCAGCTCACCCAGTAGGCCAGCAGGATGCCGATGACGATGGCGAGCTGGTTGATGGAGACGAGGCGGCCGCGGATCTTCGCCGGTGACATCTCGGCAATGTAGAGGGGCGAGAGGACCGAAGCGACGCCGATGGCTAGTCCGCCGGCGAAGCGTGCAGTGACGAATTCCGCAAGGTCCCGGGGAACCGCGGCCGCCAGCGACGACAGGCCGAAGAGCACGGCGGCGATGAGCAACAGGCGGCGCCGGCCGTAGCGGTCGCTGAGGGCTCCGGCAGCGGCCGCTCCGACGATGCAGCCGGCCAGCAGTGCGCTGGCGGCGAGTTCGGTCTGCACGTCGGACAGCCCGAACTCTCGCTTGAGAAAGACGAGGGCGCCGTTGATGATAGCGATGTCAAAGCCGAATAGTAGACCGCCCAGGGCCGCCACCAGTGAGATTACGTACACGTAGAGCCTAAGGCGCGAGAAAGCAGAAGGTTCGGAAGCAGTCATGGGGCAGTGCTCCGGGAGCCGCCGGCCAGCGGGCCGAGTCGGGGATTGGGATCCGATTGTTTCGTACCGAAGGGCAACTTCCGAGAGTATGACGCCTGGCCGCGGCGGGCAAGTGGGGACGGGCGGCGGAAGCGTTCGGATTATGATGAGGTAATACTCATGGAACCGCAAGAACCGCGCACGCCGGAGGAGCTCGCCGAAACGTTGGGCGCCGCGGCGCGGGCGGGCTCTCCGATCGATCTCTACGGGGCGGGGACGAAACGGCGCATGGCGCCGCCACGGGAAGAGGCTTCGGTCCGGATTTCCACGAGAGCTCTGCGCCGCATTGTGGAATACGAACCGCGGGACTTGACCATCAGCGTGGAGGCAGGCCTGCCGTTCGCGGAACTTTCGCAACGGCTCGCGGCCGACGGCCTGATGCTGCCGCTCGATCCGCCGTTCTTCGGGCGGGCGACGATCGGAGGCGTCGTGGCGGCGGGGACTTGCGGATCGCGGCGGCGGCAGTATGGCTCCGCCCGGGACCAAGTGATCGGGATGAAATTCGCCACTGTCGAGGGCAAGCTGGTCGAGACGGGCGGGATGGTGGTGAAGAACGCCGCGGGCTTCGACATGGCGAAGCTCATGATCGGCGCCATGGGAACCCTGGCCGCGATTGCAGTGGTGAACTTCCGGTTGGCGCCGATCCCGCCGCAGACGGCGACGTTCCTGGAGCGGTTCGAGACGCTTGAGGAGGCCTGCCGCCGCCGCGACGAGATCCTGCGAGGAGTGCTGCAGCCGGCGGCGATCGACCTGCTGAACCCCGCCGGAGCGGCGCGCGTGGGCCTCGAAGGGTTCTGCCTGACCCTCCAGGTGGAGGGCAACGCTGGAGTGATCGGCCGGTACCGGGAAGCGTTCCCCGCCGCGGCGGTGGTGGTGGGCGAGGAAGAGAGAGGGTTCTGGGAGCGGATCCGGGAGTTCGTGCCAGGCTTTCTCGAAGAGCACGCCGACGGCGGGACGGTGCGGATCTCGACGACCATCCAGGGCGCCGGCGCCGCTCTCGAGCGCCTGGGAGACCGGCCGGCGCTAGCCCGGGCGGGCTCCGGCGTCGTCTACGGCTGCTTCACCGACTGCGAAGAGGCGTGCCGGTGGACGGCGGAAGCAGCCGGCGCGGGACTGCGCGCGGTGGTGGAGTTCATCGGCTCCGATGGCTGCTCCGGCGAGCGGTGGCCGGCGGCGGGCAGCGACTTCAGGCTCATGGAGCGGATCAAGCGGATGTTCGATCCGGAAGGGTTGCTGAACCGGGGGAAGCTCTATGGGCGAATCTGACCTGCTCGTCATCGACCGGCCCTCCCAGGTGGACCTGGACCACTGTGTCCATTGCGGCCTCTGTTTGAACGCTTGCCCCACCTATCGGGAGCTGGGGCTGGAGATGGATTCACCGCGGGGCCGGATCTACCAGATGGTGAAGGTCTCCGAAGGCGAGCTGCCCATCGGCCCGTCCTATGTGAAGCACCTCGATTTGTGCCTGGCCTGCCGGGCGTGCGAGTCGGCCTGTCCTTCGGGAGTGCATTACGGCCGGCTGATCGAAGCGGCGCGGGCGGAGATCGAAGTCAAGGCGCCGCGACGGCTGCTAGTGCGGCTATTGCGGGCGTTCGTCTTCCGGATGCTGTTGCCGTCGCGGTTTCTGCTGCGAAGCGCCGCCGCCGGGCTGTGGCTCTACCAAAAAACGGGTTTGCAGCGGCTGGTCCGCGGCACCGGGCTGCTGAGACCGTTCGGGAAACTGGACCGGCTCGAGCGGCTAGCTCCGCAGGCGGAGCTTCCCTCGTTCTTCCGGCATTACGGCAAAGTGTTCCCGGCGGAAGGGAACCGGCGGTACAAAGTGGCGTTGCTAGGCGGCTGCATCGCCAACGTAACCTTCGCCCGGCTGAACGAGACGACGGTCCGGGTATTGACAAGAAACGGCTGCGAGGTCCACGTGCCCGAGCACCAGACCTGCTGCGGGGCGCTGCACGTGCATTCGGGTCTGGCGGAAGATGCCCGGCGCCTGGCGCGGCGGAACATCGACGTGTTTCTGGAAGGCGGCTTCGACGCGGTGATCACCAACGCCGCCGGCTGCGGATCAACGCTGAAGGAGTACGATCACTTGCTGGAGGCCGACGGAAGCTATGCCGCCCGGGCCCGGCGCTTCGTACAAATGGTGAAGGACGTCAACGAGTTCCTGGCCGAGATTGGGCTGGCGGCAGAGCTGGGTCCGATCCGCGCCACGGCCACCTATCAGGACTCTTGCCATCTCGCCCACGGGCAAAAGATCCGCAATGCGCCGAGGAAACTATTACGGGCAATCCCGGGGCTGGAGTTCCGCGAGCTGCCGGCTTCGGATAGCTGCTGCGGCAGCGCCGGCATCTACAACGTCGTGCACAACGAGATGGCGATGGCGCTGCTTGAAAAGAAAATGGAGCAGATCAACCAGACGGGCGCCGATCTCATCGTCACTGCGAATCCGGGATGCCTACTGCAGTTGCGGGCGGGGGTAAGCCTTTACGGCAGAAGACAACGGGTGGCCCACGTCGTCGAGGTGCTCGACGAAGCCCACCGCAACGCCGCAAAGCCCTGACGGCGCTGTCACCTGGGACGGACCGTCAGCTCGTTGATGACCTTTTTGACACCCTTGACCTTCTTGGCCAGCTTGGCGGCGCGTTTGCGGGCCTTCTCGCTGTGGACCTGGCCTCGCAAAGTGACCACGCCGTCCTCGACCTCGACCTGAATCTGGGTGCCGCGGACGTCACGGTCGCCGGCGAGCTTCAGCCGCACCTGGTCGTGGATCTCCCCGTCGGTCGGCTGGGCGAGCGCGACCGGCAAGCACACACCGCCGAAGAGCAAAACGATCGTCAATATCGCCGCCCACCGCATCATCCGTATTGTAGCCCACGGCGCCGCCCGGCTTGAGATGCGGGGGCGGGATTATTCTCGTAAGTATGCGTTTGGCGGGCGCTCTCCTCTGTGTACTCTCGTGCATGCCGCCTCTGCGGGCCCAGACCTACCTAGGATTGATCGGCGTCGAGGTGGAGCCGATGCGTGAGGGGTCGCGCTCGCGGGCCTTCGTCGATCTGGGCCGGGTGTTCCGGCCGTGGATGCCTGTCAGCGGCGACGATCCTCTCCCGGTGGACCAGAACGGCTGGCCGCTAAGAGACGCCCGGACAGTGTTCTTCGACATCCGGCCGGTAGCCGCCTGGGCAGGGCCGGACCAGATCGACGATCCGGAGGCTTTCCAGCCGGACTGGAGCGGCGTCTACCATCTTTCTTTCCACGGAGCGGCGGAGGTGGTGGCGGTGGGCTCCGGCAACTTGGCCGTCCGGGACCTGGTCTATGACACCGCCTCAAACACGACCACGGCCAAAGTGGAAGTGGGACCCGCGGCCGGGCTGCTCATTCTCGAATTCCGCAACACGCGGCGCACGCCGGAGAGTCCGCTCAATAGCGGTATCACGAGCCTGCGGCTGATCCGGCCGGGTTACGAGCCCGGAACGGGACAGATCTTTACCACGGAGTTTCTCTCCGCCCTGGCGCCGTTCAGCACGCTGCGGTTCATGACGCTGATGCGAACCAACCAAGCCGATTTGCCGTTCGAGGAGCCGGGAAGCCGGAAGGAGTGGGCGGACCGGCATGTTCCCACCGACGCCACCCAGTCCGACGTGGGCCGCAAGCGCGGCTTCGCCTGGGAGTACGTCATCCTGCTGGCGAACATGGCCGGCAAGGACATCTGGATCAACGTGCCCGCCTCGGCGAGCGACGACTACGTCCGGGAGCTGGCGCGGCTGCTGAAGCGCACGCTGCACCCGGATTTGAAGATCTACGTCGAGCACTCCAACGAAGTCTGGAACCCGCTCTTCACCGGCTACCACTGGAACCGCGCGGCGGCGGTAGCGGAGGTCGCCGCCGGGGACTCGCCACTCACCTCCGGCGGCGTGAACGATCCGGAAATCTGGGCCCGGCGGCGGCATGCGAAGCGCCTCATGGAGATCAGCAACCTGTTCCGCGAAGTTTATGGGGCTGAGGCGATCAACACCACGATCCGGCCGGTCTTCGCTCATTGGATGATCCGGCCGAACGAGTACCGCGGGACGCTGGCCTGGCTGGAGAGCCACTACGGGCCGCCGTCGCAGTTCTTCTACGCCGTCGCGACGGGGCACTATTTCGGCGAGACGCCCGCCGAAGGAGAAACTGTCGCGCAGATCCACGACGAGATGCGCCGACGCAGTGACAACACGGTCAACTTCGTCCGCGCGATCCACGACGTGGCCGAGGAGTTCGGATTGAAGTTCTTTGCGTACGAAGGCGGGCCGGACAACGGCGGCGGCAGCCGGGTGAACGTCGGGAACCGAATCCTGGCGAACCGCGACCCCGGGATGAAGGATCTCATCCTGCACCACCTGCGCGACAACTGGTTCGGGCAGGGTGGCGGTCTCTACATGTACTTCACGCTCAGCGGCGCCTACAGCCGCTACGGGTGCTGGGGATTGACGGAAGACATTGTGAACACAGACACGGTGAAGTTCCAGGCCATCCGCGAGCTGGCCGGCCCAGGCACGCCGCCGAAGATCAACGCCGGAGGCGTAGTGGACGCGGCGAGCGGGGCGGCGCGGATCGCCCCGGGAAGTTTTCTTTCCATTTACGGGGAGAATCTCTCGAGGCTGACGATGGACTGGAATTGGGCGATCCCGGCCTGGACCGGCGGCCTGCCGGTGGCGCTCGGCGGGGTGCGGGTGCGGGTAAACGGGCGGGACTGCCACCTTTCTTACGTAAGCCCGCAACAGATCAACGTGCTCATCCACCCGGATGTGAGCGGCGACACCGCCACGGTCGAGGTGTTCACCGACGGGGGCAAGGCGACGGCGCAGGTGGCCCTGGCGCCGCGCGTGCCGGCTTTCTTCACCTATGTGCTGCACGGGCGGCGCTTCGCCGCGGCGCTGTTCAACGGCGAGCGGACGCTGGTGGCTCCCGAAGGAGCGCTGAGCCTGCCGAGCCGGCCGGCGCGGGCGGGCGACTATCTCCAGCTCTTCGCCTCCGGGCTCGGCCCGACGAACCCTCCGGCTCCGGCGGGTCTGGTTCTCACGCGGGCGTATCCTATCGCCGACCTGTCGCGGGTTCGCGTCACCATCGGGGGCGTCGAAGCGGCGGTCCAGTGGGCGGGGCTGACTTACGCCGGAGTGTACCAGGTGAACATCCAGGCGCCGAGCGGGGTTCCGCCCGGGGATCAGCCGGTCGTCCTGGGGATCGGCGAGCAGGCGACACAGGCGGACGTTTACCTTACCTTCGCAGCGAACTGACCCGGGCCGAGCGGCGGTGGCGGTTCCCGGCGAGGATTGCGATAGGCTAGTGGGTTCATGGCCGGGGATCAGCAACCAGACACGCTACGTTTACGCGACACGCGGGGGCCGCTATGGGTGATCCTGACGGGACTGATTTCATTCTTTTACGCGGTCTTGCGGTACAACGTGTTCAAAGGGGTGCCCTGGGAGCACCTTCCGCTCTATATCGTCAACAAGGCCGTGGCCGTTTCGGCGGTGGTTCTGCTGGCGAGCAGTTACCTGATCGGGAAGTGGATCTCGCCTTTCTCCGAAGATCCAGAGCGGCAGCGTCTACTGGCGAAGTTTCTCGGCTTATGTGGGTTCTCGGCCGCCGGCCTCCATGCGATCCTCTCGCTGGCACTGCTTTCTCCGGCTTACTACCCGAAGTTTTTCGGCATGGACGAGAAGATGACCTTCGCGGGGGAGCTGGCGATGCTGGCGGGCGCACTCGGCCTGTTGTGGATGGCCGGACCGGCAGCGGGCTCGCTGCCGAACATGCAAGAGGCGCTGGGCCGCCGCTGGTGGCAGCGTTCGCAAAGAAGCGGCTATCTGGCCTTGGCCATGGCGGCTGTGCACACCACTGCGATGGGTTTCTCCGGCTGGTTCCGGCCAGCGGAGTGGCCCGGGCGCTTGCCGCCGATCACAATGCTCGGTTTTCTCATTGCGGTGCTGCCGCTGGGGGCTCGTCTTTGGCGGGCGTCAGGCCCGCAGACCGGAGTTCACTGAAGAGTTCCCGGAAACACTCGGCCGCCTGCAGGGCTCGAACTCCGGCCGAAGTTTTGCCCTCGTAAGCCTCGACGAACGAGCGGAACGGGACCCAACTGGTCTGGAGGACTCCGCGGAAGCGGGAGGCAAGCTCCGGCGAGGCGTGTTCCCGGGCGAAGCGGATCTGCTGCAACTGGCCCAGGGCTACCGAAACATCCCGCCACGGGGACGAGACTACGGGGAAACCGTGGGCGGCGAAGTACGCGGCGGTGGGCTCGGCGCGGCGGTAGTGCCAATCGCAGATCACGATGTCCCGCGGGACGTCGTGGATCGCCGCCTGGGTGCCGTTGAGGCTGGCCTGCCACTTGCCCATACCGGTGGCGGCTCCGTCGAGAAAGCGGTCGCCCCACATCCACATCTCAAGGCCGCGCCGGGCCAGATGGGCGTGGATGCGGCGGACCTCTTCGGCAAAGAGCACCGCCGGATCCTCACCTTTGCAGCGGGGACAATCGGGATCGCCAAGGATGAAGACCTCGTCCATGCCGGCGTGAAAGGCGTCCGCCTCGGTCGCCCGCGTAAGTTCATCGATTAGGTCAAAGACCACCTCGTGGACTTTCGGGTGGCGGGGGCAATAACTGCGGCAATAGATGCCCTCATTGTTCGGGTACTTTCCCGGAGTTTCGTCGAACTCGGGATGGGAACGGAGCAGCCCGAAAGTGCGCTCAGCCCAGGACTGGTGGCCGAGGAGGTTGATCTCCGGGATCAGCCGCACGCCCGCTTCGCGGCACCACGAGCTCAACTGCCGCACTTGCTCCAGCGACAGCGAGTCTTCTTCGGCTACTTCCGGATGGCTTCGATACTGAACACGGTAGCCGAACGACATCACCAGCACGTTGACGCCCTGCTCTGGCAGGACTTTTTTGATGAAGCGCTCGGCCAGCGCCAGATCGTCCGGCATGGGAGCCGAGACGTGCAGGCCGCGCACCGGCAGCTCCCCACCGAGGCTCGCGGCGGCGGCCAGGGAGAAGACGAGTGCTGCGTGGAACGCTCTTCTCATGGCTTCACTATCCTATGAAACATGAGCGAGACAGCGCATGAGGGCTTTTCTGGGGACCTGCTGCCGTCTGACCCAGGTCAGGCGATTACATCGATTGCGCACTTCTATCGCGGCGAACTCACCCGCATGGTGGCCTGGCGGGACCGCTTAGACCACACGACCAACTGGGCGATCGCGGCCTCGGCGGCGATGCTTTCGGTGACTCTCTCTTCGCCCGACTCCCACCACGCCGTCATCCTCTGCTGCATGGCCCTCGTCTTCCTGCTGCTATTGATTGAAGCCCGCCGCTTCCGTTACTACGACGTATCCCGCTACCGCATCCGGCTCCTCGAGCGGAACTATCACGCAAGGCTGTTCGCTCCTGAAAGCCGGACGGACCCGCCGGACTGGAAGATGCGCCTGCACGAGAATCTCCGGACGCCGCAGTTCCAGCACACTCTCCTCCAAGCGATGAGGAACCGCTTGCGGCGCAACTACGTGTGGATCTATTTGACGCTCTTTGTCGCCTGGTGGCTGAAAGTTTCGACGATCGTGCTAGAGCCTCGGACAGGAAAGGCGCGCTTCGTGCATTCCATCGACCACTTCTTCGCAAACGCGGCGGTGAGCTACATTCCGGGCGAGATTGTCGTGAGCGGGGTGGCCTTGTTCCTGGCATCGCTCGTCTACATCGCGACGGCGGCGCCGGCGCCGGGCTTCGGCGATGAAGCGGACGTCTGAAGCGGACCGCGGCCGGTCAGTTATCCACTTGGAGAAAGAGGCCGGTGGGCGTCCGCACTCCCCCGATCTCGATGATGATTTCGTGATCGCCGTCGGCGAGGGCGGGCACGCGGAACACAAACTGATAGACGCCGACGAATGGCGAAAGCCCGGCGAATAGGACTTTGGCCTGCGTTTCGCCCAGGAACAGCCGGACCGGATCGACGAGTTCTGAAACCACGCCGCCGGGCAGTTCTCCGATGGGCACGGGCGGCGCCGTTTCCCCGAAGCCGGTACCGAAGACTTGCACCAGTTCATCAGTCCTAGCGCCGCGGATCGGACGGCCGAGGTCGGCGCCGCCGAACAGGTTCACGGGTCCGATGAACGCCGAGCCGTCATTGAGAATCGCAGCGACGTAACGGCGATTCTGCGGCTCGAACGGGAACAGCGCCGGCGCGCGGCCCGAGAGCCGGATCACGAAAGGATCGGTGTTCCCACCCGGTGATTCGACCACCACGGTGACGTCGCCCCGGGCCTCGTCGGCCGGCAAGACGAAGTTGATCTGGTCGTCTTCCCGGTTGAAATCCTCGGCGGTTCCCGTGAAGGAGATGAAGGCGGGCTTGCCGTTGACGAGCACGCGGACGCCGCCGAGCCGGGTGGGGGCTTGGCCGTTGGAGAAGGCGTTGCTCCAAGTCTCGGTGCGCTCGACGAGGTTCTTGCCAAAAATAGTAGCGAAGCTGTTCGGGGCGAAGCCGGTGGCGGCGAGGAAGGTCGCGCCGTGGACGACGCCGTTCTCCCGGATGGTGGGCCGGTTGGGATCGGGCGGAGGCGCGGCGGCCGGCTCGACCTTGAATTGCCGTGTGTGGATCCGGTCGCCCGTTGGATTGAAGTTGTTGTTGGCCGCGTTGGCGGCGACGTAAAACGTGATCGTGCCGATTTCCTGCCCGGGCGGGGTCCAATCGAACTGGAACATGCCGTCCACGCGGGGACCGGTGTGTTCGATGTAGTCGATGCCCCCCTGGCTGACGATCTGCGTGGTGCCGTCGATCGGCGCCAGCACGCCCGCCTGCTCGTTCGACGGGCCCCGAACGCTAGCCTGGAAACCGAAGACCTGGCCGGCGGGATCGTTGATTCGGAGCGTCAGCCGCTGCGTCACCCCGGGCTCGTACTCCGGGCCCGCCGGGAAGTCCAGTTGAATCGCCTGCGAGTTCTGGAAAAACTCCCCTGTCGCCGTCTGATGGCACCCGCCGGCAAAGCAGGTCTGCTCGCCGGGAGCGCCCGTGCGCGCCGGTGGCGGACCGGCCCGAAATGCGTGAATCATCAGCGGAACCACGATTGCGGCCACCAGGAGTTTGGCCGCCCTGACACGTCCCCGGTCGTCCATTGGGTACACCCCTCCACTCATACGGAGATGCACCAGCCGGAGAAAATGCGTTACCAGGCGAAGCGGAGTTTACATTGTTACAGACAAACCGGGCGGAAGCGGTCTAGCGGCGGCCGCGGAATTTCTTCTCGGCGAGGCGCCGGTACTGCTTCAGCACCTTTTCCACGTAAGAGAGCGTTTCGCGGTACGGCGGGACGCCGTTGTAGCGGTCTACCGCCCCAGGGCCCGCGTTGTAGGCCGCCAAGGCCCGGTACAGGCCCCCGTCGTATTTCAGCAACAGATCGCGCAAGTACCGCGCGCCGGCATCAATGTTCTCGGCCGGATCCGTAGGGTCGGCTCCCAGCTCCGACGCCGTGGAAGGCATCAACTGCATCACGCCCACTGCGCCCTTCGGCGAGACGGCCCGGGGATCGTAACCGGACTCCACGGCGGCGACGCTGTAGAGGATCTCCGCCGGGACGCCGTAGCGCTCGGCGGCTTCCTCGATGAGCGCTTCGACATCGCTGGTTTCCTGACCCTTTTCCGGCTGGGGCTCCGCGACGTCAGGCTGGGGTTCGGCCTCGATCCGTCGGACGAGGCTCGCGGGCAATTCGATGGTCCCTTCGCCGACGAGGAGGCGTACCACGCCGCCCCGGCGCTCCACCCGGTCGGCTTCCATGCGGAACCCCGAAGACAGCACCACCACGTCGCCCGCCCAAAGGGGTAGGATCGCCGCCAGCGCCACGATGATGGACCGTATCACGAACCCTATTCTTCTATTTCATTATGACGGGCGTCCGTCCCCCAGGCGTGCAGGAGATTTCGTCTCGCCCCGGCGGGGCCTCGCGTTCCCGTGGCGCGGTTCGCCGAAGCCTTCGCCGTCTCCCGGGCCGCAGCCCGCCGCAGCGGTTTTGCAAGAATAGAAAGGATGATCGAACGGTTGCGGCCCGGCGTCTCCGCCGAGCGGGCGCGGGTGGTTCTCTTCGACTTCGACGGCACCATCTCATTGATCCGGTCCGGCTGGGTAAACGTGATGGTGCCGATGATGGTGGAGATCCTGATGGAGCTTAAGACCGGCGAGACCGAAGAGGAGCTCACCGCGGTGGTCCGGGAGTTCGTGGATCGCCTGACGGGTAAGCAGACGATCTACCAGATGATCGCGCTGGCCGAAGAAGTCAAGAAGCGCGGCGGCACGCCGAAGGATCCCCTCGAATACAAGAAGCAGTATCTTGACCTGCTCTGGGAGAAGATCAAGAGCCGGGTCGAGGAACTGGAAAAAGGCCACGCGCCGCCTGAGAAGTATCTCGTGCCCGGGGCCATCGAGCTGCTGGAGACGCTCAAAGAGCGCGGCTTGAAGATGTACTTGGCAAGCGGCACCGACCAGGTCTACATGCGGCGCGAGGCGGACCTGCTCGGGGTCTCGAAGTACTTCGACGGCCGCGTGTACGGGGCGTTGGACGACTACAAGAAGTTCTCCAAAGCGATCCTGATCCAAAACATCATCGCCTCGGCCGAATGCCGCGGCGACGAGTTCCTGGGCTTCGGCGATGGCTACGTCGAGATCCAGAACGTGAAAGAAGTCGGCGGAGTGGCTGTGGGAGTCGCCACGGACGAGCCCGATTGCCGGGAGGTAGACGAGTGGAAGCGGAACCGCCTGGCCGGCGTAGGGGCCGACTTCATCATTCCCAACTACTTGGAAAAGAACGAACTGTTGGCAGAGCTGTTCCCGAGCTGATGTCGAAATACGCGTTGTTTGACCGCTCCCGGCTCCGCATCCGGCCTCTGGCCGAACGTGAGCACGATTTGCATGCTTCGGACTGGCTGGAACTTGACGGCCCCGCCCCGCCGTTTTCGCATCCGGACTTGTCCGCGGTGGCCGCACGCCTCGATGGCGCCCGCAAGGGTGGCGCGGCGCGGATCTGGATGATGGGGGCCCACGTGGTGCGGGCCGGGGTGAGCCGGCACCTGATCGACTTGATGGATAGAGGGTTCATTACGCACATCGCGACCAACGGGGCCGGCGTCATCCACGACTACGAGCTGGCCCGTATCGGGGCAACCACTGAGAGCGTCGCCCGCTACATCCGCACCGGCGAGTTCGGGCTCTGGCGGGAAACCGGAGAGCTGAACGACCTGATCCGGAAGGCGGCCCGGGGCGGATTCGGGCTGGGCGAGTGCGTCGGGCAGACGATCGCTGAGTCGCCGGACCGGTTCCCGTACCACGAGCTGAGCCTGCTGGCGGCGGCTTGGCGGCGGTCGATCCCCGTGACGTCGCACGTCGGCATCGGCTACGACATCCTCCATGAGCATCCAAACTGCGACGGCGCCGCTCTGGGCGAGGCCAGCTACCGCGACTTTCTGATCTTCGCCCGGGCGGTGGAGAATCTCGAAGGCGGCATGTTGCTAAGCTTCGGCTCGGCGATCATGGCTCCCGAGGTCTACTTGAAGGCGCTGTCAATGGCGCGGAACGTAGCGCACCAGGAGGGGCGCGCGATTCGCCACTTCACCACGGCCGTCTTCGACATCGTCGAGATCCACGGCGACATCCACCAGGAGCTCGACAAGACCGATCCCGGCTACTACTTCCGGCCGCACAAGACGATTCTGGTGCGTACTGTGGCCGACGGCGGCGAGAGCTTCTATATCCGGGGCCCGCACCGGGCTACGATTCCGGCGCTGCGCAAGGCGCTTCTGGAGGCGGCATGACGGCGGCGGAGATCCTTGAGGCGTTCAGGAAGCTCTCAGTGCTGGTGGTGGGCGACATCTGCCTGGACCGCTGGTGCACATACGATCCGGACGTGGCCGAACCGTCGCGGGAGACCGGCATCCCGCGCATCGGCGTGGTAGAAACCGAAGTGACGCCCGGCGCCGGCGGCACTGTGGCGAACAATCTGGCGGCGCTGGGGGCCGGACGGGTCGCCGTATGCGGAGCGGTGGGGCGCGACGGGTTCGCGCACGAGCTTCGCGCGGCGCTGGCAGCGCGCGGAATCGGCGCTGACCTGCTGGTGGAAAGCCCCCAGATCCAGACTTTCACCTACACCAAGCTCCTGAACCGCAAGACCGGAGAAGAGGACCTGCCCCGGGTGGACTTCATCAACGTCGAGCCGCTTCCCGCCGAGGCCGAGCGGCGCATCCTGGAGACCGTGGACAAGGAGGCCGGCGGCTTCGACGTGCTCATCGTCTCCGACCAGGCCGAGACCAGCCAGGGCGGGGTGGTGACCCCGGCCGTGCGGGACCTGATCGCCGGGCTCGCCGAGCGGTTCCCACGCCAGGTGATCTGGGTGGACTCGCGGGAACGCCCCGAGCTGTTCCGCAACGTGATCGTCAAGCCGAACGAGCAGGAGGCCCGCCAAGCCTGCCGGCGGCTCGGCATCGAAGAGGATTTCCAGGCCCTCCGGCAGCACATCGGGGAGCGGCCGCTGGTCGTCACCCGTGGGGCAGAGGGCGCACTGGTCATCGACGACGCCGGCGAACGGCTCGTCGCGGGGCGTTCCGTGGCGAAGCCCGTGGACATCTGCGGCGCCGGCGACAGCTTCTCGGCCGGGGCGGCGATGACGCTGGCGGTCACGGGATCGATCGACGAAGCGGCGCGTATGGGCAACCTCGTCGCATCCATCACGATCATGAAGAAGGGTACCGGCACGGCGAGTCCCGAAGAAGTGCTGCAAGCAGCTGCATCATTGCCATGAAGACGCTGGCCATTGACATCGGCGGCACGAAATTCAGCATGGCGGTCTTCCAGGGCGACCGGATGATCCGCCGGGAGACGCGGGCCACAGACCGCGCTGGCGGCCGCGAGTGGATGATGAACCAGATCTTGCGGCTGGCGCTCGAATGGCGCGACAATCCCGGCTACTCTCGCTGCGGCATCGGCTTCGGCGGCCCGGTGCTTTTCGAAGAGCAAAAAGTAGCCCTCTCCACGCACGTCGGCGGCTGGAGCGACACTGCGTTGGCGGACGAGCTGGAGCGAGCGCTCGGCGTTCCGTGCATTATGGACAACGACGCGAACGTCGGGGCTCTAGGTGAAGCTGCTTTCGGCGCCGGCGTCGGCTGCGAGCTGGTCTTCTACATGACGCTCTCCACCGGGATCGGCGGCGGCATCGTATGGCGAGGAGAGGTTCTGCGCGGCGCCGACAGCTACGCAGGCGAGATCGGTCACACTGTGATCCGCCCCGGCGGCCCTCTGTGCCTGTGCGGAGCCCGCGGGTGCTTCGAGCGCATGTGTTCGGGGCTGTGGCTGGAAAGGGATTACGGGCGCCCAGCCAAGAAGCTGCTCGAAGACCCCGCCTTCATCGCCCGCTATGTGGTGGACCTGGCCGCCGGCCTGAAGACCGTGATCATGTTGTTGAACCCGGAGCGCATTGTCATCGGCGGCGGCATCAGCAAAGCCGGCGAGAAGCTCTTCGTCCCGCTACGCAAGGAATTGAAGCGCCAGATGACCTCGTGGTCCCGGGCGCGGATCGACGTCGTCCCGGCGTCGCTGGTGGACGACAGCGTATTGTTCGGGGCCTTGGCCCTGACCCATCTGCTCGACGAGACATCGATACCCACGCTATGAGCCCCAAAGAGCTGCAGTTTGCCGACGCTTACCGGAAAACGCTCATCGACACCGTCGCGGCGATCGACACCGCGAAGGTGCAGCAGGCGATCGAAATATTGCGCGAGGCCCGCGACGAGGGCCGCCAAATTTTCGTCTGCGGCAACGGCGGCAGCGCGTCCACGGCGTCGCATTTCGTCTGCGACATGGTGAAGGGGGCGAGCTACGGCCGCGAGAAGCGGTTTCGCATCATGGCCTTGACGGACTCGCTGCCGACGATCACCGCTTACTCGAACGACGTGGCCTACGACTGTGTGTTCGTCGAACAGTTGAAGAACTTCGCGCGGCCGGGCGATGTCGTCATGGCGCTGAGTGGGTCGGGGAACTCCGAGAATGTGATCCAGGCGGTAGAGTATGCCAACTCGATCGGCTGCCGGACGGTCGCGCTCACGGGACGCGACGGGGGCAGACTGGGGCGCGCGGCGCAACTGGAGATCAACGTGCCCGAACCGCACATGGGCCGCATCGAGGACGCCCACATGATTGTCTGCCACATGATCGCCTACTACTTCATGGACGCTGAGAAGTAGTTTTCCAAGCCGGCCAAGGCCCGTTCGCTACAATCCAAGAAGCGTGCCCGTCAACCGCGCACTCAAGTACGTCAACCTCGGAATCGCGCTCTTGCTGGCGGCCGGCGCCGGCGCGCTCTATTGGTGGGGCTACCGTCCGCTGCCGCAGACCTCCGGCGAAATCGCTGCACCCCTCGAGAAGCCTGCCGAAGTCGTGCGCGACGGTCTCGGCGTGCCCCACATCGAGGCCGGCGACGACGATGACCTCTTCTTCCTCCAGGGCTTCGTCAGCGCCCAGGACCGCCTGTTCCAGATGGACTTTCTCAGGAGAAAAGCCGCCGGGCGCCTCGCCGAGATTCTCGGCAAGACCGCGCTCAAGAGCGATCGCCAGGCTCAAACTCTAGGGATGGAAGAAATCGCTGCGATGCACGCTCGGGAGTTGGATCCCGCGGCGCGGCGCGCCTTTGCCGCTTACGCCCGCGGCGTCAATTTCTTTCTTGAGAGCCGCCGAGGCCGCCTCCCAGTGGAATTCACCCTCCTCCGATACGATCCCCGGCCCTGGCGTATCGCGGACTCTCTGCTGGTGGCGCTCGAGATGTTCCGCACGCTCAGCTCCACGTGGCGGGCGGATCTGGCGCGCTATTCCCTGCTCCAATCCGGTGATGCGGACCGGGTGCGGCGGCTCTATCCGGTCTGGTCGGGCATCGAGCCGCTTCCAGGCTCCAATGCTTGGGCTGTCGCGGCCGAGCGTACCGCCACCGGAAAACCGCTGCTCGCCGGCGACCCCCACCTGGAGTTCAGCGTCCCTCCGGTCTGGTACCAGGTCCATCTGCGCTCGCCGGGCTATCACGTCGCTGGCATGTCGCTGCCGGGTCTGCCCGGCGTGATCATCGGCCACAACGACCGGATCGCTTGGAGCGTGACGAATCTCCAGTTCGATGTCCAGGACCTTTACCTCGAGCAGATCGATCCAGCCACGGGGCAGTACCTCTACCGGGGCTCGGTGTACCGGGCGGGCCGCCGCGTGAGCCGGTTGCGCGTTCGCGGGGCGCGGCCCGTTGTGGTCGAAACCTGGGTGACGCGCCATGGCCCGATCGTCGCCGCCCTCGGCGGGCGGCGCTTTGCGCTGCGCTGGGTTGCGCGCGAGCCGGGGGTGTTCCGCTATCCGATCCTTGCCCTCAACCGGGCGGACGACTGGCGAGAGTTCCGGGCGGCTTTGGCGCATTTCCCGGGTCCCGCGCTCAATTTCGTCTACGCCGATGTCGAAGGCAACATCGGATATCAGGTGGCCGGGAAGCTCCCCGTCCGGGACTACGATGGCGCTTACCCGCAGGATGGAGCTGCAGGAACCTTCGAATGGAAAGGCTACATTCCGTTCGACGATCTGCCCTCCGCGTTCAACCCTCCATCGGGAATCATCGTCAGTGCGAATCAAAACCCGTTTCCCCAGAACTATCTGTACCGTGTCGGAGGGCGTTTCGCTCCCGGTTACCGCGCCCGTCGAATCCGGGAACTGCTGCTGAAAAAACGGCAGTGGAGCGTCGAATCGACTCTCGCAGTGCAAATGGACATCTACGATGCTTTCCTGCATGGATTGGCGGGGCGGGCGGTGGCCGCCTGGCAGCGGCGGCCGAAGGACGATCCCGTGCTCGACGAAGCAGTGGAACGCTTACGCCGGTGGGACGGTCGCATGGACAAGGCCAGTACGGCGGCGCTGATCGCCCGCCTACTGTTTCTGCACCTCCGCCGCAAAGTTGCCGAACGGGCGGCGCGGGGAGCAGGGCTTCTGTACGACTTTCCGATGGCCGCGGCGGTAATCGAGACGCTGTTGCGAGACAGGCCGACGGACTGGTTCGCTGATTATGACGCGGTGTTGATCGAGGCCCTCGCCGATGCGTGCGACGAGGCGGAGCGAATGTTCGGCCCTGGTCTCGAGCACTGGCAGTATGGCCTCTGGAACCGCCTGACGCCTTCCGGCGGCTTGCTCGCGAGACTACCCGTGGCGGGCCGTTACTTCCGCTTCAAGCCGGTCGCCCTAAGCGGATCACCGAACACCGTACTTCAGGTAAACGGGGCCGTGATGCCCTCGGCGCGCATGGTTTTAGACACGGCCGATTGGGACAATTCCCAGTTCGTGCTACCCTTCGGCGAATCCGGGCAAAGATTCTCCAAGCATTTCCGTGACCAATGGACGGCCTATCTCCAGGGGCGCGCCTTCCCCTCACAATATCAACGAATTAGCGGCGGCGTTCGACTTCGCTTCGTAACTGCGCGATAATAAAAGATTTAGGAGTGGGCTTGTGCCCGCCTGGTGTAGTACGAAGCCAGATCCATGCGAATCCAAATTATCTGTCCCGCCTCCCCGATGACCGTCTACGGAAACCGGGTCACCGCCGTGCGCTGGTCGAAAATGCTCCGGCCCCTCGGTCACAGCGTCGATATTTCACAGCATTACGGCGGGACGATCAGCGACCTGATGGTGGCGATGCATGCCGCCCGCAGCGCCGACGCGATTCTCCAGTTCCGCAAACGGCACCCGGAAAAGCCCTCCGTTCTGGTTCTGACCGGTACTGACATCTACCGCGACGTCGCGCGCTCCGCCAAGGCGCGGGAAGCTATGCAAGTGGCCGACCGGCTTTTGATTTTTCAACCCTTGGCGAAACAGGTTATCCCGGACGAATTGAGGCGGAAGGTGCGGTTGATCTACCAGTCAGCCGAGCAGACAGCCGATGCGCCGCCGCTGGACCGCAACGCTTTCGTCATCAGCGTCGTGGGTCATGTGCACGAGGTCAAGGATCCGCTTCGGGCGGCGATGGCTTCGCGGAAGCTGCCGAAAGAGTCCAGGATCCGCATCGTGCAGGCCGGCGACGCCGACGACGGCAATTTGATCCAGCGGGCGCGCACGGAAGCTCTGAAGAACCCGCGCTACCGCTACCTGGGCTCGATTCCCCGATGGAAGGTCCGGAACCTCATTGCGGGCAGCCACTTGCTGATCTTGAGCTCCCGCATCGAAGGCGGCGCAAACGCCCTGTCGGAAGCGATCGTAGACTACGTGCCGGTGCTGGCTTCCCGGATCCCGGGCAACATCGGGATCCTCGGTGAGGATTATCCCGGCTACTTCGAACCGGGGGATACGAACATGCTCGCCGAGCTGATGTACCGGGCCGAAACTGACGAGGACTTCTACCAGGAACTCAAGACCCGCTGCGCCTTGCTCGCCCGGCAATTCCGCCCGGAGACCGAGCGGCGGGCCTGGGAGAAGCTCATCAAGGAAGTCAGCCGTATCAAGCACTGAGCAAGGACCCTCGCCGGCGCGCCGCAGCGCGTCTCACCGTCCCGGCCGGACCTCGACGATCCGCCCGTTATGGACTTCGATGTAGGTAAGCCCCAAGCCCTCGGCCAGCTCCCGGTCGCGGCGCGAGTCCCCGATGACGATGGAGGCCGCTAGGTCGATATCCCATTGGCGCACCGCCTCCAGGACGAGTCCGGGCGCCGGCTTGCGGCAGGAACAGCTCCCTTCCTCGTGGGGGCAGCAGTAGACGGCGTCGATGGCGGCGCCTCTTTCAGCGAGGGCCCGGCGCATCCGCCGGTGGATCTCTTCGAGCCCGGCCGCCGAGAGGAGTCCCCGGGCCACGGCCCGCTGGTTCGTCACCACGATCACCAGGTATCCGAGGGCCTTGAACAACCGGATCCAGTCCACGGTCTCCGGGATCAGCTCGAAGTCTTCCCAACGGGTGACGTATTCGCCCTCGGGCGGCGCGACATTGATGACGCCGTCGCGGTCCAGGAACACGCAAGGCCGCTTCATCCCGTCAGGCCTCCATGGTGGACGATCCGCGTGCCGTGCGGGCAAAAAGAAAAGGGTACCTCGGTGAGTCCGCGCAACGCGTCGCGCAGACGCGGCTGGGCGTCCGGCTCGCAATAGAACAGCAGGAACCCGCCGGCGCCGGCCCCCAACAGTTTGCCGCCCAACGCTCCCGCCTTGCGCCCCTTCTCGTAAATCGTGTCCACGGCCTCGTTGCTGATGGACGCCTCAAGAGATTTCTTCAGCCGCCAGCCCTCGTCCAGCAGCCGGCCGAACTCGCCCAAATCCTTGCCTTGAACCAGCACGTCCCTCATCCGCCGGGCGATCTCGCACAGCTCGGCCAGCACGCCCAGCTTCTCTTCGGTGTTGCGCTGCTGGCGCGCCAGCACCTCCCGGGCGCTGCGGGTGATGCCGGTGAAGAAGACGAGCAGCCGCCGGTCCAGCTCCCGGTAGACCTCCTTCGAGCAGGCGACCGGCTCCACCTGCACCCGGCCGTCCTGGTGGAACTGGATGAACTGCAGCCCGCCGTAAGCGGCGATGTACTGGTCCTGTTTGCCGATGGGCTCGCCCAGCCGCTCGATCTCGATGTGGCAAGCCTCCTCGGCCAGCACGTTCGGCGCTACGACTTCACCGCGGAAGGCGTAGAGGGCATGAAGCAGCCCCACGGTGAAGCTGCTCGAGGACCCCATCCCGGCCTGGGCCGGCAGATCGGCCATTGAAACGATCTCAAGCGGCTTCGCCGCGCCCACCAGACGCAGGCACTCGCGCACGATGGGATGCTGGATGCCGTCGATCGTTTCCGAGTACTCGGTGCGGGAGTAGCTGACGCGGAACGAGCGGCCGAAGTGCTCCTTGACGGCCAGGTACATGTACTTGTCGATGGCCGTGCACAGCACCGCCCCGGGCTGGCGGGCGTAGCTGGACTTCAGGTCCGAGCCGCCGCCGGCGAAGCTGATGCGGAATGGCGTGCGCGTGATGATCATCTCCGGAAGAACTCCTCCACGATCTTCAGCCGCTCCGGCGTGCCGATGTCATAGAAGCGCTGCCGGACTTCGAGCGCGCGAAGCTCTCCGCGGCGGATCAGCTCCGTGTAGATCTCCTGCTCGAGCGAGAACTTCGGCGGTCCATTCCACTCTTCCAGAACGCTGCGGCGCAAGGCGGCGACGCCCGCGTCCACGTGGGTGAGCCCGGCGGTCTCCGGCGCGCCCTTCTCGTAGCGGACGATGCGGCCGTCCGGCGCCACGGCGACGTTGTTCGCGACGCCGGTGTCGCCGTGGCGGTTGTCGTAGATGACCAGGACGCCGAGGCAGCTCGCATCGCGCAGCCGCCGCACGGGCAGGGAGTAGTCCATCGGCAAGTAGGAGTCGCCGTAGATGAGGACGAAATCCCCGGCCAGCAGGGGCAAAGCCCGGACCAGCGCCCCACCGGTGCCCAACGGTTCGGGCTCGCGCGAATACCGGATCCGGAGGCCCAGCGCCGAGCCGTCGTCGAAATGGCGCTCGATCTGCTCGCCAAGATAGCCCGTGAGCAAAACGACGTCGCGGATCCCTTGTCGGGCCAGCTCCCGCAACTGGTGTTCCAGGTACGGCTTGCCGGCCACGGGAACCATCGGCTTGGGGACTTCGAGCGTGAGAGGGCGCAGCCGGACTCCCAGACCCCCGGCCAGGATCACCGCCTGGATGCCGCCTTTACTCATTGCTCCCGCTCCAGCAGTTGCCGGATCGCCTCCCGCACGCTCTCTTCCGAGTTCAGCCGGGCCCGCCAGCCGAGCCGCTCCAGCCGCGTGACGTCGAGCGTGAAGCGGGGCACGTCGCCGGGCCAGCCCCCTTCGCCGCCGGTGTAGCGGAATCGCACGCCCTCGAGGCCCATCGCCTCCACCACCAGCTCGGCGATCCGGGTGACGGTGATCGCGTCCCGCCCCCCGAGATTGTAAATGTTCAGCGGCTCGCGGGCGTGATCGACGACGAAGAGCATGGCCTCGATGCACTCGGCGGCCGTCAGGTACGACTTCCGCTGCCGCCCGTCGCCCAGGATGAGCAGCTCCTCCGGGTTCTCCTTCAGGCGGGCGATGAAGTCCCCGATCACCGTGCGGCCGCGTTTGCGCACCTTCGGGCCGACGATGTTGGCGAACCGCAGAATCCAGGCCTGGATGCCGAAGAGGTGCGAGAAGGCCGAGATCAACGCCTCGCCGGCGAGCTTGGCCGCGCCGTAGAGCGAGATGGGCCGGCAGGGGGCGTCCTCGGGGATCGGCAGGCGCTCCTGGATGCCGTAGACCGCCGACGTGGAGGCGAAGGCGATGCGCCGGACGCCGGCTTTGCGCATCGCCTCGAGCACGTTGTAGGTGGCCAGCGTGTTCTGTTTCAGGTCGAGATCGGTGGGGCTCTCCGGGGTGAACTTCACGTCCGGGTTGGCGGCCAGGTGCCAGACGATCTCCGCGCCGTGGACCGCGCGCTCCACCGTGGCGGCGTCGAGCAGGTCGCCCTCGATCAATCTAAAGCCAGGCTGCCGGATGAGCGGCTCGATGTGCTCCCGGCGGCCGCTCGAGAAGTTGTCGAGGATGAGGACCTCGTCGCCGCGCTCCAGCAGAGCGGCGGCGAGATCGGATCCGATACAGCCCGCACCGCCGGTGATGAGCGCCCGCACCTGATCCAGTTTAGCGGCCGGCGCGGCCCGGTTTCGACGCGGCCGGGATCAGGCGCCCTTCGGCCCCCAGCCGGTAGCGCCGCCCGCGCCAGACGATCGTGTTGCCGAAGAAGGCCGCCAGCCAGCTCAGCCAGCTCACCACGTCCTGCAGCGGCAGCAGCCACCACCAGCGCCGGAAGAGCGGATCCCGCAGCGCCGGTCCGGCCACCGCCCAGGCGGCCACGTAGCGCGCCGCCGCCGCCAGCGCCGCCAGCGGCCACCACGAGGGGGCGGCGATCAGAAGCAGCAGCGCCGTGGGAATCGGGAAGGTGAAGACCTGCCCGTAGTAGCCCGCCGGGCGCGAAAAGCGCGTGCCCCGCTGCCACATCACCCGGTGCTTGATGTTCTTCCAGAACGGCTGGCTGCCGATGCGGTGCTCGATCACGTAGGCCGAAAGCTCGGTGCGGAAGCCCGCCTCGGCGGCGTACCTGCCCAGCAGGAAGTCGTCGATATAGGAATCCTTCACCCGGGAGAAGCCGCCGATGGCCTCGAGCGCCTTCCGCCGCATCACCATCGTCGGCCCCACGCCGAACTTCATGCCCTCCACCAGCCGCGCCACCAGCACCCCGGCCATGAACTCGGTGTTCATGCCCAGCGCCTCGAGGCGCGTCCAGAAACTGCTTCCGGGGACGGCCCGGTACGGGCAGGTGAGGCAGCCCAGCTCCGGGTCGGCGAACTCGGCCGCCAGCGTGCGCAGCATCTCCGGCCCGACGCGAATGTCGCTGTCGCTCATGACGAGGATGTCGTGACGCGCCTCGGCGGCCATTCGCTCCAGGCTGTAGTC
>CAYWXL010000037.1:0-37584 GCA_964461995.1 uncultured Solibacteraceae bacterium
AGGCGGCCGGACGGTGGGCGCCGGCACCGTCACCGAGATCATCGAGTAGCGGCGGTGCTCAGGAGGCAGGCTGTTGCGGCGGCCCCCCTGGCTTGCAGTAAACTGAATAGGAAACAGCCCGCGATTGTGCAGGGGCGTAGGTTTAACGGTAGACCAGCGGTCTCCAAAACCGCGAGTGGGGGTTCGAATCCCTCCGCCCCTGCCAGCGCCTCCTGTAGCGGATCGCTTCCTCCGGCGAATCAAGCAGAGCGACAGAGGATTCAATGGGTTCTGAGAGCGTTGTCCGGCAGGTCGCCCAGTGGCCTGTGCGGCTGAAGACATATATCGAGGAACTGCGGACCGAGATGCGCCGCGTGACGTGGCCCACCTGGACTCAGGTTCGGGCGACGACGCTGGTGGTGATCGCTACCGTGTTTGCGTTTGCGGCCTATTTCGCGCTGGTGGATTTTGTTCTCGGCCGGGCGATCGGGAAGGTGTTCGACGCCTTCACCGGTTAGCCGGAGGGGAGGACGGCGCGCGCCGTGGCGTGCGACCGGGGAGCCAGACAGTCATGGAAGATCGGGAAAAACTGAATCCGGACACCGCTTCGGAAAGCGACGGCGAAATAACCGGGCAGCCCGGGGTGGAAGCGGAAGCGACGGCCGGGTCCTCGGAAGCTCCGGCGTCTGAGGAAAGCCTCGGAGAACAGAGTCCTGCCGAAGCCGCGAGGGAACCGGACTCCTCCGGTGAGGAAGCGGGGCCGGAGCCTGCCGGGGACGCAGGTTCCGAGAGCGGGGAATCGCCGGAGGCGGCGGCCGCGCCGGCCGGCGAAGAACCGGTAGAACAAGAGCCCGCGGCGGAGGCGGGGGAGGCCACTCCCACGGCTGAAGCCGGCCCTGAGGCCGGGGCAGAAGGCGGTGAGCCGGAGAAGGCGGCCGCAGCCGCTCCGGAAGTGGACGAGCACCCGAATATGCAGTGGTATATCGTCCACACCTACTCGGGGTTCGAGCAGAAAGTGGCGGACTCGTTGCGGAGCCGGGCTGAAGCGTTTGGTTTCGCCGACAAGATCGGGAAGATCCTGATCCCGACCGAGGAAGTGGTCGAGATGCGCGGCGGTAAGAAAGTGACGAGCAAGCGGCTGCTATATCCCGGCTATGTGCTGGTGCAGATGGAGATGAACGACGATCTTTGGCACCAGGTGAAGGCGACGCCCCGGGTGACAGGTTTCGTTGGCGGCGGCGCCCGTCCGGTGCCGCTGAGCGCCGACGAGGTGAACCAGATTCTTTACCGGCAGGCTTCCTCCGCCGAGCGGCCCCGGCCGAAGCTCACCTATGAAAAGGGCGAGATGGTCCGGATCATCGACGGGCCGTTCACGAATTTCCAAGGCAAGGTGGAAGAGGTCAACACCGAACGGGACACGCTGCGGGTGCTGGTCACGATTTTCGGCCGCGCCACGCCAGTGGAGCTCGAGTTCCTCCAGGTGGAAAAGATTACGTAGCGGCTTTTGAGGTCCCTGGCCCATGGTTCGACAGGACGGCCGGGTGATCCGCGCGCCGTGCTGAGTTCGAGGTTGAGATGGCAAAAAAGGTTATCGGACAGGTGAAGCTTCAGATACCCGCCGGAAAGGCGACGCCAGCCCCTCCCGTGGGGACGGCGCTGGGTCCCCAAGGCGTCAACATCATGGAATTTTGCAAGGCGTTCAACGCGAAGACGTCCGGCAAGGACCAGGAGGGGCTGATCATCCCGGTGGTGATCACGATCTACCAGGACCGTTCGTTCACCTTTATCACGAAGACGCCTCCGGTACCGGTGCTCATCAAGCGGGCCTGCAATCTCGCCAAGGGATCGGCGGAGCCGAACAAGAACAAGGTCGGCAAGATCACGATGAAGCAGGTTGAGGAGATCGCCAAGATCAAAATGCCGGACCTGAATTGCTTCACCCTGGAGGCGGCCGTCAAGTGCGTGAAGGGGACGGCGGCGAGCATGGGCGTCGAAATCGAGGAGTAACGCGGGCGTCGAATTGGAACGGAATTTGCTAAGATAGAGAAGATTACGCTTCGCGGGGACGACCCGCTGGGAGGCTGAAGCCCGCCGGAACGGCGCAGGCGGAGGCCGTTTGGACCAGGAACAGTCATGGCTCACAAAACGGGGAAGAAATACAGGGCTGCCGCGGCCCAAGTCGAGAAGCGGCCGTACAGTCTTGAGGAGGCGGTAGCCCTCGTCCAGAAAATCAAGTTTGCAAACTTCGACGAGACCGTAGAGGTGCACATGCGCCTCGGGGTGAATCCGAAGCATGCAGACCAGATGGTCCGGGGGACGGTCGTATTGCCGCACGGACTGGGCAAGACCAAGCGCGTGCTGGTGATCACTTCCGGCGAGAAGATCCGAGAGGCGGAGGAAGCCGGGGCGGATTTTGTCGGGGGCGAGGAGATGGTGACGAAGATCCAGAAGGAAGGCTGGCTGGACTTCGACGCCGTCATCGCGTCGCCAGACATGATGCGGCTCGTTGGCCGTCTCGGCAGGATCCTCGGGCCG
Source organism: uncultured Solibacteraceae bacterium (assembly GCA_964461995.1). GTDB lineage: Bacteria > Acidobacteriota > Terriglobia > Bryobacterales > Bryobacteraceae > JALSRK01. The sequence goes on from CAYWXL010000037.1 coordinate 2,515, forward strand.
CGGGGCCTGATGCCGAACCCGAAGACGGGGACGGTGACCATGGAGGTAGCCCAAGCGGTCAAAGAGGTGAAGGCAGGCAAGGTCGAGTTCCGCGTGGACCGCACCGGTGTGATTCACGCGCCGGTGGGCAAGGTCAGCTTCCCGGCCGAGAAGCTGGTGGAGAACGCGAACACGCTGATTCAGGCGGTGGTGCGGGCGAAACCGGCGGCGGCGAAAGGCAGGTATGTCCGGAGCGCGACGATTTGTTCCAGCATGGGACCCGGCGTGCCTCTGGATACCACCCCGATGAATGTTCGGGTAGTGTAGCGACCGGTTGAGCCATCCACCCATCCCACCGGAGAGCAAGGGAAGATTTGCCATGAAGACGAGAGAAGAGAAGAGGCGGGACGTTGAGGCGCTTCACGAGATCCTCGAGAGCATGCCGAACGTCTTCGTCACCGGTTTCGAGAAGATCACGGTCGAGGAGGACTTCCAACTCCGCAAGGCGGTCCGCGAAGCCGGGGGCACGTATCGGGTGATCAAAAATCGTCTGGCGGCGACCGCGGCCAAGGGGACGCCGGTGGAACAGGTGCTGACGGGCTTGGTGGGGATGACCTCGCTAGCCTACACCGACAAAGATCCCGTGGCCCTGGCGAAGGCGCTCAAGAATTACGCCAAGGAGCATCCGACGTTCACCTTCAAGGCCGGCGTGGTGGAAGGCCGGGTGGTGGACGCCTCCGAGATCGACCAACTGGCCGAGATGCCGTCGCGGGACGAGATGTTTGCGCGGCTGTTGTTCCTGATCAATGCCCCGGCGACGAATCTGGCCCGGGCGATCAGCGGAGTGGGCCGGAACCTGGCGGTCGTGCTCGACCAGGGTTGCAAAGAAGGCAAGTTTGCCTCCTGAGAGTCGTCGGGGGATCAGGCGACGAACAAAGATTCTTAAGGAATTGAGGAGTACACGGAAAGATGGCGGACATCAACGCAATTGCTGAACAGATTCAGGGTTTGACGCTGCTCGAAGCCAGCGAGCTGGTCAAGATCCTTGAGGAGAAGCTTGGGGTGTCGGCGGCGGCAGCGGCGGTAGCAGTGGCAGCCCCGGCGGCTGGCGCCGGTGCGGCGGAAGCTGCGGAAGAGAAGACTGAGTTCGACGTGATCCTGTCGGCCGTCGGCCCGAAGAAGATCAACGTAATCAAGGCCGTCCGCGAGGTGACGAGCCTCGGGTTGAAGGAGGCCAAGGATCTGGTGGACAGCGCCCCGAAGCCCATCAAGGAGGGCGTCAGCAAGGAAGAAGCCGAAGAGATCAAGAAGAAGTTTGAGGAAGCAGGCGCGACGATCGAGATCAAGTAGGGGGCTTCTGCAGCTCTTGGTGGTGCGGCGCCCTTTCTCCCGCAGTAAGGGAGGGGGACCGTCGTTTGACGCTGGAAACGGCGTTTGCTACACTGAAGCTGGAGCCGACTGGTGTCGGAACCGAGATTCGCGCTTGTGAACCTCTCTTCCTGCGTACTCTTTTGTGACCTGCTGGACTTTGCAGTCGGGGGAGAACTGCGCACACACACCCCACCTGATATCGGCCCCCCTTACCGGGCGGTGCCATTACATTCCGGATTTGTTTTGACCGGCCCGGACGAGGGCGGCTGGGCCGGCGACTCCGGCGCCGATTCTCTACCGCCGCCGCGGCGAACGTCCGCGGGGCGGCTGAACTGGAGTGAACCGGTCGAGACGGCCGGATGCGGTACCGGCATGAGGAGGCCGTCCGGACCGTGTTCTTTCGAGGGCATCCACTATTGTGAGTTCCTTCCGGGAAGCAGGAACTAGGCCCGAGCCTCAATTGGTTCTAGGAGTGCATCATGGACAAGCCAGCAACTTCTTCTGGTACCCGTAAGCGGGTGGATTTTTCCAGCATTAAGACCTCGATCCCGATTCCGAACCTGATCGAGGTGCAGAAGAAGTCTTACGAGCGCTTCCTGCAGATGGACCGGTTGCCCAGTGAGCGCGAGGACACGGGTCTGCAGAGCGTTTTCACCTCGGTGTTCCCGATCGAGGATTTCCGCGGCTTGAGCCGTCTGGAGTTCGTCGATTACTCCATTGGCAACTGGGAGTGCAAGTGCGGACATTTGAAAGGCTTGCATCACCTGCGCTCGACCTGCACGCATTGCGGAGCCACCATCCGCACCGATCCTTACCACGCCGGCGACGTGCTCTGCGAGGCCTGTGGCAAGTTCAACCGCAACATCGTCACGTTTTGCCATCGCTGCGGGGATCCGGTGAGCCTGCAGCTCAAGTATGACCGCGCCGAGTGTGAAGAGCGCGGGATGAACTACGCCGCGCCGCTGAAGGTGACCATCCGCTTGACGGTCTTCGACAAGGAGGGGGATTCCGAAGAGCGGACGATTCGCGACATCAAAGAGCAGGAGGTCTTTTTCGGCGAGATCCCGCTCATGACGGAGAACGGGACGTTCATTATCAATGGTACAGAGCGGGTGATCGTCTCACAATTGCACCGTTCGCCCGGAGTTTTCTTCGAGCGCAATCCGGCCCAGAACAACTATTTTCTTGGCAAGATCATCCCTTACCGCGGCAGTTGGGTCGAGTTCGAGTACGACAACAAGAACCTCCTTTACGTGCGCATCGACCGGAAGCGCAAGTTCTACGGCACCGTTTTCCTGAGGGCCCTGGGGCTGAATTCGGATTCTGACATTCTCAAGGCCTTCTACCAGGTCTCGCGGGTGAAGCTCGACGGCCCCAAGGTCTTCTGGCAGGTGACGCCGATGCTGCGGGGCGTGCGGCTGTCGGTGGAAGTGAAATCCCCGTCGGGCAAGGTGATCGTGCCGCAGGGGCGGAAGGTCACTGGCACGTTGATGCGTGAGATCAACAAGGCCGGCATCGAGTTTGTGGAGGTGCAGCCGAACGACCTCGAAGGGGCCTATGCGGCCGGCGACGTGGTGGACAAAGAGACGGGCGAGGTTCTGGCGGAAGCGAACCAGCCACTGACGGAAACGCATTTCAGCCGGTTCATCGAAGCCGGAGTGACTGAACTCGAGGTCTTTTTCCCCGACCGGGACGAGGTGGGCAACGTCATCTCGGCGACTCTGGCGAAAGACACGGTGCGGAGCCGTGAGGAGGCCCTGCTCGAGATCTATCGCAAACTGCGTCCGGGCGACCCGCCCACCCTGGAGACGGCCACGCAGTTGTTCGAGGGCATGTTCTTCGATCCGCGGAAGTACGACTTCTCCCGGGTCGGCCGAATGAAGTTCAACATCAAGCTCTACGGCGACGCCGAGTACGCCCCGGAGGCGTGGAAGCAGAATCCGGAAAACGCCGGCAAGAACCCGCTGGACCGGCGCACTTTGGACCAGCAGGACTTCATCGACGCGATCAACTATTTGCTGAAACTCCGCCGTGGCATCGGGAGCGTGGATGACATCGACCACCTGGGGAACCGGCGCGTGCGGGCGGTCGGAGAGCTGCTTGAGAACCAGTTCCGTATCGGTCTGGTCCGGATGGAGCGGGCCATCAAGGAAAAGATGTCGGTTTACCAAGAGATGTCGACGGCGATGCCGCACGACCTGGTGAACGCGAAGCCGGTGATGGCCGCGATCCGGGAGTTTTTCGGCTCCAGCCAGCTCTCTCAGTTCATGGACCAGACGAACCCGCTTTCCGAGATTACGCACAAACGGCGTTTGTCGGCGCTGGGACCCGGCGGCCTGTCCCGCGAGCGGGCCGGTTTCGAGGTGCGCGACGTGCATCCGACGCACTACGGCCGCATCTGCCCGATCGAGACCCCGGAAGGTCCAAACATCGGGTTGATCTCTTCGCTCTCCTGCTTCGCCCGAATCAACGAGTACGGCTTCATTGAGAGCCCGTACCGCAAGGTGAAAAACGGGATGGTGATCGACGAGGTGGAGATCACCAATCCCGGTGACACCGATCTCAAGGTCGGGCAGATCCTGACCCTCGAGGAGGTCCAGAAGATTAACAAAAGCCTCCCGGCGGGCAAGCAGCCGGCCGAGTACGAGGCCCACTGCGAATACCTGTCGGCCTGGGAAGAGGACCAGTACGTCATCGCGCAGGCTAACGTGCCTATGGAAGGTAACCGCATCGCGCGCGAACTCGTGAACGCGCGACAGGCGGGTAATTTCGCCTTGCGGCACCGGGAAGAGATCCAGTTCATGGACGTCAGTCCGAAGCAGCTCGTCTCGGTGGCGGCGAGCCTGATTCCGTTCCTTGAGAACGACGACGCAAACCGCGCGCTGATGGGCTCGAACATGCAACGGCAGGCGGTGCCGTTGCTGCGCGCTGAGGCTCCGTTGGTGGGCACGGGCATGGAGGCGGTGACAGCCCGCGACTCGGGCGCGGTGGTTATCTGCAAGCGCTCCGGCATTGTGGATTCGGTGGACTCGCAGCGGATCATCGTCCGGGTGGAAGGCGGCATGCACGAGGGCCAGCTCTCCCGCGAGGTGGGCGCCGACATCTACCCGCTCACCAAGTTCAAGCGCTCGAACCAGAACACCTGCATCAATCAGAAGCCGATTGTCAAGGTTGGCCAACGGGTGAAGAAGGGTGACGTATTGGCCGACGGGCCGTCCACGGACCAGGGCGAGCTGGCGCTGGGGCGCAATGTCCTGGTGGCGTTCATGCCGTGGCGCGGGTACAACTACGAGGACGCGATCGTCGTCAGTGAGAAGCTGGTCCGGGACGACTATTACACGTCGATCCACATCGAGGAGTTCGAAATCGAAGCCCGGGACACGAAGCTCGGCCCCGAGGAGATCACCCGCGACATCCCGAACATCGCCGAGGCATTCCTGCGGAACCTCGACGAGAGCGGCATCATCCGCATCGGGGCGACGGTGAAGCCGGGCGACATCCTCGTCGGCAAGGTGACGCCGAAGGGTGAGACGCAGCTTACCCCCGAGGAGAAGCTGCTCCGGGCCATCTTCGGCGAGAAGGCCGGCGATGTGAAGGACGCTTCGCTGTACTGTCCACCGGGTATCGAGGGCACGGTGGTGGACTGCAAAGTCTTCTCTCGGAAAGGGGCGGAGCTCGACGAGCGGTCCCGCTCGATCCTCGAGGCTCAAATCGAGAACCTATACCGGAACCTCGAGGACGAGAAGCGGATTCTCAACGACGAGCGGGCCAAGCGATTGACGGCCTTGCTCGGCGGCAAGGTGCTCACCGCCGACCTGCACGACGAGAAGACGAACAAGAGGCTGGTCTCCAAAGGCACCGAGCTGACCCGAGAGATCATCGAGAAGCTCAGGGGGCGCGATTTGAAGCGGATGAAGTTCAAGGATAAGGATCCGCGCCTGAACGAGCAGATCGATGAGATCGAGGAGATGACGTCGCGGCAGATCACAGTGCTCGAGAAGATCACCGAGGAGAAGATCGCCAAGCTGCGCAAGGGCGATGAGCTACCGCCGGGCGTCATCAAGATGGTGAAGGTCTACATCGCGATGAAGCGCAAGCTGTCGGTGGGCGACAAGATGGCCGGCCGGCACGGCAACAAGGGCGTTATCGCGAAGATCGTCCCGATCGAGGACATGCCGCACCTGCCCGACGGGACGCCGGTGGAGATCGTGCTGAACCCGCTGGGCGTGCCGTCGCGCATGAACGTCGGCCAGATCCTGGAGACGCACCTGGGATGGGCGGCGAAGGTGCTGGGGCTGCATTTCGCTACCCCGGTCTTCGACGGCGCGAGGGAGAAGGACATCAAAGAGTACTTGCGGAAGGCCGGGCTTCCCGAGTCCGGGAAGACGACGCTCATCGACGGCATGACCGGTTTGCCCTTCGAGCAGCCGGTGACCGTCGGCTACATCTACATGCTCAAGCTTTCGCATTTGGTGGACGACAAGATCCACGCACGCTCCATCGGCCCGTACTCGCTGATCACGCAGCAGCCGCTGGGCGGCAAGGCCCAGTTCGGCGGCCAGCGCTTCGGCGAGATGGAGGTCTGGGCGCTGGAGGCTTACGGTGCGGCGTACGTGTTGCAGGAGCTGTTGACCGCGAAATCTGACGACGTCTACGGCCGCGCGAAGATTTACGAGGCCATTGTCAAGGGTGAGGCGGCTGCCGAGCCGGGGGTGCCGGAATCGTTCAACGTGCTCATCCGCGAGCTGCAGTCGCTCTGCCTGGATGTGGAGCTTATGAAGAAGCCCCGCGAGGTCGCCGACACGGCGCTGGCGGCGGACTAGGGAACCGGGAAGGAGGTCACCTTGTATCGATCCTCACCGTACGACAGAGCAAACATGATCGCCGACTTCGATTCGATCCGGATCAGTCTGGCGTCACCGGAGAAGATTCGAAGTTGGTCGCACGGGGAAGTCACCAAGCCGGAGACCATCAACTACCGGACCTTCAAGCCGGAAAAGGACGGGCTTTTCTGCGCCCGGATTTTCGGCCCCATCGCCGACTGGGAGTGCTTGTGCGGCAAGTACAAGCGCATGAAGCACCGCGGGGTCATCTGCGACAAATGCGGCGTCGAGGTGACATTGAGCCGAGTCCGGCGCGAACGACTCGGCCACATCGAGCTGGCTACTCCGTGCTCGCACGTTTGGTTTTTCAAGGGGCTGCCGAGCCGCATTGGGTACTTGCTGGACATCACGCTCCGCGAGCTGGAGCGCGTGCTGTACTTCGAGGCTTACGTCGTGGTGGATCCCGGCGAGGTGCCGGGACTGCAGAAAGGCGAGGTCATCAGCGACGAACGCAAACGGCAGCTCGAGCAGGAGTACCCGGACAAGTTCGTCGCCATGATGGGCGCCGAAGGGATCAAGGAACTGCTGCGGAAGGTCGATGTCGATGAGCTGTCGATGCAGATCCGCGAGGCGATGAAGACAGAGACCTCGCAGCAGAAGAAGGTCAAATACGCCAAGCGGCTGCGGGTGGTCGAATCGTTCCGTAAGTCGGGCAACAAGCCGGAGTGGATGATTCTGGACGTGTTGCCGGTGATCCCGCCGGAGCTGCGCCCGCTGGTTCCGCTGGACGGGGGGCGGTTCGCCACCTCGGACCTGAACGATCTGTACCGCCGGGTGATCAACCGGAACAACCGGCTCAAGAAGCTGATCGAGCTGCACGCGCCGGACGTGATCGTCCGCAACGAGAAGCGGATGCTCCAGGAGGCCGTGGACGCGCTGTTCGACAACGGGCGCCGGGGACGGGTGCTGCGGGGCGCCAACAACCGGCCGCTCAAATCGCTGTCGGATACGCTGAAAGGCAAGCAAGGGCGTTTCCGGCAGAACCTGCTCGGCAAGCGCGTGGATTACTCCGGCCGGTCTGTGATCGTGGTCGGGCCGGAACTCAAACTGCACCAGTGCGGTTTGCCGAAGAAGATGGCGCTCGAGCTGTTCAAGCCGTTCATCTACCACCGCCTGGAGCAGCGCGGGCACTGCACGACGATCAAGCAGGCCAAGGAGCTGGTGGAACAGCAGGATCCGGTGGTCTGGGACATCCTGGAGGAGGTCATTCGCGATCATCCGATCCTGTTGAACCGAGCGCCGACGCTGCACCGGCTTGGCATCCAGGCCTTCCAGCCGGTGCTGGTGGAAGGCAAGGCGATCCGCATCCACCCGCTGGTCTGCACGGCGTTCAACGCCGACTTCGACGGCGACCAGATGGCGGTGCACATCCCGCTGTCGCCGGAGGCGCAGATCGAGTCGGCGACGCTGATGCTTTCCTCGCACAACATCCTGTCGCCGGCCCACGGCGCTCCCATCGCCGTGCCGACGCAGGACATGGTGCTCGGACTCTACTACCTGACCAAAGCCAAGCCGGGAGCCAAGGGCGAGGGGCGGACCTTCGCTTCTCCTGAAGAAGTCCTGATCGCGCTCGAGATGGGCGAGGTGGAGAGCCTAACGCCGGTGAGGCTCCGTTACACGGGCAAGGTCATCGACTTGGAGACCGCCTTCGACAGCCAGGACATTCTCCATACGGAGCCGGTCGAGTACGTCAAGCAGTACATGGACACTACGGTTGGCCGGGTGATCCTGAACGACGTGCTCCCGCCCGAGATGCCCTTCATAAACGGGCTGCTGAAAAAGAAGGGACTCAGCCAGCTCGTGCAGTATTGCTACCTGCGGTTCGGGCTCGAGACCACGGTCAAGATGCTGGACGACATCAAGGCCCTCGGCTTCAACTACGCTACCCGGGCCGGCATCTCGATCGGCATCGACGATATGGTCGTGCCGAGCGAGAAGGAAAAGCTGGTGCAGGAAGCCGAGAGGCAAGTGATCGAGGTCCAGGAGCAGTACCAGGAAGGCGCGATCACGCAGGGCGAGCGTTACAACAAGATTATCGAGATCTGGTCCAAGGTCACCGACCGGGTCTCAGAAGAGATGTTCAAGGCCATGGAGGCCGACGACAAGGCCGGCAAGATCAACCCGATTTACATCATGGCCGATTCCGGCGCCCGCGGGTCCAAGCAGCAGATCCGCCAGCTCTCGGGAATGCGCGGCTTGATGGCCAAGCCCTCGGGGGAGATCATTGAGACGCCGATCACGGCGAACTTCCGCGAAGGCCTGAACGTGCTGCAGTACTTCATCTCCACGCACGGCGCCCGCAAGGGTCTGGCCGACACGGCGCTCAAGACGGCCGACTCGGGCTACCTGACGCGGCGCCTGGTGGACGTGGCCCAGGACGTCATCGTCACCGAGTACGACTGCGGTACGACCGACGGGATCTACGTCGAGCCGATCGTCGAGTCCGGCGAGATCATCGAGCCGTTGCGCGACCGCATCGTGGGCCGGGTCTCGCAAGAGGACATCAAGGACTATGAGGGCAATACCATCGTCCGCGCCAACCAGGAGATCGACGAGGAAAAGGCCGCGGAGATCCAGGACGCCGGTGTCGAGAGGGTGAAGATCCGTTCCGTGCTCACCTGCGAGTCGCGGCGGGGCGTCTGCCAGCTTTGCTACGGCCGCAACCTGGCCACCGGGCGCTTGGTGGAGCGGGGCGAGGCCGTGGGTGTTATCGCAGCTCAATCGATCGGTGAACCCGGCACGCAGCTGACCATGCGAACGTTCCACGTCGGTGGCACGGCGACGGGGCAGCGCGAGCAGTCCCAGCAAGACGCCCGAGGTGACGGCTACGCGAAGTACGTCAACATCTCGACGGTGACCAACGCTAAGGGCGAGTTGATCGCGATGAACCGCAACGGCGTGCTGGCGATCGTGGACGAGAAGGGCCGCGAGAAGGAGCGCTACCAGGTCGTCTACGGGGCCAAGCTGCTGGTCCAGGACGGGCAGCCGGTGAAGGCCAACCAGACCCTGCTTGAATGGGATCCTTACACCTTCTCGATCCTGACTGAGGTGAGCGGCGTGGTGCACTTCCGCGACCTGATTCCCGGCGTCACGCTGCAGGAGCAGGTGGACGAGATCAGCGGACTCTCGCAGTTCGTGGTCGTGGACTCGCCGGACGAGAAACAGCGGCTGCCGACCATCGTCATCCGGCCGGAGGGCGGCAGCCGGTCTGACGAAAAGCGCTACCTCATGCCGACTCACGCGCACCTGATGGTCAGCGACGGCCAGACGGTTCACGCCGGCGACGTGCTGGCAAAGATCCCGCGCGCGACGACCAAGACCAAGGACATCACCGGCGGTCTACCGCGCGTTGTCGAGCTCTTCGAAGCTCGCAAACCGAGGGAGACCGCGCTGATCGCCGAGATCAACGGCGTGGTCAAGTACGGCGAGGTCACGCGGGGTACGCGGAAAATCTACATCATCGGCGACGATGGCGAGGAACGGGAGTACTCGGTGCCTCGGGGCGTGCATATCAACGTTCAGGAAGGCGAGCGGGTGAAAGCCGGCGATCCGCTGATGGATGGTCCGCTGAACCCCCACGACATTCTCCACGTGCTCGGCGAGAAGGCGCTTCAGAGCTACCTGGTAAACGAGATTCAGGAGGTCTACCGGCTCCAGGGCGTCCACATCAACGACAAGCACCTGGAAGTGATCGTGCGGCAGATGATGCGCTGGGTGAAGGTCGAGGAGATCGGCGACACGGAGTTCCTGCCGGAAGAGGTCGTGGACAAGTTCAAGTTCCAGGAAGAGAATGCCGCCGTCATCGCCTCCGGCGGGCGGCCAGCGCAGGGCAAGCCGGTGCTGCTCGGCATCACCAAGGCGTCGCTGTCAACCGACTCGTTCATCTCTGCTGCGTCGTTCCAGGAGACCACCCGGGTTCTCACCGAGGCCGCGATCAACGGCAAAGTGGATTACCTGCGGGGGCTCAAGGAGAACGTCATCATGGGACGTCTGATCCCCGCTGGCACCGGCATGGAGTACTATCGCCGGGTGAAGATCGCCGGCGAAGACGTCGTCGAGGAAGAGATGCTGCCGGAAGGCGAGGGCGTGCTCGCCGAGACCGCCCCGGCCTACGACGAGGAGTCGGGGATGACCTCGTTCAGTGCAGGGGCGACGGACGAGCCGGCCGCATCGGGCGGCGACGAAGAGACCTTCAGCGAGTAATCGAAATCAAACCCCCGGGCGACAGCCGGACAACCGCCGCCCGGGGTTTTTTCTATTCGAGGGCGATCGCGGGATCGGCCGCTGCGGGGCGGCCTCAAGCGGCCTGAGCCATCGGCAGCGGCATCGTCACTTCGGCGAGCCGAAACGCCACCAACAGCTTGATGACGACCCAAGCCGGGTCGAACTCGTGCCGCTTCACTGACAGTTTCGGCGCAGAGGGGAACTGGTGGTGATTGTTGTGCAACCCCTCGCCGCCCGTGAGTAGGGCGATTGACCGGAGGTTCGTGGCCTTGTTATCGAAGTTCCGGTAGCCGATCATGTGGCAGATGCTGTTGATGGAGGCGTTGAGCAGCACGTAAGCCACCGCCTGCCCGACAAATAGCGCCGGACCCCAGACCCATCCGAACAGCGCTAAGAAAATGGCCAGACCGCCCAGGATGCTCCAGCCGCCGATGGGGAACCTATCGATGAAGTCCTCTTCGTAGTCGCGGGTGAACTTCCGGATCGTGGCGGGGTTGTTGGCCTCCCGCCGGTAATAGAATGCATTTCCGAACAAGACTTTCCACAGCCCGTAGATGTAGGGACTGTGCGGGTCGCCGGGCTTGTCTGAATACGCGTGGTGCTTGCGGTGAACCGCAATCCACTCCCGGGGGACGATGCCAGTAAATAGCATCAGATGCAGGTGCATCAAATTAGCAATGACAGGGTGCAAACGCAAACCCTTGTGCGTCAACGAACGGTGCAAGTAAATCGTCGTGAACAGGACTGACGCCTGAAGCACCAGAACCGTGATCAACAACATCCAACCGAAACTCATCTATACTCCAAAACTTCTTTCTGCGCGGTACGCGCTCGGGGATGCAAGCCATGCGTGGGGATCAATGACAGCGTCCCTCTGAGTGTGCCGCTATTGTATCAGATTCACCCGCAGGCTCAGGAGATGCAGGCGATCCGTGTGTTATTAGCATGTGACTTGTCCGGTGGAATTCGCACGTGAGTTGTCCGCTGGCGGTGGTAGGCGACGCTGGGAGGTGTGGAAAGCAACGACCAGGCGTGGCCCGCCGCCGAGATGGAGCGGGTAATGAAGGTGCAGGAAGTGATCATGAAGGCGCTGGCCGGGAAGCTGACGTGGGGGAGGCGGCGCGACGGCTATTCCTTGGCAAAGCCTGCCGGGACAGCGGCGGCCGCGCTAGTAAACGAACCCTTTGAACTTTACGCGGAAAAGGATGGTGTAGAGCGCCGGCACGATCCCGAGCGTTAAGACGGTGGCGAAAACCAGGCCGAAGATAATCGAGATGGCCATCGGTTCCCACATGGGGCCGCCTCCGAGCCACAGCGGTATCAGACCGCCGACGGTGGTCATTGTGGTGAGTAGGATGGGGCGCAGGCGGCGCTGGGCGGCCTCGATGACTGCTCGTGGCGGCTCCAGACCATTGTCGTCAATCTCAATGCGGATTCGGTCGATCAGCACGATGGCATTGTTCACGACGATTCCGGCCAACGAAATGATGCCCAACAACGTCATGAAACCGAAATACGAGTCGGCAACCAGCAATCCCGCCGTCACACCGATCATGGCCAGCGGGATGGTCACGAGGATGATTGCCGTACGGCGGATGGAGTTGAATTGACCCACAAGCAGCAACAGGATGATGAGGCCGGCTACAGGGAGTTGTTCGTTGATTGATTGATTGGCCTTTCCGGAAGTCTCATGCTCGCCGCCGAGCTCGAAGTGGTAGCCTAAAGGCCAGCCCGCCGCTTCGTTCTCAAGCCAAGGGACGAGCTCACTGTTGATCTCCTCCGCCGTATAGCCATTTTCGAGGCCCGAGTGGACGGTGATGGTCTTCAACCGGTCGCGACGGTAGATCCTCGCTGGCTGCCAGACGACTCTAATTTCGGCGACCTGCTTCAAAGGGACTGATTTCCCGGTCACCTGAGAATAGACATTCAAGCCCTCGAGTTTGCCCACGTCTTGGCGGTCTGCGGCGATCGAGCGCAAAGTTATGGGAATCACTTTGTCTTGTTCCCGGTAGTCGGTAGTGTCAAAGCCGCTGAGAACTGTCTGCAGGGAGAGCGCGATGTCCTGGTTACTGACGCCGGCCCGTCGGGCGCGAGGTCCATCGATCTCCACGACGAGCTTTTTGGTGCGTTGCCCCCAGTCATCGCCGACGTTCTTCGCGCCGGCTGTGGCGGCCATTTTGGCTTTTACTTTATCGGCGATATCGAACAGGACCGACGGGTCTTCTCCGGAGAGCCGAATCTCGACTGGATGCTTGATGGGCGGACCGAGCTCCAGAGGTTTCACCGTGGCCGTCAGATCGGGGAAGCGGGCCGCAGCGAATCTCTCGAGTTTCTGTATCAGAGCGGGGATGCTTTCCCGCGAGGAAGCGTTCAGCAAGACGAACGTGTATTCCGGGCTCGGCTGAGCCGGGGTGTAAGCCAGCTGGAACCTCGGCGCCCCTTGGCCAATATAGGTGGACCAGTTGGTCACGCCTTCGGACCGCTCCGAAGTCACTGTCAGTTCGTCACGAATGAAAGCATCCACCTTTCTGACGACTTCCTCCGTGTGCTCGATGGCCGTGCCCAATGGCAGTTCCAATTCAGCCGTAAACATTGGCGTATCCGAAGGGGGGAAAAACATCTGGGGGACATAGCGCAGGCCGTTCATCGCCACGATGAAGACGATAAGGACGGCGGAGACCGTTAAATACGGATGGCGCACGGCACCCAGGAGTCCGGCCCGATAGAACCGGTAGAACCGGGAGTGAAAGACAGTGTCTTGGCTCGCCGTTTTCACTTTGAGGAAGAGCACGCAGAGCATGGGCACCATCGTCAGCGACAGGATCCAGGAGCACAAGAGCGTTATAGTGACTACCTTGAAGAGCGGGGCCGTGTACTCTCCGGTCGTCGATTTGGCCAAGAAGATCGGCAAGAAGGCGGCAGCGGTGGTGAGCGACGAGGTCAGCAGTGGAACGAGTAGTTCGCGGGCGGAGTCGATGGCTGCCTCCTTTGCCGGCTTGCCAGCCATCATCTGCACCATGACCGACTCCGACATCACGATGGCGTTGTCCACCAACATGCCCAAAGCGATGATCAAGGACGCCAACGACATCTGGTCGAGCCCGATGTCGAAAAACGACATGACCATCAGGCTCATAATCATGGCTGTGGGGATCAGGCTGGCGACGATCAGTCCGGTGCGCAGTCCCAGCATGACGAGCATGACCGCCAGCACGATGCCCACCGCCTGGAAGATGTTGCTGACGAAGTCCTTTACCTTTTTCTCCACGACCCTCGGCTGAAAAGCGACGATGTCGAAATCGATGCCGATCGGGTACCGGCTCTGAAGCCGTTTGATCAACCTCTTCACATTCGCGCCGAGCCGGATGATATCGCCGCCCTCCTGCATGGAGACCGCGAGTCCGAGCCCGGGACGCCCGGATGTGGTCAGCTTCGTCTGTGGAGGATCGATGTAGCCGCGGCGGACTTCGGCGAGATCCTGGAGATAGACGACCTCGGAACGGTCCGGCAGGGTAATGACCGTGCGCTTCAAGTCGTCGATGGATTCAAAGCTGCCGGTGGGCTCGAGCGAGATCCGCTCGACCCCCGCGCGGATGCTGCCGCCGGGGGTGATGATGTTGCGGCTTTCGAGGATGTTCTTCAACTGCAGCGGAGAAAGTCCAAACTCGGCCAGGCGCGCATTGTTGTATTCGACGAAAACCCGCTCCTCCTGGGCGCCGTATATTTCGACTTTGGCGACGTCGTCGATTCGTAGGAGCAGATCCCGCACTTGGTCGGCGATGTCCTTCACCTCGGCGTAGGAATACCCCTCGCCACTTACAGTGACGATGATCCCGAACACGTCGCCAAACTCGTCGTTGACTGTCGGGCCGATGACTTCGCCGGGCAGGTCGGCCTTCGCCCGGTCCACTTTGCGCCGGAGGTTGTCCCAAATCGGCCGGATGTTCTTGTACCGCTCCTGGATGTTGACGAAAATGACGGACGTGCCGGACTTGGACTCGCTGCTAATGAAGTCCAGCTCGGGGATTTCCTGGATCACCTTCTCAAGCTTGTCGGTCACCAGCATCTCCACACGTTCCGGGCTGGCGCCAGGAAAGATTGTGAGGACGGTCGCCGTGCGGATGATGAACCCGGGGTCCTCGGCGCGCGAGAGAGTAAAGTAGGCTCGGCCACCGGCGGCGAGGATCACCAGCAGCGCAATAATCGTAATCCGGTTCTTCTCAATCGCGGCTCGGGTTATGTCCATCGTCCTCAGTGTTGGTCCGGACCTAGAAGCTTGACCTGCTGGCCGTCGGTGATCTGGCTCAGACCGGCAGTGACCACGAGGTCGCCGTCCTGAAGGCCCTGAAGAACCTCCAGGCCGCCGGTGACGGGCGCGCCGACTTTGACTGAACGCCGGGTTACCGTTCCGAGCCCAGCTTCTCCCGGCTGCACAATGAAGACGAAGTTGCCCTCGCGGTCTTTGCTTACAGCGTTGCTCGGCACGATAAACCGGTGCTTGCTGCCGCCCGCTGGAAAGGTGAACGAGACTTCGGCGGCCATACCGGGCAAGACCCGAGGATTAGGACGGTCGAGCTCCACGGTGACCGGGAAGGTCGTGGCGGACTGGCCGGGGGAGACTCCAACTTCGGTGATCCTTGCGTGATACAACCTGTCTCCCAGGGCGTCGAACTTAACCGTCACGGGGCGGCCCCGGTGAATCTGCGTAATAAGGCTTTCCGGTACGGCGACCTCAACCTGCGGCCTGGCTCCGGAGTTAATCGTGACGATCGTCTGCCCAGGCCTTATGTTCTCGTTCACCTCTACGGCCACCCTGGCTACGACACCGTCCACAGGCGACTTCAGCGTGGTGTAAGAAAGGTGGAGCTGGGCCATCTCCAGTTTCTTTTCAGTGGATCTGACCACTGCGGCGGCGGACTCGGCAGCACTGCGAGCGGCATCCAGGTCGGCCAAGGACGCATTGTTGTTCTCGTAGAGGCCACGGATGCGCGCCAACTCAGCCTTGGCGTAGCGCTCCTTCGCCCGCGCTTGGGACAGGGCAGCCCGAATCTCCTCCACTTGGAGTTCGTAGTGGCGGGGGTCGAGTTCCGCAATGAGATCGCCTTCCGCAACAGCATCTCCCACCTTCACCGGAAGCCGCTGCAAGGTGCCCTCGACCTTGAAGCTGAGCTTGATTTCGGCGCCTGGCTTGGCAGCGCCGGAGAAGGTACGTTGGCGAACTCCGCGAGCGGCTTTCACCTGGATGTATCGGACTGGCCGGATGAGAGGCTCCGCTGGCGGCTGCTCGTCTTTCTTGCACGAGGTTGTCGCGACGCCGAGCGCGAGCGCCAAGCCGGCGAATGAGAGCAGGGAGGAGGTTTTCGCGAGGTGACGCATGGACTACTTCCTCACTGACAGCCCTTGTTCCCGGAAGAATGCGTCCAGACGTTCGAAGAAGGCTTTCTCTTCGCCGGGAGTGACGAAGAAGTCGAAGCGGCCAGCAGCGCGTTCCACCTCCATCAGGTCGATGAGGAAGTCGTAAACGGCGTTGGCCGCCGTGAGATCAGCCAGGAGAGCCTGATTCTGGGCGTCCAGGAGCTTGATATTATCCACCACACCGCGGGAATAAGAGTCGGTTACCACATCCAAGGTCTTGTGAGCCGCTTCGGCGGCCGCGTTTGCCAGATCGATGCCGACGAACGAGGCGCTGGCGCTGTGGAGGGCGCTTCGGACTCGTTCTTCCACTCGCTGCCGGACGCTATCGAAATCCACCGTGAGTCCGACGAGTTCTTCGCTGGCCCGAGTGACCTCCGCGCGGCGGGCGCCGCTGGTGAAGATTGGGAGGGAAGCGCTGAAACCAATGATCCAATCGAGGTTTCCCGGTACGGGGAGTCGGAGCCCGGGAGGCAGAGGCAGCGCGTTCGGGTCAGCGCCCACGCCGAACCGCCCGTTCCCCGCAATCTCAGCTTGGGCTGCGATTTCCGGAACGTAGTAAGAGCGCCTGGCGGCCAGCAACATTCGTTTTCGGGCAGCGATGGCGGACCTCAGGCGGCGCAACTCTGGAGAAGCCTCGATTGCTTGCTGGACCATAAAGTCTCGAAACACCGTGAACGCATCGATCCGGCTCACATAAGGCCTGAGCCGTTCGAAACTGAGTATGATTTCCGGGTCATCGAGCGAAGCCTCCCGAGTTTCGAAGGGTTCTTCCAGGGGGCGGTTGAGGATGCGATTCAAGGCGATCTCTGCCTGGCTGCGGCTAGCGGAGGCGTCAATGACGTTCCGGCGGTTAACGGCAATCTCATTTTCAAATCGGTAGACTTCGTCGGGTCCGGCGGCGCCCAGCGCCAGACGGTTGCGGGCCAGATCCAGGTTTTGGTGGGTTAACTCGAGATTGCTCCTTACGATCCGTTCCACCGTCTTGGCCCGGAGGACACCGAGGTAACGGATAGCGGCTTCGCGGATGATGTCAAGTCGAAGCTCATTTCGCTCCTCCTCGCGTGTTAGTTGAAGATACCGTTCTATGCGATGGTTCGCCCAGGCCCTTTCAGAGTAGATGAGCTGTTTCACACCGATTGAGCCGAGCAAATTGAAGCGTCCCGCCGCACCGTAGCTTGCCAGAGCGCGGTCGCTGTCAATGACCGCGCCGAAGCTGGAAAACCCCACCTGTGGCCGCAAGTTAGCCTTCGCCCGCCGTACCCTTTCGCGGCCAGCGGCGACCGCATGACCTGCCGAGAGCAGGTCGAGGTTAGCTCGGACGGCCTCCCGGACCGCGTCCGGCAGAGAGATCCGCCGCGCCGGCGCTGGGCGCTCATCGTGCAGGAGCTCGGCCTCGGTCAGCAAGGTGAAGCTGGGAAGGATCTGGATAGCGCGGGCAGTCCTCATGTTGATGCTGAGACGCTGATTGCGCTTGAAGGCCACCGGCAGTTCCGAGGCCGGCTCGCCGAGCAAGATCCGCTGCAGGTTCAACGCGGTGCGACGAGCCAGGCGCGTCGTGTCGAGATCCAGACCGAGCCCGGCCAGAATACCCATCTGGACTTCCTCCCTTCCCCACATGGAGAAGCTCGGCAGGCGGCGTTCGATCAGGCCTTGCACCAGCCGGAAGAATTCGCCCCTTCCAAGCTGCAGGAGCGGAGTGACGTAGACCGCATCGGCGTCAGGGGGAAGGGCCGCCAATGCCTGGTCGGCAGAGGCTTCCACCTGCACTTTGGTTACGCGAACGTCCATTCCCGCCTCGCGGACTCGCTCGGCGAGATCTTTCCGGGGAATTTCCTCGTCTAAGCCTTTGCTGATGAGTACCGCGACATGTTGAAAAGGGGTAAGTTCGCGAAACCGCTTCAGGTCCTCAACCGATGTCTTGGTGGTGCCGATCTCGACGAGACTCAGGTTTCGTTTGCCAGTTTTGCCGTCTTTTAAGGGTATGCCTTGTTCCTCTGTGCTGATCACGTACGGGGCGATGACGGGTTTCGGTAGTTCGTCACGGTGCGCCACGTGGTTGGAAGCCTGCGGGCCGAGGGCAAGCACGAAATCCACGTCGGGATCCGCAAACAAACGGTCAAAGGCGGCTTTCACCCCGGCGGCGGTGAAGTCGGCGATCACGAGCTTGTCGTTCGGAAAGCTGACGTCGTACTCTCCCTGAAGCAGTACGCTGATCTCACGCTCGAATGTGGACCGCACCTCATCATTTCGCTCCCATGGCCCGTCGAAGACCATGCCGATGCGTACAGGAGGCAACTGGGCGAGAGCGCAGGCGGCGACCCAACCCACCAACAAGACTACGCGGACGAAATTGGCAATGGATTGGACGGGTGGTGGCATGGATTCCCCTCCCTTGTGTTGGCGGCTCTTCCCAGCGTACAATCAGCGGCCGCAGGGACCCCTGACTTCTGTAGGGTAGCATCAAGGCGAGATTTCGGGAGAGTGCTGTTTGAGGCTGATCATAGTGCTGGGCCGCGCCGGCGGTGAGGTGTACGAGGCGCAGGTGGTCGAAGAAGGGTAAAAGCGTAAGGCGGTGGGCGAGTTGTTCCGCCGCGGACTACGGACTGGGCCGGTTGGAAGCGCGCTTCTAAGCGCACGGAACATCTCCCTCGGCCGCAGGCTCCAGGTCCGGTAAGCTTGCTCGTTTCGAATCTAGGTTTTTCTGGTCTTCCGGCGCAGTCTGCCGCGCGGGCGCTTGCCGGGAACAATCGGCTCACCGGCAGCGGCCCAGCGGCCCAAACGGTATGAGCGGCGGTATCCCGCGGTAAGGTTTTCGATAGTGACCGTGACCGCGCCGGCGGCGTCGCAAGCATAGCTCTCCTCGATCTCCTGCTCAGGGGCGGATCCGCAATGGCCGATCGGGACACCGGTCAAATCAGGGCGTTCCTTCAGGGCGGGGTCGAACGGGAAGAGGATGTCGTCCCACACCGTGATGTCACCTACCGGTTGCCCGTCGGGAGACCGGTGGCTGCATTCCAGGTAGCGGAAATGGCCGATGTTGTGCACCGGGCGGTAGCGGCGCGCGACGCGCAACGGGGGTTCGCCTGCGCCGGGGAGCGGAGTCCCTTTCTCGAACAGAGGATCGAAGACGACGCAGCGGCCGGCGTCGGCTTCCCGCCAAACACCAAAATAGCGCGTGAAGGTGTCTTCCAACCGGTGTGCAGCTTCTTCGTCGGCCTGGATAGCAAGGCCGATGGCGGTCGAAGAGTGCGTATAGCCGGAACGCTTCACCCGGCGCGCATAAATCTCACGCAAGGCCCGCGGCACCAAGGGCAGTTCGCTGCCGCCGCCGGTGACGTAAAGCACGTCGGGATCTCCGCCATGGGCGGCGAGCAGATCTTTGACCGCGTGGATCGTTTCTTCGACCAGCGGCCGGCAGCGTTCGTAGAAGTCGCTCACCGGCACGGTTACGGGCTGCCACTCATCCCGGACTGATTCCAGGTCCACCGTGATGCGGCGGGTGTTCGGGTGAAGCGCCTCCTTACGCTGGCGGCACTCCTCATGCAGCCGGAACCACTCGGCTTGCGAAAGGGAATCGCGCTCTTTCCGAGAGACGCCGGCCGCGTCCAGGGCGAGTTCGGCGAGGATCTCGTCGAAATCATCGCCGCCGAGAGTGGGGATTCCTTCCGAGGCCACGACGGCGTGGCGGTTCTCTTCGGTGGAGACGAGGGAAGCGTCGAACGTGCCGCCGCCGAGATCGTACACCAGCAGGGTGGTGGGGCCTCGTGTGGGGAGCTTGTCGCGCCGCGCGTGGGTGAACTCGACTGCGGCCGCTGAAGGTTCGTTGAGAAGCCCCAACACTTGGAACCCGGCTCGCCGGACCGCCTCGACCGTCAGAAAGCGCTGATTCGTATTCGCGTTGGCAGGCACTCCAAGCATGACCTCGAGGGGCTCGTTCGGCTGGATGGACAGCGTCGAGGCGCCGAGCAAAGCTTCCCGCAGCGAGCCCATCAGTCCAGCCAGCAGGTCCAGCATGAGGAACCGGCGCCGGCCGACTTCCACCTCCGTGAGCGGACCGGCGTCTTCCAGGAAGCGTTTCAAAGAGCGAACGATCGTCCACTCGGGCTCGGCTTGCGCCTGCCAGGCTTCCCAGCCGTAGCGGATCCGATCGCCCGCCACGGCCACCAGCGGCGGGTACCAGTCCCACCAGACCCCGTCCGGGCGCTCGAAGCCCACGACGGGGTAGTTGCCGCGGTCCACAGCCGCAACCACGATGCGGGTCGTGCCGAAATCGATGCCCAGTTTCATGGCGATACGGCTGGTGCGGAGAATCCTTCCTTCCCGGCGTGTTGAAGCGTTCTCAGGCCGGGATCAACTCGACGAGTTCCAGCTCCATGATCAGACGTTTTCCGGCGAGCGGGTGATTGCCGTCTAGCTTCACCCGATTCCCCTCGATCGCCGTAACGAATACATCGGATTCATGCCCGTCGGCATGTTTCACGCGGAGCGATACGCCAACTCTGATTTCCAAGTCCGCCGGAATCATCTGCCGGTCGATCGTGGCCGTCATCTCTTCATGGTACGGGCCATAAGCCTTCTCCGGTGGAATTTCGACGGTCTTCTTGTCTCCGGGGGCCATGCCGATGACGGCTTCTTGCAGTCCCGGTATGATCGCCGTGGTTCCGATGACGAACTCCTTCGGTTCCTTGTTGCGGGTGGTCGCGAAGACGGAACCGTCAGCGAGCCGGCAGACGTAATGGATACGCACCCGGTCGCCGGCTTTGGCCGTCCGGCGGACGCCTGAATCAGACTCCATGGAACTCCATCATGCCACGAGCCGGATCGGATATGCTAGGAGCTTGCCGAGAGACGGAGAGGCGGCCGTCGGGCGCCACGCATGGCGTCCGCGACCGGCCGGACCGGGCTTTCGGAAATGGAACGCCGAAAGCGGCACGACGTGAGGAGGTGTCCATGAGATTAGTCAGGTGGCTGCCGGTTGCGGTGATCTTGCTGGCAGGCCCGCTGTCGGCCCAGCTCGGGATGTGGTCGAAAACGCAGCGCATCGAATTCACCCGGGAGTGGAAAGGCGACCGGTTTCCCGACGGCCGGCCCAAGGTTCCCGACGAAGTGATCAACCGGCTGCGCAATGTGACGGCGGAACAGGCCTGGGGCGTGCTGCGGCGCCATGGCTACAACTACCAGTTCGAGGGCGGCTGGATGGTGATCAACCCGGGACCCAAACGTCTGGTGGGCCGTGTGGTCACCGCCGTCTTCATGCCGAAACGACCCGACGTGCACAGCGTGATCGAGGATTACGGTAAGAAAGAGAAGCGGGTGGGACGAGGTCAGAACTCGTGGGTGATCGATACCCTCGTAGAAGGCGATGTCCTGGTGGTCGATCTGTTCGGCAAGATCAAGGAGGGTACCTTTGCCGGCGACAACTTGGCCACCTCGATCTTCGCCAAGAGCCACACCGGCCTGATCGTGGACGGCGCCGTACGGGACGTCTCCGGCATTCGGGAGATCGAGGGCTTCCGCGCCTACGTGCGCGGCGTGCACCCTTCGGCCTGGCGAGACGTCACGCTGATGGGGATCAACGTGCCCATTCGGATCGGAGGAGTCACGGTGATGCCCGGCGATATCGTCCTCAGCGATCCGGAGGGCCTGACCTTCATTCCGCCCCACCTGGCCGAAACCGTGGCCGACGCCGCCGAACTCACGCAGGCCCGGGACGAGTGGGGGCACCAGATGCTCCGCGAAGGCCGTTACACCCCTGGCCAGGTGGACGGCCAGTGGACCGATGAAATGATTGATGAGTTCAACAAGTGGGCTGAGAAGCGGGGCTACAAGGTTCGGATGAAGAAACGGGGAGGCCGGTAGTCTACCCGGCCCGCGTACATGCGCACCCGCGCACCCGAGCAAGAGGTACGCGATGAGACAGGCGGTGGTTCTGCTTCTGTTGGGAACGATGACAGGGTTGGCTGCGGATCAATCTTATGTGGACTCTATCCTCGAGTGGCGCCGTGAGCGCGAAGAGCGCTTGAAGGCCGACGACGGCTGGCTGACCATCACCGGGCTGTTCTGGCTGAAGGAGGGCGAGCAGACCATCGGATCAGCTCCGGACAACGATATCGTGCTGCCGGCTCATTCGGCCCCGCCACGCCTCGGAACCATCGAACACTATCCCGGCAAGACGATTCTGCGCTGGGCCGAGACTTCCCGGGACCCGGTGGTGATGAAACCGGACACGACGGGCGAGCCGACCATGGTGACGGTGGGGGACCTCACGTTCTGGGTGATCCAGCGTGGAGATCGCTACGCTTTACGTTTGCGGGACCGGCAAAGCCGGCTGCGGAAGGAATTCACCGGGTGCCACTGGTTCCCGGTGAAGCCTGAGTACCGGATCGAGGCCCGGTTCCTTCCTTACTCGGAACCCAAGAAGATCCGCGTACCTTCGGTAGTCGGGATACCGGAAGAGCTCGAAAGCCCGGGCGTGGTGGAATTCCAACTGCACGGTCGTACGGTCCGACTGACGGCCGTCTCGGCCGGAGACTCGCTGTGGTTCATTTTCCGGGACGCTACCAGCGGCAAATCCACGTACGGCGCAGCTCGGTTTCTTTACGCCGAGATGCCGAAGGACGGGAAGGTAATCCTGGACTTTAACAAGGCCTACAACCCACCCTGCGCCTTCACGCCCTACGCCACTTGCCCGCTCCCGCCGCGGGAAAACCGTCTAGACGTGCCCATCGAGGCGGGAGAGATGACCCACGGGCAAGCGGCGCACTGACGCCCGCCCCCGCGGGCTGCGCCAGGCGGCCGGCCCCCGCGTCTGTTGAGCGGAACCAGCACGGCCTGCCTGGCGGCGGCCGACGGGACAATCAGAGGACGAACCAGGGTTCTTGCTCGGTTCCGGACGGAACCGTTATTTCACATGGCATTTCTTGCAGTTGCCTTTGGTCGTAAAAGAAGGACCGCCGGCGTGGTGGCACGCTCCACAAGAGGTCTTCTTCGCCTCGGCCGGTTTATGCATGCCGGCCTTGAACCCGAGGGGAGCGCTAGCGTCTTGTTTGAAAAGCTTGTCGTGACAAGTCTTGCAGTCGTTGTTCGCGCGCTTGATGTGGGCGGCGTGATTAAAGGTTACGTTGCCCATCTTGGCCTTGAAAACCAGTTTCTCGGGAGGCTGTTTTTCAGCTCCTGCGACCGAGGCCGCGATGGCGAACGCAATGATGATGCAGAGTGTGAGTGGAACAGAAAAGTATTTTTTCATAGGAATCTCCTCTTTTCAGTGACTCGATCCAGTGTGTATAACTCCTTTATTTTCTGTTGGATGCAGCGTTCAGCGCAACCCGTACTGTCTCAGTTTGAGATACAGGCTGGAGCGGTGAATTCCCAGAATGCGCGCTGCCTGAGACACATTCCAGCCAGCCTCTTTGAGCACGTGCTGAATGTACAACTTCTGGACTTCTTTCAACGATGGGGGGCGGCTCCGGTTCCGCAGCGCGGCCAAGAGCGGGCTGTCGTCCGGTTCTTGCCGGGACGCATGGAGATGACGACCGTTGAGCTTGCGGTCGCGCTGTTCAGCCAGAACTCTCTCCAGCCGCTGGACGACATGTTCGGGCGCCACTGGCGACAAAACGAAATCGCGGACGCCTTGGCTGAGCGCGCGCTTCAGCGTTTTCTGTGAATCGCCGTTCCCGATCGCGATCACAGTGGTTTCCCGATTCAATTGGCTTAGCCAATTGCTGAGTCCCATTCCGTCCAGCCGGGGCATCCGGACGTCGATGACGACAGCGTCAGTGGGTTGGGAACGAAGCTGGTCGAGGGCTTCCCGCGCGCTCCTGGAAATCAGCACCAAGCGGCCTTGCCGCTCACCCCAGCTCTTGATTCCTTCCGTAAGCTCCTGCTGCCGGCTGATCACCATGATCGGTGCCTGAGTCGCCATTGCTCCGGGCCTCCTTCCCTCATGGGTTCCATGTGTTCCAGGATGATGGACACAAGAAGAGCACAGTGCCTTCAGACCTTTTAGTCCGCACTTGTGGTGCCATTGTTCTCGTTCGGGGCCCCTCAAATAAATACAGTATTTTCAATAGGTTGCTGCAGGTGGCATCTGGGAGGTGGGGGGTCGAGTGGCCGGGGGCCGCGAAATATCGTCACTGATGCGCGAGAATCCGCGTTTCGAGTCTTAATTTCGTGATTTGGCACGGCTCCGATAGGGTCCCTCGCCCGGCGGCGGCGGGCCGCACGGGCTCCCTCTCAGCCCTGATCTTTCCGTGACTTGCGGCATCCTCGGCGCCTTGATGGACCCGTCGCCGGGGGAAGTGGCCAGCGAATTGCCATGAAGGCGGCGAATCCCGGGTGACACAGCGTGTTGTGTGCCGGGACGAGGCGAATATGCGACAGCAGGTAACCCGGCTGACGGTGCTCTTCGTAGTCTTGATCGGCGCGCTGGTCGTGGCGCGGATGCTCTTGGTGCCGGAGACTTTCGGCGAACTGGGCCATTTTCGCGCCGCCGCCATCGGCGATGTTGCGGGATTGAAGGTAAAATACGCGGGCCGGGCGGCGTGCGCCGAATGCCACACCGACGTCGAGGAGACCCGGCTTGCCGGCCGCCACGCTTCGGTCTCCTGCGAGGTGTGCCACGGACCCGCGGCGGACCATGCCGAGGATCCAATGACCACCCAGCCGGAAAAACCGGTGGGCAGAGCGCTGTGTACTTTGTGCCACGGATACGACCCTTCCCGGCCGACTGGTTTCCCTCAAATCGACGCCGCAATTCACAATCCTCTACAGCCCTGCACCGCCTGCCACGAGGCGCACGCGCCAGAACCCCCGGTGACCCCGGAGAGCTGCAGCGGCTGTCACGGGCAGATCGCCCGAACCAAAGCGGTGTCCCACCACGCCCTGCTGTCTTGCACGACGTGTCACACCGTGGAGGAGGAACACAAGCTCAACCCAAGCGCCAGCAGGCCCACGAAACCCACCGACCGGAGCTTTTGCGGGAAGTGTCACTCTCCAGAGGCAAAACCGCCGGCGGAAGTGATTCAAGAAGTTCCGCGGGTGGATTTCGCGACCCACGGCGGACACTACGTGTGCTGGCAGTGCCATTATCCGCATTTCCCGGAGCTGAGATGACCCGAGAAGGACGAACTACGACCCCAGGCCCCCGCGACCCGGAGGACGCGGCGCCGCAGCCGGTGGACAGGAGAGAGTTCTTGTCCTGCTCTTTGCCCGCTGGATGGGTGTTGCTGGCTACATTGACCGGGTGCGGCGGCGAAGGTCCCGCGACCAGCGCTGAAACGGTAACCGGCGAGGAAACGGCGCCGGCAGGGGGCGAGCCCGCCGACACTGCGCAGAGTAGCGCACCTACGGCCGAAGACCCACTTGCTGGTTACGACCCGTCGCAGCACAAATACGCGATGGCGATCGACGTGGACCGTTGTATCGGTTGCGGGCGCTGCGTGGAAGCTTGCAAGACCGAGAACGACGTGCCGCGGGAGCCCTTTTACTTTCGGACCTGGATCGAACGGTACGTCATTCAGCGCAACGGCAACACCGTGGTGACAAGCCCCAATGGCGGCATCAGCGGGTTCCCTCCGGTGGAGGAAGCCGAGATTCTGCGCACGTTCTTTGTGCCCAAACTGTGTAACCACTGCGACAACCCGCCCTGTGTCCAAGTCTGTCCGGTCGGAGCGACCTTCAAGACCGAAGACGGCGTCGTGCTGGTCGATCACGACTACTGCATCGGATGCCGTTACTGCATCCAGGCCTGCCCCTACGGGGCCCGCTTCCTCCATCCGGAGACCCGCACGGCGGAGAAGTGCACCTTCTGCTATCACCGTTTGGTGAAGGGGCTGAACCCGGCGTGCGTGGAGATGTGTCCGACGCAGGCCCGCATCTTCGGGGAACTCGACGCCCGCAGCAGCCCGCTGGCGCGATTCCAGCGGATGCACAAGATCCAGACACTCAAATCGCACCTCAACACCGAGCCGAAAGTCCTGTACGCGAACCTGGACGGGGAGGTCAGTTAGCCGTGGAATCCCACATCCAAAGCTTGATGGAAGTCTTGCAGCAGACCAAGGGCTACATCTACCCGAACGAGGTCGAGCTTCATTGGGGGTTGCTGGTCGTCGTCTATCCCTACGTCACCGGGCTGGTCGCCGGCGCTTTCATCCTCGCCTCGTTGGAGCGCGTCTTCAACGTCAAAGAGGTGCAGCCTACCTACCGGTTGTCGTTGCTTACGGCGCTGGCTTTCCTGTTGGTGGCTCCGTTACCCCTGCTGGCGCACCTGGGACACCCGGAGCGGTCGTTCGAAATCTTTCTCACTCCTAATCTGAACTCGGCCATGGCGATGTTCGGCTTCGTCTACGCCTGGTATCTCGCCGTGGTGTTGCTGCTGGAGATCTGGTTCGACTACCGCAAAGATGCGGTTATCTGGTCTCAGAACGAAAAGGGACTCCGTCGGCTGGTCCACCGTTTGTTCACACTGGGTGCGAACGACCTTTCGGACCGCGCGGTGAGCTTCGATCGTAGCGCCGGCAAGTTCATCACCTTTATCGGGATTCCCTCGGCCTTCCTCTTACACGGGTACGTCGGTTTCATCTTCGGCTCGGTGAAAGCGAATCCGTGGTGGAGCAGCGTGCTGATCCCCGTGGTCTTCCTCTTCTCCGCGATGGTCTCCGGCATCGCGCTCATCCTGATTCTGTACATGCTAACGTCGCTGTTCCGGCGCGTAGAGATCGACATGAGGTGCGCCGACAAGCTGGCTTCCTTCCTGCTCTACGCGCTGATCATCGACTTCTCGCTGGAAATGCTCGACTTCATCCACCGGCTGTACGAGGCCGAAGAGTCGATCGAGATCCTCTCCCAGATGATTTCCAGCCGGTTGTTCATCAGCCTGGTCGTCTTGCAGATCCTCTTGGGGACGGTAGTTCCTCTGGTCTTGCTGGGGATCTTCAGCCCAGCTTTCCACACCCGGGCCTTCGTCCATGCTCCTTCGGAGCTGCGGCGTTTGATCTACTTTTGCGCCGCCATCCTGATCGAAGTCGGCATCTTCAGCACGCGCTGGAATGTGGTGATCGGGGGGCAGATCTTCTCCAAGAGCCTGCGCGGCCTGACCGTGTACAAAGTGGAACTTTTAGGACTCGAAGGGTTGGTGACGTCAGCGTTCCTGCTCATCCTCCCGTTCCTCATCCTTTACGTGTTGGTGAAGTTCTTGCCCCCGTGGCCGGAAGCGGAGGTGACGCTTCCGGGGAAATCGGACTCCTGATCACTTTGGGCGCCTGCCTCAACAGCGAGACAGGGGGAGGACCAGACCGCCACGCCGGATCCGTTCCGGCAGCGATCCCGTAGGAGAGCCGAGCAGGCTGTCAGCAGGGACTCCTCCAAAGCCGGCAGGCGGCGCAAACCGCTCTCCCCAAGGCCCCACTGGCAGCGCAGGCTCGTTACAGTTCCGGCGTTTCTCGAGGCGCACTGTCCCCTCCTGGCCGGAAACAGTGCGGAGTTGCCTGTTTTGAGGCGTTCTCGGGCGCGGAGAGGCCGGTTCGGCGAGGATTTTACCGGTGTTCCGGGAACATCGGGGGCGGAAAGTACGTCGAAAAATTTTTGCTCTAATCTCTTGCACCGCGGTTGTCGATATGGTAAAAGCCCTCTTGTCCTCCGGGGCGGGAGGGCGGACGGGAGAACGCGACGGCTGGCGAGCGAAAAAGGTGAAACGTGTGGAATGGAAATTGCATCTCATTTGTGCTAAGATCTTTGAACCTGGCCCCCAGCTCAGGGGTGCAGCAGAGGGGCTGCCATCCGTCTACGCAGGAAACCTTAGCGGCGGGGGCTAACATGTGCGAAACCTTTTGCCGCAGGGGCCGTCTATACTAGAGCGTACGGAATATGGAGACGGTGATCCGGCTGGTGACCGGTGATTTCGCAGAGACCAGCGGATGCCGGATTGCACTATTGGGGATAGCTAACCAGCTAGTCCTACTGAAGGAGAAGTTGCCATGACCAAAACGGAGCTAAAGAGATTCAGAAAGATACTAGAGGAAAAACAAGCTGAACTGGCGCGTGTGCTCCGCAACCGGGACGCTATCGCGATCGAGAAAAGCGCGGATGCGCTCGACGAGGTGCAAAACGCCGCCGAGCGAGAACTTGCGATCCGCAACCTGGACCGTGAGTCCAACCTGTTGCGGTTGGTGAAGTTAGCGCTTCGCCGGATGGACGAAGGTACGTACGGCACGTGTCTGCACTGTGAAGAAGAGATCAACCCGAAACGCCTGAAAGCGGTTCCGTGGACCCCGTACTGCATCACGTGCCAGGAGCTGGCCGACCGCAGCGACAACACGGAATTCCTGGACGAACTGATGATGAACGCCGCTTGAGGCAGCTTCTCGGTAGGACTGTCGGGGCGCGGACTCAGCAGTTCGCGCCCTTCGTGTCTATGGCGCTGGCGCAGCTTCCTGCGATGCTGTTTTTCAATAGGTTACAGGCGGCGCCCGGCTCGGATGCCGATGACGTTGCGCATCCGGCCGGTCTCGCCGGGCTGGGCACGGTACGAGAAGAACTCGGCGCAGCAGCAGCGCGTGCAGAGGTTCGCCACGTCGATCTGGCCGGGACGTACCCCCGTTTCCAGCAGTTCCCGGCGGTTGGCCTCGATCAGGTCAAGGAACACTTTTCCGCCGGTTGACGGCCGGCGTACCGACTCCTCAAATAGAGCGGCCACTTCGGCCCCTACTTCGTAACAGCACGGGCCGATTCCGGGACCGATCGCCGCCACGATCTGTCGCGGGTCCACATCCCATTCCCGGACAAGAAGCTCCACCGTGCGGCGAAGAATCCGCGCCGCCGTACCCCGCCAGCCCGCATGGGCGGCGGCTATGACTCTGCGGTCCGGCGCGGCAATCAGCACCGGAACGCAATCGGCCGTCCGGATACTTAGATACTGTCCGGGGGTGGCCGAAATCAGCGCGTCGCCCTCCCCGGCGAAACCGTTAACGCTCTCGACGACGAGTGTGCGGGCCGAATGAACCTGCCGGAGGGCTGCCACCGGGTGGACTTGGAGTCCATCTGGGAACCGACGTGTGCCGAAACCATGGCGCACCCAGGCCAACTCTTCCAGCAGGGTGCTGGCGTAGGAGCCGTCAGGACGTTTTCGGAACACGCTCAGGCGGGATGGGGCACCTGGGCCACCATGACGCGCTTCTTGAAGTCTTCGAGCATACTTTCATCCAGGCGGACTTCCGTGGGCCGGCGCACGAAGGTGGCCATTTCGTCGATCTTTTCCTGGAGCTTCAGGAGCCCGTAGAAGAGGTTCTCCGGCCGCGGGGGGCAGCCAGCCACGTAAACATCCACCGGGACGATCTTGTCCACGCCTTGAAGCACGCTGTAGGTGTTGAACGGCCCGCCGACGCTGGAGCAAGCGCCCATCGCCATCACCCATTTCGGGTCCGGCATCTGGTCATAGATCCGTTTCAAGACCGGGCCCATCTTCAGCGTGACCGTTCCAGCGACGATCATCAGGTCGGATTGGCGCGGGCTCGGCCGGAACACCTCGGCGCCGAAACGGGCGATATCGAAGCGCGCCGTCGAAGCCGTGATCATTTCGATTGCGCAGCAAGCCAGTCCGAACGTCAAGGGCCAGATCGAACCTTCGCGGGCCCAATTGAACACATAGTCCACCGAAGTGGTCAGGACGTTCTCCTCGAACCGGTTGTACAGGATCGACATCGCGCGGGCTCCTGAAACCACGATTCTACCATCCTGCCGGCCGGCTCCGCCGGCAAGAAGGCCCCGCGGTATAGAATCTATGGAGTGATGCGCGCAACTGTAATTGCCTTATGGCTGCTGGCACTGTCGGTTTGGGCTCAGGAGCGTCCGGGACTCTTTTTCCGTGAGGATTGGAAGGAGATTCCCGCCGAAACGCCGATCTCGCAAAAGCACGTCGCAAATCCTGACTTGATCCTCACCTTGCACGGGCCTGGAGCCTCTGGATTGAAGAAGAGCCACCATGACAAGCCGGCCGACGATCCTTACTACCTGTGGTCGGGGCAGGCCGAAGGTAACTGGGCGATCAGTCTGCGCCACCGGAGCCAAGACGCCGATCTCACCGGCCTGGCGAAGATCCGCTGGCGGACGAAACAGGCGGGTTTCCGCGAGCTGCGGATCATTCTCAAGTTGGCCGACGGGACGTGGCTGGTCAGCGACCAGTCCGACCCGGCGTCGTCGGACTGGAGGGTCCGCGAGTTCAACATCGCCGACATCCGCTGGCGGGAGCTGGACATCGAGAAGGTCGTCGAGGGCCGCTGGGTGGAGAACCCGGACCTGAGCCGGGTGCGCGAGATCGGCGTCACGGACCTGATGCGCGGCGGCCGCAGCGTAGCGTGCTCCCGACTGGACTGGATCGAGGTCTACGCCCGGCCGGTGAAGCGGCGGTGAGCCGCGCCGCTCAACGGGCGAGCTCGGCGCGTTGCCACTCGAGGGTTCGCCGGAGCCCTTCTTCGAGACTGAAGCGGGGCTCGTGCCCCAAATCGCGCTTTGCCGCCGTCGTGTCGGCCTGGGAATGGCGCACGTCCCCAGGGCGGGGCGGGCCGTAGCGGGCGGAGATTTTCACTCCCTCGAGCTTCTGCAGCGTCTCCCAGACCTGGTTCAGCGTGTACCGGTTGCCGTTGCCGGCGTTGTAGACCTTGCCCCCGACCCCTTCGGCTTGGGCCGCCTTGAGAACCAGGTCTACGACGTCCTCGACATAGGTGAAGTCCCGGGACTGCTCCCCGTCGCCGAAGATCGTCGGGGGGCGGCCTTCCACCAGGCACTTGAGAAAGATCGAGATCACCCCGGAGTAGGGGCTGGACGGGTCCTGCCGCGGCCCGTAGACGTTGAAAAAGCGCAGCGAGACCGCGTCGAGCCCGTAACATTTGTGGAACACAGACGCGTAATACTCGCCCATCAGCTTCTGGGCCGCATACGGCGAGAGCGGCCGCGGAGTCATCGATTCCACTTTCGGCAGAGTCTCCGTGTCGCCGTAGGCCGAAGATGAGGCTGCGTACACCACCCTCCGGACCTTCCCGTCCACGCAAGCGCGATAAACCTGGAACGTACCGTCGATGTTCACCTCGTGGGAAGGCACGGGATCCTCGATCGACCGCGGAACCGACGGGATCGCTGCCAGATGGAAAACTGTGTCGGCGCCTGCGATCACCGGGGCGATAGCGGAGTAGTCCCGGATGTCGATCCGGTGGAACTCGATCCGATCCTCCAGGCCGGCCAGATTGCGTTCCTTGCCGGTGAGGAGGTTGTCGATCACCACTACGGGGCCACCGCCGTCCTGAACGAGCCTGCGCACTAAGGCCGACCCGATGAAACCGGCGCCCCCCGTTACGACCCGGCGACTCATAGGTTGAGTTTCGAAATCTCCTGTTTCAAATACTCGATCGTGTCTCCGGCGATCTTCTCCGGCCCGGGAGAGAAATCGAAAACCTCAGCCGAGACCCAGCCGGAAAAGTTGCGCTTGGCCAGCACTTCGAGGACCGGCTTGAAATCATAGTCGCCGGCGCCCGGGTGCCGGCCGTCCATCTCGTTGACGTGGACATGGCGGATGTAGTCGAAGTAGCGGTCCACCAGCACGGCGTGCGGCTCCTTTTCTTCGACGGCGTTGTGGGTGTCGAACATCGTCTGGATGGCCGGGTGGCCGATCTGCTTTACGATCTCCACGGCCTCCTCGAGAGTCAGCAGCACGTCGCACTGGTCGGAGGGCAGGGCTTCGGCTAGCACCGTCACGCGGCGGTCGGCGGCGTGAGGCGCAACCGAGGCCAGGCCGTCAATGAAACGTTTCGTGGCCTCTTCGCGGCTCGAGCCCCCCGTGGTGCAACGCTGTTTCGGGGAGCCGAAGACCATCACCCCGCAGTCCTCGCGGTCGCCCGCCAGGTCGCCACAAAGGTCGATCAGCGCCCGCACGTGGTCCCAACTTCGTTTGCGCAACTGCTCGTCGGGCGTGGTGACGTGCAGTCCCTTGGGAGCCGCCATCAACCAATGAAGCCCCACGAAGTACAGGCCCTCGCCTTCCACGATGCGCCGATACTCCCGGCGCTGACCGGCGGGTATCTTTCCCGGGTCCTCGGCCAGCGTGAACGGGGCGATCTCGATGCCCTGGTAGCCGTGGCTCCGCATCGAGCGGCACATGTCGGCCAACGACCACCCCTGGTAGACCTCGTTACACAAGGAGAGCTTGAATTCGTAGCCCATGAGCTTTCCAGTGTATCAGGCAGGCTGCCGCCGGTTCTCGGGCGTTGTTAGGGAGGGCTTTCCGGGGCCGGGGCCTACGGTTGGAAGAACTGGTCACGAGGGTTTGAAAGGTTCTTTCTCCTTGAATTTCATGTAGTTAGGGCGTTCCAGCGATGTGTCCTCGCTCCCGGGGCTCGTATTGTAAAGGCCGAAGAGGGAATTCGATCCCGCCTTCCGCAAAGAGCGGACCTTTCAACTGCCCTCCTAATCCCTACCGCAGTCCCTCCCGCTCGAGGAAACGAGCGATCACCCCTTTCGTCGGATTCCCTCTCATCCGCTTCTTTCGCCGGAGGGAAGAAAAGGCGCCCAAGTCTTGATGATCTGCTGCAAGCGTTGCAGATCCCGCGGGTCAAACTCCGGCAGCGGCGGGCGCGGCTGGCCTACAGGCCGCCCGGTGAGCTCCCGCGCCTTCTTCATCACTGCTACCTCATAGCCCGGACGGCTTGCCCGCAATGCGAATAACGGGTGGACGTAGTCGTCGAGCAGGCGGTTCAATTTCTGGAAGTCGCCTTTGAGGGCTGTTTCCCCCCAGACGAGCGCCAGGCGCGGAGCTACGGCGGAAATGCTGGAGGTGAACGTGCGGATGCCGATGGCGGCGTAGGCGGCGGCGCAGTCGTCTCCGGCGCCTCCGATCCAGATCAATCGGTCCCTCAGCCTCGCCATGATGCGTTGCAGCCGTCGCGGGTCTGCCTGGCCGTCTTTCCAGAGCCGAAGGGTGGGGATCGCCTCCGCCAGCCGTTCCGCCTCTTCCGGCGAAAACGAGGCCCAGCCGCGGCTGTAAAGGCATAGGGGGAGTCCAGTGGCCGCGCCGATGGATTTGTAATAGCCCAGCAGGCCGTCGAACGGGGCGTTCGGGTAGTACGGCGGGAGCACGAGCAGAGCGGACGCTCCGGCTTCCTCCATACTTCGGGCCATTTGCCCCGCAATGGACGCGTTGAACGCCACGGCCCCGATCACCGGCCGGCGCCCGGCCGAAGCCTGGACCGCGATGCGAACCATTTCCACCGCTTCATCCGGGGTCAGCGAATAGACTTCGGAAATCCCGGCGGGCACGTTGATGGCACAGAACTCGTAGCGGCAAAGCCAGTCCACGTCGCGCTCGAGAGCGGCTGGATCCAGAGAGAGATCGGCGCGGAAGGCAGCCAGAGGGAAGCCGATGATTCCTTCGAAGGACCCGCTGACCACGTCCTGCCGCATGTTCGCAAGTTTACGACAACCAGTGTGTTCCAAAAGCTGTGAGCAGCGCGCTATTCGACATGGTTTGCTCCCCTTCTGCGCGTCTTCGTGCGCTGCCGGCTGGTTTTCCGCGTCCGCACAGTGAGGGTCCCAGGCGTTTACCTCGGCCTTAACATGAGTCATAATAGGTCTGCTCAAGATTCGTGGGAGGAGGAAAACGGTGCCAACCATACCGACTACGTCTCCGCCGAGACGCCTGCTTGTCATTGTGCTCAGCATCCTGCTCGCTTCGCCGCCACTGTTCGCCCGGCCGCAGCAGCAGCCGGCGCCGAAGAAGCTGAAGATCGTCATTCTGGAAGGCGAGGGAGCGATCAACAACATTCGGCAGCGGACGGCGCGCGAGCCGATCGTCCAGGTGGTGGACGAGAACAACCGGCCAGTGGCCGGCGCCACCGTCATGTTTCTGCTGCCGGAAAGCGGTCCCGGCGGGACGTTCCCGAACGGCGCAAGAAGTTTGATCGTCACGACGGACAGCCAAGGCAAAGCCGTTGCTAAGGGCTTCCGGGCCAACGCCGAGACGGGTAAGTTCCAGATTCAGGTGGAAGCGACGTACCGGGATTTGATCGCCAACGCCACGATCAATCAGGCGAACGCCGTCCTTACGGCCGGCGCGGCTGCCGGAGCCGGCGCAGCGGCCGGGGGAATCTCCGCGAAAGTGATCGCGATCCTGGCCATCGCCGGGGCCGCCGTGGCCGGAGGCGTGATCGCCGCGACTTCGGGCGGCAATGGGGGTGGCGGAGGCGCTCCTCCGGCGCCGCCGCGGACGGTGATCACGCCGGGGACGCCCTCGGTCCAACCTCCGGGAAACCCGTGAAGCGCGGGTGATCCAGGAGTCCACCGTGTTGGTCATGGAGGTCCCGATGCGAACATCTATCTCCTGCTCGCCGCTGATCGCCGTATGCTTGGCTCTATTGGCTTTGCCGAGCTCTGCCGTTTGCCAGCAGCCGGAGAGTTCCGGCGTCCCCGGCCGTACCTTCCGCCGGGACGCGTTTCCGGAAGGCCGTCCCGGTGCGCCGAACACCCTCAGCGTCCGCGGTCCGATCCTTGGCTTCACTGTTGACGAGGCCGGCGGCGTGCGGGTAATCCGCGGCGTGCCCGGTGCGGCCTCGTTCACCGCTCCGGTCGCTTCCGTTCGGGGACTTGCAGGATGGGCCGTATCTTCGCAGAAAGGCTACGTGCTGGGAGCCTCTGGGGAGGCTGCCCGGCTCGTTCTTTTGCGGAATTTGAGCGCTGTTCCGGAACGGGTGGAGCTGCCCATCGAGACGGGAGCCGGGGCGCGGATCGTCCTGAGCCCGTCGGGCTCCTCCGCCGCCGTCTTCGACGCCGGAGGCCGTCTGGTGGTCCTGGACGGCTTGCCGGACCACCCGTTCCCGCGCTGGCGCGCGCCGGCGGACCTTCTTCCCGGCGGAATCCAGACTTTGGCTGTGTCTGACCGCGGCGACGCGGTCCTGGCCGCGGCAGGGAACTCTCTTGTCCGGATTCGCCTCGGCGGCGCCTGGGATTTCATAGCGCCGCTGAACGGCCCGGCCCGGCTGGCGTTCGTTCCTGGCCGCGACGAGGCCGTCTATCTCGACGAAACCGTGCGAGAAGTTGTCCGCCTTCGTTTCACGGCTTCCGGGGCATTGTTGGAGCCTTTGTTCGGCGCGGCGGACGGACTGCGGCAGCCGGTAGGAATCGCCGTCGAGGCCGCGGCGGACACCGTCTACGTGGCCGACGC
>CAYWXL010000038.1:0-37165 GCA_964461995.1 uncultured Solibacteraceae bacterium
CCTCGAGCAGCGACGCTTCAACCTCGAAGACGACGTCCTCGCCGCCAGGGTGTTGATAATGATTGTGAGCGACGACAATGGTCATAATCGGTTTCTCCTCACCCGGGTTGAGGCGACGCCGCGCAAGTAACCAGACCACTTGGTTTCGCTTCCCGTCCGTCCGCTTCTTGCCTCCACTCCGGGAAACGCCGATCCAGAAGAGCCTCCAGCATCTCGACCTCGCCCAAGAACTCCGCGACAAGTTCCTTCTTGAATTCTTCCGCCAAAGGCGGCCTTCGCGCCGGCTTCAAGTTCACCCTCCACAACCAATGGATAGGTCGAAGACCTAGTCTTTCATTGAGAATCCTGCGCACTGGGTAGTACGCACTTCCAAAAACCGCTCTCGCACTTAATAGCAGCCGCGCCGCAACCCGGCTTCGCAATACCTGGTTAGCATTAACAACCGGAAAGTTCAACCGCCCGTCGTCACACAAATGTAGGAATCTGAGTACCTTTAGGTACTCGTGTCGTGGCGCGGCTCGAAAATCGTCCAACACCATCACATGAACTTGGCTGCGTGGGACGATTTCGTAGAGACGTACTAGTTGTTTCCCCAGCGCGCACACCTCTCGGTATTGAAGCCATTCCGGCATAGCGCAACCGCGTGGGATCCTCTCTCCTCGCCGCCGTACTTCTTGCAACCGCCACGCCCGCTCGAAGTCTTTCACGTCCTCGATGAGCGTTCGATACAATTGGCTATGAAGGGATTGGGCCATTTCCCAAGGTCTCCGGATCGCAACAACGAACTTTGCGTCGGGTCGGACATCGAGAATCCGTCGCACTGCACCGATGTAATATAAGTATGTGGTGCTCATCTCCCCCGTCAACTGGCCCTCAGTTGCGCCAGCAAACAGAGCCAGGTAGTCACTCCTGCGTCGGCACCGCGGCAGATTACATTCCGCCGTCGACGGCAAGAAGAAGTTCGGCTCTTTGTCGAACGGTAAGAAGACGCCCGGGTGAGTTGACAAGAAGGCAAACAGCGCTGTCGTGCCACACTTCGGAGCCCCGATGACGTAGAAGTCCGGAAAGCTATCGTCGTGTCCCAAGAAGCATCCCTCCCGGAATATTCCCTGCCAGCTTCGGTGCTGCGGTTCCGCTGGCGTACAGTTCGTCGCCGGCCGCAAAGCATCGTGCGGCCATTAGCATCCTGTCGTAAGCGCTCATCAAGCCGACGCCTGCGCCGTATGCGCTCCAAAACCAGATGCCTCCCATCGGGCCTTCCACAAACACGTCGAAGCTTGCGTTCGTCAACAGAGCGGCCCAGTAGACGATAAGAAACAAGAAGATCGCTGCGAGCCGCTCGTTGCCGACTAACCTGCATGCCCGCCACCGCCTCGCCATTGCTACGCCCCAAACACCCTGCACCAGCAGCCACAGTGCGAGTCCTGGGATCCCACCACGCGCCAAGAACGTAAAATGGGCGCTGTGAGGACTCCGGAGAGGGGCCGAGGGCTGGGAGACGAAACCGTCCGAATAAGCAACGTTCGGCCCGAATCCTTTCCCAGTCCAGAAATACGGCCCGGAGAACGTGTAGCGAGCGATCTTTTCCCACCACCGCAATCGCCACCTCTCGGTCGCTTCATATTGGACCTGCGACGTGTCAACGAAGATACTCTTGAATCGTTCGATGACCGCACTCGGCGATAACTCCTTGTCCCGATCAGGAAGTTTGAACCGCACGTCAAAGGTGACTGCAGCCGTTAGCATGGTGGCGAACGCCGCCGTAACGACTATCACCCTGTGGGTCCTCCTATGGAGAAGAAACAGCACGGTGACGGCGATACCCAAACTGAGGAGCCCCCCGCGATTCGTGGCGGCCACCGCGAACACGAGAGGCGCCACGATGAGCCACGCTGTGGGCATGTCTCGGACCTTGAGGTATATGAACGCGATCACGCCCGCCAAGTGAACCAGCAAGTCCCCGCCTTTCAGGAAAGGTACGATCTGACCGCGCACGATAAGAACAATGACCCCGAAAGCAGCAGAAAGAAGCCAGATTACCGGGACGACTAACAGGAACACGCGAGCGAACGTGGCGAATCGATCGGCGAGACGCGACACAGTTACGGGATGCGCAGCAATCCGCGCCGCCATCAGGATCGCGAACGTTCCGTAACCCCAAACCGCAGCGTCTCGCAGCGCGTTCTTGCCGTAAGCCTCCACGTAGGGTATCGTTCGAATCGCGCCCCACAACATCAGCGCCAGAAGGGGCCACAGGTGGGGATTCCGCAGGATGCGCCAGCGGGAGGGACTGAGGAGGAATCCGCAGACCCCGATGCCGAGGACGATCTCGCCAATGTAGAGCCCGCCGAACCCTATGTAAGCGAACAGCTTCCCCAGGACCGCGTAACCAAGCAGCAGCAGACAGTGAAGAGTGAGAAAATCCGGCCTGGGGAACGAGCGGAGACGATTACTTCCGCCCGCCGCCATCGCAGGCGCCGGGACGGTGTGCGCCGTAGGCATTGGTGGAGCGATCAATTGCATTCCTTCCACTCTTTGTGCTTCCCGTTCCGCCGGCCTATCTTGCGCCCGGATGGGTCGGAATAATACTTGCGGTAGTAGCTGTAGTAGTAATACTCGTCGCTGATCTGCCGGTGGACTTCGTTCAGCACGATCCCGAGTAAGTTCGCCCGGATCCTCGACAATGTGTTGACAGCCGAGTTCACCGCCTTGCGATTGGTTACCCCCGCTCGGGTCACGATGATCACGCCATCCACCGACGTCGCCATCTGCATCGGCTCCGCGAACCCAAGCAGCGGAGGAGCGTCAAGGATGATCAAGTCATACTCGGCCGCCGCTTCCGCCAAGATCGTGCCCAGCGACGGGCCGACGAGGTCGGCCGCCTGGCGGGAGGACGGCCCCGCGGGCAGCACGTGCAGGTAAGTCTGGTCGGGAAGCCGGACGACGGCTTCGCGCCAGTCGCCGCCGGTGAGGAGAACGCTGGACAGCCCCTTTGTCGGCGTCAGGTGAAAGCGCTTGTGGACGCTCGGACGCCGCAGGTCGCCGTCGATGAGCAGCGTCTTGTGCTTCTGGCTCGCGTGGGCCAGCGCCAGGTAGACGGCGGTAGTCGATTTCCCCTCTCCGGGCGAGGCACTGGTGATCAGAAGGGACCGCGCCGTCCGGTCGAAATCCGATAGAAGAATTGAGTTCCGGAGGCTTCGGATCGCCTCGTTGTAGGACGAGACGGAGGAGTCTCCGCCTCGCCACTTGGCGGCCGCTTCTCCCCCGGAACCGTTGCCGTTGACCGCGGGGCTCAACTTCCCTCTCCAACTCCGGACCATCGGCAGCGTCCCGAGAACCTGCGTTCGCAGCGTCTGCACGACCTGATCGGGATCGCGGACCGTGTTGTCGAGATAGTCCGCCGCGACGGCGATGCCGAAGGCGAGACCAGCGGAGAGGAAGAACGCGAGCAGCGTGTTCAGCGGAACTTTCGGAAACACCGGCTCGTCATCGGGCCTGGCCCTGTCTACGATCCTCGCCGCGCTGCCCTGAAAGCTCGCGTTGATCGTCGCCTCGTTGATCTTGCGGAGCAGCTCCTCGTACAACCGCTTGTCGCTCTCCGCTTCCCGCTTCAAAGCCTGGTACTCGAACGACCTGGCGTTGATCCGATCGAGCTGCGCCTTGACCTTCTCCAGCGTCGCTTTCAACATCTGCTCGCGGTCGCGAGCCTCTTGAAACTGGGCGAACACGCGGCTTTCGATGCTCTTTCTCAGCTCCCCGATTTGTTTCCAGAGCTCGGCGAGCTGCCGCTCCGCCGCCTTGTACTCGGGGTGGTTGGCCCCGTAGAAACTCCGTATGTCGCTGAAGTCTTGTTCTGCTTCCCGGTAGTCAGCCAGCAACCGGGCGAGCGCTTCACCTTGCGAGGACGTCAGGGCGGCCTCCAAAGAGCCCGAAGCGACAGATCGGTACGCCGCCTCCTTGGCGACCCTGTCAGCTTGGGCTTGGGCATACTCCGAGTTCAGTTCGAGCAGCCGCGCAGAAAGAATACTGGTCCGCTCTTCGGGGTTGATGATGCTGAGTTCCTTCTCGAACCGGGCCAGAGCGTTTCCCGAACGCTCCATCTTGGCACGCAGCTCTTCAAGCTGCTGCTCCATGTATCTGGACATGCCCTTAGCCGCCTCGTATCGCGTCCGGTAGGTGTGCTCTAAGTAGGATTCCGCAATCGCGTTCGCGACCTCCGCCGCCAGTCGCGGATCCTCGGACCGATAGCTCACCTCGAGGAGGTACGTGTTCGGCGGCCGCCGGACGCTCACACGGTCAAGTTCGAGGGGCGCGTCCGGGTCTTCTACTTCCGGGCCGAACCATCGGCTGAAGAACCCCCGCTCGTGTTCGCGGAGGTTGAATTTCAGGTCCACCGGCCGCAAAACGGAATCCGACTGGATGAGCTGCATTTGGGTAGCAAGATACTGGTCGGCGTCGTTCATCAGCGGCTGACTCGTCTCTTGCCCGACGACCCCGGTCGGCATGCGCCGATCGATGTCGATGACAACCGTTGACTCGTAAAGCGGGGTCATCCGCAGCGACACCAGCAGAGTCAAGAGGGTGCAGGCGCCCACGAAAGCGCATATCTTCTGCCAGTGCCGGCGAAAGATGTGCAAATAGTGGGACGCGCGCCGATCCTGGCCGTCTGAAGTCATGTCCCACCACGCGGGGGCGACCATCATCGGCACCGTCGGTTGCTCGACTCTCGCTGGCAGCAACTGATTGGCGACGTCGTTGGTTGGAACGACCATCTCGTTCCTCACCGCCTCCCCCAGATCAGGATCCCGGAGACCGTGGCCGCGCCGAAGCCGGTCACCCGGTCGATCACCTTCGCCCGCACGCGCCGGCTCGCGTGGTCCGGTATATAGAGAATGTCGTTCACCCGAAGGGGTACGTCCGGCGCCTCGCGCTTCATGATCTTGCCCAGTTCAATCTCGATTTCCCGCTTCACCCCGGTTGCCGGATCCCTGCGGTAGATGTAAGCCTTCTTGCGGTAGTAGGGCGTGAGTCCCTCGGCCAGAGCGATGAGCTTCAAGACCGTGGCGTCTTCGGGATCCGGGACTGCGTAGCCGCCCGGCCGCCGGACGTTGCCTACGACGAAGATCTTGCCGGCCTCGGGGACGCGGATCACCTCGCCGCCGTGCAGCTCCAGGTTCCACTCGGGCCGCGCTTCGTCGATCAGCCCCTTCACCGGGATCCGCCGCACCACCGGCGCACGCCTGGCGGCGCCTCCGCTCTCCTCGTCCGGATCCGCGGGCAGCGTTACCAGGATCTCCGCCGCCGCATCCTCAGTCAGCCCCTCGGCGCGAGCGAGAGCGTCGAGCAGCGTCACGCGCCCGGAAGCCTGGAACGTCAGCGGACGCCTCACCGCGCCCATCACGCTGATCGGCCGGCTGGCGTACTCAGCGACGGTGACCTCCACGATCGGGTCCACCAGGATCCGCTCTTGTTTCAACGCCTCGGCTATCCGCTCGGCGAGTTCTTCCGGCATCAGACCTGCAGCTTCAATCCGGCCCTTCAGCAACGGCAAGCCGATCGTGCCGTCAGCGGCCACCCGGATCGTGCGGGTCAGCTCCGGCGAACGATAGACGGAAACCGCCAGCAGGTCATAAGGCCCGACGGCTTGCGCGGGCAGGTTCGCCTTGCCGACGCTGGCCATCGGCGATTGAACCGTTTGGGCAAATCCTCCAACCGCCAGAACGAGGATCCCCAACCAGGTTTTCATTCCCGGCTCCTCCATCCCGGGCTCCTCCTGTTCACATTTCCGAGATCTTTTTCACCACGCGCGCCACCTGCCGCAAGACCGTTTGAACCTCGTCGAGCCGTTTATCGAACCGCGCCAGGCGTTTCTCGACCCGCCGGCTGCTCACGGCCGCTTCGCGGTCCGGCTCGAGCAGTCGCGCCCGTGTGTAGTCCGAAAGGCTGCGCGCTCCGTTCCGGCTCGACTCCTTCAATAGCCGCTGGTACTCCTCCTGCGTCAGGCGGAAGACCACCAGCCGGTCCCTGCGTTTGCTCACTCCCATCAGCGCTCCCGTTCCAAATCCGCCGCGCTGCGCCCTACCGCCCCTAGCGGTCGGTCCACACGAATCTCCCCTACGGCGCACCTCCTCGTCTTCTTTGCGCGCTCGCCGGCGGCCGGCATCGAGCCGCGGGCGTCGTCTCTTTTTGGGTTCTATCGTATAACGTCTGTTATACGGAATCAAGAAAAAAATTCGCCTCCGTTGATTTTTTTCGAACACCGGGCAGTCAGAGATCGGGGCTCGGAGCCGAGACACAGAAGGCGTAACTTCAGAAGTTGGGAAACGCGCCGAACAGCGTTGCCGGGTGTTTCAGGTCCCGCCGTGACTGAGAAGCTCGGCGAGGCTAGGGATCAACGAATAGCGACGGTGGCGCCCTGTGGGCTCCGCCGGTCGCCGACCTGAATCACGATCGGCACGGCGCTGCCAGGAGAAACGTCGTCGGGGACCTGGGCGTTGATCTGGAACACGCCGGCCACCAGGCCCGGGGCCGCGCCAGCGTAGTGGACGACGGCCTCGCGGCCGCCGATGGTCACTTTCACCGGCAACACGGGCTTCGGCAGGGTCGCGCCGGCCACCTTGCCGTCCACGCCCGGCGGGTTGGTCTGCCCCTCGCCGGTGGCGAAGATCTGGATGATGGAACCGCGGGCGGCCCTGTTGCCGGGCCCGTTGACGCTGCCGTCCTGGTTCAGGATCGCCCCTTGGCCGGCCGCGTTCTGCAAGAAGATGGCAGGCGAGGTAAGGGCCACAGGCACGATCCTCTCGGCGGTCAGTTCTCCTTGGTACTCGACCTGGACCCGCACGGCGTCCTGACCCGCCACCGAATAAGGCACGATCGCATTTACCTGCCCGCCGATCGTCGAAATGATCGGCGCAGCCACGCCGTCGAACAGCACCCGTGTGCCGGCCAACTCCGGCACGATGCGGTCGCCCCCGGCCAGGTCGAACACCGTGAGGTTCGGCGGGCCAAGGCCGGCTCCAAACACCGATATGATTTCGCCTGGCGCCACCGGCCCGGGAAGAAAGCTGGCGCCGTTTACCAGGCCGTTCAGGGCGACGCAGGGCGCTGCGGGCGGCGGCCCCTCGTCGATCCGCGCCAAGAAGGCATCGGTCATACCGCGGTAGCCGTCGGCGTACGCCGGGCGCATCGCGTCCCAAGTAGTGGTGAAATTCCCTGAGCCAGTCCGGCCGGCAGCGAAAACCGAACCGCCGGCTCCTACCGCGATCCCATGCCCTTCATCGCTGCTCCGCCCGCCCAGATAGTGGGAATACTCCAGCGCCGCGCCGGTCGGACTCAGCTTCAAGACGAACGCATCACGGCCGCCGGCGTACCCGGTAAGACAGTTCGCCGGCGTGGTGGGAAAGTCCAAAGACTCGGTGAACCCCGTAACGTACGCGGCCCCATCATCGCCCACCGCCACGGCCGTCGCCTGGTCCGCGCCGCTGCCCCCCACGAAGGTCGAGTAGACGAGGCCGGAGCCCTCGCTCGCCACTTTGACGACGAAGGCGTCCTGTGACGCGCCTCCGCTCGCGTGCTGTTTCTGGAAGGCGCCGTCGGTCACCGGAAAGTCGGAAGAAGAAGTGTAGCCCGCGGCATAGACGTTTCCGTCCCCGTCCACCGCGATTCCCTGCACCGCGTCCGCTCCGATCCCTCCCAGATACGTTCCCCAGACCAGCTTCGAGGCGTCGGGCGAGATCTTCACGACAAACCCGTCCTCGCCTCCTCCGGCCTGTTCCTGCGGAGACCCGGCCGTCGTTGGGAAGTCGTCGGAGCCAGTGACCCCGCCGGCGTAAACGTTGCCCGCGCTATCCACCGCCAGGGCGAGCACCTCATCGTTCGCCGACCCGCAGACACGAACCGAGTAGATCA
This sequence comes from uncultured Solibacteraceae bacterium, assembly GCA_964461995.1. Lineage (GTDB taxonomy): Bacteria > Acidobacteriota > Terriglobia > Bryobacterales > Bryobacteraceae > JALSRK01. The sequence continues at coordinate 7,909 of CAYWXL010000038.1, forward strand.
GCGCCGTCCCGTCCGGAGTCAGTTTCGACACAAACCCGCCTGCCCCCATCCCACGGCAGGAAGAGCGGAACACTCCTGGCGTCGTCGGGAACTCGCTCGAATCCGAGCTGCCGCCCACGTAGGCGTTTCCTTGCCCGTCCACGGCCACCGCGTAAACCCGGTCGGTGAAGATATCCCCGATATAGGTGGAGTAAACGAGCTGGGAGCCATCCCGGCTGAGCTTTGCGACAAATCCTTCGGAGAACAGCCCCACGCTCGAGTTAAACAGTTGGTAGGCGCCGTTGCTCACAGGGAAGTCCCTGGAATCCGTATCTCCGGCGACGTAGATGCCGCCCTGCGAATCTATGGCGATCGAACGCGCCGTATCCCCGTCGGAGCCGCCGAGAAAGGTCGAGAACAAAACCTGCTTGCCGTCAGGGCTGAACTTCGTGACGAAGGCATCGCCGGGAAATCCAGTGGAAGCGTAATTCGGCTGGACGGAACCATCGCGGGTGGGGAAATCCACTGAGTCAGTGCGGCCGGCGATGTAGACGTTGCCTTGCGTGTCGGTGGCGACGGCGAGAGCTTCGTCCAATCCCGTGCCGCCCCAAAACGTGGAGAATGTGATCACCGGATCGATCACTAGGGCGCGCTGCCGATCAAAGTCGCCGACCTCGATGGAAACGTCGTTGTCCGGACCGAGGCGAAAGGCGGCTGCCACAGGACTTCGCCCGTTTGGAGTCCGCTGATACGCCACCGGCCGATGCTGCCGCACAGGACCGGCGGACGTATCGATCAGCAGATCGCCTTCGCGGGTGAGCCGCATTCCGAGGGCCCCGTCGATCCGCAAGCGGATCAGGCGCGGGTTCGCCCCGGGGGCTACCACGAAGTCGAACTCCAGGCGTCCGTGCTTCCCGTAACAGACGGCGTCGATTCCATCCCACACCGACGCGGCGCGCACGCGTCCGTAGTGGGGAACGCGGGTAATCCACGAATCCGGATCGTTTCCGTAAAAATAATGGCTTCGTCCGGCCAGCGGCGTAACGCCTTTCCATTTCAACTCGCCGGCCCCACGGGCGAAACGAAAACGCAGCGGCTCCCTGGTCTTCCCGAGCGAGAGCTCGATCGCTGATCCGGTCAGGAAAACGATCTGGCCCGGAAGCCGCGCCAGGTACTGAACTTCCGGCGGCGCCTGCCCCCGGTTGCTTTCGAACGGAACAACCGGCGCGATCACTGGACTGGGAGCACCGAATCCAAGAAGTCCCCCGATTGTGATTCCAGCGCAGGCGAGCAGGAAGCTATTGACCTTCAATCGTCACCTCTGTCGACAAAGTACCGGCTTCGATGCGGAACACATTCGGGCCGGCCACGGCGCCGAGGCGGACGGTTACCTCGAAAAGTCCCGGCGATGATTCGTCAGAGGAGATCACCGCCTCGACTTTCCCGCCGCCGGACACGACGGATACCTGAGGCAATACGCGGATAATTGGAATCCCGGCCGCGTCGGTGATCCGAATCCCGATCGCCCGGCGCAATAGCTCTCCGGCTGGACCCGCCTCATCGCTGTGCACGATAGTCAGGTGGGCGGGCTCCTCGGACGTGATCCCATACCAATAAGGAACGTGGATTTCCGCACCGGTGCGGCTGCCACGGATCCAAAGAAAGCCCTGGTGCTCACCGGCAGGCGGGCCGGGAGGGGTGAGCGTCAGCGTAACCTGCCGAGACGCTCCCGGAGCGACCGTGAACGAGGCTGGGGCGGCGTCGGGCGGGGGACCGCCGTCGAAGGGCTGAGCGGTGACGGTCAGAGTCTCCGGCTCCGTTCCCAGGTTGGAAATGATGAGTCTCCGTTGCAGGGCGCCTGTCGTATCGCCGAAGCTAATCGTCGCCGGAATCGCAGTGAGTGTTGCTGCCAGCGCCCGGTCCAGGTTCAAGAGGCCGCCGCCCACGGCTTGGACGGGAGCCGGCTTGCCGCTGCTGAGCACGAAAGTGTCCGCCGTGTTGATCAGCAGCGACCGGTACTGCTGCGCCGAATAACCAGGCCGGGCGCTCATCACCACCGCCGCGGCGCCCGCCACGATTGGCGCCGAAAAACTGGTGCCCTGGGTGGTGTCGAAGCTCCCGTTCAGCGTCGCCGTGTTTAAAGCGGCGCCGATGGCTGCGATCTCCGGCTTGATGGAAAGGTCCGAGCTCGGGCCGCGCGACGAGAAAGAAGCCACACGGTTGGGATCTACCGCGCGTTTCACCCAGAAATCGATCGTCGTCATCACGGGACCGCCCGAGGAGGCGATGATCCCCTTGATCGTCTCCCCGTCGGAGTTGCTCACCATGACCGCGGGCAGCGTCGCGTCGAGAGCATCGAACGGAAACGGCTCGGGGGCGTCCGGCCGCGTGTAGATGACGGCTCCCACCGCCCCGGCCGCCTCCGCGTTGTTCAGCTTGTCGCGAAAGAAGCACTCGCCGCGCTGAATCAGAACAATCCTGCCCGACAGGCTGCCCGCCGGCAACGCAGAGCAGGCGAGCCCTGTCGGATCGAGGTCAGCCACGTCACGAATAGGGGCGGTGACGGGCTGCACGGGCTTCGGTCCGGTTCCGGGGAATGCCGCGAAGCTACGGCCCGAAGCCAGGTGAACCGCCGAAGCGAGGGTACGATCATTCCAGGTGGCGCCCACCGACAACACCGAGGGGGCTACAGACGTATCTCCGAGCGAGAAGGGATCCGGCCCCTGATTGCCCGCAGCCGCTACGACTAGCACTCCAAGCGCGGTGGCCCGTTCGACCATTCGTGTGAGGATGTCGTCACCGGGACGAGGGACGATGCCGCTGCCGAGACTGAGATTAATGATGTTCATGCCGTCCCGCACGGCGTCGTCAATGGCCTTCAGCACCAGATCGGACCGCGTCGTGCCATCGTCGCGGATCACCTGGTAGCTTCCGAGCCATGCCTTCGGCGCCACGCCGCTGATCGGACCGTTCGGCGTGTCGAGGATACCCCCTGCGGCCGCCATCGCTACGGCTGTGCCATGGCCGTTCCGGTCCTGCGCGCTTGTGTCGCCGTTGTCGAAGAAGAAAGACAAATAGCTCCGTGCAACGATCACCTTGCTGTTCGTAAATGCCAGGTCGGAGGCAGTATTGGCGCGCGGAAAGCCCTCGGGCATGGGGAGCGACGGATCCTGAAACGCCGGGTGCGAAATGTCGATACCGCTATCGACGATCGCGATTTTCACTCCCGCGCCGGCCAGGTCCGACCCGCCCAGGCGGCGCCAACCGTCGATCACGTGGTGCAGCTCCAGCGCCCGCTCCAGCATGACGCGCAGCTCGCGCACCGGATAAACACGCTTAACGCCAGGCAGCGCCGGCAACCGCCGGGCCATCTTTTCCGGAAGACGGACGAGCAAGGCGTTCGCGACCGTGTCCACCGCGCCGTACGGCCGGGCCCCGAAGCTCTCCAAGACGCCCCGCACCACCGTCTGCTGGTGGCGCACGACGTCATAGTAGTCCCGCATCGCCGATTTTCGCCGCACTGCTCCCGCTGCGGCCACCCGTTCCGCAGGAGGAGCCTCGGTCAATTCCACGACGTAATAGCCGGGAACGACCCGCGCCCCAGCGGCTGGCGAAAGAGCCAGAGCCAGCAAGACAGCCAACAGAAAGGCCAGGAAGCGCGCCGGCGCCACGGCCGCGGGAGGCGAACCCCGTCTCGCCAAGAGGGCGGCGTTCGGGAGTGGACTACCGGCGTCTCGGAACAAGAACCGGAGTGCCGTTTGGCTCTGCAAGACAAGAAAATAGATGGCATGCCGCCGGGCGGGGTTTCTGCGGACGGTAGCTTCCACGGCGCTTTTTTCTTTCTACCACGCCCCGGTCCTCTCCCGGGCGCAACGGGCGGGCGACGCCTTTGCGACACTGAAGTGGAGGAGGATCCCGACATGGTCAGGGTAGTAGCCCATATTCCGGCGAAGCCGGAGAAGGTCGAAGAGGTGAAATCTCTCTTGCGAAGTCTCATCGAACCTACGCGGCAGGAAACAGGCTGCCTCCGCTACGAGCTGTGGCAGAACACGAAAGATCCCTCAGACCTCACCTTCGTCGAGGAATGGACCAGCGCCGAGGCGCTCGAGCAGCATCTCGAGGCCGACCACGTTACGAGTGTGCTCGGCAAGCTCGCCGGTCTATTGAGCGGCAAGGCCGACATTCGCACCTATGACCTCGTCACCTGAAAAGCCGACTTCGGTCCTTTTCAGGTGAGCCTCCCCGAGGAAGTCTCTTCCCGGGCAGTCCCCTCTGGTGACGATTCCATCGAACCGCCTCGCGCCCGGCGCGGCCTCCCGTTTCCCGGTTTGGCTTCACCGGCGATCGCATGCGTCGTCCGGGCCATCTTCTCGTGCGCCGGGGAGCACGTCAGTTGTCGGCGCAGCCGGCGAGCCCGGAAACCGGACACTACCGATACGATCAACAGCACCCCCACGAGATCCGAGACGTAGCGGCCGTACGGTCCGAAAAACCGGCCGCTATGAAGGTCCGCGACCACTACGTGCAAGGCGGTCGAGTCTGGATGGAACTCATCGGTGTAATGGCCGGGCAGCCACGCGTTCGAAATGTGGACATTCACCAACCCGAGCCCTTCCTGGTGGTTTATGGCGATCCCGGTGACTGCCATCAACAGCAGCCATACGCCCACCATGACACCGGTGACGGCGTGGACCCGGGACCAGCGGCGAACCGCCGGAGAGCGGTAACCGTTGCCAGCCGGATAACCGTCGTTGAGTGAATTCATGAGTCCTCCCATCGAAGCACGGGCCCGGAGCCAGTGCGGACGATATGCATACGGCCCTCGGCGTCGAGTAGCCATGCGTCCCGCTGCAGCTCGTTCAGCAGGACAAGCCCTTCGGGAACCCCTAACACGAAGGCTGCCGTAGAAAGCGCATCCGCTTCGGCGCCAGTAGGAGCGACAACCGTGATGCTCGACACGCCCACGGCCGGGCGCCCAGTGCGAGGATCGAGGATATGCGGGTAGTAGCGGCCGGCGATTTTGAAACTCCTCTCGCCCACCGCCGAGGTCGAGACAGCGCCGTCCCTCAAACGGAACTCGCCCAGCACGGCCCCCGGGTGGCGAGGATCGCGAATCGCAACGATCCAGCCTGCGCCCTCGCCGCCGTCGCCCATCGCGAATATCGAACTGCTGCCGGCGCTGATGAAGGCGTGCCGGATTCCGTATTGCCGCAGGACCTCAGCGGCCCGGTCAATCGCCCATCCTTTACCGATCGCTCCGAACTGGACGGCGCAACCGGCGCGGAGGCGGCGGACGCGGCCGTCGTCCAATAGCTCCACACAGCCCCCGCCGGTGACGGCCCGCGCGGCGCGAATCTCCGCCTCCCGAGGCAGGCGGCCCTCTTCGGCGCAGCGCCGCCAGAGCTCAACCAGCGGAGCCACCGCGATATCGAAAGCCCCGTGCGAGATTCGGCGATAACGGTCAGCCAGCGCGAGCAACTGGTACAACTCCTCGGGCGCCGCCACGGGCTCGCCGACGGGAGCGCGATTAAAAGCAGCCAAGGCATTGTCTGTGCGCCAGTGGCTGAGCGTTTCGTCAGAGCGGCGAATCGCCGCGAATGCCGCTTCGATCGCCGCCTTCGCCCTTTCGGGATCGGCCGTCCGGACGGTGATCTCGAACAGCGTCCCCATCACGTAGCGGGCGCGGGCGAGCGGAGCCAGCCCCTTGGAACGGGCGCCCGGCGCCGCTACGGCATCTACACCGCCGCAGCCAGCAGCCAGGAGAAGAACCAGCACGGCGCCTGTGGCTCTCATGGCGCGCCTCCCGCCGGGCGCTTCTCAGGCGTCAAGTAGGTCAGTTGCAAAAAGGCAAGTCCTTTGCGCACGCCCACGGCCATTGCCCGGGATGATAGCGTCGCCCCCGTGATGTTGCGGATGTCGCGACGGTGGGCGATCGGATCGTCGAGACTCTTGCCTCGAAACTGGCGGCGGAACCCCGGATAGCGGATTTCGTTGCCGATGCTCTCCCGGTACATCATCACCGCTACATCCCGGATCTTGCCCGTCGGATCGATCCCGACAATGAAGGTGATAGGCCGGTGCTTGCCGATCTCCTCGCAGATGACCGCGTAGCCCACGACCTCACCTTTTCTCTTGGCAATGAACGAGATGTAATAAGGCTCCCAAATGCTGGGCTTGGCGCGGCCGATGAGGTGTTGCATCTTCTTCCGGAGCCCCTCGGTCGCCGGCACGTCGCGGCGCTCGATGGAATCAGCTTCCGGAAACAGGACCCGCGGTGCTTCCTCAACCGAGAGGTACACCTCCACTTCTTCGGCAGCCGCTATCGCCGCAGTGAGCACGGCGACCGCCAGAAAGCATTTCACGTTGGCAGCGAGAGCCATCCGAATCACCCGGCCACGGAGCCGCCGTTGCGGCGGCCCCAGTCGATTCTTGCAACAGTTTAGCAACAAGGCCTCTCAGAATCCGAAAGCCGTGCCGACGATGAAGCCGTCGAACGTCTTATTCGGGATCGGACCGGCGCCGACCGGCTGTGGAAAGATGAAGCGGCTGCCTTCGAGCATGCGATTGTGCTCCCACGCCGCGGTGACCACTACCGAAGGCATCAACCGGAAGGCCAGCCCGAGGGTGAACCGCTCTTGCGTGAGGTCCTCCATCTGCAGCTCCGTGATCCGGCTGTCGCTGAACTCGAAACCACGGACGAAGTCGCGGAACCAAATTCTTTCCCAGCGGAGAATCGGAATGAAGTGAGGGTCATCGAGTTCCTTGACGCGCTGCAGCCACTGAGGCCGGAGGCGGTACTTGAAGTCGATCCAGAATCCCTTGCGGCTGTCCGTGAGCGGTCCCGCGAACCCGGTCTCGACCTCGGACTCCAGAATGGAAGTCTCCGACGAAAAGGTTTTGGCGGCGGAATCGACCAACTGCAGGGCGATGTCATCAAGAACGGGCCGGAATCCGTTGAACTTCGTGTACGCGAATTCGCCTTCGATCTCAAACCCGCCCCAGGTCGTTTTGCCGTCCACGGCCACCGTATTCACCCAGGGCTTTCTGGTCAGGTAGTCCGGTGTGTAACGGCCGTGGTAGCCCGACAAAGCAATTTCATGTCCGATGCGGGGACTCAGGGCTGCACGCCAGGTCAGGCCAGCGGTCGCCTGGCTGCCATCGACAGCTCCAGAGGAGAAGGCGATCTCGGGTTCGAGCTCGAGCAGCTCGCGGCCTTCGCGGAAGGCCACCACCTCCTCGATAGAGAAGTCGAGCTTCGGACCGTTCACTACGTAGACCTGGGCGTCAAGATAGCCAGCTCCGAGGGGCTTACTGAAAATCAGGCCGGCGCCGAGCTCCTGCCAAGCCACTTTGGCCGGCAACACCGGACCGCCCCGGTCCACCAACGTGCGGCGCGGAATATCCCAGTAATCGTCGTCGTGAAGGATGTTGAAACGCCCCACCGGAGGCAGCACAATGCCCCCGCGCACCCCCAGAGAGTCGGTAATGTTGAACTGCGCCCACGCCTGCTCGATGGCGAGCTCGCCCCCGCTCGTGCCTTCGAACTCCTGCATGAAGCGGGTGCCGCGGCGGTTGCGGTTCGCCCGCCCGCGGTTCTCCGGGATGGCGTTGCGCTCGATCTCGATCTCGCTGAGCCGCTCGAACTCAATTTCGGTGTAGAAGCGGAGCCGTTTGGAGGGAACCGCGTCGATCGTAAAGACAAACCGGCGGAAGTCGAAGCTGTTGTTGCTATATTTGAGCGGCGGAAGGTCGCCGATCTGCGGACCTTGGGGGATGTTGTTCGCTTCAAACCGGAACGACCCGTAGCCGCCGATCTTGACGGCTTCTCCAAACAGGCCTCGCGCATAGCGGCGGCCCTCGGAGCCAGCCGCCAAGCCTCCGTAGAGACCCTTCTCAGTGTAACCCCGCCCCGGCAATCGCACGGCCGGCGGCTCGGCTTCTCGCTTTTCCGTCGAGGGCTTCTGGGGGACCCCATAAAGACCGCCAGCAGCTTGCTGCTGCGCCGCGTCCAATTCGGCGGTCTCCGGATCCGCCTCGGGGCCGGCGACCATCTTCGCTTCCCGGCCCTTTTCCCCGGTCGGCCGAGCCGCCGCGGACCGGACCTCGCCGCTCTCAGCACTGTCAGATCCACTGGGGCTTTCCTGGGAATGCGGAGCGGCTTCCCCAGCGCCCAGTTGCTCCACCTGTTCCTGCAAGGCCGCCAACTGGCGCCGGAGCCTGTCGATCTGCCGTTGCAGGCGTTCCGCCGACTCCCCAGGCTTCGAAGCGGCTGTCCCGATTTCCAACTGCACCCTAGCGCTTCCGCCGTGCGCCAGCTTCACGCCATACCTGGGACTCATGCGGTCGCCGGAAGTGGCGACCAGGAAATACGAGCCCGGGGATAGACCGCCGACCGAAAAGCAGCCGTCATCAGCGGTTGCGACTGTTGCGGCGATCGATCCCCCTGGGGTCACTACTCGCACCTCGGATGCAGAAACAGGTCTTCCGCGAAGCGTTACGCAACCTCTAAGCGACGCGGAGCCCGCCCGAGAGCGGCCTTGCCGCACTGGGCCAGCCGCCTGCAGAGTCCCGATCCATATCATGCATGTTATTGAGATAAAAAGAGATAGTCTACTATTCCAGGCCATCAATTCTCTCCTTGATGACTCCCCAGCGCTGGTCTTACTCGTCTGCGGCGCGCTACGGGAATCGACAAACTTACATGCAACTGACTTGCAGCTCACATTCTAGCGCGCGCGACTCGGGGAAGTCAAGAAAAAACTGAACATCGGGTGTGAATCACCGCAACCGTCGAGCAGGTTAAGTCTTGCCGCCCGTGAGTTCCCGCAGGGAGCGCGCCCTGCAGCGGCAGGAAGTTACGGCGTGACCGAAGAAAAGATCTCTGGACGAGGTGGCGCTGGCGCTCGGGGGACGGCGGGCGCCGTCTCAACTAGATTTCGACCACCCGCACCATGAACCGTTCCGGAGGCAAGGAAGCGTGGGGTTTGGGGTTGCGCGCCGCCCACGCCTCGTAAGCGGAGGCGGCCACCGGGGAATTCAGGTAGAACAGAAACTGGTCCGAGAAGCACTCGAGGGGAGGTGGCTGGCGGAAAGTCAGGCGCAAGCCGACGGCTTGGCTCAGTTCCACGTTCGCGTGCGGCACCTCTTTGTCCTCGAGCAGACGCACGAAGCTACTCCGCCCGGCGTGGGGCCACACGTCTGGCCGCAGCAGGTTGCGCAAGGCCTTGCTGGTTTCGAAAGTCAACTCGCACTGGCGGATCCACTCGAGGATGTCATGGCCCCACTGCCAATGGAACAAGAAGTCCAGGTATTGCTCGACGAGGTTGATCGCAAGGTCCATCCGCCGCCGCTCGACCTCCAGCTTCGCCTCATCTAGGGCGAAGTCAGGAGCCGGCACAAGGTCCTCTTGTTCGATGAGGCTTTGCGCCATCTTCATCACCTCATCGAGGCGGCCCACTTCGGGGCGGCGGCGCACCAGCAAAGGAGGCAACTCGTGGGTCGCCTCCCCAGGGACTTCGACGAATTGGCGATTGCCGATCGTCTTCATCGCTCGCCTACCTTCTCCAGCAATACATATATCGGTTTCCGGGGGCGTCTTCCACCCCCGGGCGGCCGGCAACCTCTTTGTCCAATTAGACGCAACCGCCTGGTGCGGGGTTGCTGGCGTAGGAACGGCCCGGCAGGGGATCGCCGCAGGCTGGCCGCCGAACAGCCGCCGTCGCCGCTTCGCGACCACCAGCCGTTGAAGCGCGAGCCCTCTTTTATGCACCCGTAGAAGCCTGCACGCACGCGCTTGCTTTGCTTTCCGCACCGGGCGTTTCTCTGTCGCTTTTACAGGATTAGCGTGAGATTGCCGATTAGTATTGTGCGCTCGTACTTGGAGAAACTCCTGTAGATTCCTTGCGTGACTTGAAGAAGTTGACGTTTCAGCGTGATAGAATCGGTGCTCGGCGGGCGGTGGTCGATGATTCGTGAGCCGGCATTAGCGACGGACACGGGTGCACCGGCTGGCCACGCCGACGCGCGCGATCGAGCACTCCTACCGACCGTCTTCCTTACCGGGGCCGCCACCCTGATTCTCGAAATTCTGGGCACCCGGCTTATGTCGCCTTATTTCGGAAATAATGTGCACGTCTGGACAGCCCTGATCGGGGTCACGCTAGTAGCGCTCGCCGTGGGCTATTGGGGAGGGGGAAAGCTGGCCGACGCCAGGGGCGCTCCAGCCGTGATCGACGCGCTTGTCGTGAGCGCGGCGGTCTGGGTGGCGTTCATTCCCCATTTCGTCAAGTCTATCTCGCCCCCACTCGTCTACTGGAACTACCGGGCCGGGGTTCTGGTCGCGGCGCTCGTCGCCTTTGGCCCGGCCTTGCTCCTGATCGGCTCGGTGACTCCCGTGGCAGTGAAGCTAGCTGTCTCGAACCTCGGCGCCGTGGGGCGATCGTCTGGGGCCGTGTATGCCTGGTCCACCGCGGGCGGGATCGCCGGCGCATTCGCGGCGGGTTTTGTCCTGTTTCCGCACGTATCTGTGACGACCGTGTGCCGGATGACGGCGGTGGCTTTGGCATTGCTGGGCGGGGTTCGTTTCGTAGGCCGCCGAAAAGGGACAGTCTTCGCGGCCACACTCGTTGCGCTGTCATTCACGAGCGTTACCCGGTCGGGGTGGTTCGAGCCGCCGAAAACCTGGAGAGCGGGCGGTTATAACGTGCTCATCAATCTACCGAGTTTCTATGGTTCAGTTCGGGTGGCGGACCGTGGCGACGTCCGCTATCTTCTTATCGACGGCCTGTGCCACAACGCGCAAAGCATCTCTACCGGCACGCCGGTGATGCCTCACATCCCTCTGTTCGCCGCCCTGCCGAACTTTCGCCCGGATGCGGAAACCGCTCTCTTGCTGGGTTTGGGCGGCGGAGACATGGTCCGCGTTTTGAACGCCTTCGGTATCCGAACAACAGCGGTGGAGATTGACCCGAAAGTGGCTTGGGTCGCGCGGGAATACTTCGGGGTGTCAGAGAACGAATGTGACATCGTCCTGAGCGACGGGCGGCTGTTCCTCAGAAGAACGAAAGGCCGTTGGGATTTCATAATCTTCGACGCGTTTCTCGGCGGGAAGGTGCCTGGCCATCTCTTCTCCCGGGAGGCGTTGCGAGAAGCGCGCAGCCACATGACGCCGGACGGCGTGGTGGCCATCAATCTCGTCGTCAACGGCCGGCAGTCCCCGGTCGTACGGGACACGGCCGCCACGCTCAAGAGCATGTTTCCTCACGTCCTCGGAGTGTCAACCGGCAGCGGCCCTACGCTGGTGAATGTCGTGTTGTTCGCCTCCCCCGCGCCACTGGAACTGCCGGAGACCTGGACCTCGCCTCCGCAACTGCTCGGCGCGCTCAACTCTTTTCGCGAACTCATCTTCGATCCCCAGGCCAGCCTGGGCAAAGTCATCACCGACGAGTTTAACCGGCTGGAGGCCGAGTCCGTGGATATCGAGGCGGCTCTGCGGATTGACAGCCTCCGGCACCTGCCGCCTTCTTTGATCGAACCGTGAACCGGCGCTGCCCATGACCGGGTTATTATGGTGAGGCCCGGAGGCGACGGTGGCCACGATCCTGCTCGTGAACGACGAAAAGATCCTGCGCACGCTGGTAGCGGCAGGATTACGCCGGGGAGGGCACCACGTGCTCCAGGCGGCAAGCGCGAGAAGGGCTACTCAGTTGGCGTCGCGCCACAAAGTCGATCTCCTGATCACGGAACTCGCTCTCCCCAACGGCGACGGGTTGAGTCTGGCTACCGAACTGCACCGGTTGGGATCGCAGGTCCCGGTCTTGTTCCTTTCCCGGTCTCCTCACCCCGCGCACCTCGAACGGAAGGCGCGTGCGGAAGGGTTCCTCATCATTCGGGAGCCTTTCGACATCTCAGATCTGCTGGGCGAAGTAGCGGCTCGTCTTCCCGTCGCCTCTGCTGTTCGAAAACCGCCATCGTCCGGGTCCAATCCAGCCCAGCCGGCAGCACGCCGCGGGAGCTGATCATTTCCGGTTTTTCAGCGTGCATGGTCTTTTCAAGTAGCGGCGCGCCTGGCGGGCGCGTTCGGAGTTCGGGGCCAGGGCGATAGCCTTGCGGTACGCCTCGAGCGCCTCCGCCCGGCGGCCCAGCAGATCGAGCGTCTGCCCCAGCCGGAACCAGGCGAGCTGGGCCTGATGGAGAGGAAGTTCATCAGCCACGCCGACGAGCTTTCGGAAGTCCTCAAGAGCCTGGTCTAGATCCAGATACCAGAACAGCAGCGTGCCTCGCGTGTACCACAACTTGTGCCACGGCATCCGGTGGTATCCCGGGGCGCCCTCTCTCTTCAAGCGCTCCATTTCGCGCACGACCGCCAGCGCCTTCTCCTTTTCACCCAGATCGCTGTACATCTGGACCAGCTCCATGCGCAGCAGATAGTTCCGGGGAAAGTCTCGAATCAGCCCCGCGATCAGCGGGATCGCGTCGGCTGGGCGCCGTTCCCGCCGGTAGATGGAAGCCAGCAGCAGTCGAGCGTTGTTGCGCTGGCGGTCTCCCTCTTGGGCCACTCGCTCCAGCATCCGGATCCCTTTTGCTTTGTCGCCGCGGAACCCCGCGAGAAACCCGAGAAGCTTCCAGTACCACGGCAGGCTTCCCACCACGTATTCGTGAATGCCAGGAATCAGCATGGCATCAACGTAGTCCGGATGGACTCTGAGAATCCTCTGGTGGAGTTTCCGGGATTGCGTGGCTCCGCGCAGCGCGTCCAGCCACGCCTTGCGGACGAGGAAGTCCCAATTGGCTTTGACCGCCAGAGCGGTGCCGCGGAAGTACAAGGCTTCGATGTCGTCAGGATTCTTCTCCAGGCATTCTCCCGTGAGTTCGAGCGAACGGGCGATCGCCCGGTGGAAAGCCGCGCGGTCCTCAGGTGAAGGCTGCATCTTCGGGCGGCGCAGGAAGGGGTTGGTGCCGCTAACGAGTTCGCTCTCCAGGGCGCCGGCGCGGAAGAGTTCCCGGTAGAGAATGGTAGCGGCGATGTCGTTGTAGTATTCCGGATTGTCCGGTTCCTGCGCCGCCAGACGCTGGAAGACAGCCAGCGCCTCGTCGTATTCCAGGTTGAAGAGGTGGTCGAACCCCTCGGCGGCGGGATCCTCGGCAGCGGCCGGGAGCAGCGCGGCGAACAGCAACAGGAGCGCCGCAAGCCGCCTCATCTCTTACAGTCTAGCCGCCGCAGCGCCCACCTCGCGTGCCCGGAGATCAAGGGATCGGCGGAGGCCGCCAGCCGCTCCAGCGCGCCCCGGTAGGCCAGATTGCGGCTGTTGCCCATCGCCACGGCTACGTTGCGGAGAAAGCCCTGGTAGCGTGCCCGGGTGATGGGCGTGCCGCGGAACATCTCGCGGAACTGTTCTTCGGTTAGCGAAGCGAGCCTCTCGAGCGGTGGAGCGAAATGCTGGGGCGCGAAAGCTGCATCACGGTCCTTCGGCGCCCGGCGGTTCCACGGGCAGACGTCCTGGCAGATGTCGCAGCCGAAGACGTGGCGGCCCATCGGCTCCCGCAGCTCCTCGGGGACCGCGCCGCGCAGCTCGATCGTCAGGTAGGAGATGCAGCGCCGGGCGTCCACGGACCAGCCCAGCGGCGCGGCCGGATCAGGAACGATGGCCCCGGTCGGACAGGCCTCAATGCAGCGCGTGCAGGAACCGCACCGGTCCGGCGCCGGCCCGTCCGGTTCCAGCTCGAGCGAGACGAGCAAGGCGCCGAGGAAGAACCAAGAGCCCTGCTTCTCGTTGATCAGGCACGTGTTCTTGCCGATCCAGCCGAGCCCGGCGTGGCGGGCGTAAGCGGCGTCGAGAAACGGGGCAGTGTCCACGCAGATCTTCCAGTCGAACTCGCCAGCCTCGGCCGCCAGGCGCCGGGCCAGGCCCCGCAGGCCGCGGCGCAGCACACGGTGGTAGTCCTCGCCCCAAGCGTAGCGGGAGATCCAGGCCCGGCCCGGCTCGTCGAACTCCGTCGAGAGCGGCTCCGGCCCTCGGTAGCGCTTCCCCACGCTGATCACCGAGCGGGCCGAGGGCAGCAGGCGGCGGGGATCGCACCGGATATCCGCCCTGTGATCAGTCAGATAGGTCATCTCCCCGGCCATCCCTGAAGCCACCCAGCGGTGGAACCAATCCGCTTCCGGAACCGGGACGGCCCGGCTGATTCCCGCTAGGTCAAACCCGCAATCCCGGGCTAACGCCTTGATACGGCGAGATTTCATGTACGATCCTACACTCTGGGAGGAAACGTTCCCCAGGAATTCTACCCCGCTGGCGGCGGCAACGGTGCAACGGGGTTGCAGCTCCGCCCGCCCCATTCGCACCCGCATATCGCCGTACGGCCCACAATATCAACGTTTTGATGGATTTGCGTAGCTGTCCCCGCCCGGCTCGCCTATAGTTGATAAAGACTGGCAGCAGTCACTCAGAGGGGACCCAATCCGGTCCTTCCGTTTATTAAGAAATCGCGCGGCGGAACCGTCGCTCAGAGGGGCGCGGAGGAAGCCGCCGGGGAGTATTCAAAAAATGCACAAACCGATCAAGTATGTCGAGAAGGCGCTGTCGATCGCCGCGAACGGGGCTTGGCACGTATTCGACTTCTTCAACCAGTTCAAGCAGAACCCGGCGTTCACGCCGAAGTGGTCCGACAAGCCTTTGCTGAAGTCCTACGAGAAAACGAAGCCGCCACTCGGGTGGCCGCGGGAGACGGACTCGCTGTGTCCCAAGTGCGTTCCGGAGATCCGCAAAAAGATCCTGGACGGCGAGTTGGATTGGGAGATCCTGCTGACCGAGAAGGTCGGTGAAATCAAGGCGAAGATCATCGAGCGCGACGGCAAAATCCTGATGGTCAAGGAGTGCCCGAAGCACGGCTACTTCGAGGACGTGATGTCGATCGATCCGGAGTTCACCCGGCACCTCGAAGAGGTCTTTCCGGGGCGTGATATCCGGGCGCACAACGACGAGAAGCTGCACAACCACGGCTCCAGCACCATCACCCACGGGCGCGGTTCGGTGCTGACCATCGACCTGACGAACCGCTGCAACATGATGTGCGACCCATGCTTCATGGACGCCAACCAGGTCGGCTTCGTCCATGAGCTGACCTGGGAAGAGATCAAGACGCTGCTCGACAACGCCATCTCGATCAAGCCGCGGCGGCAGATGTCGGTGCAGTTCTCCGGCGGCGAGCCCACGCTGTCGCCCTATTTCCTCGACGCCATCCGCTACGCCCGCAAGGTGGGCTACCACAGCGTCCAGGCGGCCACCAACGGCATCGAGTTCGCCAAGAGCAAAGAGTTCTGCCGCCAGGCCGCCGAGGCCGGGCTGCGCTACGTCTACCTGCAGTTCGACGGCATCGGCAACGAGGCCAACTCCCACCGCCATGTCGGCAACCTGTTCGACGTCAAGCTCAAGGCCATCGAGAACCTCCACCAGGCCGGCGTCGAGATCGTCCTCGTCATCACGCTGGTCAACGGCATCAATAACGAGCAGGTGGGCAAGATCATCCAGTTCGCCCTCGACAACCCGAAGAAGATCTCATTCCTGAGCTTCCAGCCGGTGAGCTTCACCGGGCGCGACGAGGCGATCACCGACGAGCGGCGCAAGGCGCAGCGCTACACGCTGTCGCACCTGGCCCACGACGTCAAGAACCAGGTGGGGCTCGGCGAGCCGGCCCGCGACTGGTTCCCCATCTCCTTCATCAGCACCTTCAGCGACTGGGCGGACCTGGTCCACGGCCCGAACGCCGACTGGGGCCACCTGAGCTGCGGCTGCCATCCGAATTGCGGCACCGGCATGGCCGTCATGGTGGACAAGGAGACCAAGGAGGCCGTCCCGGTCACCGCGTTCCTGAACGCCGACCGCTTGGCCCGCGACATCGCCCGCGTCAACGACGCCGCCCGGGGCCGCTTCCTGAGCGTGCTCGGCATGGCGCTGAGCCTGATGCGCAACTACGATCCCTTCCAGGCGCCCACGCACTTCCGCCTGCTCGACCTGATGCAGAAGTTCGACAAGACCTTCGGCGCCACCGGCCGCGACTACGGCCAGGTCCACGGCGAGAAGCGCCTCACGGACATCGAGAAGCGCCGCCGCGACCGCTGGCACTTCCTCTTCATCGCCGGCATGTGGTTCCAGGATCTATTCAACTACGATTTCCGCCGCACCGAGCAGTGCATCATCCCTTACGCGACGCAGAAGGGCGAGATCAGCTTCTGCGCCTACAACACGGGCATCGGCTGGCGGAACATCGTCGAGAAGATGCACATGACGGCTACCCTCGCCAAGTGGTACGAGGAGCATGGCCGGCACGAGATCTTCGCCGGCAACAAGCATGTTCCTGTGGAGCAGCCCGGCGACTACTTGGTTCTCAACGAGGAGCACGTCAATGCCAAGGCCCAGGACGACCTCGATCGGCTGGGCATCCCGAAGTTCGCCCGCGACGAGAAGCTGCGCGCCCGAGACGCCAGGCTCAAGAGCGACCCCGAGTACCACCGCCGGATGGCGAGGCTCTACCGCAAGCACGTGCTCAAGGAGCCGGATCCGGACGCCTTCGTTCCCCTTGGCACGATCGCGCCCGCCAACGGTAAGGCTTCCAAACCCGAAGCCGCCGAGGCGGCCGAAGAACGCGAAGAAGTCGGCGCGATGGGAGATTGATTCAGTGGGTCTTCCGGCGGGCTCGTCCAGCCCGCCGGATCTTCGAACAGCAGGCTGCCAGTTGAGCCGGGGAGCGTGGCAAACTCCCCGGCCTTTTTGTTTTGGTCAGGAGGCTCTCAGGTAGCTGCCCGGCTGTGTCCGCCCGCGACCTCAAGCCCCGGCTGACGTCACGTCCACCGAATAGCCCACCTAACTGTACCCCTCAGTTTGTATAGACTGGTGAAATCACGCCGATGAAGCATCTCCGATCAGGTCTGGGACACTGGGTTGCGTTACTGCTACTCGCTGCACTTGCCCCCCTGGGACGCTCCCAGGACGCGGTGGTGGGAGCCGCCGCCATCCAACACGCGATGGAGCGGCTCAACGTACTCGGCGCCGTTCTCATGGTGGCCGCTCATCCCGACGACGAGAATACAGCGCTGCTGGCCTACCTCTCGCGCGGCCGCCACTACCGCACGGCCTATCTCTCATTGACGCGCGGCGAGGGTGGTCAGAACCTGATCGGTCCGGAACAGGGCGACCTGATGGGCGTCATCCGTACCCAGGAGCTCCTCGCCGCCCGGCGGATTGACGGCGCAGAACAATATTTCAGCCGCGCTATCGACTTCGGCTATTCGAAGACCGCCGCTGAGACTCTCCGCAAGTGGGACAAGGAACGGATCCTGAGTGACATCGTCTGGATCATCCGTAAGCTGCGGCCCGACGTCATCGTCCTGCGCTTCTCCGGCACGCCGCAGGACGGCCACGGCCACCATCAGGCCTCCGCCATCCTCGCCAAGGAAGCCTTCGAAGCCGCCGCCGATCCTTCCCGCTTTCCTGAACAACTCCGCTGGGTGAAGCCATGGCGCGCGCGGCGCGTGCTGTGGAATCTCTTCTCGTTCCAGCGCGACCGCTTCACCGAGGGCGGCGAGGCGGGACGCCGTATCGACATCGATACCGGCGAGTTCAATCCTGTACTCGGCTTCTCCTACGCGGAGATCGCCGGGCTGAGCCGCAGCATGCACCGCAGCCAGGGCTTCGGCGCACCACGCCGCAAAGGCTCCGTCGTGAACAGCTTGGTCACGGTGGCCGGCGAGCCGGCGCGAAACGACCTCATGGATGGGGTCGATACTTCCTGGAACCGAGTGAAAGGCGGCCGCGCCGTGGGTGAAGTCCTCAGGCGGGCCCTCGAAAAGTTCGAGCCCGAAGCTCCCTGGAAAATCGCCCCCCTACTTGTCGAGGCCCGTCGGAAAATGGCCGCCCTGGACGACCCGTGGGTTCCCATTAAACTCCGTGAACTCGACGAGACGCTCGCGCTCGTTACCGGCCTCTGGCTGGACGTGACTGCCGCATCCGGCGACGTCATGCCAGGGTCGGAAGTAGATCTCTCTGCAGTGGCGCTGAACCGCTCGCCCCTCCCCATTGAGTGGGTCGCCTTCGAGTTCCGCGGCGCCGAGCGCCGGACGTTGAACGCCGCCCTCGAATACAACCGGCCGCACCGGATCGAATGGAAGTGGCGCGTGCCCCCCGAGGAACCCTACACTACGCCCTGGTGGCTGCGGGAGCCGAAAAGCGGCGCCACGTACCAGGCTTCAGACCCAGCTATGATCGGAACCGCCGACACGCCTCCCGTCCGTACCGGCCGGTTCACTCTCCGAATCGCTGGCGAACGTATCACGTTGGAGCGGCCCCTGGTGCACCGCTGGGTCGATCGTGTGCTCGGCGAACGGGTCCGTCCAGTAGCCGTCGTCCCTGCTGTCTCCGTGGCCTTCGCCGAGCCGGCCGTCGTGTTTCCCACCGCGCAGCCCAAGACCGTCGAGGTCGAAGTGACGGCGAACGTCCCGCAAGCGGCGGGGACCGTGCGGCTCACCGGCCTCCCCGAAGGCTGGCGCGCCGAGGCCGCTGAGCTGCCCTTCGAGATCGAGCGCGCCGGCGAGAAGGCCACGTTGCGCTTCCGGCTGACGCCGGCCGCAGCATCGGGACGCTTCCCTCTGGCCGCCGAGGCGCAACTCGGAGACCGGCGCATCTCGTCCGAGGTTCGCGTAATCGACTACGAGCACATCCCGGTGCAAACTCTGGTCTTGCCCGCCCGAACGGCGCTCGTGCGGACGGACGCGCGGGTGCTCGCCCGCAGCGTCGGCTACGTGATGGGCGCCGGCGACGCCGTGCCCAGCGCGCTGCGGCAGCTCGGCTGCGACGTGATTCTCCTTACGGCGGACGATCTGACCCACGGCGATCTGAGCCGTTTCGACGCCATCGTCACCGGCGTGCGAGCCTATAACGTCCGCGCCGACTTACGGGCGAACCAGCAGCGCCTGCTCGACTACGTTCGCCAAGGCGGTACGCTCGTGGTGCAGTACAACGTCCAGCCGCGGCGGTTCTTCACCGGCGCACAAGACGTCCTCGGCCGCCTCGGGCCTTACCCGCTCGAGATCGGCCGCGGCCGGGTGAGCGTCGAGGAGGCGGCCGTGCGCTTTCTCGCCCCCGACCACCCCATCCTGACGCGCCCGAACCGCATCACGCAGGCCGACTTCGACGGCTGGGTGCAGGAGCGCGGCCTCTACTTCGCCGCCAAGTGGGATGAACGGTACACGCCCTTGTTCGAATCGGCCGATCCGGGCGAGGACCCTCTCCGCGGCGCGACGCTGGTGGCTCGCTACGGCAAAGGTGTCTATATCTACACCGGCCTCTCGCTCTTCCGCCAACTGCCGGCTGGCGTCCCTGGAGCCTACCGCCTGCTCGCCAACTTCGTCAGCGCCGCCAAGACGCTCAACGAGAAGCGATAGGATTACGGAGATGCCGGAACACGATCCGTTGGAGCGTCGCGAGGTCCCCGACGAGCCGCCGCCGTTCCTCGGTACCTGGAAGCGCATCTACGCCTCGGTGCTCGTCTATCTGGCCGTGATCATCGCGCTCTTCTATCTGTTCGAGGTGCTGGCCCGGCCATGAGACCGCTCGACTGGATCGTCCTGATCGGCTCGCTGGCTGGAATCGTCCTCTACGGCCTCTGGCGCTCCCGCGGCAAACAGAACGTCGGCAGCTACCTGCTGGCCGGCAAGACGATGCCCTGGTACGCCATGGCGCTCTCCATCATGGCTACCCAGGCCAGCGCCATCACCTTCATCTCGACCACCGGCCAATCCTACGTGGACGGGATGCGCTTCGTGCAGTTCTACTTCGGGCTGCCCCTAGCGATGGTGATCCTCTCGGCGACGGCGGTCCCCATCTTCCACCGCACCAAGGTCTACACCGCGTATGAATATCTCGAGCAGCGCTTCGACGCCAAGACCCGCGCCCTGGTGAGCCTGATCTTCCTGATCTCCCGGGGCCTGGCCATCGGCATCGCCCTCTACGCCCCGGCCATCGTGCTGACCGTCATCCTCGGCTGGCCGGACACCCTGACTACGATGCTCATGGGTTCCCTGGTGGTGCTCTACACCACCCTCGGCGGCATCAAGGCCGTCACCTGGACCGAGTTCGTCCAGATGCTCGTCATGTTCCTCGGCCTGATCGCCGCCCTGATCGCCGCCGTCTGGATGCTGCCCGGCGGCGTCTCCCTGCGGGACGCGGTGAGCCTCGCCGGCGTGGCGGGCAAGATCAACCCCGTCGTCTGGGAATTCAACCCGAATGACCGGTACAACGTCTGGAGCGGGCTGCTCGGCGGCATGTTTCTCGCCCTGGCCTACTTCGGCTGCGACCAGAGCCAGGTGCAGCGCTACCTCACCGGCAAGTCCATCGCCCAGAGCCGCCTGAGCCTGCTCTTCAACGCTGTGGCCAAGATCCCGATGCAGTTCTTCATTCTCTTCATCGGGGCGATCGTGTTCGTCTTCTACACCTTCCAGAAGCCGCCGCTGCTGTTCCAGCCGGACCGGCTGGCCGCCGCCCAGACCGCCCGGGCCGAGTATTCCGAAGTCGCCGCCCGCTACGACGCCGCCTTCGAAGCGCGGAAGGCCGCCGCCTGGGAGCTGATCGAGGCCAAGAAGCGGAGAGACGACGCGAGGCTGCAGGCCAGCGTTGCGCGCTACCGCGAGGCCCAGCAGCGCCTGGACGCCGCCCGCGCCGACGGAGCCGCCCTGGCCGAGCGCATCAGCGGCGAGCAGGTCAACGATACCAACTACATCTTTCTCACCTTCGTCACCCGGTACCTGCCGGCGGGGGTGGTGGGCCTCATCATGGCCATGATCTTCGCGGCCGCCATGTCCAGCATCTCCTCAGAGATCAACTCGCTGGCGACGGTCACCGTCATCGACCTCTACCGCCGCCACGTCAAGCCCCAGGCCGCCGACAGCCACTACCTGAAGGTCTCCCGCATCGCCACCGTCTTCTGGGGGGCCTACGCGGTGGCCACCGCCGAATACGGCAAGAACCTCGGGGCGCTCATCGAGGCGGTGAACATTCTCGGATCGCTCTTCTACGGCGGCCTGCTCGGCGTCTTCGTACTGGCCTTCTTCTTCAAGCGCGTCGGCGGCACGGCGGCCTTCCTCGGCGTGATCGCCGGCGAAGCGGCCATCTTCTACGCCAAGTTCTTCACTGAGGTCAGCTTCCTCTGGTACAACGTGATCGGCTGCCTGGTGGTGATTGCGGCGGCGCTCGCCGTGCAGCGCGTGCTCGGGACGCGGCCCGCGGCGGCATCCTGAACGAAGTCCGAAGGCGGGCCCTACCGCACCGTGGCGTCGGGCTTCCGGCCCGTCTTCTCGTAGAGCTTCCGCCGTCCCTCCTTGTCGCCCTTGGCGATGTCCCAGGCGATCTCGGCCACCCGCTCGGCCACCTCCCTGGGAACCACCACCACACCGTCACCGTCGGCCACCACCATGTCATAAGGCCGCACCAGCACGCCGCCGACGCTCACCGGGATATTGATCGACGCCAGCTCGATCCTCCCCGGCCGAGTGCCGTGCGACGTGTAAGCGGCATAGACCGGAATGCGCTCCAAGATGATCTCGTCGGTGTCGCGGCAGCCGCCGTTGGTGACCACTCCCGCGGCCCCCCGGCTGATCCAATCCAGCGAATTGTTCGAGCCGCAATAGCCGACGTTGGTGATGTCGTGGCCGTCGATCACCAGGATCGTCCCCGGTTTCAACAGCCGCGCGAAGGCCCCCTGGGCGTAGGCGCCATACCAGTGCCCGTGCCACTTCCGGAACTTTTCGTACGGCCAGTCCACCTGGGCCCCCGGCTTGTTCGTCGGCACGAACTGCGCCGTCACCGCCACCCCGTAGATCCGGTGGGCCAGCTTGTCGGTGTGGTCGCGCCACAGCGGCCGGATGGTGTTGTTCATCGAGCCGATGTCTTGAAGCCCGATGGCCTGCAGCGCATCGACGACGTCGGTCACGCGGAGCCCCCGGTACTTCTCGACCAGCTCCATGGGATCCTCGGAGCTGTAATCGCCGGCGCGGATGAGCTGGACGCCCTTGGCCAGCTCGGCGTCGCTGATCTCCTTGAGGTTTACCTGCGCGAAAAGGCCGGTTGTGAACAGCAAAACCACGGATGCGAGTCTCATAGCACGGACATGCTATCAGAGAGCCGGCGGCACAGAGGGAACGCATGGCCGCCGAACGGTTCACTTGCTCAAAACGAAGACGGCGAAGACGGGAAAATGATCGGATGGGTAAAGCTTGCCCTCGTGGTACGTGATCGTCTCGGCTTTCACCACTTTCCAGGGCGCCCGGAACAGGATCCAGTCGATGCGCGCCTCACGCGGCTTGCCCGTGAAGCCGTGAAACGTCCCTTCCGGCCCGGCCTTCTTCTCCGCCGCCGCCCAGGTGTCGCGGAGCTTTCCGGTCAACAGCGCGTAGACCTTGCCGCCCGCCGGATCGTTGAAGTCCCCGGTGAGCACCACTGGGACGTCGGCAGGCAGCTTGTCGAGAAAGCGGACGATCACCTCGGCGCACCTCACCCGCGCTTCGGCGTCCTGCCGGCGGTGCGGGAAGTGCGTGTTCAGGAAGTAGAATTCCGTCCCCGTCTCTTTCAGGCGGAACCTGCCCCAGGTCACCATCCGGGGCAGGCTCACGTCCCAGGACATGCTGCCCGGCTTTTCCGGAGTCTCCGAAAGCCAAAAATCGCCCCCCTCGAGCAGCTCGAGCCGCGCCGGCTTGTAGAAGACGCCCATGTGCTCGTCCTTGTGGTTGCCGCGGCGGGAACGCCCGAACCACCGGTAGTCCGGAAGCTGCGCCGCCAGGTACTCGCCCTGCTCGTAGAACAGCTCCTGCGTGCCGAAGATGTCGGGATCATAGCCCCGGAGCATCTCGACGGCAACCCCCTTGCGGTAGTCCCAATAGTTCGCCCCGTCTTTCTTCGACGGCAGGCGGATGTTATACGTCATCACCCGCAGTTCCGCCCCGGCGAGCGGAGCGCCGAGCAACGCAGCGAGCGGGAACGCAATGAGATGACGCCGCTTCATGACTGGCAACCTCGCGCTCGTGTGTCTCGCCGAATAAGCATCACGGTCCGGCGCCCTCCTCCCCGTCCGCCTTCTTCGCGGCGACGGCCGCCCTGTCTGCGGATTCCTCGACGATCGTGAACCCTTCCCGCGCGATGCCGGTCCACAGGATCTCCGACTCATGCCCATGAAGGGCGAAGACTTGCCGGATCAGATCGCAGACGTCTTCGTAGCCGCGCTCGTAGAAGACCAGCACCGAGGGGCCGGCCCCGCTCAGCGCGCACCCGAGCAAGCCCGGGGCGCGCAGCTTGAGGATCTCGTCGAGGCCCGGTACCAATCCGGTCCGGAAAGGCTGGTGCAGCCGGTCTTCGAGCGCCGTGGGGAACGCACTCGTGGTCCCCGTTGCCAAGGCGGCGATCAGCAGGCTCGCCCGCTGGATGTTGAAGACCGCGTCCTCCTTCGAATAGGCGCCGGGGAGCGCCTCGCGCGCCTCCTGGGTGGGCAGCACGTAGTCCGGCACCACGACGGCGATGCCGTAACGCTCCGGCAGCTCCAGGCGGACCGCCCGCGCTACCCCGCCGGAGTCGATGGCGCTGGCCACGATGGAGCCGAGCACGCAGGCCGAGACGTTGTCGGGATGGCCTTCGATCTGGGCCGCCTCGTCGAGGATCCGCAGTGGCTTCCAGCCCAGGTCGAGCAACTGGTTGGCGATCACCACTCCCGCCGTCAGCGCCGCTGCGCTCGAGCCCAGGCCCTTGCCGATGGGGATGTCGTTGCGGATCTCCAGATCCACCGCTGGCAGCGTCGCCCCCACGTCTTCGGCCACTTTCAGAGCTGTCCGCCAGATCAGGTTGTTCTCCCCCGGCGGGATCAGCTCGGCGTCGCGGCCGTAGGCGTGGATCTCCAGC
The DNA here is from genome assembly GCA_964461995.1 of uncultured Solibacteraceae bacterium. Lineage (GTDB taxonomy): Bacteria > Acidobacteriota > Terriglobia > Bryobacterales > Bryobacteraceae > JALSRK01. The sequence goes on from CAYWXL010000038.1 coordinate 31,824, forward strand.
CTCGGGCTGGCCCGGAACCGGCACTCCAGATATAGCCCCAGCGCCAGGCCCAGGGCGTCGAAGCCCGGCCCCAGATTGGCGCTCGAGGCCGGTACCCGGAGCTTCCAGACCCTCGGCTTGCGCTGACTACCCATCCAGGACAACCTTCTCGCCGCGGCGGCACGACTCGTAGACCGAAAGCACCAGCTCCAGCGCCCGGTAGCCTTCTTCTCCGGAACACAACGGCGCCCGGCCCTCCTTCACCGCATTGCCAAAGTCCGTGAACTGGCGCTCGAACGGCGTCAGCGGAATGTCCATCGGATCTGCGGACGCCGAGAGGACATCGTCCACCAGCGGCGGCGGCTCACCCTCGTAGTCCTGCACGTCCCACACCTTGAGCTGGTCACCCGCCAGCACCGCTGTGCCTTTCGTGCCATGGATTTCCACCCGTTCCGTGTAACCCGGCCAGAACGCTGTCGAGGCCTGGATCACGCCCTGGGCGCCGTTCTTGTAGCGCAGGATGGCCCCCACGACGTCCTCGGACTCGATCTTGTGCAGCGCCCCGAGCTGCCACATGCCGAACAGCTCCTTCACCGGGCCGATCAGATGCAGCAGGATGTCCACCTGATGGATGGCCTGCGTGATCAGCGCGCCGCCGCCTTCCACCGCCCAGGTGCCTTTGATCGGACGGCCGTAGTATTCAGGCGACCGATACCACTTCACGTAGGCGTCCGCCTCGAGGACCTTGCCGAGCTTCCCTTCGGCCAGCGCCTTCCGAATGAAGATCGTCGCGTCGTCGAAGCGGTGCTGGCTCACCACCCCGAGCTGGATGCCGGCCTCCCGCGCCACCTCGATCATCTTCCGGGCCGTTTCCAGGTTCACCGCCATCGGCTTCTGCACCTGGATGCTCTTGCCGGCCTTGGCGCATTCTTCCACCGGCTGGAGCCGGAAGTCGGGAAACGTGCAGACATCGACGAAATCGACGTTGGGGTGGCGGCACACTTCCTGGTAGGTCTTCACAAACTCGCAACCCCACCGCTCGGCGAACTTGCGGCCCGCTTCTTCATTGATATCAGTGCATACCGTGACTTCGTATCCGATGTTCTTGTAGGCCTGCGCGTGCTTGTTCGAGATCGCTCCCGTACCGATGATTCCAACTCGCAATGAACACCTCCAACGACGAATGAGCTTCGAGTCTCAGTTTATCGTGGTTTCGAAATGAGGGGGCGGGAAGAAAGGATAGGGCGCCCCGTGCTCATGCGGGGCGCCCGGAAACCGGCCCTAACGATCAGAGGTCGAGTCCGTGGTTGGTCCCGCAGACGTTCACTTCGATGCCCAGGTTGCGGAACATGGCCGCCTTCGCCGCCAGGGCGAGGTTGGCGCCCTCGGCGTCGGGCCCATAGGCGACCTGGATGTGGTTCGCCTTGTGCTTCGCCATGAGCTGGTCGCGCGAAACGCCGTAAGTGACGGCGTGCATAATGGGCCACTGCGGGGTGGTCGCTTTCCAGCGCCGCTCGGTCTCTTCCTGCGGCAGCTCGACGACTTTGGCCCGGCCGATGTCGGCCTTCAGGCGGTCGTCTTCGATGTAAATGCGGCTCCAGACGATCTCGCCGGGCTTGCTGATGCCTTTCAGCGTACCACCGCCCAGGCGGAAGTACATCGGCGGTTGCCGCTCGCTCGAGGCCCCCTTCCAGCCGCCGATGAAGTGCTGCGGCGGCGCGGCGCCGGAAATCAGGAACACCCAGACGTACTCGTCAATACCGTCACCGGTGTATTGCTCGCCGTAGCGGACGTCGTGCAGCGTCGTCTCCGGGTCGAAGCCGAGCTTGCGCCAAACGCGGTTCGTGATCAGCGCGTCCAGCCCGGCGCATTCGTCCACTTCGTTAAAGTGCGGCAGGGCGTTGCCTTCGTAAAGCACCTTGCCCGTCACCGCGTGGCGCACCGGCGGCCGGTCCACGTTGTTCAGCATGCCCTCGACCAGGTCGGAAGCCGGCGTCAAGTCCTTCAACCCCTGCTGGTACTGGATCCCGATCGTGTCGCAGCCGAACTCGTCGGCGATCCGCAGAGCGGCAATGTACATCTTGCACTGCTCGAGGATCTGATCGTCCGTCAGATCCGTCTCGGGATTCGGACCGGTTACGAACTTCATACCTTTGGCGTCAAGCCAGTTGCGGACCTCCTGCGCCTCCGCGTCGGTGACCGATAGCATCGCCGCGTACAGCGCCGACTGGCTCAACCGCTCCTTGAAAACCCCCACCCGGTGGAGCAACTCGTCGGGGATGATGGCATTGTACATACCCATGCACCCCTCGTCGAAGATGCCCATGATGGCTTTCTCGCGGAGCAACTGCTCACTGAGTTCCTCGGCCACTTGCTCAGCCTTCTCCGGCAGCTTCGCGCCCCCAAGCGGCCGGACGTGGCTGAGGTCGTGTTCGACGTCCTGGCCGTTCAGCCAGCGCTCCAGTCCTTTCAAAAAGAACTCGTCGGTGAAATCGACGCTCCAGAGCGTGTTGTACTTGATTCCCGCCTTGGTCATCGAACCGTTCAGGTTCAGCATCCCCACTAGGCCGGGCCATTGGCCGCTCCAGTTCGCCACCGTCAGAATGGGGCCTTCGTGGCTATAAAGACCGTGTAATAGGTGATGCGAGTACTGCCAGACGGCTTCCACCACCACCAAGGGAGCTTCCTTGGGGATGTTGCGGAAGACCTCCATCCCGTATTTCTGGCTATCGATGAATCCATGCTTCTTCTCGGGGTCATATGGATGGCCCCGTTTCACTTCCCGGCCGAACCGCCGGATCGCCGACATAACCGCTTCTTCCGCTGCTTTCTGGGCGGGCCAACAAACCTGATTAGCTGAGAGCCTGAGATCTCCGTTCGCGACTAGTATGACTGGTTCCGGCATGTCCACTATTACACATCACTGCATGCGTTAACGCAAACGATCAAGCCATACAAGGTGTAATACCCCTCCTTTCCCGGCCGCCTCGTGCTCGGAGTAGCGTAGCGGTATCACCACTGAGGGCGCCGCCCGGCGGGCGTCGCCCTCAGTTTTCGAAATGACGGCGATGACGAAAAGTCCGGCTAGAAGATGTATTTCAAACCGAACTGGATCCGCCGCGGCTCGTCGGCGCTGGTGATCCTGCCGACGTTAGCCGTGCCGAACGCCGTATTGGGCCGCCCAAAGGCCGGAGTATTGGTGAAGTTGAACGACTCGAAACGGAATTGGAGGAAGTGGCCTTCCCACGGCATATGGAACCGCCGGGCGACAGAGAAGTCGAGATTCACCCGGCCTGGGCCCCAAATCAGGTTCCGGCCGGCCGGGTCGATTTCGCCCGGAGGCCCAGGAATCACCGCTTCGGTGTTGAACCACCGGTCGATGGTGCGCTCTGACCGCGGCAGGTTTACGTCGGCGATGAACTGCCCGCGGTTGGCGCCCCCAACGTTGGTTGTGTTGACGTTGATCGTATGGGTATCCGGCGTGCCGCCCAAGGCCGAGAAAATGCCCCCGAGCTGCCAGTCGCCAAAGATCCAGCTCGCCACGCCGTTGTTCAAATACGGCTTGCCCCGTCCGAAAGGCAGCTCATAGACGACGCTCATCACGAAGGCCAGGCGCCGGTCGAGCGAAGCGTTGCCGCGGTCGTAGCGCCGGTCATAAGTGAAGGCCACCTGGCCGCGGGTGCCCTGCATCAGATTCTCGTTGGCATAGTCGATATTGTGCGCCCACGTGAACGAGCCGAGAAACGTCAAGCCTTGGGTGAACCGTTTCTCCGCCTTGACGGTAAGCGCGTTGTAATTGGCATTGAGGAAGAGCGCCCCTCGCAGAAATACGTTGCGGAAGAAAGGCCGGACAGCCCGCTCTTCCCACCGGATCGTCGGGTGCGGCGTTAACGGTTGATTCATGTTCACCGAAGCGGGGATCTGGGAGGTGGAGGTGCCGTTGTAGCCGATCGTCAGCAACGTATCGAAACCGATCTCTCGCTGGATGTCGAAGAACCACTGGGCCGAATAGAACTGCGGCCACGCGCCGTCGGTCTTCACGTTGACGTTCAGCCCAGCGCGCGGCAAACCACTCCGCGTAACCGGCGGAAAGCCATCCTGGACGAAGAAATTACTGTAGTCCCGCGGCTGCGCGTTGGTGAACTCGTTTGACTGTGGCGGACCAGTGCTGAAACGCGCCGTCTCGGTCTGCAGGTTGTCGTGCTCGCCATAAAAGAGCCCGAAGCCCGACCGGATGACCGTCTTGTCGTTAACCCGGTACGCGATGCCGATGCGGGGCGCAAAGTTGTTCTTGTCCAGCTTGCAGCCGCAGTCCGAGCTGTCTTTCGGCCTGACGAAATACTGCAGAAACTCCTTCTCGCCCCAAGCGCCCGGCGTACCAGGCCTCAGGCCCTCCCCGTCGCCGAAAGGCCGTCCGTTGACCTCGGTGAGGAACCGGCTGACGGTGCTGTTCAGCTCGTGGCTGTCCGGATCCGGAAACGTCGGCACGCCGAACAGCTCATAACGAACGCCTAAGTTCAAAGTCAGCCGCGGGGTGATCTTGAAATCGTCCTGGATGAAAAAGCCCCAGTAGTTGACGATGATCTCCTCGCCGTTGGGCCAGCCCCAGATTCCGTTGTTGGCCCAGCCCAGCAGCATGTCGGCGAGGCCGGAGCCGGTCGCACCCCGGCTCTTCGGGTTATTCGGCTCCCGCGCCGTGTAAACGCCGCTAAAGGTGAAGCGTCCTCGCCGGAACCGCGCCGGAGACCGGGGAATATCCGTGCGCCGGTATTCGACGCCGAACTTTATCGTGTGCCGGTTCTTGATGATCGAGAAGTTGTCGGCTAACTGCAAGATGTCCAGCTTGTTGATATTCGGCCAGAAGTTCCGCGGACCCACTTGGGCGAAGCTGCTGGGGATGAACAGGGCGAAGCCGTGGTTCAATCCGTCGTTCAACATGTCCCCAGGCGCGCCTTTGATGCCGAACTTCTCGTTGAGCGGCTCCTTGAAAGGAATGTCGAACTTGGTCGGGAAGTAGGTGTAGCCGAACCGGGCCTCGTTGAACATCGTCGGCCCGATGCTGGAGGTAAGGCCGCCGGCCCAATTCTGGCCCGGCAGGTCAATCGTCTGGCCGCGACCACCGTTGGCCGGCAGGGGCAGCGGGCCGGGGTCGTCCACGAATTCGTCCCGGATCGAGTAACGGCCGAAAGCACGCGTCGCGTCGCTCACGTTCCAGTCCACCCGGATGTCGTACTGGTGCGAGTCGATCTTTTTGGCCGGCGAATAAAAGAAGTTGTCCCTCCGATGTTCGCGCCCCGGAATGTTCGGGTCCGGGTACAGGTCCACAATCCTCTTCGCCACCGGATCGAAGCGGCTCGGTGGAA
>CAYWXL010000039.1:0-6746 GCA_964461995.1 uncultured Solibacteraceae bacterium
AGGATCTTTTCTTCGAGCTTGGCTCCCATGCGGGGCAGGGTGCGGAGTTTCTGTTCGCGGCAGAGTTTCTCGAGGTCATCCACGGTGCTGACGCGGAAGCGCTCGATGACGGCGGCGATAGTTTTCGGCCCCAAACCCTGGATCTTGAGCAGCTCGAGGGCGGTGGGGGGGTACTTTTCGAGCAGCTTGTCGCGGCGCTCGAAGGAGCCGCGGGCGAGGATCTCCTGGATCACGGCGGCGATGCCCTTGCCGATGCCGGGGATGTCAGTGAGCTTGCGCTTCTCATCTTTGGCGATCTCTTCGACGCGCTCCGGGAGGTTTTCGATGACGGCTGCTGCGTTGCGGTAACTGCGGACGCGGAAAGGATCCTCGGAAGCGATCTCCATCAAATCGGCGGTCTCGGCGATCAACCGGGCGATTTCGCGGTTCTCCATAGGCATCCCCTGTCTTGATTCTACTCTCCGACCGTAGCCGTTCCATGCGGCGGCGAGGGAAACAGCGGCGGTCAAGAGCGCTTGCTCGGAAAACATCGACCTGCTACAGTGACAAAGTCAGTCCTGACGGTCTCTTGGACCGGGGAGTGGTGCCGGGGAGCGGTCGGCCCTCGGAGTGGAGAAGCGACGTATGAGCCTGGCCCTGCCGGGTAAAAGGAAAAAGCAAAATGGATAAACTACCCCAGAACATCCAGGAAGCCTTCCTCAATACCGCTCGCAAAGAAAAGATCTTTCTGACCATCTACCTGATGAGCGGCGTAAAGCTGTCCGGGCGGATCAAGAGCTTCGACAAGTACTCGGTGATTCTGGAGACGAACAGCCAAGAGCAACTAATTTTCAAGCACGCGATTTCGACTGTCGTCGTTTCGAAGTCATCGCATGGGCACGGACCTCACGGGGCCCATGCTCACGCTGTCGGGAGCACGTCCGGTGCGGCCCAGCCGGCGGCGCCAAAGCAGCCGGGAGCGCCTGAGGCGTAAGGACAACCGGCGCCGCCGCTTCGCGATCGTGGAACGCACGGTCCAGACTGTACGTATACCTGGGTAGACTGGGTATTGGACGACCGTCGTTGAAGATTCTCAGCGCGTGTCGCGTGCCCGGAGGGGCGGTTGTCCAAGACCATGTGGGACACTCACGCTAACAGCAACGCGGAACGCGCACTGCTTGTCGGAGTGATCTCGAGCCGGAACCACCGTGGCCGGGGCGCGCCAGAAACTTTCGATCCTCTGGAGTCGCTCGACGAGCTGGAGACGCTCGCCCGCAGCGCCGGCGCTGAGGTCGTCGGGCGGATACTGCAGCGCCGGACTTCCTATGATCCCGCCACCTTGGTCGGAGCAGGAAAGCTGGAGGAGATTGCGCGGGAAGCGGAAGCGAAAGACGCCGACGTCGTCATCTTCGACCACAACCTTACCCCCACCCAGTTGCGCAACATCGAGGCGGCGCTGCAGCAGAAGGTGGTGGACCGGACCCAGCTGATTCTGGATATTTTCGCCCGCCGGGCGCGAACTCGTGAGGGCCAACTGCAGGTGGAGCTGGCACAGCTCAATTACTTGCTGCCGCGGCTGACAGGCCGGGGCGTGGAAATGTCGCGGCTGGGCGGCGGTATCGGCACGCGGGGTCCGGGCGAGACGAAGCTGGAGACCGACCGGCGCCGGATCGCCCGGCGTATCCGAAGTATACGGGAACAGTTGGAGGCGGTGCGGAGGTCCCGCCAAACCCAGCGCAAGCGGCGGCGCGGGGTTCCGTTGCCTGCGATTGCGCTCGTGGGCTACACGAACGCGGGAAAATCAACCTTGTTTAACCGGCTGACCGGGGCGGAGGTTTACGCCGACGACCGGCTGTTCGCCACGCTGGATCCGACGGTGCGGGTGGTGACGCTGCCATCGCGGCGGCGGGCGGTCTTGTCGGACACGGTAGGTTTCATCCGGAACCTGCCGACGACGCTGGTCGAGGCGTTCCGGGCGACGTTGGAAGAGATCGGAGAGGCGAGCCTGTTGCTGCACGTGGTGGACGTATCGCGTCCTGACGCCGCCGAGCAGGCGATCCAGGTGGTGGGGGTGCTTCAGGAGATTGGGGCGGCGGGAGTGCCGCAGGTGCTCGTGCTGAACAAAGTAGACAAGCTGGACGGGCAGGTCGATGTGGAGGCGTTGCGGGGACGAATCGCGGCCCACTTGCCCGGGGCGGGTGACGAAGCAGGTACGCCGGAGCCGTTGCGCGCTGTAGCGGTCTCGGCGCGGACCGGCGAGGGATTGGACCGCTTGCTGACAGTGATCGACGAAACCTTGCCTGCGGAGCCGCTGTTCCACGCTACGTTTCGCCTTCCGGCCGATGGGGGGCGGGCTCTCCATCTGCTCCACGAACACGGGCGGGTGGAGAAGGTGACGTTTGAGGGGGACGGGTGCCTCGTCGAGGCGTCGGCGCCGGAGTCGATTCTGCGGCGGCTGTCCGCGTATGTGACGAGTGTGGAGCCTGCAGCGGGCGCCGCCGAAGAGCGGGACGAAGAAGCGGCTCGTGCAGGGGCCGGGAGTGCGTATCCGGCCGGCAACGCGGCGTAACGACGGTTCCGGGCGGGGGGAGCGAGCGCTTGCGGTATATTTGATACTTCCACATGAATCTGCCGAATCTGCTCACTCTCCTGCGCATTTTTTTTGTGCCGCTGTTGGTGGCGGCGCTGGTGCAGGAAGACCTTCGGGTTCCGATCGGCAGGTTTCTGGTGACCAACGAATTCCTGGCGCTGGCTATCTTTCTGGCGGCGGCGACGACGGATCTGCTTGACGGTTACTTGGCCCGCCGGTGGGGTCAGATCACCACGGTCGGGACGCTGCTCGACCCCATTGCCGACAAGCTGCTGATTTCGGCGGCGTTGATCGCGCTGGTGCAGGTGGATCTGGTTCCGGGCTGGATTGCGATCATCATTGTCGCGCGGGAGTTCGCTGTCACCGGGCTCCGAAGCATCGCCGCGGCCGAGGGGTTCACTATCCGGGCCAGCGACCTGGGCAAGACGAAGATGGTGACGCAAGTGGCGGCCATCACGCTGGTGCTGTTGAGCGTCCATTGGCCGCGCATGCGGCCGGTGGCGGACGTCTGGCTGTGGGGGGTGGTCCTTTTTGCGGTAGTCTCGGCGGGAGACTACTTTTGGAAGTTCTGGCGCCGCGTGGACGACAGCGTCAAACGCAGGCGGCGCCGGGAGCTGCTGGCGCTCGAGCGGCGGCAACGTCTGGAACGTCTACGACGCCGCAAGCCAGCTCATTCCGGGCCTTCCTCGCCCTGACCCGTATCCATCTGGCGTTCCCCGAGTCCGGCCGGCCGCGTGGGAGGGGGCACGGAGACTTCAGTCTTGTGCGGCGTCAGGGTCACCGTGCGAATGTGCCCTGGGGGACCGAGCGGGCCGAACGGGCGCCCGTTGACGGTGAGCGCGAGGCCCCCGGCGTTGCCCACCCGCATCGTGGCCAGGCTCAACCCTTCGAAGCGCCGGGTCTCCCCCGGCTCCAAGATGCCCTCGAACAACGTTTCATCCGCTGTCTTCACTCGGACCCAGGTGGTGTCCCGGGCGGAGATCTCGAACCAGAGAGGCCCTTTGGGCGCACTGGCGGTGGAAAGTCCGGGGGTGGCGTCTGCAGGCTTGCCTAAGCCTGGAATCCCGCCTGTTTGGCCGACGGGCGGCGTGGACTCGCGTGCGGGAGCGGCGGCAGTGAGTATGATGTCCGCTTCGGGCCGCTTCGCCGTTCTCTGGAGCCAGAACGAGTACAACACAGCGCAGCCTCCGACCACCACCACCAACGCAGTGACTGCTCCGAAGAGGCGGTTTCGTCCGCGGCGCCTGCCTCCGGCCACTTCGATGATGGGGGAGAGGCCGGTGTCCATCGTGCGAGGCGCCAGGGAAGGGGATTCGGGAGGGGCCGCTTCGGCGAGCCACTTCTCCAGTTCCGTTTCCACCTGCTGAGAGGGGATGGAAAGAGCCCTGGCGTACTGCCGGACAAAGGAGCGGGTAAAGAATCCTCCGGGCAGCCGGCTCAGATCTCCCTCTTCGATGGCCTCGAGGTAATGGGGGCTTACCTTTATTTCCTCGGCCACGTCTTCGAGGGGCCGGCCCTGGCGCTCCCGCGCCAGACGAAAGATCTCACCCGGTGACCCCATTGCCTCGTTAACTCGTTCCTGCGGCTATAATTATACAGTCGGTGGATTTTGAGCGGCGAGCGCCCGTCAGCGTGGTTGTGGTAAACCACAATCGCCGCGAATTACTCCGCGGATGCCTGGAATCTCTCGCCCGCCAGACGGTGACCGGCTTCTCGGTCGTCTTAGTGGACAACGGCTCGAACGACGGCTCCGCGGAGATGGCTGAGGAAGAGTTTCGGGACGCCCCCTTCCACCTCGAAGTTGTTCGGAATCGGGAGAACCGGGGATTTTGCGCCGCCAACAACCAAGGGATCGCCGCCTCCGGAGAGCCGTTCGTCGCCCTGCTGAACAACGATGCCGAAGCATCTCCGGGCTGGTTGGAGGCGTTACTCGGCGCCTTCGGCGATCCCGTAGTCGGCATGGCGGCGTCGAAGATCTTGACGTGGGGGAATCCACCGCGCATTGACAAGGCGGGACACCTGATTTACCCGGATGGGCAAAATCGCGGGCGAGGGACGGGAGAGCTGGACAACGGCCAGTACGACCAGCGGGAGGAAGTGCTGTGGCCGGACGGTTGCGCGGCCATGTACCGGCGGCGCATGCTGGATGAGATCGGCGGTTTTGACGAGGACTTCTTTGCCTACGGTGACGACGCGGAGCTCGGGTTGCGGGCGCGGATCGCCGGCTGGCGGTGCCTGTACGTGCCGGAGGCGGTGGTCCGGCACCGGCGGGCGTCCACGCTGGGCCTGGGTTCGGCGCGGCGAATCGAGCTCATTGAGCGCAACCGGGTGCTGCTGGCCGCGAAGCTCTTCCCGTGGAGCCTTTTATGGCTGAACGGCGTGTATTACCTGGTGAGGATTACGGCCGGCCTGGTGGCGGCCGGGGCCAACCAGGGCGAGATGCAGCAGTTTCCCGGGTTGGCCGGCAAGATGCGCCTGGCGAGAGCGATGCTGAAAGGCGATCTGGCGGCGCTGCGGCTGGTACCCCGGATGCTGAGAAAGAGGCGGCAGGTCAACCGGATTCGGCGTCTCAGTCCCCGCGAGGTGAAGGCGCTTCTGATGCGGCACCGGATCTCGCTGCGCCAGCTAACGTTCCAGGCGAGTTGACCGCGGAGGCCGACGCGCCGGGGACAGGGGACGCCGGCGCCGAGGAGCGGCCCGAGCCTTGCCCAGCTTGCGGGGCGCCCGATTCGCGCGTGCTGTTCCGCGCCAGCGACCGGCTTTACGGGGTCACCGACCGCCTGTTCGCGGTGGTCGAGTGCCGCACCTGCCGCCTGCTGCGCCTGTCTCCCCGGCCGACGCCGCAGGAGCTGCCGCGATACTACCCGCCCGAATACTGGCACGTTCCGGAGGAAGACGTCGCCTCGCAATTCGCCGAGTTGTACCGCCGGATAGTCCTCCGGGATCACATCCGGTTCGTGCGGAAGGCGCTGGCGCGATCGACGGCGAAGGGCCCCGTGTTGGACGTCGGGTGCGGCGGCGGCCTGTTCCTGAAAATGATGCGGGAGCAGGGCGTTCAGGGGATCGGACTGGATTTCTCGCTGGGGGCGGCGGGGGTGGCCTGGGAGATCAACCAGGTGCCCACGGTGTGCGCCTCGCTGAGCCACGCGCCTTTCGCCGACGAGAGCCTGGCGGCGATTACGATGTTCCACGTCCTGGAGCACCTTTACGACCCGGCCTCCTATCTGCGCGCCGCGCACCGGCTGCTTCAGCCCGACGGGCGGCTGATCGTCCAGGTGCCGAATGCGGCCTCCTGGCAGTTTCTGCTGCTGGGCGAGAACTGGTCCGGCCTCGACGTGCCCCGCCACCTGTGGAACTTCAAGGCGAGGGACCTGGAGATCCTGCTCGACCGCAACGGGTTCGAGGTGCTTCGGGTGAAGTACTTCTCGTTGCGCGACAATCCTGCGGGCCTGGCGACGAGCCTGGCGCCGCAATGGGATCCGATGGTGAGGCGCGTGCGGCGGGCCGAGGAGACGCCCGGCTGGAAGTTGGCCAAGGACTGCCTTTACTTCTTTCTGGTGGCGGCCTCGCTGCCTTTCGCGCTGCTGGAGGCGGCGTGCCACGCCGGCAGCACGGTGATGATGGAGGCCCGCAAGAAGCGATGAGGTACGGGCGTCTGGCGGGAGCGTTGCCCCGGTTCCTCCGCCGTTACATCATGGACTTCGAGCGCCGCATCGACGACGCCGTGGCGGAGTTCGCCGCCGGGCTGCCGGAGGGTTCTTGGGTGCTGGATGCCGGGGCGGGCGAAACGCGGCATGCAGGAGCGTTCCGCCGCCAGCGGTACGTGGCCGTCGATCTCGCTGTCGGCGATCCCGGCTGGGACTATTCGCGGCTGGATTGCGTCGCCGACCTCACGGCGCTCCCGTTTCGGGATGGCGGGTTCTCGGCGTGCCTGAACGTCGTCACGCTCGAGCACGTTCCCGAGCCGCAGCGGGTGGTGGCCGAGCTGTTTCGTGTGCTGGCCCCTGGCGGGCGCCTGCTGCTGATCGTTCCGGCCTCCTGGGAGATCCACCAGGCTCCGCACGACTACTACCGGTATACACGCTACGGGGTGGAATACCTGATCCGCTCGGCTGGCGGACAAGTGATCCGGATCGAGCCGATGGGCGGCTTTTTCCGCCTGCTCTCGCGGCGTCTG
>CAYWXL010000039.1:6846-36916 GCA_964461995.1 uncultured Solibacteraceae bacterium
ACGCCCCGGGGTAAGGTCGGAATGACCAATTTCATCTATTGCGTGCCGGGCGTTTCCCCGCGCACCGTGGTCGTCTCCGGCCATTACGACACGAAACGGTTGCCGGGCGTGCGGTTCGTCGGGGCCAACGACGGGGGCTCCTCTACCGGCTTTCTGCTGGAGATGGCGCGGGCGCTTGAGGGAGGGCGGCGTCGTCTCACAGTGTGCCTAGTTTGGTTCGACGGCGAAGAGGCGTTCGAAGCATGGACGCGGAAGGACGGGTTGTACGGGAGCCGGCATCTGGCTCGGAGGTGGCATCGGGAGGGAATCCTGGAGCGGATCGTGGCGCTGATCAACGTGGACATGATCGGGGACCGCGAGCTCGGGATCCTGCGTGAGGACTATTCGGTGGCTTCCTTGACGCGCCTGATTTGGAAGACAGCCTTCGAGCTGGGGCATGGGCGCTACTTTCTCGACGACCGGGGGTTCGTCGAAGACGACCATGTTCCCTTCTTGCGCCTCGGCGTGACGGCCGCGGACTTGATCGACTTCGACTATGGGGAGGGGAACCGCTATTGGCACAGCGCCGAGGACACCGTGGACAAACTGGACGCCCGCAGCTTCCAGGTGGTGGGCGAGGTGGTGCTCGAGGTCATCGAGAGGCTCGGGAACCGCCGGTAGAGCCTGGCGTCTGCAGGCGTTCCTCGTTGGTCAGCTCCATCGACGTCAGCTTCCAGCGGCCCTGGACGGGGCGTACCGTGAGGAGACCCTCGTAACGATTCCGCCGGAAGTGGATGTGTCCCCAGTGGGCGACCGAGCCGGCGACGGTCCAGCGGGCGCGGCAGAGGAACGCCGGACCACCGGCAAGCGGCGCCGGGGTCGCTTGCTCGACGCGGACCTCTCGGACGCGGATCTGTGCTCCGCCGGTCCGTTCGATCTCGAGCTCGCGGCGGACTTCCAGGTAGGCGTCAGTGAGGTACTCGCCGGCGATGGACTCCGCCAGGGCGTCGTAGACGCGCTCCTCGGTAGGCTGATCGCAGGCCCGGTAAATGTTTTCGAGCAGGGCCTGGACGATGCGGCGGGCAGCCGGCTCCGGGGGTGCAGTGCTGTGGCGAGCGGCGAAGCCGGCGACGGCGACCGAGCCGAGAACTACTGCGGCGGCGAGATCTACCCGCCGGAGGGGTGCGCCACGGCGTCGGCGCCGCGAGATCCGCAACGCGAGGAGCGCCAGCAGCGCTAAAGCGGCGGGAGAGGCCCAGGGCAAGTAGCGCCACCATGGCGCCGGGGGCGGCGGCGCCGCTGGCGGGGGAGCGCTTTTGGAACTCCGGGTGAACGACCAGCGCAGAACGTTGCGGGCGGGGGTCAGCGTGGCGGGCTCCATGAAGGCGTCCTCGGTGACGGCGGCGACAACCCTGGGGGCGCTCGGCGGGAAATAGCGCCATTCGAGTTCGACGTTGGCCGGGTAGTTCTCGCGGCGGAGACGGTAAGTGACGCCGAGGATCGCCGCCCGGAAGCGCTCGCCGGAAGGGGGTGGCGCCGGGCGCGTGGTCCGGACGCGGCGCTCCAGAAACTCGCAACGGTCGAACGGCGGCGAGTGCTCGCGGCCGTCGATCCGCAGCGTCCAGCGGCCACGGAGGAACTCCTCAACCGTGCGGCGGAAGCGCTGGGGATCCGGGCTTGGCAGGCCCAGTTCCGCTGGCCGCCCGACGACTTCCACCCGGACCTGATAGCGGCCGACATGGAGGAAGACGCTGAGAGGCGAATCGTAGACGCGGCGCAGCTTTGTATCGGCCATGCGCGAGCGCCAGGGATCCCGCCAGTCCAGTTCGACGATTTCGGTCCCGGCGAGGTAGTGGAGATCGGAGACAGGCAGGCCGAGGTGATAGACGACGAGACCGATTTCCTTCCCGGCGGCGTCCGGCGGAGGAGCGATGGCGACCCGGCGTGGGCGGCGGGCGCGGGACGGCTGGATCTGCAAAGCGGGCTGAGAACCCCCGCGGAGATCCCATTCGACGTGGACGGCGCCGGGCTCGATGAACACCTCGGCCACTGCCCGGGCCTCCGGCGCGCGATCGAGGATGAGGGAGGCGGACAAAGCCGCCGCCGATGCCAGAGAGGCGAACGCCAGGCGGGGTACGGTCTTCATGGCCTCGACTGCCGGGAGCGGCCCGGCGATCCTGAATGATGCGATGCGGCACGGGTCCGGCGTCCCGGCGTCTTCATGATGAGATTCTCCCACATCGAGCGTGTGAATCCCGGCGGCGAGGATACACTCCACTTTCGTGGAAGCGTCTCTGGGCGCGCTGCCCGCGGCCTTGGATCAGTGCGTGGGGGGGCTGCTCTGGCCGCTGGCGGCATGGATCTTGATCAGCGGTCTGGACGATTTGTTCGTCCTGCTGGTGTTTCTGCGGGCCAGGCGCTCGCGGACGCCGATGCCGACCGACGAAGAGCTGCAGGCGGAGCCTCCCCGCCGCATCGCCGTTTTCGTGCCTTGCTGGAAGGAAGACCGGGTGATCGGCGACATGGTGAGCCACAACATCGCCGCCCTGCGCTATCCCCGGTATGACATCTTCGTCGGAGCTTACCCGAACGACCCGGCGACGGTGAAGGCGGTGCGGGCGCTGGAGGGCCGCTACGCCAACGTGCACCTCGCCCTGTGTCCTCACGACGGGCCGACGTCGAAGGCCGACTGCTTGAATTGGATCTTCCAGCGGATGCTGCTGTACGAGGAGGAGCAGGGCTTCCGGTTCGAGATCGTCGTGATTCACGACGCCGAGGACTTGATCCACTCCGACGAGCTCCACTGGATCAATTACTTTGCGCGGGATTACGGGATGGTTCAGGTTCCCGTGCTGGCCCTGCCGACGCCCTGGGCCGAGTTTACCCACGGGCTGTATTGCGACGACTTCGCGCATTACCACACGATCGACCTGGCGGCGCGGCAAGCGCTTGGAGGATTCATCCCCTCGTGCGGCGTGGGTACCGGCTACAGGAGGGAAAGCCTGGAGCGGCTGGCGGCGACGGAATCGAACCGGATCTTCGATCCCTCGAGCCTCACCGAGGACTACGAGAACGGGCTGCGGCTCCATGAGCTGGGCTGCCGGCAACTGTTTGTTCCGATCCAGATGCGGCGGGGCGGGCCGATGGCGACGCGGGAGTACTTTCCACGCGGGTTCCGCGAGGCGGTGCGGCAGCGGTCGCGGTGGGTCACGGGGATTGCGCTGCAGGCGTGGCAGCGGCACGGGTGGCGCGGGGACTGGCGGCAGCGGTACTGGCTGTTCCGCGACCGCAAGAGCCTGCTCAGCAACCCCGTGAGCGCGCTGGCGAACCTGGTGTTCTTCTACGGAGTCCTCACGTGGTTGGGAACGCGGGCGGCCGGCGGCGCCTGGGGGCTCGGCGAGCAATTCCGGGAGCCGTGGCTGTGGGCAGTGCTGAGCGTGAATGCGCTGCTGCAATTGGTCCACTTGGGGGCGCGGGCGGCCTGTGTGGCCCGGATCTACGGCTGGCGATTCGCTTGCGGGACACCTTTGCGGATGCTCTACGGCAACTGGCTGAACTCGGTGGCGACGGCGCGGGCCGTTTGGAGTTACGCGGCGGCGGCTCTCCGGAAGCGGCCCCTGGTCTGGGTGAAGACCGAGCATGCCTATCCGTCGCGAATTGCGCTGATGGCCGAGAAACGGTCACTCGAGGAGATCTTGCTGGGCTCGGGTTATCTCTCGGCCGCCGAGCTGCTGGAGGCCAAAGCCTCGAAGCCGCCGCAGACCGGCCTGGAGGAGCACCTCGTGGCAGGCGGCTGGCTGGAGGAGGAGGAACTGTGCGAAGTGCTCAGCCTGCGGCACGGGCTTCCGGTGAACCGCATCGAGCCATGGCAGGTTCGCCGGGAGGTGGCCCGGTCGTTGCCGGCGCGGGTCGCGCGGGAATGGAGGGTCTTGCCGGTCAAGGTGGAGCCGGGCAGCTTGCACGTGGCAAGTCCGGATCCGCCGACCGAGGAGCTCGAGGAGAAGCTACGGCGATTCACCCGGCTGGAGATCCGGGTGCAGTTGGTGACGCCGACGAACTTCCAGAGATTGGCCGAGACGTTGTTGTGAGCGGCGTGCGGGGGTATGGCCGCGTCCTCCGGCCGGCGCCGGGAGAGTCAGGTGCGGTAATCGGCGTTGATGTGGACGTAGCCCTCGGTGAGGTCGCAGGTCCAGAAGCGGGCCCGGCCGTTACCGCGGCCGCGGATGACGAAACGGATCACGCATTCGGGGGCGCCGAGTTTCCGTTCCATCTCTTCTTCAGAGAACGGTGCGGCGAGGCCTTTCTCGCAGACCTTGACGCCCTGGAGGTAGATGTCCACCTTGGAAGGGTCGAACTCGACTCCCGCGTAGCCCGCAGCCACGAGGATGCGGCCCCAATTCGGGTCTCCACCAGCGACCGCCGTCTTGACGAGGGGAGAGTTGGCGATGGAGCGGGCGATGCGGGCGGCAGCCGCCTCGCCAGGGGCGCCTTCGACGTCGATCGTGATCAGCTTACGGGCGCCCTCTCCGTCGCGGGCGATCTGGCGGGCGAGATCCGCCAGCAGATCCTCGAGCGCCGCCTGAAACGCGGCGCGCTCAGAGGGGCCGATGCGCCATCCGGAGGTCCCGTTGGCTAACAAGAGGACCGTGTCGTTGGTTGAGGTGTCGCCGTCCACCGAGAGGCGGTGGTAGCTCTGCTCGACGGCGGCGCGGAGCATCTGTTGCAACGGCCCCGGCTCGATGCGGGCGTCGGTCATCACGAAGGCGAGCGTCGTGGCCATTCTGGGGTGAATCATGCCGGCTCCCTTGGTGACGCCGGCGAGGCGCACCGCACACCCGCCGAGGACCAGTTCGCGGGCCGCCATCTTGGGCACCGTGTCGGTGGTCATGATAGCGTCGGCCACATCCGGCAGACGCTCGGGTGCGAGGCCCGAGACGAGTTCGGGCAGTTTGGCGAGGATCAATTCCGCGTCCAGCTCGACGCCGATCACCCCGGTGGACGACGGGATGATCTCGGTCACCTTGGCGCCGATGCGGCGCGCCAGCGCCCGGCAACATTCTTTGGCGACGCGTTCGCCGGTCCGGGTGGCGCAGTTGGCGTTCCCCGCATTCACCAGCACGGCGCGCACACGGCCGCCCGAGCGGGCCAGGTGTTGCCGGCCGACGCGGAGCGGGGCCGCCTGCACACGATTCGTCGTGAAAACCGCGGCGGCGGCGGCCGGCGGGTCGCTGACGATCAGCGCCAGGTCATCTTTGCGCTCTTTGCGAATTCCTGCGTATGTGGAAGCGAACCGGTAACCCTGCGGAATCTTCACGCCGTGTCTTCTCCTAATCGTTCTCCCCCTTCGAGATGCTGACCGTGGGCGAACGCGGATGCGGGCATGCGTTTCTTGCCTTCCGGTTGAACTTCCAGCAGCTCCAGGGCCGTCCCTTCGCCGCAATTCACGAGGACCCGCTTCCGCCCCGGCTGGAAGGCGCCGGGCTCGCCGACGGCCGGGGCGCCGGCCACGCGGGACTTCCAAATGTGAAGCATCTTACCGCGGAAGGTGGTCCAAGCGCCGGGCCAGGGCTGGAAGCCGCGGACGCGATTATGGATTTTCTGCGCCGGCCAGCGCCAGTCGATGCGGCCGGCTTCCCTGGTGAGCATCGGCGCGTAGGTAGCTTTCTCGTGGTCCTGAGGAATGGGCCGGATAGTCCCTTCCTTCAGGCCGCGCAGCGTCTGGACCAGCAGATCCGCGCCCATCTGCGCGAGGCGCTCACTGAGCTCCACGGCGGTCTCATCGGGGCCGATTTCGGTCTCTTTGACCAAAAGGATGTCACCGGAATCGAGTCCGGCGTCAATGAGCATCGTGGTGACGCCGGTGCGGGTCTCGCCCTCGGCGATGGCCCACTGCATCGGGGCGGCGCCGCGGTACTTGG
Organism: uncultured Solibacteraceae bacterium; assembly: GCA_964461995.1. Classification (GTDB taxonomy): domain Bacteria; phylum Acidobacteriota; class Terriglobia; order Bryobacterales; family Bryobacteraceae; genus JALSRK01. Next base: position 12,744 of record CAYWXL010000039.1, read on the forward strand.
GCAGCAACGAGGAGTGGACGTTGACGAGCCCGAGCGGGGGGATGTCGATGATCGCCTGCGGGATGATCTTGCCGTAAGCCACCACGGCCATGGCCTCGACGTTTAGGTTCCGGAAGAACTCGACCGTCTCGGGGGTCTTCAGCTTCTCGGGCTGGTAAACGGGCAAGCCGAATTTCACAGCAGCTTCCTTGACGGGCGGCGCCGCCAGCTTGCGGCCCCGGCCTTTGGGCTTGTCAGGCTGAGTGACGACGGCGGCGATATCGAAGCCGCTCTCGACGAGGCGTTCCAGCGAGGGAACGGCGAATTCCGGTGTTCCGAGAAATGCGATCCGCACCGTCGCTCCGGCTATGCCTTCACTACTGAGGATTCCTCGCGTTTCGGACCCGGCACCACCGGTCCCCACTCGCCGGCCTTGATCAACTTGCGGATCTTGCGCCGGATCAGGTCGCGCTTCAGCGCGCTCATGTGACGCACGAAGAGGATACCGTTGAGGTGGTCGATTTCATGTTGCAGCGCGCGGGACAACAACCCCTCAGCTTCCAGGCGGATTTCCATGCCGCCGGCGTCTTTCGCCTTCACGACGACACGCGCGGCCCGGGTGATCTTCTCGCGGAATCCGGGGAAGCACAGGCATCCCTCCTCGTCCCGCTGGCGGCCTTCGCGGCGGATGATCTCAGGGTTGATGATCACGATTCTCTGCCCGGGATCCTCACCCACGGAGACATCCAGGACGGCGATCTGTTTCATCACGCCGATCTGCGGCGCCGCGAGACCGATGCCCTTGTGGTAGTACATGGTCTCGAACATGTCCGCCACCAGTTGTTTCAGTTCGGGGGTGTCGAACTCCTCCACCGGGTCGCACGGCGTCTCCAGCCGCGGATCCGGGTAGCGAATGACATCGTAAATCATCAGTAACGCCTCACTTGGTCGAGATAGCCCTCGAAGTTCCGCCGGGTCTCACCCAGCGAATCCCCTCCGAATTTTTCCAGGAAAGCCTGGGCAAGCACGAGCGCGACCATAGCTTCCCCGATCACTCCGGCGGCGGGCACGACGCAGACATCGCTGCGCTCGTAAGCGGCCGCGGAGGGCTCGCGGGTGACGAGGTCGATTGATTCCAGCGGCCTCCGCAGCGTCGAGATCGGCTTGAGCATCCCTCGAACAACGATATCCTGCCCGTTGGTGATACCGCCTTCGAGTCCGCCAGCGCGGTTCGCTCCGCGGGTAAACCGCCTCTCTTTCTTATCGTAATGAATCGTATCCTGCACTTTCGAGCCGAAACTGGCGGCGCCGGCCGCCGCCTCGCCGATCTCGACGCCCTTGACCGCTTGGATCGAAACGATCGCCTGCGCCAGTCGGCCATCGAGCCTTGTATCCCAGGCGATGTGGGAGCCGAGTCCCGGCGGCACGTTGTGGGCCACTACTTCAAAGATGCCGCCGACGGTGTCTCCGGTGCGAAGAGCTTCGTCCACGACGTCCTTCATGCGAGCTTCCGTTTCGGGATCCACGCAGCCGAGCAGAATCTCGTCCTTGCGACTGAGGGCGACGATCTCCTCCCAGGCGGCCGGCCGTTCGAGGCGGATGGGGCCGACGCCAACCACATGGCTCAGCACTTGGATGTCGAACTGTTCGAGGAACTGCTTGGCGACGGCTCCGGCGGCCACCCGGGCAGTGGTTTCGCGAGCGCTGGCGCGCTCCAGGACGTAGCGCGCGTCCTGGAAGTCGTACTTCAGGACCCCGGCGAGGTCGGCATGGCCGGGGCGCGGGCGGGTGACGGGCTTCTTTGCGGCCTCGCTGCCCGGCTGCGACTCGACGGGCAGAGCCTCGGTCCAGTTCTTCCAGTCTTTGTTTTCCAGGATCATCGCGATCGGTGAGCCGATCGTGTGGGAGTGCCGCACGCCGGAAACGATCCGCACGCGGTCGGTTTCGATCTTCATTCGCCCACCGCGGCCATAGCCCTGCTGCCGGCGCCAGAGTTCGCGGTTGATCTTGTCGGCCGAAACGGGCACCCCGGCCGGCAGGCCGACGAGGAGCGCGACGAGGCACTCTCCGTGCGATTCCCCAGCGGTTTCAAAGCGAAGCATTTGCGTAGTTCAATGTTAGCAAACGGGTTCCGCCTCCCCTGTTTTCAGAGCTTCCACAGAGAGCAAGGGCCGCTTGAGGCGGGCGCGGAGGCCCGCGCGGACATGGCAAAATCGGTGGGTGCGGTCTCTGCGGATCGGAGTGGACGCCGGCGGCACGTTTACGGACTTCGTCGCCATCGGTCCGGACGGCGCAATCCGGTCGTTCAAGCTACGTTCGAACCCCTCGGATCCGGCGCGTGTCATTCTGGCCGGCATTGAGCGGGCGGCGGCGGGCTCCGACGCCGAAGCGGTGCATGGCTCCACCGTGGCCACGAACGCGCTGCTCGAGCGGAAAGGGGCGCGCACCGCCCTGGTGACCACGGCGGGCTTCGAAGACATTCTCGAGATCGGCCGTCAGAACCGGGAGGAACTCTACAATCTGCTGCCGCCGCCCCGGCGTCTTCTCGTGGCGCGGCGGCACGCGTTCGGGGTCTCCGAGCGGACCCTTTATGACGGAACCGTCGAAGGCGCGGTGACGGCGCCAGAGATGGAAAGGCTGCGGCGCCGCCTGCAGAGGGCTGGTATCGAGGCGGTAGCCGTCAGTTTCCTGCACTCTTACGCCAACCCGGCGAACGAGCGCGCCGTGGCGGCGGCGTTGCGGGGACTCGGTTACGTCTGCACCTCTCACGAAGTCAGCCCCGAGTTCCGGGAGTACGAGCGGACCGCGACGACGGTGATCAACGCCTATGTCGGCCCGCTGATGGAGCGGTATCTCGGCCGTCTCGAGCGGGCGGCGGGCCGGAAGATCTCGATCTTCCAGTCCAACGGCGGGGCGATGACGATGGCGGAGGCGCGCCGCCACCCGGTGCGGACGGTGCTGTCAGGTCCGGCGGGAGGCGTGGTGGGCGCGCTCTACGTAGCGCGCCGCGCGGGATACCGGATGATCCTGAGCTTCGACATGGGTGGCACTTCGACCGATGTGAGCCTCGCCGAGCAGGAGCCTCGGGAGACTACGGAGAGCCGCATCGCGGGGCTTCCAGTGCGTATTCCGATGCTCGACATTCACACGGTAGGCGCTGGGGGAGGCTCGATCGCGCGGGTGGACGAGGGCGGCCGCCTGCTCGTCGGGCCGGAGAGCGCGGGGGCGGACCCGGGACCCGCCTGCTATGGCCGGGGAATGGATGCGACGGTGACCGATGCGCACGTCGTGCTGGGCCGGATCTGCTCCGGGCAGTTCCTGGGCGGAGAGATGGCGATCGACGAGGAGCGTTCAGGGGCGGCAGTGGACCGGATCGCGGCAACCCTGGGCATAGACCGCGTCCGGGCGGCGGCAGGCATTCTGCGGGTGGCCAACGCCGGGATGGAGCGGGCGATCCGGGCGATCTCGGTGGAGCGCGGCTATGATCCGCGGCGCTTCGCGCTCGTCGCTTTCGGGGGCTGCGGCGGACTGCATGCTTGTGAGCTGGCGAGTGAGCTCGGCATCCGCACCGTGATCGTGCCGGAACACGCCGGGGTGCTGTCGGCCCTGGGGATGCTGCTCGCCGACCGGATCCGCGACTATGCCGACGGGGCGCTGGGGCGCACTGACTATGAGAAACGTTTCCGCCGGCTGGAACGGATCGCCGAGCGGGAGACGCCCGGCGCGGAGCTTGTTCGCTCGGCCGATATCCGCTACGCCGGGCAGAGCTACGAACTCACGGTTCCCTGGGACGGCCGGGACCCGGCGGCGGTCTTCCACCGCGCCCACGCCCGAACCTACGGATATTCGCGTCCGGACCATCCGATCGAGATCGTGACCCTCCGCGTGCGGGCGCGTCTGCGGCAGCCGAAGCCGCGCTGGCGAACGATGGACAAGCGCGCCGCCGGCGGCGCCGAGGTCCGTTCGGTCTTTACCGGTGGACGGTGGCGGCGCACTCCGGTCTTGCCGCGGCGGGCCTTGGGGGAAGAGCCCCGGCCCGGGCCGGTGCTGGTACTGGACTACGGGTCCACGACCCTGGCGCCGCCGGGCTGGCGGATTCGGCGGGACCGCAGCGGCAGCCTGATTCTGGAGGCTGCGGGACGATGAGCGGTGGTTCGGGACGGAGGGGCAGTCTGCCGACGAGGCGCGTCCCTTTGTGTATGCGTTTTCTCAGTCTGCTGGCGATCGCCCTGTTTTGTGCGGCAGCCGAACCGGACCCTTACGAGCTCGTTCGTTGTTCCCTGCGCGCGGACGACCGCAACTGGGAGCGCATGCAGGAGTACGAGTGGGTAGAGTGGGTGCGCAAAATCGATTTCGACAAAGCAGACCGCCCGAAGAAGACGGATGTCAAGGCGTTCCAGATCCTCCAGATCGAGGGTACGCCTTACCGGCGCCTGATTTCCCGTTTCGATAAGCCGCTTTCGCCGGAAGAAGAGGAGTCCGAGCGGATCAAGCTGGAGCGGGTGATCGCCGAGCGGCGGGCCGAGACGCCGAAGCAGCGGGCGCGGAGGTTTCGGGAATTCGAGAAGCAGCGGCGGCGGATCCGCGAGCCCATGCAGGAGATCGAGCGGGCGTTGCGCTTCGAACTCGTGGGGGAGCGAGTGGCGGCCGGCCGGCCGGTCTGGGTGCTGCGAGCCAGCCCGCGCGCTGGCTACCGGCCGCGCAGCAGCCGGGCGAAGCTCTTCACGGGCCTGCAAGGGACGCTGTACATCGACAAAGAGACCTGCAACTGGGTCCGGGCCGAGGCGGAGCTGGTGAAGGACTTGTGGTTCGGACTCTTCTTGGTGCGCATGTACCGCGGGGGAACCGTCTTGGTGGAGAACGCTCCCGTGGACGGGGACTTCTGGGCGCCTGTTCACCTGCAATACCGGGTGAAGTTGAGGATCGGGTTCTTCAAGCTGCTGAACTTCGAGCAGGAGATCCGTTTCCGGGACTACCGCAAGGCGGCGCCGCACTAACCTGTCCCGGGCGGCGTTCCTCTGAAGACTGGCGGCCCCCTGGGTGGGGCGGCGCCCGGGCTGCTCAGTCCGGGGCGGCGACGAAAGAGTCTAGGGGGCGCCGGTCATCGCGTTCGCCGGGCTGCGGGAGCACGAGGTCGCCGAGGATAACGCTGCGCTTGCGGCCGTTACTGACGACTTCTCCAAGGAACCTCCGCTTCCCGTTCAGTTCGACTTCCAGCGGCCGGGTAGTCGGATAGTCGAAAACGAGAATGTCGCCAAGTTGCAGGTTCAACAGGTCTTCCACCCGGAGTGTCTTGTCGTTGAGGCGGGCATCTAGCACGACTTTTGCTGCCCGGATGAGTTTCAGGATTCGCTGCTGGCTGGCCCCGGAGGATTCGACCTTGCGCAGCGCCCATTGCTGATCGAATTTCTGGCGCAGCATCTTGACGATGATCGACGGGATGCCGAGGTTGAGCATGCCCGCGTTCTCGCCGACGCGCACTTCCATACTGATGGCCACCACGGCCTCGTTCGGGGCCAGGATCTGCAGCAATTGTGGTTCGGTCTCGTGGGCTTCGACGTTGAAGGCCAGTGGTGCTACTGCCGACCACGCCGCCCGCAAGTCATGCAGGATGATGCGAAGGATTCCATCGAGAATCCTTTCCTCGATCTCCGTGATCTCCCGGGTCATCGGAGCTTGCTCAGCCGCCTTTCCGCCGAGCATCATCTCCAGAATCGGGAACGCCAAAGCCGGGTTGATTTCGAGGACGGCGTTGCCGTCGTACGGCTTCAGGCCGAGAGAGATCATGATGGTGGGCGACGGCAGACACTGGGAGAACTCCATGAAGGAGAGCTGCTCGACCGAGACCAGGTTCACCGTCACGTAGGCGCGCAGATACGCGGACAGGCTCGAAGCCAAGCTACGGGCGAAGTTCTCGTGGAGGAGGTGGATTGCCCGGAGCTGGTCTTTAGGAATTCGGTCTGGGCGCCGGAAGTCGTACGGCTGTGCACTGGCGGCGGGATCGAGGTCCCGGTCGGTGTCCCGCACGCTGCGAAAGACACTATCGATCTCTTCTTGCGACAGGACCCGGTCAACCGGCGGCTGACTTTCTCTTGGCTCTTCCACATGGATTCGATCGGACGAATCCGCCGGTGTCTTTAACGAGCTTCAGGGCTGAAGAAGGGTCCCGCGGTCGCGCCCTCAGGGTCGCGATCAGTTGTTTTTCTCATCGGAGGCCGGCGCCGGCTCCGGGCGGTCTTCCGGGGGAATGAAGTCGTAGATCGACGCCTCGAAATCGATTGCGTCGTCCAGGCTCGAACCGCCCCGCTCTTGCTTTTCTCTACGCCGCTGAGCCCGTTTTTCGGCCTTCTCCCGTTGTTTTTCCAGCCGGTTGCGTTCTTTCTGGCGTTTCTTGAATGAACTGCTTGGTCTCGGCATCAACCTCCTTACGGCGGCAGGCGATCTGCTGGCGGCCGGATTCCTTTAGCCGGCCTGAGCACGAGGGTCAGCGCGTTAGCGGAAGCGAGTCGAATCCGACGGGGGGAACTTGAGGGGCCTGCCGCACTGTCATTTTGCGCCCGTTGAGTTCCTGGCCGTTCAACGCTCGAATCGCGCGCTCGGCCCCCTGGGGATCGGGCATTTCAACGAAGGCAAATCCGCGGGAATGACCGGTCTCCCAATCCTTGGCGATCTCCACCCGGTCTACCACCCCATATGCTTCGAACCGCCGGCGGATGTCCGCTTCCGAAACGTCGAATTCGAGATTTCCGACATAGATGCGAACCATCGACGGTCTTCCCACTCCACACGGTTTCTGCTATGCTGCTTCGGCACAGCGCCACCCCCCTGGAAAGTGGTTTGTTTCCAGGTTGGTAACCGGGCACCTCCAGTGTAGCAGCCCGGCGAGTTCCGGACCAAACCGAAGCGCGCCAGCGGCGAGTCCTTTGCCGCCGGGGGCATTCGGAGCCGGTAGAATGTCAAGCGGCGCTGGGCGGGTGATGCCGCGAGAGGGCGATGGCAAGACCTGTCGTCTTGGTTTCGCGCCCGCGCTCCGCGCCATGGGTAAGGAGAGACGAACGGTGATTACGAGGAGGGATTTTTTCAATGCGGCCCTGCTGGGCAGCGGCGTTTCTTTGCTAAAAATGCCCGCCCCACTGGCGGCGGATCCCGCATTCGACGGCCCCGGCGGCATCGGCGACTATGCCACCGCCAACGGGAACACTTGGGAGGTGTTAGAGGCCGCTCACCGGATTCGCGACGGTGAGTACGAGGCCGGGGATCTCGAAGCTCGGGACACCGGCCAGCGGTTCGCTCTTGCCGTCATCGGAGGCGGCATGAGCGGGTTGGGCGCGGCGCTTCACTTCCTGGACCATTCGAACCCGGAGCGGACTTGTCTGGTGCTCGACAATCACCCGATCTTCGGCGGGGTCTCTAAGCGCAACGAATTCCTTATTGACGGCGTCCGGCTGATGGCCCCTCAGGGAGCCAACGAGTTCGACATCCCCGTCGATCCGGCCGGCGACGACTACGAGATCTTCGAACGGCTGAAGATCCCCCGCGAGTTCGAGTACGCCCCCTGGCCGGAAGAATTGCGGAAGCTCGAGTTCGACCGCACCAACTACGGATACCAGCATTGGATACACGCGCCAAGTTTCGGGCACTTCGTCGGGGGGCGCTGGGTTCGCGATTTCTGGGGACAGCACGCTTCCGAGGCGATGAAGCGGTGGGTGACCACGCGAAAGCGGTACTACGAAGGGGACGACTGGCCTCAATGGCTGGACTCGATGACGTACCAGCAGTATGTCGAGAAGGTCATGGGGCTGCCTCCGGAGACCACCGCGTACGCGGATCCGGTGCTGGCGGCGGCCATGGGGCTGGGGTGCGATGCGCTGTCGGCGTATGCCGCCTACCAGGTTTCCATGCCGGGGTTCCGCGCCTGGTCGGGTTGGGGCGACTTTCCCGCTGATTTCAGCAAGGTGCCGGATCACACGTGGCACATGTTTCCCGGAGGGAATGCCGGCCTGGCCCGATACATGGTCAAGGCGTTGATCCCGGAGGCCATCCGCGGCTCGCAGAGCCTGAACGACGTTCTCAACGGGCGCGTGCGTTTTGGAGCCCTGGACCGGGCAGGGAACCGGGTGCGCATTCGTCTGGGCGCGACCGTGGTGCGGGTGCAGCAGGATGACGAGGGCGTCACGGTGATCTATAGTCGCGGCGGCCGCCTATTTCGCGTGCGTGCGGCGTCCGCCCTGATGGCCTGTGGGGCTTACGTGGCGCGGCATATCGTCGCGGGGCTGCCTGATGAGAAGCGGCGAGCGCTGGAGACGTTCCTTCATTCCCCGATGTTGGTAGCCAACGTCGCCGTCCGCCACTGGCGGTTCTTCTATGACCGGGGCATCACTTCGGCGCGTTGGTTCGAGGGCTTCGGCTACTCGACCAACGTCCGCCGGCCGATGCTCCTGCCCGGTTATCGTCCGCCGTTCCATCCCGACAAGCCCACGGTGCTTACCTTTTACGTGCCTTTCTATTACCCGGGTACGCCTGCCGCCGAGCAAGGACCGCGAGGGCGGATGGAGTTGCTTTCGACCTCCTACGCCGAATACGAGGAGAAGATTCGGGACCAGATGCGGAGGCTCTTCGGCGCCGAGGCGGTGGAGGCGATCGCTGGGATCATCCTGAACCGGTGGGGCCACGCCTTCGTCAATCCTACGCCGGGGTTTTATTTCGGCCGGGATGGCCGTCCGGCGCCACGCGATGTCGTGCGGCGTCCCGCGGGGCGGATCGCGTTCGCCCATTCGGAGTTGAACGGCCATCAATTCTGGCTGGGGGCGATCCGTGAAGGACGCCGGGCCGCCGAGCAGTTACAAAATTATTGGTAGTGATCCACTTCCCTGTCCCGTGGTGAAGCGACGGGGCGTGCGCCAAGCCGCCAGATAAAAGCGGAAACTGTCGTGACAAATCCGGCTTGGGCGGTTAGTCTTATGGAAGCACGCTTTCTCGACGGAGGATACCAATGGAGTCGATTCGCGAATCTTTAGTTGATGTTGTCGGTCCGTATCTTCCGCGACTGGCCGCCGCCGTGGTTGTCTTGATCGTCGGCTGGCTGGTTGCGCTAGTGATTGCCGCTATGGTGCGTGCGGTGCTGAAGCGCACGACGATCGACGACCGCATCGCCAAGTGGATCGCTGGGGAGGAGAAGGTCGAGGCCATCGACTTGGAGGCCTGGATCGCGCGGTGCGTGTATTACCTGGCGATGCTTTTCGTCTTGATCGGGTTCTTCCAGACTCTGGGACTCACGGTCATCACGGAACCGCTCAACCGCTTACTTACGCAGATCTTTGAGTTTGCCCCGCGGATCCTCGGCGCTTTGGCGCTCACCGTGGCCGCGTGGCTCGTGGCTACTTTGATCCGGCTGGTGGTCCGGCGGATTCTCGACGCCACCCGGATCGATGACAAGTTGTCAGCCGAAGCCGGGCTGGCGGACGAAGAAAAGGTCCCGCTTTCCGACACATTGGCGGACGCCTTGTATTGGCTTGTCTTCCTGTTGTTCTTGCCAGCGATCCTGGGCGCCCTGGCGCTGGAGGGCATTCTGCAGCCGGTGCAGGCGATGCTCGACAAGTTCTTGAGCTTCCTGCCCAATCTGATCGCCGCGGCGGTGACGTTGTTCGTCGGGTGGTTTCTGGCGCGTATCGTCAGGAGGATCGTTAGCAATCTGCTGGCGGCGGCTGGATTGGACCGGCTCGGTGAGCGCGTCGGACTCGCCACCGTGCTGGGCGAGCAGAAGCTCTCGGGGCTCGTAGGGCTGATTGCCTATGTCCTGATTATCATTCCGATCTTGATCGCTTCATTGAACGCCCTTGGTCTGGAGTCGCTGACCGCGCCGGCTTCGAACATGCTGAACGCCTTGCTCGCGGCGGTGCCGCAATTGTTTGGAGCAGCGCTTCTGCTCACGATCGCCTACATTGTGGCGCGGCTGGTAGCGAGCCTGGTAGCCAACCTGCTAGCCGGGGTAGGCTTCGACGGGGTTCTGAGCCGCCTCGGACTGGGCGACCAGCCGAAGGAGGGCCAGCGCACGCCGTCGCAAATCGTAGGCTCGCTCGTCATGGCCGCTTTGATGACGTTCGCAGCGATCGAGGCGAGCGACATGCTGGGTTTCGCCCGGCTCTCGGAGATCCTGGCGGATCTGCTGGAGTTGGCGGGCCACATCGCCCTCGGCTTGGTTGTTTTTGGCCTCGGTCTTTTCCTGGCTAATTTCGCCGCCGGAACGGTTAAGTCCGCCGGAGGAGCGCATGCCGGTGTGCTGGCCAGCCTCACGAAGGTGGCGATTCTACTGCTGACCGGCGCCATGGCGCTTCGCCAAATGGGACTAGCGAACGAGATCATCAGCCTGGCGTTCGGGCTGGTGCTGGGCGCCGTGGCGGTGGCGGCGGCGATCGCGTTCGGCATCGGCGGCCGCGATCTGGCCCGCAAGCAGCTCGAGCGGTGGATGAAGTCGCTCGAAAGCGATTGAGAGCGCTGTCCGAAGGGCGTTCCGCTGCGGCCATGATGTCTGGCCGCAGCGGCGCCCGGCGTCCGGTTCCTCCGGGGGCATCCGGCCGAGTAAACCAAATCGAGGAAACTACCGATAGTAGGGGAGAGCGAACCCTGAGAAGAGACGGGGAGAAGTCTGGGGTTTGCGTTCCGTATTTGGCACGAGTCGCGAGATGGACCGAACGGGAACGACCGCAACCGCTGTGGGAGCTGAAAAAAAAGCTTATCTGTGGGAAGTTCCGGGGCGGCCGGTTTCGATCGAGATCGACTACGACGCCGTGGAGCGGATCCGAAAGGAAGTATGCGCGGGTTTGCGGCCAAGTGAGCGGCGGGGCTTCGAAGTAGGGGGCATCCTCCTGGGCACGGTGGAAGCGGGCGATCGGGTGCGGGTGCACATCGAAGACGTGGAGCCCGTGCCTTGCGACCATGTGGAAGGCCCGTCCTATGTGGTCCGGGGTGAGACTCGAGAGCGGTTCGAGGCTGCGCTGGCCAAATGGAAGCCGGGATCGGGACGGTTGCAAGCGGTCGGTTTCTTCCGGGGCCACACGCGGCCGGGTTTGGTGCTGGACTCGAACGACCACGAAGTCCTGAACCGTTACTTTCCCGAGGAATCGGCCGTGGCGTTGCTGATCAAGCCATTCACCACGCGAGCGCCGGTGGCGGGATTCTTCTTCCGGGAAAACGGCGTATTCCGGACTGACATATCGTACAAAGAGTTTCCGTTCGGGCGGGAAGAACTCGGCGGCGTGACCGCCGGCAAGCGAGAGAGGGAGGCCGAGGTGAGTGCGAAACTTTGGACGGAGAGGCTGGCGGGGGAGCCGCCGGCCGGGGAAGGCGAAGCGCACACAGGCGACCGCGTGCGCGCGGGCGCGGAGCCGTTGACCGACACGACCGTGGTGCCGAAACGGACGTTGAGGCTTCGCGGCGGCTGGGTGTGGATTCCGTTGTCGTTCATCTTCTTGCTGCTAGGAACGGTGATCGGATTTCAAATCGCCATGAGCGTCACTTCGAGGGAGGCGCTCTCTTCAGAGGCGGACCCCTTCGATCTCCACTTGACGGCCACTCCCTCGGCGGGTAGCATCCACGTCCGGTGGGACCGGAACTCGCCGGCCATCGCCAATGCGGAGAAGGCCACGCTGATCATCAGCGAAGACGGCAAGGAAAAGTCTGTGGAACTGGATGCCGCTCACTTGAAAAACGGGAGTGTGATCTACCGCAAAGTCGCCAACGCGGTGACGTTCCGCCTGGATGTGGTCCTTGATCCGGACACCACCATCTCACAGAAGGTCGAGTTTCGGACGACAAGCCCGAAGGAAAAGGTTTCGCCGTAAGACAGGACGCAGAATCGGGAGGCCGCGAATCGACTTGCCGCTGGCGGCGCGAACCGAGCGCCATCCTCCTCGCCCATGGCCGCGACATCAAGGTGCCACGATCCCCGCAATCGCTCCTGTCAGGCACGTGGCGATCACGCCCGCCAGGATCGACTTCATTCCCATGCTGGTGATGTCTTGGCGGCGCTCCGGGACCATCGTCCCGAGGCCGCCGATCATGATGCCCAGACTGCCGAAGTTGGCGAACCCGCACAAGGCATAGCTCATGATCAAGCGGCTCTTGAGGCTGAGGACTTCGGGGCCGAGGTGGGCCAGGTCCACGTAAGCGATGAATTCGTTCAACACTACCTTGGTGCCGAGCAACGATCCGGCGGCGACGGCCTCGCCCCAGGGGATTCCGATCAGCCAGGCCACCGGGGCTACCAGCAGGCCGAGAATCCGTTGCAGGGTGAGGGGCGCGCCGCCGACATTGGGGAGCAAGCCGAGGACCTGATTCGCTAGGCTAACGAGGGCGATCAAAACAATGAGCATCGCTGTGATGTTGATCAGCAGCCGGACACCCTGTTCGGTTCCCTGGCTGATGGCGTCCATTGTGCTGTGCGCTTTTTGTGGAGGGGCAAGTTCGCCTTCCGTAGGCCGGTCTCCAGGAGGAATGAGCAGGGAGGCGACCACGACCGAAGCCGGGGCGTTGATCAGCGATGCGGTGACGATGTGGCCGAGGGGGTTTGGGATCACACCCTCCAGCACGTTGGCGTAGACGACCATGACCGTACCGGCCACAGTGGCCATTCCGCTGGTCATGAGGATGAACAATTCGCCGCGGCTCATTCGGGCGACGTAGGGGGCCACGAGCAATGGCGCTTCGACCATGCCCATGAAGACGTTGGCTGAGACGCCGAGTCCCACCGCGCCTCCCAGCTTCATGGTGCGCTGGAGCACCGCCGACATCGCCTTCACGACGGCGGGCAGCACCCGCCAGTAGAAGAGAACGGCCGCCAGCGCGCTAATGAGGATGATAAACGGCAGGGACTGGAAGGCGAAGAGGTAGGTGTTTGGCGGTTCGACGACTTCGAACGGAGGCGATCCGCCGCCCAGGTAGCCGAAAACGAACGAAGTGCCGGCTTGGAGGGCCCTATTCAGGGCGGTCATGACCCCGTTGAGCGCCAGGAAGACGTTCCGGAAGCCCGGCAGCCTCAGCAAGGCGACGGCGAGAAGGATCTGAAGGCCGACGCCGCCGGCGATTGCCCTCCAGGGAACGCGGCGGCGGTCCTCGCTCAACGCCCAAGCGATCGACAACAAGACGATGAACCCGGCGATTGCCTGAAGGACGGGCACCATCCCGATACAGTAGCAAGTTCTCTCGCGCCCGGACCCGCAGGGCGGGGAAGCGCTAAGTGCGGGCCGTGGGTCCGGAGCCGGAGGCGGCGCGGAGCTCCCCAGAGGGAGAAAGCGGCGGCCTGCCGTGGCGGGCCCCGCGGAGACGGGAGTCAATGAGATTCAGCAGTTCGGCTTCGCCGTCCACTTCGACTTCCGCCTGGAGCCAAAGCAACCTGAGGGGGGCCACGAGGCCGGCGGCGTCGGGGGGTAAGTTCATAAGGTCCTTTTCGGTGGTCAGCAACACCTCGGCTCCGGCTGCCTTGGCGTCGGCGGCCATCCGTTTCAGCTCTCGCGGCTTGTAATGATGGTGATCACTGAACTTCCAGCACCGCAGCGGGCGGCACCCGAGCCCGGCCACCGTTCGCCAGAACGAAGCCGGATTCGCAAGGGCGCAAAAGGCGGCGTGGGGGCGGCCACGAAGGGCCCCGGGAGCCACGCGGTTGCCGGTGGCGGCGTCCACCCAGTGGGTGGGCCGAATCCGGGACTGGAAGATTGGGGCTCCGGGGTTCAGTTCCCGGAGACGGGCACAGATCCCGTCCACGGGGCTACCGGGTTCCACGCGCGTGATGATGAAAAGGTCGGCGCGGGCCAACGCGCTCATCGGCTCACGTTGGCGGCCGAGCGGGACCAGCGCTCCACCGCACCATGGATCCAGCGCATCGATGAGTACCACGTCCAGCTCCCGGGCCAACCGCCAGTGCTGGAACCCGTCGTCGAGCAGGATTACATCGGGGTGGAACCGTTTCTCGATTAACCGGCCGGTCTGATAACGGTCGGCGCCGATCCCCAGGTGAGCTACGCCGGTCCGCAACAGCAGTTGCGCCTCGTCGCCGGTCACGGAGACGGGCGCGGAGGAGCCGGCCTCGAGGACGGTTACCTTCTCCGGCACGCGCCGGCGGTAACCGCGGGTGAGGACGGCGACGGACCATCCTTTTTCGTGTAGGCGCCGGGCGAGGTAAGCCGTAAAGGGCGTCTTGCCGGCGCCGCCGACGCCCAAGCCGCCGATGCTGATCACAGGGGCGCCGAGGCGCCGCTGGTGACGAAGCGCCCGGGTGCGGCGCCACGCGACTCCTGCGTGCCAGAGCCAAGTCAGAGGCTTCAGTAGAAGGAACACGGGCAGAGGGTCAAGCCGCGCCGCGATCGACCAGGAACTCAGCCGCCGCACCTCCTCGATCAAGGCCTTCGCCGCTCCGCCTTTGCTCTCGGCGATCCGGCGGGCGTTGCTCCCCAGCGCCTCCCGGCGGAGACTGTCCGCCAGTAGCGATTCCAACGCCGGCGCCAACTCTGCGGGCCCCCGGATCTCCATCACCGCGCCCGCCTTGCGGAACTCCTGGGCGATCTCCGCGAAGTTCTCCATGTGCGGACCGATGATCACGGGGCGCGCGAAAAAGGCCGGCTCGAGTATGTTGTGGCCCCCGCGATCGGCGAGGCTGCCTCCCATGAAGACCACGTCGGCCAGGGAGAAAAGGCTGTAGAGTTCGCCGATGGTGTCGAGGAGCAAGACGCCGGGGACCGGCATCGGCTCCTCGCCGGTGAGCGTCGAGCGCCGCAGGAAGGGGACGCCAGCCCGCTCCAGCTTCTCGGTCACGATCGGGAACCGGGCGGGCCGCCGCGGCGCGAGGATCAAAACCAGATCGCGGCGCTTTTTCGCCAATTCCCGGAAGGCGGAGATGACGGCGTCGTCCTCGTCCACGTCTCCCGGGTGCGCCGGGGGCATCGTGCTGGCAGCAATCCAGATCTCGGCGGGGCCGCACCGCTCGAGGAGTTTCCGCACGGGCTCCGGAGGCTTTGCTCCGGTGGCGTCGAAGTCGTACTTGAGATTCCCGGCGCATCGCACCCGTTCGGCCGGAGCTCCGAGCTCGCGGAACCGCGAGGTGGCCTGGGGACTCTGGGTCAAGATCGCATCGGCCAAAGGGAGCACTTCGCGCCAGAACCACTTCAGCCGGCGGTACCGCGGCCAGGCCTTGTCGGAGATACGCCCGTTGGCGATCAGGAGCCCGGCGCCCGACCGTTTGATCTCACGGTACCAGTGGGGCCAGATCTCGGTTTCGAGGATGACGACGACGGAAGGCCGCAGCACGCGGAGTACATTGCGGACGGCGAAACAGTAGTCAATGGGCGCGTAGAAGACGCCGTCCACCAGGCCCTTCAGCTTTTCCTCCGCCAGGGCTCGGCCGGCTAGCGTGGTAGAGGAGACGAAAATGCGACGCGCCCGATACTCGGCCCTGAGCCCTCTGAGGAGCCGCAGCGCGGACATGACTTCACCGACCGAGACGGCGTGCAACCAGATGGCGCCAGGGGCCGTCCCCTGAAACGCGTGCGGCAGGAAGCCGAGCCGTTCCCAGATCCGGGAGAAGTACCGGGGATCCCGCAGGCCGCGTGCGAGTAGATAAACTACCAAGCAAGGGAAGGCGACGATCTGGAGCAGCCGGTAGACGAAAAAGATGAGCGTCCGTCTCAATAGCCTGATACTCCTACTGAGTATAGCCTCCGTCCCGGCGGCGGAGAAACCGGCTGCGTTCCGTCCCAAGCCGGCGGCGGAGTACCGGAATCATCAGACGATTTCCCAGCTCACCATAGCCGCCGACGCGTTCACGACGTCCAAAGAGACGAAAGCCGCCTTTGGAAAGCTGAACCCGAACCGCTACGGGGTATTGCCTGTGCTCGTGGTGATGCAGAACGATTCGGACAAGGCCCTGCGCCTCGACGGCATGCGGGTGGAGTACATCCGGCCCGATCACCGCCGGTTGCAGGCGGTACCGGCCGAGGAGGTCCGCTTCTTATACGGGGTGGAACGGCCGAAGCCGGGCGTCATGGGTCCACGCTACCCGATCCCTGGTCTTGGCAAGCGCAAGAAAAACCCGTTGGCGGCGTTCGAGATCGTCTCCCGCGCCTTCAGCGCCAAAATGCTTCCGCCGGGCGACTTCGCCTACGGCTTCTTCTATTTCAATACAGCCTTTTTTCCGGAGTCGATCCTTTACGTCACCGGCATTGAAGAGGCGGCGACGGGGCAGGAGCTTTTCTACTTTGAGATCCCACTGGAATAATCGAGCTCTGGCTGGAATCGGGCGGCAGGCGCTTCAAGAACAATCAACTGGTTGTTGTCGATCCAGGAGCGGTTCATGGCGCGGAGGTCTCCGTACTCGATGAGTGAGCGGAAGGCTCGCATCCAGGAGCCGTGGGCAAAGGCGAGGACGCGGGGCAGGCGCGCGTAGCGCCGGGCGAAGCTTCGGAGGCGGGCCTCGAACTGGTCCATGGTCTCGCCGAGCCGCAGACCGCGGGGGTCGTTGAACCATACGGGGCCGAGGGCGCGGTAGAGGTCCTCGCGGGGGCGTCCTTCCCAAGGGCCGTAGTCCAGCTCGTCAAGCAATGGTTCGGCGGTGAAGTTTGGGAAGCCGTAAAGGCGGGCCGTTTGCTGAGTACGCCGCAGCGAGCTGGCTAAGACGACGTCGAAGGGCCCAAGGGCCCTGAGACGGAGGCGGTTCTTGCGGACGGCTGCGTCGGTTCCTGCATCAAGGGCGGCCAGCGAGATGTCGCGGCGGCCCTGCAGCAAGCCTCGCCGGTTCCATTCCGTGGGCAGGTGGCGGATGAGGACGAGCAGCATCCGCCGTCACACCAATACAGTGAAAGTCGATTCGGTACGCTTGACCGGCCGGTAGAGGGTGTCGCGTTCGACGGGCTCCCGGCCGGCTTTCCGGATGAGGGTGAGCAACTCTTCGCGCCGGAGCGCCTGTTGGGTGGTGGCGCCGGCGTCGTGGTAGATCTTCTCCTCGACGACGGTGCCGTCGATGTCATCGGCGCCGAAGCGTTGGGCGAGCTGGGCGATGCGGGGCGTCATCATCACCCAATAAGCCTTGATGTGAGGGATGTTGTCGAGCAGGAGCCGGGCGACAGCAATGTTCTTCAGATCTGCGAAGCCGGTGGTCGGCGGCAGGTGCTGGAGCGGCGTGTTGTCGGGATGGAAAGCGAGCGGGATGAAAGCCACGAATCCGCCGGTCTCATC
Organism: uncultured Solibacteraceae bacterium; assembly: GCA_964461995.1. GTDB lineage: Bacteria > Acidobacteriota > Terriglobia > Bryobacterales > Bryobacteraceae > JALSRK01. The sequence continues at coordinate 29,943 of CAYWXL010000039.1, forward strand.
TTGCAGCTCGCGCAGGCGCAACAAGTGATCCACCCTGTCTTCGTCGTTCTCGATGTGGCCGTAGAGCATGGTGCAGTTGGACTTGATGCCAAGACGATGGGCCTCCCGGGCCACGTCGAGCCACTGGTTGCCGTCGATCTTGTGGTCGCAGATGATCCGGCGGACGCGCTCGTTGAAGATCTCGGCGCCGCCGCCGGGCATCGAATCGAGCCCGGCGTCCTTGAGGCGCTGGAGAGCCTCGCGGACTGAGCAGCCGGTGCGTTTGGCCAGGTAGGCCACCTCGACCATGGTCAGGGCCTTCAAGTGCACGGCGGGGAAACGCTGCTTCAGGCCCCGCAGCATCTGGCAGTACCAGTCGAGGGTAAGCGTCGGATGCAGGCCGCCTACGATGTGGAACTCGGTGACGGCTTCCGAGTAGCCCCGACCGGCGGTTTCCCAGACTTGTTCCAGGGACATCGTGTAAGCCTTTGGGTCCTTGGGGCGCTTGCCGAAGGCGCACAGGCGGCAACTCGCCACGCAAACGTCGGTGGGGTTGATGTGGCGGTTGACGTTGAAATAGGTGAGGTTGCCGTGGAGCCGCTCGCGCACCAAGTTGGCGATGTAGCCGACGCCGAGCAGGTCGGCGGTGCGGTAAAGGGTGAGGCCGTCTTCGAAGGTGAGGCGCTCGCCGGCCTCCACCCGCGCGAGGATCGCGGGAAGGCGCTGGTCCTCGAAGATTGGTCGCTTACTCATGCCCCTCGCTGAAACCACAGGATGTCGGCGGCCCAAAAAAAGAAGAATAGCACGCTTACGTAGCCGTTCACCGTGAAGAAGGCGGCGTCCACCTTGCTCAAGTCGCCGGGCTTGACGAGCCGGTGTTCCCAGGCGAGCAAGATGGTGATGAACGTGATTCCGGCGTAGCCGGCGGCGCCCAGGCCGAAGCTGCGGGCGAGGATCACAAGGCAGGCGACCATGGCGAGATGGAAGAGGCGTGCCACCCATAGCGCTCCGGAGATGCCGAGGCGGCGCGGGAGGCTGAAGAGGCCTTCGGTGGCGTCGAACTCGTAGTCCTGGCAGGAGTAGATGATGTCGAAGCCCGCGGTCCAAAGGGTGACGGCGGCGGTAAGCCAGAGAATCCTCGAATCAAGCGATCCGGTCACGGCGATCCAGGCTGCCGCCGGAGCAATGCCGAGGCAGAAGCCCAAGACCAGGTGCGAAAAGGAAGTGAACCGCTTGGTAAAGGAATAGAAAAAGAGGATCGCCAGGGCAAGGGGGGCCAGCCGGAAGCACAGCGGATTCAACGCCCGGGCGGCGACGAGGAACACAGCGGAGGCGGCGGCGAGGAAGGCCCAGGCGAAGCTCTTCGAGAGGATGCCGGCGGGGATGTGGCGGCCGGCGGTGCGGGGGTTGCGGGCGTCGATGTCGGCGTCGAGGATGCGGTTGAAGGTCATGGCGGCCGAGCGGGCGCTCACCATGGCGACGACGATCCAGGCGAGTTTCCAACCGAGGTCCGGCACGGCGAAGCCTTCCGCCTTCAGGGCGAGCAGCGCCCCGGTGAGGGCGAACGGGAGGGCGAAGACGGAGTGCTCGAACTTGATCATTTCGAGCGTCAACCGGACTTTGGTGAGTACGGAAGCCATGAGATAGGATTCTGCACCGGCGGGCTCGTTCCGGTACCATTTTATTGCATGTTCTCGCGTGTCACCCTGATGGCGCTTCTGGGCAGTGTGCTGTGGTCTTCTGCCTGCGGGGAGCGGCCGATCAAGCTCGACGAGTACAACACGCTTCTCGTCATCTTGCCGGACGGTTTCCGAGTGCGGGCCGAAGTGATGACCCACCCTCAAGACATGATGCGCGGGATGATGTTCCGGGATTCGTTGCCGGAGGGACGCGGCATGCTGTTCATCCACGGAGAACCGGGGCTGTATCCGTACTGGATGTTCCAAGTGAAAGTTCCGCTGGACATCATCTGGATGGACAAGAACGGGGTTGTGGTGGAGATCTCGCCGAACACGCCTCCGTGCTCTTCCGAGGACCCGAAGAATTGTCCAAACTACGGCGGTAACAAAAAGGCGCTGATGGTACTCGAACTGCCTGCGGGAAGCGTCGAGAAGCACGGCATCCGCGTCGGGCGGAGGATACAGATCTAGGCGGCTCATGGATCCGGCAAAGCTCAAGGAACTGCTCGAGAGTGTCCGCGAAGGCGCCACCAGCGTAGACGAGGCACTGGACCGGCTGCGGCACATGCCGTTCGAGGACCTCGGGTTCGCCAAGCTCGACCACCACCGGGCCTTGCGGCACGGCATGCCTGAAGTGATCTTCGCGGAGGGGAAGACGCCGGAAGAGGTGGTCGAGATAGCGGCGAAGGTGCTGGCGAGAAGCGAGAACCTACTGGCCACTCGCGTCGATGAGACGACGGCGGCGCGGCTCGCGGAGCGGTTCCCAAACGGCGAGTACTTTCCGCGTTCGCGAGCTTTCCGCGTCTGGCGGGACCGGACGATCCACGGCAAAGGCACGATCGCGGTGGTCTGCGCGGGCACGAGCGACGTCCCGGTAGCCGAAGAAGCTCGCATTACCGCCGAGACGATGGGCAACGAGGTGGATGCGATCTACGACGTGGGAGTGGCGGGGATCCACCGGCTGTTAGGCAACGCCGAGCGCCTGTCGAAGGCGCGGGTAGCGGTCGTCTGCGCGGGGATGGAAGGGGCACTGCCCAGCGCGGTAGGGGGTCTGATCTCTTGCCCGGTGATTGCGGTTCCGACGAGCGTTGGCTACGGCGCCAGCTTTCATGGCCTGGCGGCGCTGCTAGGCATGTTGAACAGTTGCGCCAGCAACGTCACCGTTGTGAACATCGACAACGGCTTCGGCGCCGGCTACGTCGCGAGTCTGATCAACCGGCTTTGAGCGGAGAGAACCGGGCCGGGTTCATGCCTGAGCGGCGGCAGGCATCTCGGTTGCTTCTTCAGCGAAGACGTAAAACCCGAACAATGGTTTCGGCTCTCCTCGTCCCCACCGGTTCATCTTCCAGACGGCTTTCAAATGGGTGATCTCAGGGTGCTGCGAAAGGTCCAACAGAATTGTGTACGTGCCGCAGTAGAACTTTTGCGGGAAAGCGATCAGGGGCTTCGCTCCCCATTCCTTACCGTCGGTCGATCCGAAGATGGCGACATCGAGGCTTTCCTGCTCGATGATGCGCGTGATACCGAGGGTAAGACAGAGCAGCTTACCCCGCGAATCACCGAGTTCAATCGGCTCTGATTCGCCGTTGGCGCGTTGCTCGGTTTCTGGAACGAGGAAATTCGGCAACATCGATCCTCCGCCACCGGAATGCTCAGCGTCCCCCACAGCTCGGCGCCGGTTGTATTCCGAAGCGTTCTGTCATCCAGCGGCTCCCTCATATTTTCTCATTTTTCCGAATAAAACGAAAGAGACACGATTGCGCCGGTTCGGGGCAGGAGCGGGCAACCGTTATTCATTCCAGGCGCAGGCGCCGCCGGGAAACAGTGCGGCCCCCCGTTGCTTGGATCGCGGTGGCGCGGAGCTCCACCTCGCCGCGGATCGCCGGGGCCTTCAAGCGGAACTTGTAGGTGCGCTGGCCCAGCGGGGCCAGATCAAGGGGCTGTTCGGCGGCGGCCAGCTCCGCGCCGTCCGGGGAATGAAAGGCCAGACGCAGGCGGCCGAGGACGCGCCGGTCCAGGTCGTTGACCACCATGACGTGGTAGTCGCGCTCGGCTCCCGGCGGCAGCTTCGGCTGCCAGAAGTTGATGTAGACGCCGACGGGTTTGAAGGCCTCGCCGACGTAGTCGAGGAAGTGGGGCTCCAGCTCGAGGGCCTTGACGTCGAGGAAGTGATCTGAGGTGTAGGCCTCCGGGTAGCTGGAAGTCAGGTAGACGAAGTGGAGCACCCCGGCGTAGTTGCGCCAGGCGCGCCAGAACTCGGTGAGGCCGGCGAGCAGGTAGGCTTGCGTGCGGAAGCGTTCCCCGGCGGTGGCGTTCTCGCCCACGAGCTTGCGGTAGACCTCCCCGGTGAGCAGGGTGGGCGTGCCGTCGCGGTTCAGCCACAGCCAGCCGTACTCGTTGCAGATGACGGCGTGGGCGCTGGGCGTGTAGCCGGCGTCGCCGCGGGAGCTCATCTTCTCGAGCATGGTCATCGAGAAGCCGGTGCGGCCTTTCCGCTGGTTGCGGCTGAACAGGTAGGGGTGGTCCTCGACGGGATCGTCCGGTCCGGCGGGCAGGTTGTAGCTGTTCTCCCAGGGCCGGTTCGAGAGGTCCAGGCCGCGGACGGCGGGGATGACCTTCTCGGCGAAGACGTCGTCGTAGGACTCGTTGTTGGCGTCCCAGACGACGACGCTGGGGTGGTTCCAGTTGTCGCGCATCCATTCGGTGTATTCGCGGATGAGCACGTCGGCCGGATAGGTCTTGTGGAACATGCCGCGCCAGTTCGGGTGGCCGGTCCAGATGAAGTACTCGTTCTGGATGAGGAGGCCCGCCTCGTCGGCGATGTCGAGCCACATCTGGGGCACGGGGCCGATGCAGAACCGGAAGCTGTTCCAGTGCATCTTCTTGGGGATCTCGACGAGCAGCTTGCGCACCCATTTCTCGTCCCAGGGCAGGCGGCCGCAGTGGGGATCCTCGAAGAAGCGGTGCAGGGTGATGTTCGAGCCGCGCAGAAAATAGACCTTGCCATTCAGGTAGGCGCGTTTCGTGGCGGTGTCGAAGCGGAATTCACGCATACCGAAGCGGGTCGAGACCGAGTCGCCGCCGGTGGAGGTTTCGAGAACGTAGAGGAACGGGTCTTCCGGGCTCCAGAGCCGCATTCCCGGAATGGCGACGGTTTGCGTGACGGTCCGCTCGGCTCCGGCGGCCAGGTGTACGGAGAGGGGGTGCGTGTTGGTGACCGGGCGGTTTCCTTTCCAGGTGCGGACGCGGTGAACGAGGTCGAAGGTCCGCTCTCCGCCGTAGTTGCGCAGGACGGTCTGGACGACGATCTCGGAGGTCTGGATGCGGGGCGCGACCTGGATGGACTCGATCACCGGGTTGTCCATAAGATGGAGCGCCACACTGTCGTAGATCCCTGGAGTCCAGAGGTTCTTCTCGAAGTCGTCTCCGGCGGGGATCTCGTCGGGCAGGACGCCGGGGTGGGCGCCGATGCGCACGACGAGCGTGTTCTCGCCATCCCAGTCCACCAGGTCCGTGACGTTGAAATAGCCGGCGGTGAAGCAGCCCAGGTGCTCGCCGGCGGGCTTGCCGTTCACCCAGACGGCGGTTCCGAACTGGGCTTTGTTGATCTTCAGGATGGCGACGGCGCGCCTCTCCGGGATGCGGAAGCGGCGGCGGTACCAGAAATAGTTGCGTTTCTGGCGCGAGACGCCGCGGCCTTCGGGCATGGCGGAGGCGGGCAGCATGCCTTTGCGGATGCGGTTGGAGATGACGGCGGCGCTGTCATAGCGGTCCACGTCAGGGAATGGGGGCCGGGCCAGGTTGGCGAGTCCGGGAACCGGGGCTTGGTGATCGAAGCGGGCAGGAGCGGGTTCCGGTTCCACGGAGTCGGCCACCTCCCAGGTTCCGTCGAGCGGGATCGTGAGGCGGCCGGCAAAAGCCGGCAGGGCGAGAGCGGTCAGCAAGAGAAGCGACGGTCGGAGCATAAGGCCTCCCGGCGGTCCATCTTATATCTTTTCGCGGCGGTTGCCGCCCGGCGCCGATTGCGAAGACGGTGGCAACGCGAGTAGGATGGCGGCATGATTCCGGTGCTGCACTCGGTGAGCTACGCGGGCGTCTGGCCCGGGCAGGCGCGGCTCACGCTGGACGAATTCCTCGACAAGGCGGCCGCGCTCGGCTTCCCCGGCGTGATGCTGATGGCCAAGCGGCCGCACCTGTCGGTGCTCGACTACCCGGCCGCAGCCTGCCGGCGGCTACGGGAGAAGCTGGATGCCAAAGGGCTGCGCTGCTACGTGATCGCCGGCTACAACAACTTCACGGCGGACCTCGAGCACGGCGACATCCCCCACCGTGAGATGCAGATCCAGCACATCACCGAGCTGGCGCGGATGGCCGAGATCCTGGGCGCGGCCGTGGTGCGGGTGTTCACCAGCTACGAGCATCCAGCGATCGGCTACGCCCGGCTGTTCGAGATGAACGTGGAGTGCTTGCGGGAGTGCGCCCGGCGGGCGGCCGATTGCGGCGTGACGATCGGGGTGCAGAACCACCACGACTTCGCCTGCGACCACCGGACGCTGGTCGATCTGGTGGACGCCGTGGGCGAGCCGAACTGCCGGCCGATCTTCGATGCCTGGTCGCCGGCGCTGCACGGGACCGATTACGTGGCGGCGGCCCGGGAGCTGGCTCCGCGGATTTGCCACACCACGGCGGCCGACTACCAGCTACGGCCCCGGTTCCGCTACCACCCGGAGCTGGTCAACTACGCGCCGGAGCTGCCCTGGGTGCAGGCGGTTCCGATGGGCGAAGGCTTCATCGACTACAAAGGCTTCTTCCGGGCGCTGCGGGAAGGCGGCTACGACGGGCCCGTAGGCTACGAGATGTGCGCTCCGCTCGCGGGCGGAGGGTCGGTGGAGAACCTGGACCGTGCGGCCCGGCGGTTCCTGGAGTTCCTCGAGGAGGCCGGCGCCTCCTGACGCCGGGCCTGCAGGGACTTCGCCGCGGAACTCGATTTCGAGGCAAATCAATCGGCTTCGGGGGATCCGAGGGGGAGATCCGCCTTGTCAAGAGTCAACTGGGGAATGTATCTGCACAGAGCAGGCAGGGAGCCGCGCCGCATGTCCGACCTCGCCCTCCAGCAACGCCCCCGGGCCTGGTGACGTTACATCCGCCGCCGGCGCGACCCGGCAGCGGACTCCGCCGGTCTACCACCCAGCTCCCCCATACCAGGCCAAAACCGGAAGTTTCTACTTTGCCAGCAACAGGAACTTTCTACTTTGCCTTGACAAGTTTCTACTTTGCCTTGACAACTCGCCCATGTGGTGCTAAAATCCCGCGGTG
>CAYWXL010000040.1:0-35668 GCA_964461995.1 uncultured Solibacteraceae bacterium
TGTCCCCCAAAAAAATCACCAGAACGTCGGTGCGTGCCGCCGCACGCGGTCGCCGTGGGCCTGCAGCTCCGCCAGCTCTTCTTCGCTGCACGCGCGCCAGTCCTCCAGCAGCCGGAGGTTGTCCTCCAGCTCCGCCCGGTTGGCCACCGCCGTCAGGGCCACGGCCACGTCCGGGTGAGAAAGGCAAAACCGGTAGCACTCCGCCGCCTTCGGGGGCCGGAACCCGGGCGGATCCTCGGGCGTCGGCTCGAGCAGCGCCTTCCACCGCAAGCAGGTGAAGACCACCACCGGCATCCCCAGCCGTTGCGTCACCGGAAAGACGTCCTGCTCCGCTCGCCGGTGCGCCGCGTTGTAGCGGACCATCAGCAGGTCCAGCAGCCCCGAGCCGGCCCACCCCGCCGCCAGCTTCCGTTGATGGCTCGTCAACCCGATCATCCGCAGCCGCCCGGCGCGCTTCTGCCCGGCCAGGAATTCATACGCCCCGCCCGGCCCGGTGATCCGCCGCCACTCGGCTTCGGACTCCACGTAATAGAACGTCAGCACGTCCAGGTAGTCGGTCCCGAGCTCCCGGCAGAGCCGCTCCCATTCGCGCTCGGCCTCGCCCGCCGTCCGGGCCTGGAACTGCGCCGCCACCAGCACCCGCCAGCGCTCCCTTCCCATCTCCGCCACCGCCCGCGACAGGCCGTCCGGCTTGCCGCACCAGTTCAGGTAGTTGACGCCCTGTTCGACCGCCCATAGGACGTCTTCCGGCCGGATCCGTGAGCCGCCCCGCGTCGCCAATCCCAGCCGGCACACCCGCGGCAACGCTGCTCCCAGATCCACTGTTCGCGGCAGCCCCTCACTCATTCGCCGACCCCTTGGACATTGTCAGCACGCTGCACCCACGCCGTCTACCCGACCAAGACCAAAATCGCCCCCATTTCACCATTTCTTGCACCAAAACGCCGCTGCCAGTCACGCCCCACACCGCGGCGCTGGCGTCACAGCCTTAGCCGCTTTGCTCTGTGGCGCACTGTGCGGGCCAAACCAGACCGGCACGTTTGAATATGTCAGAATGGACAATGACACCCACCCGGCCCCTGCGGGGACCAGACAAACAGACTTCGGCAGTTAATACAGGACGATGAACATGACTGAGATCGTTAGTATCGCTGGCAGAGAGATCCTCGACTCCCGCGGCAATCCCACCGTGGAAGCCGATGTGGTCTTGGTGGACGGCAGCCTCGGGCGCGCCGCGGTTCCCTCCGGAGCTTCCACAGGCGAGCACGAAGCCGTCGAGCTTCGTGACGGCGTCAAATCCCGTTACCTGGGCAAGGGAGTCACCAAGGCCGTCAAGAACATCAACGGCCCCATCGCCAAGGCCCTCACCGGGATGGACGCCCTCGACCAGGAAGCCATCGACAAGGCAATGATCGCCCTCGACGGTACGCCTAACAAGAGCAAGCTCGGCGCCAACGCCATCCTCGCCGTTTCCATGGCCGCCGCCCGGGCCGCCGCCAATTCCCTCGGCATTCCTCTCTATCGCTACCTCGGTGGCGTCTCCGCCTCGGTGCTTCCGGTGCCGATGATGAACATCCTCAACGGCGGCGCCCACGCCGACAATAGCGTTGACCCACAAGAGTTCATGATCGCCCCTTACGGCGCTCCCAGCTTCAGGGAAGCCCTCCGCATGGGTGCTGAGATCTTCCACACCTTGAAGGCCGTGCTGAAGAAGAAGGGTTACTCCACCGCCGTAGGCGACGAGGGCGGCTTTGCGCCGAACCTGAAGTCGAACGAAGAGGCCATCGAGGTGATTCTGGAAGCCATCCGGAAAGCCGGCTACAAGGCGGGCAAGGACGTGGGCCTCGCGCTGGATCCGGCCGCCAGTGAGTTTTACGACAAGCGCCGCAAGCGGTACGTCTTCAAGAAGTCCGACGGCAGTGTCCGGACCTCCGAGCAACTGGCGGAGTTCTGGGCCGATTGGGTGCGTCAGTATCCCATCATCTCGCTGGAAGACGGCATGGCCGAGGACGACTGGAAAGGCTGGAAAATCCTTACTGAGATGCTCGGCGACAAAGTGCAGCTGGTCGGCGACGATCTGTTCGTCACGAACACGGGCCGACTCGCCCGCGGGATCAAGGAAGGCGTCGCCAACTCGATCCTGATCAAACTGAATCAGATCGGCACCGTCACCGAAACGCTCGATGCCATCGACATGGCGCGTAAGGCCCGGTACACAGCGATGATCTCGCACCGTTCGGGCGAGACCGAGGACACCTTCATCGCCGACTTCGTGGTGGCCACCGGCGCCGGACAGATTAAGACCGGTTCCGCTAGCCGCACCGACCGCATCGCCAAATACAACCAGTTGCTCCGGATCGAGGAGGAACTCGGGGCTACTGCGAAATACGCGGGTCGCGGAGCGTTCCTCGTTTGAGACATCCAGCGGCGGCCTTCCGGCGCGCGGCGTCGCAAACCATTCCTTTGGACGGTTGGCGCGCGACACAGCTTTGTGATTTAATCCGCAGTGATGCGCCAGATCCGGATCGCCGCCGCCCAGTTCGAAGCCGCTGACGGAGACAAGAGCCGCAACTACCAATCGATCGAGTTCCTCACTCTCGAGGCCGCCGACCAGGGCGCTGAGGTCGTCTGTTTCCACGAGTGTTCGATCACCGGTTACACCTTCCTCGAGAACCTCGACCGGCAGGCGCTTCTCGAATTGGCCGAACCGGTTCCCGGCGGCCCATCGACCGATTTCCTCACCGGCCTCGCGGCCAGCACCAACACCAGCGTCGCCGCCGGCCTGCTGGAGTTGGAGGACGGCAAGATCTACAACACCTATGCCGTCGTCTCGAGCGACGGCCTCGTCGCTAAGCACCGCAAGATTCACGCCTTCATCAACGACGAGATCTCCTGCGGCGACCGCTTCACGGTCTTCGAGCACCGCGGGTGCCGCTTCGGCATCCTCACCTGTTACGACAACAACCTCGTCGAGAACGTGCGCATCACCACCATGATGGGGGCCGAAATCATCCTCATGCCGCACGTCACCGGTTGTCTGCCCTCCCCCATGCCGGGCCGGGGCTTGGTGGATCCGGCAATCTGGCGCAATCGCGAGCTGGACCCCGTCCGCTGCCGCCAGGAGTTTGACGGCCCCAAAGGCCGGGGCTGGCTCATGAAGTGGTTGCCCGCCCGGGCCTTCGAGAACGGTATCTACGCCGTCTACGCCAACCCGATCGGCATGGACGGCGGCCAGGTCCGCCCCGGCGGCTCCCTCATCCTCGACCCCTTCGGTGAGATCTTGGCCGAGTGCCGCAAGCTCGATGACGAAGTCGTCGTCGCCATGCTCGATCCCAGGAAGATCGAACTCTCTTCCGGACAGATGTACATCCGCTCCCGGCGGCCGGAGCTGTACGGGAAGCTACTCGAGCCGAACCCGCACATCGGTCCCGGGGGCAAACCCGAGGTCTGGTGGAAAAAGCTCAAGAAGGAAGAAAGGAAATAATGCGGATTACGAATCGTAGAAGTTTTATCCTCGGCTCGCTGGCCGGTGCTGGAGCGCTCGTCCGCGGCTCGGCCGGACAGGGCTCCAATGAGAAGATCGGCGTCGGCATGATCGGCGTCGGCAACCGCGGCTCCTACTTGCTCAGGCAGGTGCTCGAGCAGCCGGGCGTGCGCGTGACAGCGCTCTGCGACATCAAGCCCGACCGCCTCGACAAGGCGGCGAGCGCCGCGGCCGCCCACAAGCCCTTCACCACAGCGGAGTACCGGAAGCTCCTCGAGCGCAAGGACGTGGATGCGGTTTTCATCGCCACCCCTTGCGACCTGCACGTGGAGATGGCCATCGCCGCGCTCCAGGCTGGCAAGCACGTCTACTGCGAAAAGCCCCTTGGAATCACGCCGGAGTCGATCGCCCGGCTGGTGAAGGTCGCCCGGGGAGCCAAGACTGTGTTCCAGGTGGGCCAGCAGCGGCGATCGTCGGTGCGACTGGCCCGCACGATCCGCGAAATCCGCAACGGCGTCGCCGGCAAAGTGATCATGCTCAAGGCCCAGCGTCATTCTTCCCGCGACCTGGCGCACGACGGCCCCTCGGCCGACTGGTTCTTCAACGCCAAGCGCTCCGGCGACGTGATCGTCGAAATGTCCGTGCACAACCTCGACGTTTGCAACTGGATCGTCGGCGAAGCCCCGGTGCGGGCGGCGGGTTTTGGAGGCACGCTCAAGTGGGTGAACGACCCGCCAGGCCGGACGAACATGGACGGCTACACTCTCAGCTACGAATACCCCGGCGGAGCGAAGTTCTCCTACACGCAGGTCTTCTTCCACCCACGGGAGATGCCCGGCGGCGGCCAGTACACCTACGTGTACGGAACCAAAGGCGCCGTCCACATGGACGAGTCCTATTACTATCCGGAAACCTCGGCCGCCGGCGACCGTCCGCGGATGCTCGTCGAGCCCGTCGAAGAAGACCGCCAGGCCCACATCAAAGCGTTCTTCGCGGCCGTCCGGGGCGAGGGGCCGAACCCGGCCGACGTGGTTGTCGGCGCCAGGGCGGCCTTGACCGCCATCCTGGGCCGAGAGGCCATCTATCGCAAAAAGGTCATGGAATGGAGCGATCTGGGAGTGGACGTATGAAAAGAAGAACTCTATTGCGCGCACTCGCGGGACTCGGGACTCTACCCGCCTTCGCCCAGCGTACCGGCGACTACCGCGATCCCGACCGCACCTACGAAGAGGGATGGGAAACCCTGTTCAACGCCCATGACCTCGAAGGCTGGGTGGCTATTCTGAAGAACGAAGACGGCTCGATCAGCAAGTTTCACGGCGACCGCCTCAAGGAGCAGTCCACCTTCTTCGTAGAGGACGGCTTGCTGAAGACCACCGGCAGGCCGAACGGCTACATCCGCACCGCCGACGTCTACGACAACTTCGTCTTTCACGTCGAGGTGCGCTTCGAGAAGGCCGGCAACAGCGGCGTGCTGATCTACGTGCAAAAGGACGCCGTGTGGCCGTTAGGCGTCGAATGCCAACTGTATCAGGCGCACATGGGACGGATCTTCCCCATCCGCGGCGCCAAAATGGACGGCGGCGAGATCATCCAGTACAACGCCAAGCCGCCCGGCGAGTGGAACACCTACGAGGTCTATTCCGAAGAGGGCCGCGTGGCCACGGTGGTGAACGGGGCGCTGGTCGGCTTGGGCTCGAACGCCGAACCCAGAGTTGGCTACATCTGCCTGCAGAGCGAAGGCGTGCCGGCGGCGTTCCGCAACATCAAGATCAAGCGGTTCACCCCTTCTTACCATCTCCGCCCGAAGGCTTGAAGATGCAATAGCCGCGCAGCGCGTCGATCACCGCTCCGGCGATGGCGTCAACTGGAAGAACGCGTTCGGCGGCGCCGATTTCGGCGGCGGCCTTCGGCATCCCGTAGACGACGGACGTCGCTTGATCCTGGGTGATCGTCGGGTGGCCTGCCCGGCGTAGCGCCAGCAACCCCGCCGCCCCATCGCGGCCCATGCCGGTGAGCAGAACGCCGACCAGCGGCCCCCTCCAGTGCCGGGCCAGGCTCTCGAAAAAGACATCCACCGAAGGGCGATACAGCAGGTTCGCCGGCTCTTGGCTGTAGAAAAAGCGGCCGGATTCGGAAACCGAAAGGTGCCCGTTCGTCGCGGCGAGATAGACGTGACCGGCCGTCGGCCGGTCACCGCCCCGGGCAAGGTGGACCGGAAGGGAACAGTTCTTGTCGAGCCATCCCGCCAGCCCTCCGGCGAACTGCTCATCGACGTGCTGCACCACCACGACCGCCGCCGGAAATTCCTCGGGCAGTTCGGAGAGAATCTCCCGCACGGCGTTCGGCCCGCCGGTCGAGGCCCCGATGGCAACCATCGGCGTATCCGCCCTCTTCGGTTCGGTTTTCGTCTCCGGTTCCGCCACCGCCGCCGGGACCGCCGGCGCGCCCGTGAGCAGCCCCACCTGTCGGATCTTCTTGATTAGCGCCTCGGCCCCGCCGCCCGCCCCGATCGTCGGCGTCGCCACCGCGTCCACCGCCCCATGGCCCAGCGCCTCGTATACCATCTCGCTGTGGCCAGACACCGTGGCCGTGACGATCAGGATCGGGCAGGGATTCGTCTGCATGATCCGCCGCGTCGCTTCCACTCCGTCCATGACCGGCATCACCAAGTCCATCAGGACCACGTCCGGTTTCATTTCGGCGCAGCGGCGCACGGCCTCCTCGCCGTTCACCGCGATCCACGCCACCTCCCACCCATCTACGCCACCCACGATGCGGCGGAGTACTTCGGCCGCCATTCGCACGTCATTGACGATGCCGATCCTCATTGGGCGGCCTCCCCGATCAGATCGGTCACCGCGTCGATCAGCGCATCATCCTGGAAGCTGCTTTTCGTCAGGTAGTAACTCGCCCCGGCTTCCAAACCCGCGTGCCGGTCTTCTTCGCGGTCTTTGTAGGAGACGATGATCACCGGCGTTGCCTTCACTCTTGGATCCCGGCGGATGCGCTTGAGCAGTTCGATGCCGTTCAGGCGCGGCATATCGACGTCCGTGATCACCAGATCGTAAGAGCCAAGCCGGACCGCGTTCCATCCGTCCACCCCATCCACCGCGGTATCCACCTCATAGCCGCGGCTCTCCAGCAACCGCCGCTCTGTCTCCCGGACAGTGGGCGAGTCATCGACCACCAGAATTGCCCGCCGCCGCTTCGTCTTTCCTGCCTCCAGCACCGCCCTCCGGCGGAACACGCGCCCTCCGACCAACAGCTTCTCGATCGTCTGAATCAGGTCCTCCACGTCGATGATCAGCACCGGACAGCCGTCCTCGAGCAACGCTGCGGCGCTGACGTTCGGGACCTTTCCGAGCCGCGGATCCAACGGGCGCAAGACGAGATCTTCCTCCCCCAGAAACCGGTCGACCTCGATCCCGTAGACCGCTTCCTGGTTGCCCACGAGCACTACCGACACGCTGGTTCCCGAGGGCAGTCCCACGCCCAGCTCCAGCACTTCCCGAGCTGAGACGAGCCCGACGGTCTGGCCGTCGTGGACGAGATAATGCCGCCCTTCCACCGACTGCAATTCCTGAACCGGCACCGAGAGGCAACAGCGTATCGATGTGATCGGAAACGCATACGGCTCCTGATCGATCTCCACCACCAAGGTCCGTAACACGGAACGGGTGACCGGCAGGTGCAAATGGACTACCGTCCCCTCCCCGAGCCGGCTCGACAAACGTACGGAGCCGCCCACTTCGCGCACCATCGTTTGGACCACGTCCAGTCCGACTCCCCTCCCCGAGACTTCTGTCACCGCGCCCGCCGTCGAAAACCCCGGCAAGAACAGGAACTCCAACAATTCGCTCTCGCCAAGGCCGGCAGCCATCGGCTCCGGAACTAATCCCCGCTCGACGACCCTCCGCCGCAACCCTTCGGTGTCGATGCCGCGGCCGTCGTCGGCGACCTCGACTAGCAGCGAGCCGGAGTGGTGACGAACGTCGATCCGGATGCGACCCGCCGTCGGCTTCCCCGCAGCGGACCGCTCCTCCGGCGTTTCGATGCCGTGGTCTACGGCATTGCGGAGAATGTGGGCGAGCGGCGCCCCCAGGCTCTCGAGCACATCGCGGTCAACGGGCGTGGAAAGCCCTTCGACCTCGAGCTGCACCTTCTTGCCCAACGCCCGCGCCGCGTCGCGGACGGTGCGGCGGAGCGCCGGCACGGCATCGGCAAACGGCCTCATCCTGCTACCCAGAACCTCTTCGTAGAGGCGCTCGGACGTGGCCGTGCACTGGCGGGCGAACTCTTCGAACCTCTCCTGGAACGTCACGGTCTCCCGCAGTCCTGTCTCCAGGAGCCTCTCCGTGTCGTTCAGCGATTCCACTAGATGACCGGCCTCCGGCAGTCCCGCCGCCCTGTCCCGCACCCGGCTGATCGTCCGGGCAAGCTGGAACCAGCGCCGGCGTTCGGCCGAAATCGCTCCCCGCAACTGGTCCAACCGCCGCGACTGGACCAAGGCGTCGGCAGCCAGCCCCATGAGCCGGTTCAGGCTCGCGGCCGAAACCCGGACGATTCCGTCCTGGGCGCCGCCCGGCGCCGCCTCCGGCGCTGGAGAAAGCTCGCGGCCAGGCGGCTCCGCCTCTGCGGGGGCCGGCGTCTCGCCCCGCAACAGGCTCTCCAGGGCCGCGATCACTGGCTCGATGCGGGCGGCGTTTTTCTCGGGCCACTGGGCGATCTCGCCGGCGGGCAGCGACGCAAGCCCGTTAAAAATGTCCGCGGCGCGGAAGCAGATATCCAGCGCCTCGTCGCCGAGCTGAAGCGAGCCCTTCTGCGCCGCCACCATGACGTCCTCGAACGTGTGGGCCAGGCGGGTTACGGAGTCGAGACCGGCCATCCGCGCCGCCCCCTTGATCGAGTGGGCTGCCCGCATCACCGGCTCGACTTTCGAGGGATTTGCCGCGTCGTCGGCCACCTCCAACAGCCCGCTGTTCAGCGCCGCCGCTTGGTTCTCCAGCTCCGCCTTGAACAGCTCGAGCATCGACAGGTCGGCGAGCTCGCCGCGCTGCCCGGAGGGTTCAGCGGACTCCGCCCCCGGCGCCTGGAGAGCGGCAACGATTTCCGCCGCCTGCCCGGCTAAGGCGTCCGTCCGGGCGGCCACATCTTCCTCCGAGGCCGACGCGAAGCTCTCCAGGAACTTCAGCGCACGCTCAAGGGGCGAACCCGGAGCCGAGGAAGGGAAATACCCGCCCTCACGCACCTGCTCGAAGAGCTTCTCCAAGGCGCCCGCCACTTCCTCGACGGGAGCCAGCGGAACCATGCGCGCCGCCCCCTGAATCGAATGCGCCGCCTGGACCGCCTTCCCCGCGGCGCCCTTCGCCTCCGCCCCTTGGGCGGCTTCCTGAACCGCCTGCTGAAGCGCGGACAACTGCCCTTCCAGTTCCTGACGGAACAGGTCGAACAGCGACATCCCGCCGAGCGCGCTCATACGATCCGCCTCTTCAGGTCGTGGAACACAAGTTCTTCATCCAGCAGAGCCACCCTGCGCCCCTCCAACTCGAACACCCCCCGGGTGTGCACCGCCTTCCCTCTTTCCACTGTGGCCGGCGGCGGCTGGACCTGCTCCGGAGTCAGCCGGACAAAGCCCGAGACCTCATCGACGGGCGCCACGTAGTGCTCGCCGTCCTTCACCAGCACGGCCATGAGCGCCCGCCCGGACTCGCCGGGGCCGCGTTCCTCCCCGGCCGTCCCGGCTTCCATGCCGAGCAGCGCGCGCAAAGAAACGGCCGGGGAAAGTTCGCCGCGCACGCTCGTCAGGCCGAGAAGGACCTCGCTGTGCAAGTGCGGCACCCGGTGGATCATCCCCCGCGGGATGAACTCCCGCAGAACGGCGCATGGCAAGGCCAGCCACTCGGCCGCCACACGGAAGACGATCACCGGGACGACGTCGCGCGGAGCTTCTTCCGGCGGCTCGGCGAGGATCCGCGCCCATTCTTCGCGGTACCCGGGAGGCGCCGGGCGCTCGAATAGCCGCGCCGCCTTTTCGTCTGTTCCTGTCAGCCCCCGCCGCTTCATTGCGTCCCGCTCTTCGCCCGCACCCGCATGGCCCGCCGCCGCAGCAAGCGCGCCTCATTGTCGTCGCCGCGGCGTTCGGCGAGCAGGGCCAGTTGGCGCAAGGCCCGCTCATGGCCCGGCTCCAGGTAGAGGGCCTTGCGAAACAACGACTCGGCTTCCTCGAGACGGTCCCGCTCCTGAGCCAGAAGCCCGAGCAGAAAGTAGGCCTCCGGATCCGGCGCGCCGGCGCTGATCCGCAGCCGGCAGATCCTTTCCGCCTCCTCCAAACGGCCTGCATCGGCCAAGCGCACCGCCTCGGCGATGGTCGCCGGCGGAGCCTCCGCGTCCACCCGCGGCCACTCAATCACGGACGCTGCGATCCCGGCCGGCGCCGGCCTCCCAGCAGGCCGGTCCACGGCGCGGGCCGCCGGCCTGTCCCGACGAAGGAAAGCGCCGGGAATGCCCGCCGACACGAACCGCTCGCCCGGAATCACTTGCGATTCGGCGCCGCCGACGAACAGGATGCCTCCATCGGCCAGCACGCGTTCCAGATTCTCGAGCAGCGCGGCCCTGCCCCTCGGGGTGAGGTAAATCATGACGTTCCGGCAAAAGACGACATCGAAACGCTGTTCCGCCAGAAAGCCGGGCGCAATCAGGTTGGCGCGATCAAACTCGACCACCTTTTTGAGCTCCTGCGCCACTGCGACCGTCCCTCCGGCGACGGAGAAGAACCGGCGGTACAAAGGGGGAATCTCCGGCCGCGGGATTCGCGGCTCGTAGCACCCATGCCGGGCTTTCGCCACCGCCTCACGACTGAAGTCCACCCCCAGTACGCGCACCTGCTCCGGACGCGCGCCGGCCGCCAGCAACGCGGCGGCGATCGAATAAGCCTCCTGCCCGGTAGCGCAACCGGCGCTCAACGCCCGCAGCTCGCCAGGGGCTCTTTCCGCAGCCCAGCGGTAAAGAAAATCGAACGGGTCGCCGTCACGGAAGAACCAGGTTTCTGGAACTGCGATCTCATCGACCAGGGCGTCGATCTCGGCCGGAGACCCCACCGCGCGGCGCGCGTAAGCGCACGGGTCCGTCTCGCCGGTCAACGCCATCCGGCGACGGACCGCGCGTTCCACCGCCGCCTCGCCCAGCGCTTTCACATCCAACCCGTAGCGCTCGGCGAGCATGTCCGCTACACAAGGGTCGAGGTTCACTCCCGCTCCTCCTGCAAGGCGAACAATCCACCCTGGAGCGGCTCCGGCAGCAACCGCGGCAACTCGATCATCTGGACCATGCCGGCCTCGTCCTGGAACACCGGACCTAGGTACGGCGCCCCGTCGGTTTGGACGCCTTTTTCGAACTGCCCGGGATCAACTCGCCGGACGTCGAGGACCTTCTCCACCACCAATCCGAGCAGCCGTTCCGCGCCATCGTGGCACGGGTAGTTCACGATCACAATTCGGGTGCTGAGCATGTCCCTGCAAGGGTGGTACAGCAGCAGCGAGCAGAGATCAACCACAGGGACAGTACGCCCGCCGAGGTTCAACAGTCCGCGCACGAACTCAGGAACATGGGGGACCGGCCGTAGTTCGACCAAGGGCACCACCCGGTCCACCGAACCGGTCTCGATCCCGTAGAGTTGCGTATCGATTTCAATCAGCACTACTGGTCTCATGTCACTGCACGCACAACAGCCGCCGCGCCGGCCCGCAGCCGCCGGTTACGAGGACTGCGCCTCGCCGTTTCTCGCGCCCGTCTCGCCGGCTACGCGGAACCGTCCGATTTCGTCCCGCAATTCGGAGACCGCCTGCTGCAATTTTTCCGCCACCCGATGAAAACTCTTGACCGTTTCGGCAGTCTGGCTGACACCTTCGGTGAGGCTGACCAGCGCCGCGCTGATCTGCTGGGCGCCTTCCGACTGCGAGCGCATGCCCTCGGCCACGTTACCGAATCGGCCGGTCAAGGTTTGCACCTGGCGAATGATCTCCTCCAGTTGCTGGCCGATCTGTTGGACCTCCGAAGCGCCACGGCGGACCGCCTCCGTGAACTTGTCCATCTCCATGACTCCCGAGGAGACGGCCGCTTGCATCTCTTTCACCATGTCCTCGATGTCCACCGTCGCAGCCGCGGTCTGATCGGCGAGGCGCCGGATCTCCCGCGCCACCACGGCGAACCCGCGGCCGTACTCGCCGGCCTTCTCGGCCTCGATCGAGGCATTCAGCGAGAGCAGGTTGGTTTGCTCGGCCACTTTCGAGATGGTGGTGACCACGGTGCTGATGTTGCCCGCTTTCTCCGAGATCGTGGCCAGCCGGGTGGAGATCCCCGAAGTCGCGCCAGTGAGCCCAGCCATCGTCTTGGCCATGCCGGCGAGTCCGGCGTGTCCCGAGTCAGCCAGCGAAGCCGTCTTTCCCGCCACTTCGTTGAGCTCGTTCATCGTCCGGAGCAGCTCCTGCGACGTCGCCGAGATCTCCTTGGCCGCCGCGGTGATTTGGGCGGCTGAAGAGCTGAACTCGTTGATCACCGCCTCCTGCTGCCGGGAACCCGCCGCTACCTCGTTAGCCGTCGAGAGCAAACTAATCGCCGCCCGTTTCAAGCGCTCGACCAAGCCGATCAAACTCCGCATCATGTCGCGAATCGACCGCTGCAGGAAGCCGACTTCGTCATTGCAGTCGATCTTGACCTCGGCGGTGAGGTCGCCGTCGGCCACGCGGCGGGCCAGCCCGGCGACTTCGTGGATCCGGAAGGCCATCCGGTTCGCCGCCCAGATCAGCGCCACCGCCAGGACAATGAGTCCGAGACCGGCGGGCACGGCCACCCAGCGCATGGCCGCGTTGACGGGCGCAGTCACCCGCTCGGCGTCAACCGTGAGGATGAGCCTCCAGTTGCCGGTGGGCACTACCGCGCTCGCCCCGAAGGCATCCGCGCCTGTGGAGATAGCGTGAAATTCGTAGACCCGGTGCTCGGAAGCCCGGTTCATGAGCGCATCCATGATCTCGATGAGGTCCCGCCGGTATCGACTGTCCCGGCCCCGGGCCAGAAGCGCTTCGTCCACCTCCCAGCGCCCGTTTCTAACCTTGAGAATGTCCGTCGCCAGCCGGCCTTCCTCATCGACCCAGAGGTCGGAGACCCGAACGGTTCGCAAGTCGAAGCCGAAACTTCGGCTCAGCGTGGAGGCGATGATCCGCCCTCCGGCGCTTACCAGGGTCAGGTTCGCCGACTCCTCCGGCCTGAGCCGGTCCAGGAACTCGTCCAGGTAATCCAAGCCTCGATCGACCCCGGCGATCCCCTTGAACTCGCCATCGATGACGATCGGGCTGGACTGCTCGATGATTAGGTTTTGCTCGTTGTAGCGGTACGGCTCGGTGATCAGGAAGCGTTCCGCGGCGCCCGATAAAAACTTCTCTTTCACGCCCTCGTACCAAAGCCCCTCCAGCGCGGCCGCGCGCTCGAGGGTGACCTTTCCGCCCGCCGACAGGTCCCGGAACAAATAAGGTAGAAAACGGCCGGTTTCGTCGGTGGAGGGATGGTCCGGGCCGACGCGGCGGAGCCACTCCCGGTCGTTGCCGTCGGCGTTCGGCTCGTAGACAAAATAGGCGCCGATGAACCGCTGGTAAGTGTCCAGCACGCGGCGCATCATTTTGAGAGATTCTTGACGCTTGCCGAACAGGTAGTCCTGCTGCGCGCCGGCCATGAGTTGCGCCACGCGCACGGCGTCCTTGTTCGCCTCGTCGATGACGTCGGCGAGGATCCCCACCTCGGTGGCGAGCCGGTGTTTCGCCTCATCGACCATCCGGCCGCCAACGCTCAGGACCGCCACGCCGGTCACCGCCGCCAGAATCACGCCCGCTGGCAGCAACGAAATCAGCAGAAATTTGTTGCGTAGATTCATCCCTCTTCACCTGTCGATCGGAATACCAGCCGCCTCACTTTCGACCGCCGCTCGATAGGCCTGCCGCCACCCTCGCCGCCTCAGCCGCCGGAGGCCTGCTCCTGCGGCTGCTGCCAGCCGAACGGAAAATGCAAGCGCACCGTCGTGCCCTTTCCGGGTTCGCTCTCGACGTCGATGCGCCCCTGGTGCTCATCGATAATCCTCCTCACAATGGACAGCCCCAGGCCGGTGCCTACCCGCACTCCCTTGGTAGTGAACCCCGGATCGAAGATCTTCGCCAGGTGCTCGGGCGGGATGCCGCACCCGGTGTCGGAAATCTCGATGGTCACGCACCCGTCCCCAGCGCGGGTCCGAATACGGATCTCCCCGTCGCCGTCGATCGCCTCGGCTGCGTTCGTCAGGACGTTCATGAAGGCCTGGTTCACGCGCGCCGGGTAGCACAGGATCTCGGGCAGCTCGCCGTAGTCCTTCACCACGCGGATCCTACCCGCCAGTTTGGACTGCATCATGGTGAGCGTGCTTTCCAGGCCCTCGTGGATGTCGAATCGGTCCTGTTCGGCGCGGTCGAGGCGGGCGAACGACCGGAGGCTGGTCACGATCCGGTTCATGCGTTTCGCCGCCTCCCGGTTCACGCCCCCCAAGGCCACCAGGTTGCCCAGGAGCTTGCGCACCCGCCCGGCGACCTCCGGCGGCATCTTTTCCAGGTACCCCTCGAGAAGTTCATTGAGTTTCTCAGCCGTCCGGACCAGCACGTCATTATTACTGGTGAGCGCTCCCAACGGCGTGTTGATCTCGTGCGCCACGCCCGCCACGAGGTTTCCCAGCGACGCCATCTTCTCTTGAATGACGAGTTGGGCCTGCGTCGCCTTGAGTTCCTCGTAAGTGGCCTTCAGGTTCCGGTACGCTTCGTTGCGTTCCAGCAACGCCACGTAACCCTTGGAATGGTGCCGGATGCGGGCGACCAACTCCACCCGGTCGGGAACCTTGACGACATAGTCGTTGGCTCCCCTGGCGAACGCCTCCGCTTTGACTTTGGGATCTTCCTTGGTCGATAGGACGATGATCGGAACCGCCTCCAACTCTTCCGTGCGGCGGTACTCGTCCACCAGATCCAGGCCGTCTTTACCGGGCATGACGAGATCCTGAAGGATCACCGTGGGGTGAACGCTCACCGCCGTGACCACGGCTTTCAGCGGATCTTGGCAGAAATGAAACTGAATGTCGGATTCAGGAGCGAGCTGCCTCCGGATGACCTCGCCGACCATTAACTGGTCATCCACCAAGAGAACAGTGACCGGATATCGGGGGGCGGCGGGCGGAGAGGATGGTTGGTCGGACACAACGAGTCGAACGGATCTGACTCTAATCGTAGTGCCTTACCTAGTGGTCCGCAACCCGATGAAGGCCCTTTTCCCGCCCCGGGTCCGGGGCCCACCCCGGGGAGCTTGGGGGTTGCGGCCGCAGTTGCGTCCCCCGCACCGCGTTCCTCAAGACTCCCGCGGCGTTTCTCTCCGCAAACGTATAAGTTTCGGAATATCAGTAAATTTTGGCGTGACGAAACCGGCGCTTCGGCGATCGGCGCACGGGCGCTGCGGTACAATGAAAGTCTCCAGATGACAGATCCGAGTTACGAATGCACAAGGGTGGGGGTGCGCCCGCAGCGCCGCATCCGGTCCACCACGATCCTTTGCATCCGCCGCGGGGGGAAGGTGGTGATGGCGGGCGACGGCCAGGTGACCCTCGGCGAGGAAGTGCTCAAGGCGAGCGCCAACAAGTTGCGTTCTTTATACGACGGCCAGATCCTGGCCGGGTTCGCCGGCTCGACAGCGGACGCCTTCGCCCTGTTCTCCCGGTTCGAATCGAAGTTGGAATCCTATAGCGGCAACCTGCCTCGCAGCGTGGTGGAGCTGGCCAAAGACTGGCGGACGGATAAGATTCTGCGGCACCTCGAAGCGCTGTTGCTGGTCGCCGACGCTAAGAACATGTACGTGGTCAGCGGCGCCGGCGACGTCATCGAACCGGACGAGGACGTCGCCGCGATCGGTTCCGGAGGGCCGTTCGCGAAGGCGGCGGCAACCGCCTTGCTTGAGAACACCGAGCTGAGCGCCCGGGAAATCGCCGAAAGAGCGATGGAGATCGCCGGCCGGATCTGCATCTACACGAATCAGAATGTCCGGTACCTGGAGTTACCGGCCGAGCGGCGCTGAGGCTTTGGACAACAGCGCCACTCGCCCGCAGGGGGACGGTTAGCCATGGTGATTTATCTTCCCAGTCAGGCCACCGAGACCGAGCCGTTGCTTGACGAGTTGACCCCGAAGGAGATCGTTCGGGAGCTCGACAAGTACGTCATCGGCCAGGCCGAAGCCAAGCGGGCGGTCGCGATCGCCCTGCGCAATCGAATCCGCCGGCAGCGGCTGGATCCGGAGATGGCCGACGAGGTCATCCCCAAGAACATCTTGATGATCGGGCCCACGGGCGTGGGCAAGACCGAGATCGCCCGGCGGCTCGCGAAGCTGGCAAACTCTCCTTTCTTGAAGGTCGAAGCCAGCAAGTTCACCGAGGTCGGCTACGTCGGCCGCGACGTCGAATCGATGATCCGCGACCTTGTCGAGATCGCCATCGACATGGTGCGCGAGGAGAAGCTGGAAGAGGTCGCTGACCGCGCCGAGCGCAACGCCGAGGAGCGCATCCTCGATCTGCTGATGCCGCCCCAGCCGGAAGAGTCAGAGTCGATGGAGCGCACCCGTGAGAAACTGCGGGAGCGGCTGCGGGCCGGACGTCTCGACGACCGCGTCGTGGAGATCGATGTGCGCGACCGCGGGCCGACGTTCGAAATCTCCACCAGCACCGGCATCGAGGAGATGGACATCAGCCTGAAGGACGTCCTGCCGGGGATCTTCGCCGGTCGCACGCGCAAGCGGCGGATGCGGGTGGCGGAAGCGTTGGAATACCTGATCCAGGAAGAAGAGCAGAAGCTCATCGACATGGATCAGGTCACCCGCATCGCCATCGACCGGGTGGAGCGCAGCGGCATCATCTTCCTCGACGAGATCGATAAGATCTCCGGCCGCGAGGCCGGCCACGGCCCGGACGTCAGCCGCGAGGGCGTTCAGCGCGACATTCTCCCCATCGTCGAAGGCACCACCGTAAACACCCGCTACGGCTTCGTTCGCACCGACCACATCCTGTTCATCGCCGCCGGGGCCTTCCATGTCTCGAAGCCGAGCGACCTGATCCCGGAGCTGCAGGGCCGCTTCCCCATCCGGGTGGAGCTGCAGTCGCTCACCGAGGACGACTTCCTGCGGATCTTGAAAGAGCCGAAGAACGCGCTCGTCAAGCAATACGAGGCGCTGCTCGAAACCGAGGGGATCAAGCTGAAGTTCACCGAGGACGCTCTCCGGGAGATCGCCCGCATCGCTGCCCATGTCAACGAGACCGCCGAGAACATCGGTGCCCGGCGGCTCCATACGATCATGGAAAAGGTGCTCGAGGAGCTCTCCTTCGAAGCGCCGGACCTGAGGCGGAAGACGTTCCGGGTCGATGCCGAGTACGTGCGCAAGCAGCTCGCCGACATCGTGGCGGACGAAGACCTCAGCAAGTACATCCTTTAGCGGCCGATCCATCTCACTCAGGGGAATCAGCAGGCGGTGACAGGTCAGCCCGGTGCAGTCGAAACCACGCACAGGCGCCGGAAAGGGATCCGCGGCCGGCGCCGAGGCGAGCGAAGCCGGGCGGAATCCGCGAGTTGGATCTGGCTGGGGCTGGCGATGATCTGGCCGCTGGTGGTCCAGTGCGGCTACGTCGGGGATCCGCAGCCCCCAGCCCTCAAGATTCCGGTGGCGGTGCGGGATCTGACCGCTGTGGAACGCGGAGACCGCATCGTCGTCTCCTTTACCGTGACCGGCGCAACGACCGAAGGCCTGCGGCTGAAGCGCTACGGAGAGGTAGAGCTACGCATCGGACCGGGCGGGCCTCCGCCGTTCGACCACGCGCGCTGGACCGCGGCGGCGAAGCGGATCCCGGTCGCGCCTCCCGCCGGGCCGGGCCGCGTCGAAGTCGAGCTCCCGGCGGCGCAATGGACCGGGCGCGAGGTAATCATCGGTGTGCGGCTCGCTAATCCCAAAGGCCGTTGGTCTGCCTGGTCGAACCTTGCGGCGCTTCACGTCGTGGAGCCGCTGGCGGCTCCCACGCGCCTCCGCGCCCGCGCGGTTCGAGAAGGGGTGAAACTACAATGGAGCTTGACGTCGGCGCGCCCGGGTGTTCGTTTCCGCATCTACCGGCGGCGGAATGCATCTGAAGAGTTTGAGCCTGTCGGCGAAGCTACGGCCGAGCAATGGCTGGACACTGCGGTCGAATACGGGGTCCGGTACGAGTACCGGGTTCAAGCGATTCTGCCGGCGGGCGACGATATCGCGGAAAGCGAGCCGAGCCCTACGGTGGCGATCACGCCCGAGGACCGCTTCCCGCCCGCCCCGCCAGCTGGCTTGACCGCCGCCCCCGGCGTCGGCTCGATCGAGCTGGTGTGGGGGACGTCGCGCGCCGTGGATCTGGCCGGCTACAAGGTCTACCGCAGTGATGGCGGACCGGAAAAGGCGGTCACCGGCCTGTTGGACGTGCCCGCCTATAGCGACCGGGACATCGTCTCCGGTACTCGCTACCGCTACCGCGTAACGGCCGTGGACCAGAGCGGAAACGAAAGCGAGCCGTCGGCGCCGGCGGAAGCCACCGCGCCTTGAAAGACTTCAGAAGCAGGAGTGGAATTCCATGACGAGATATGTGCGATTCACCACGGACACGAACGTTCCCGCCACCACACCCGACGGGCGCGACGGAGTGCGTTATGGGATCGTTGACGAAGGTACGGTCTACGAGACGTCCGGCCCGTTCAGCGAGGATCATACCGGGGCGTCCTTCGCCCTCCCCAAGGTGCGGCTGCTGCCCCCTTGCTGGCCGACCAAGATCGTGTGCGTCGGGCGCAACTACGCCGCCCACGCCCGGGAGCTGGGCAACGAGCCCCCCTCGGAGCCGATCATTTTCCTGAAACCGCACTCCTCGCTGCTCGCCCACAAGGACACGATTCTCTATCCGCCCATCACTAAACACGTCAGCTACGAGGGCGAACTCGGCGTCGTTATCGGGACGCGCGCCCGGCGGGTGAAGGCTGAAGGGGCCGCGAAATACATCTTCGGATATACATGCGTGAACGACGTAACCGCCCGCGACTTGCAGAAGAACGACCCTATGTGGACGCGCGCCAAAGGATTCGACACCTTCTGCCCGGTGGGACCCTGGATCGTCGCCAAGGAAGACGTCGATCTGGACCAGGTTCGCGTCCGGACCTACGTCAACGGCGAGCTGAAACAGGATGCGCCGGCCTCGGATATGATATTCGGCATCGGGCGCATCATTGAATACGTGACGGAGTTCATGACGCTGGAGCCCGGCGACCTGATCGCCACCGGAACGCCCCCGGGCGTCGGCCCCATGGAGCCTGGATCGGAAGTCCAGGTCCTGGTCGAGGGGGTCGGAACACTCGAAAACCGCCTCGAAAAGGAGTGAGGGGATGAAGATCTTTCTGGACACGGCAAATCTCGAGCAGCTTCGGAAGGCGGCGGAGTTCGGAGTCGTGGACGGCGTGACGACCAACCCGTCGTTGATCGCCAAGGAAGGCCGGCCGCTCGAAGAGCAGATCCCCGCGATCTGTGAAATCATCGACGGCGACGTGAGCGCCGAGGTCATCGCGACCACGGCTCCGGAGATGGTGGAAGAAGCGCGAAAGCTGGCGAAGCTTCACCCCAACGTCGTGGTCAAGGTGCCGCTCACCCGGGAGGGGATCAAAGCCGCCGCGAAGCTCACCGGCGAGGGGATCCGCTGCAACGTCACCCTCTGCTTTTCACCGGCCCAGGCTTTGCTGGCCGCCAAAGCGGGCGCCTACATCGTGAGCCCGTTCGTGGGCCGGCTCGACGACATCGCCACATCGGGGATGGAGTTGATCCGGACCATCAGACAAATCTACGGCAACTACGGCTTTCAGACGCAGATCCTGGTGGCGTCGGTCCGCTCACCGTTGCACGTCGTCGAAGCTGCGAAGGCTGGCGCCGATATTGTAACGATCCCGTACAAGACCTTCGACGCGCTGTTCAACCACCCGCTCACCGACAAGGGGCTGGCGCAGTTCCTCAAAGACTGGGAGAATGCTTTCCAGGAGGCCGAGCGCGGCGTCAAATGACACCCGGAACGCATCTCACGCTGCTCGCCCTGGCGGCGGTGGCCTTGATCGTTCTTGCGGGCTGGGTGATCAGCCGCGTCCGGCTGACGCCCGCCGAGAAAGAGCGCCGGCGGCGCCTCCGGGTGAACCGCGAGGGAAGGATGACCGACGGGACGGTGACGGAGATCGCCGGCGGCACAATCTACTACTCTTATGCGGTCGGTGGGGTTGAATACGCTTCGTCGCAGGACGTGAGCGCGCTCGAGGAGTATCTTCCGGGCGATCCCACCGCTGTGATCGGCCCCGTAACCCTGAAGTATCTGCCGCGGAATCCCGCCAACTCCATCCTCGTGTGCGAGGAGTGGTCCGGACTGCGGTCCGGCCGGGGCGGGCGGAAAGCCGCGAATGATCGTTCCGCGCAGGCGGAACCGTTGAATTCCCTGTAAAGGAAGCTGACCTTTGGATGAGAGAAAGGGGATGTGACCGATGAGAATGAACAAGATTCCTGCTTGGAAGGTCCTGGCGGCGACCGCCGCCGCCGGGTTGGTGTTTGGAGCTGGAGTGCTGTTCGGGGCGCTCAACAAACCCAAGTCGGTGATTCACGTCGTCACGGTGAAGTGGAAAGACGGGACGCCGCAGGAAAAGATCGACGCAGCGCTCAAAGGCGTCGAGACGCTGGCGCAGGAGTTCGACGGCATCACCCGCGTCTGGACGCGCTCGATCAAGGTCCAGGGCTACGAGAGCGGCGTCACTCACGCCTTCGTGATGGAGTTCAAGGACGAGAAGGCGCTCGAGGACTACGCCGGCAGCGAAGCCCAGAAGAAGTGGTACAAGGTGTACATCCCGATCCGGGATCGCAGCCGGACCTTCGACATCACGAACTGACCGGCTGACCATGTTCGAATGCCGCCGCCGAGCGGGCTGCCCCCGTAGCGGGAGCCGTCCCGGCTTTCGCGTCGAGCCGTGGGCCGGACGGGCTTCAGACGCTGACTACCGGGCAGGGCGACATCCGGATAATTGAGTAGGCGTTGGCGCGGAGCCGCCCGAAAACGCCGGCCGCTGACCCCCGGCCGATCACCAGCAGATCGGTGCCCATCTGCCGCGCGGCGGAGCAAACGACCTCGGGGGCGTCTCCGCTTTCGATGAAGACCTCGGGCTCGCATCCCACTTTCGCCGCCAGCGTTCCGATCTGGCGCCGGCAGTCTTCTTCGAGGCGGCTCTTCCAATCCGGCTTCGGGTACTCTCCTGCCCGGGGTTCCAGACACGGCATCGCATGCAACAGTAGCAGTCGGGCGCCGAAGGAGCGCGCGAACTCGGCTCCCCAGGCCAGCGTTCGCTCACTTTGCGCCCCCAGATCCACCGCCACCGCCACGGTCCGGAACCGGATCTCGCCCACCGGGGGCGCATCGTCCAGATGGACGCCGGTCCAGACGGGACAGTCCGCGTCGTGCAGGATCTTGGCGGTCACCGAACCCAGGATGAACCTCCGGAACGGGCCGTATCCGTGGGTGGGCACGGCTACGAGATCGAACTCGTGGCGGTGGGCGTAGTCCACGATAGCCCGGGCCGGATCACCTTCGATCAGCACCCGCTCCGCCTTTAACGCAGGCAGCTCGTCCCGAAGAAACGCGTCCAACTCCTTGCGGACCTGCTCCTCACGGGCGGCGAAGAGTTCGCTCACCACAGTGCCGCCGACTTCCATGGAGCTGAATTCGTAATGCGGCGGCGGGAGCACGTGCAGCAAGGTGACCTGCGCTCCAAAATGTTCGGCCAAGGCTTCGACATAGCGAACCGCTCCGGCCGAGCGCTCAGAAAAATCAACCGGGGACAGGATCTTCTGGATCAACGGCATGGTGGACAGCTTTCGGTAATGGGCTGAACGGGCGCGCGTCCAGCTCCGGCGGCCGCCGGACGGCTGCCTGGATGCAGGCGCGCTCCTCCGCCACTTATTCGGACGCGCCCACGGATCTCTTTACGGCCGCTCGGCCTCAATCCCGGCGAACTTGCGCGTCCTCAGCCCATCTTCACGCTGGTGTCCGCGATTTGGTTTACATAGACCCAAACGACCGCTAAGACTAGAGCGCCGATAACGACCACCGCCGTCAAGATTTTTCCTGCCTTGTCGACCTTGGCCACTTTCTGGGCCAGGAGTTCCTGCTGGGCGATTATCTGTTCCTCGCCGTCGTGGATGTGGATAGTATCGTCTTCCCACGAGGTGAGCTTGTAACGATAGGCGAGCAGCGCCAAGACCACGATGGCGAGCACAGCCAAAACCACAACGAAGGGCATGAAGCTCATCGCACATCCTCCTGGTTCGAAGTGATTCCGCCGTCCGGGCGCCACCGCCCCGCTGGGGCCGAAAGACAGCCTGGACACCCGAAAGATATCACGATTCGGCGGGAATCGGACCACAAACTTGCCCTTTTCCTCCCGTTTCGCCGGCCGTCTCTCAACAAGGTAATGGCGCGCTGAGGCCGCCGGCGGAAAGCCGTACACCCAGGCGCAACTGGCGTTCCAATCAGGCGCGGATCCTGTGTCCCGGCCTTCGCCGGCCGACAGCGGAGGACGGCCGGTTCTCTCGTCCTGCTCTCGGCCGACCGGCCGGCCGTAACCGCGCCGCTTCCCCTTTCCCACACCATGAATGGGGTGATTTCACCCCACAAGATCCGATTCGGGCTGGCTTCTTGCCACGCTCCTGGGTGAAATTCCGCAGCGATCCTCTTCCCCACCGGGCCGCGTTGCTATACTGGAACCAGAATCTGGCGCAGCGCTGGCTACCCGAATGTCCAAACTGATCGACGAGTGGCGTGAGACGGATCTGCTCGAAGCGGTCTTCGACCAGCTCTCCGACGCGCTGATCATTTACAACACGGACCGCATCATCACCGGGGTCAACAAAGCCGCAGAACGACTCTTCGGGATGACCTCGGATCAGATGGTGGGCCGCGAATGCGCCGAAGTCTTCCGCTGCAGCGTTTGCGAGCCCAGTTGCGGCGTCCAAGTTGGGCTCACCGAGATCGGTGGGGCGCCGAGTAGCACCGTGCGGCTCCACACCGAGAACGGCCGCGAACGCCTAGCCGTGATCCGCACTCAACCCATCCACCGGCCGGACGGGGAATTGGGCGGCGTCGTAGTGACGGTCAAGGACGTCACCGACGAGGTCGAGCCGCAGAAGCGCGAGGTGATCGCCGAGTCGCGCTCTATGCGGGAAGTGATGAACTTCGTCCGGCGGGTGGCGGCCAGCGAGGCGACCACGATCCTAATCGAAGGCGAGAACGGCACGGGCAAGGACCTGATCGCCAAGACGTTGCACTACCAGAGCCTGCGCCAGGCCGAGCCCTTCATCGCCATCAACTGCGCCGCCATTCCGGAAACGCTGCTCGAAAGCGAACTGTTCGGCTACGAGAAGGGCGCCTTCACCGACGCCCGGGCCCAGAAGCGGGGAATCTTCGAGTTGGCCGACAAAGGCACTCTGTTCCTCGACGAAATCGGCGAGATCCCGCTGATGCTGCAGGCGAAGCTGCTGCGGGTGCTCGAAGAGCAGTGCTTCCGGCGCCTCGGCGGGCTCAAGGACATCCAGCTCGATCTGCGGGTGGTGGCGGCGACGAACAAGAACCTCCGGGAAGCCGTTCAGGAGGGGGCCTTCCGCCAAGACCTCTATTTCCGATTGAACGTGATCCACATCACGATCCCGCCCTTGCGGGAGCGCCCCGAGGACATCCTGCCGCTGGCGCATTTCTTCATCGACCACTACAACCGGAAGTTCAAACGCCAGATCAACGGCCTCACCGAAGAGGCCAAGCGGATGCTTCTCGCCCACGACTGGCCGGGCAACGTCCGCGAGCTGCGCAACGCCATCGAGCGGGCGATGATCCTGGAGGAAACCTCGCAAATCCGGCCCGGCAGCCTGCCTATGGCGGTGAACCGGGGCGTGAGCGCGCCGTCGCCGGCGGCGATCCCGTCGTCGTTGCAGCCGGTCTTCCCCGACGCCGGCATGTCTCTCGAGGAAAACGAGAAGCAGTTGATCCTGCGCGCCCTCGACAAGACCGGCGGCAACCAGACCCAGGCCGCCAAGTTGCTGAAGATCACCCGGGACACGCTGCGCTACAAGATGAAGAAGTACAAGCTCCGGTGAAAACCGGGGCTGGCGCTATCGTCCGCCCGATTCGAGCTGCACCGCCTCGCCCTCCACGTAGACCTCGCCGTTGCGGTTGATCCTCGTCCACCGGTCGCCGATGCGCACCCGCGCCCAGCCGCCACGGAAATCCAGGGCCTCTTCGTAGCGGGCTGGGATGAGGAACCGGCCGGAGTGGTCGATATAGCCCCAGCGGCCCCGCCACTTCACCGCCGCGGCGGACTCGGAGAACGGGCGGCACTCTTCGAACAGCGGGTTGATCCGGAAGGCGCCCGTGCGGTCGATGTAACCCCAGCGGGTGGTCAGGACCACCGGCGCCAAACCCTCGGCATAGGGCTGCACGGCGGCGAATTCGGGATACACCGCGTATTCGCCCGTTGCGTCGATGAAGCCGCAGCGGCCGTCCTCGCGAACGCCGGCAAGGCCTTCGGTGAACGGCCCGGCGAATTCGAACCGCGGCGGGATCACGAGCCTGCCGTCCCGGTTGACGTAGCCCCAGCGGGAACCGAAGCGCTGCGGCCGCAAACCGGGGTCATCAGCGGGTGGAGGATAGTGCGCCTCGTCACGGCCGGCTTCCTGGAACGCCGGGGCCGAGGCGCGCAGCCGCTCATAGGCCTCGTTGATCGCCTTGATCTTCGCCTCCGCCTTGCGCCTCAACCGAGGGGACTCGCCCTGGAAGCGGTCCGGATGCCAGACCTTCACCATGTCGAGGTAGGCTTCGCGGATCTCGGCAGCCGTGGCCGAGGGCTCCACTTCCAGCACCGCGTAGCATTCCGCCAGGTTCTCCGGCATAGGTCTGGAATCGGGCCGGCGGCGCGCCAGCGGCTTCGCCGCCGCTGACACGGCCCCCTTTTCCCCTTCATCGACCCGGCGGCCATCCGCCTTTAACGGGCCCGGAAGCTGTCCTCGATCCCGGCTACGGCTCCTCTTCCTCGAATCCCTGTGACCTTTCCCGCCGCCCTGCATCCTATCCGTGGGAGGAAAAGGATGCTTTACGAAGTCACCACCAAGAAGTCCCTCGACGAGATCGAACGGGGCCTTGAGCAAGCTGCAGCCAAACACAAGTTCGGCATCATCGGGATGCACGATCTGAAGTCGAAGATGGCCGAGAAGGGCGTGGAATTCAACGGCGAGTGCCGGATCTACGAGGTCTGCAACCCCCACCAGGCCAAGAAGGTGCTGGAGGCGAACGGAGCCATCTCGACGGCCCTGCCGTGCCGGATTTCCGTCTACAAGTCCGGTGACGAATACCGGATCGCGACCCTGCTGCCCACCGCGGTGCTGGGGATGTTCGGAGCCGAATCGCTGAGGCCGGTGGCCGAGGAGGTCGAGACGGTGGTCAAGGCGATGATGAACGAGGCGGCCTAGCCGGGACGGGGCGCTCGGCTGGCCGCGCGGCGAGGCCGGGCCGGCGCAGGCGGGGCGAACAAGCTATTTTGCATCTGAAATGCTAGAATTATCCTGCCATGCCCCGCAGGATTTCTCTTGCCGTGGGCCTCGCCTGCTTCCTGGCCGTGGCTCCCCTGATCATTCACGCGTACAAGGACCGGGTTCCCGCGGGTAACGCCGGGGTGCCGGGCGAAGGCAGCCCGTGCGTCCACTCTGGCTGCCACGAGGGCGCCGTCGCGCCCAATACCGGCCAGGTGGAAATCGCAGTCCAGGGCGGCGGCTCATACACGCCCGGCAGCACGAAGCATATCGTCGTGACCATTCACGAGGCGGCCCGTCGCCATGGGTTCCAGGCCACTTTTCGTTTCGACGGTGATCCCCAGGCGCAGGCCGGAACGATCACCGCCGGCGAAGGCTGCCAGACGAGCCGCACCGGCGCTCTCGAGTATGTCTTCCACTCCAACAGCGGGCGGAACCGCTTCGCCTTCGACTGGACGGCGCCCACAACCGGCGGCGACGTCCGGCTTTACGTCGCCGCAGCCGCGGTGGACGGCAAGAAGGACACCCGCGTCTACACGGCGAACGTTTTGCTTACCTCCGCCCGCCGGCCGGCTATCGCCCCGGCAAACGGAGTCCTCAACGGGGCGAGTTTCCAACCCGGCATCTGCCCGGCTTCCTGGGTCACGATCTACGGCGAGAATCTCGCCGCGACGACCCGGATGTGGACCGAAGCCGATTTTCCCGACCCGTGGCACCTGCCGTTGGAGCTCGACGGAGTGAAAGTCCTGATCGACGGCAAGCCTGCGGCGGTCTACTACATCAGCCCGGGGC
Source organism: uncultured Solibacteraceae bacterium (assembly GCA_964461995.1). GTDB lineage: Bacteria > Acidobacteriota > Terriglobia > Bryobacterales > Bryobacteraceae > JALSRK01. The sequence goes on from CAYWXL010000040.1 coordinate 25,973, forward strand.
AGTTGAACGTCCTAGCCCCGGACGACGACGCCGCCGGCCCGGTCGAGGTCGTCGTGGAAACCCCCGAAGGCCGCAGCGATCCCGTCATCGCGAACCTGACTCCGTTACAACCCGCCCTGTTCGCATTCTCGCAGCAAGGCTACCGTTACGCCGCAGCGGTCCATCACTCCGATGGGGCTCTCGTCGGGCCGCCGGATCTGATTCCCGGAGCAAAGGTACGGCCGGCGAAGCCGGGCGACGTCATCTACTTGTATGGCACGGGCTTCGGCCCCACCGAGCCCAAGGTGCCCGCCGGCATGATCGTCAATTCTCCGAAGCCGCTGCCGCGGCCCGTGCATGTCAGGATTGGTGGCGTGGAAGCGTCCAAGGTCTGGTGGGCAGGGCTGGTGACCCCAGGACTCTATCAATTCAACATCACCGTACCGGAAGTCCCGGACGGCGACCAGCCGGTCGAGATCGAGTTCGAAGGCTTGCGAACGCAGGAAGGGCTGTACTTGCCGGTGCAGCGGTAACAGCGGCGGGTCACTCCCGGGGCTGTTCGGCCTCCGGCCGCGCCTCCTCGGCCAGCTTCTTGCGGCGCAGGTCGAGCCAGACGGGAAAAGCCTCCGGCGTCTCCAGCCAGACGAGCATCCAGGCGGCCATCTCCTCTTTTTCGGCCCGCTTGCGCGGATCTTGCGCGCGCCGGGCGGCCCAACGGGCATGGTCTTTGGCCTCGATCACCAGGCGCCGGCAAGCCGTCTGGCGTTCCCGGTCGCCGGCTTCGACGGCCCGAGCGTGCTCGGCGTGCAGGGCGAGGAGCGTCCGGGCCAGCTCGTCGAAGCTCTCCTGGCGGACGCCTTCGACCAGCGGACCCATCGGCAACCCGGACTCGCGGACGAGGCGCCTCAGGTAGCTCTCCGACACCTCGGGGAAGCGCCGGCGGAGCTCTTCCCAGTGCTCCTCACCGATCTTCTCCGCTTGCCGGCTCGCCAGAAATTCGGCGACTTCCGCCTTGACGCTTCGCTTCGCGGATCCCACGGCGGTACCTCCCTACGGCGCGGTTGTGCGCCGCGATGGTCTCAGAAAACTCGTGCCGCCCCGAGCCGTCTGGCAGCGCCACGAAGAATAAATAATTGGTCTCGGGCGGCGCCAGGACAGCCTGGAGGGACTCGCGCCCGGGGTTGGCGATCGGACCCGGCGGCAGGCCGGGGTAAAGATAGGTGTTGTACGGGTTGTCCCGGGCCAGGTCGGAGCGGTGGATGACGCCGTCCCAGGCGCCCTCGATCAGCGCCGCGTAAATCACGGTGGGGTCGCACTCGAGCTTCATCCCCCGGCGGAGCCGGTTCCAGAACACGCTGGCGATGAGCGGGCGCTCGTCGGGTACGGCCGTTTCCTTCTCGACGAGCGAAGCCAGCGTCACGGTCTCGTGCACGTCGGCGCTGGCGCCGAGCGAGGCCCACACGCGCCGGAACTCGTCGGTCATCATGCGGCAGATCTCTTCAGCCGGGGTGTTCCGGGTGACGAAATAGGTCGAGGGAAACAGGTAACCCTCCAGAGTCGTGGCCTTCGGATCGAGATCGGCGATCAACGCCGGCGACCGCACGACGGCCTCGACGGCCGCGGCGTCGATCCAGTCCAGTTGGGAAATAATCTCGACGGCGTCGAAAATGTTGCTGCCCTCGGGAAGAGTGACGGTGTGGTAGTAGACATCGCCCCGCGCCAGCCGGTCGAAGACCTCCCACGGCGACGCCGGCTGCGAGAAACGATACTCCCCGGCGTGGAGCACGTCCCGGGGGCGCAGGGCCCGAATGGCGAGAAACGGCCACTCGCGCTCGAGTACCCCCCTGTCAGCCAGCGCGCGGGCGATCTGCCGGGTGGAAGTGCCCCTCTCGATCACGACGAAAACCTCGCCGGTGAATCCTCGGTACGGGCGGCCCCACTCGAAGTAAAGATACGCGGCAGCCCCGGCCGCGGCGGCGAGACAGGCCAGCAGTACGGCGAACGCCCGCTTTACTCCCCTTCTTCCGGCCTGTCCGTCTGAGTCGCCCGCCATTCCAGATAGCTCTCCAGCAGGATCACCGCCGCCAGACGATCCACCGCCTGGGCTCGCTTTCGGCTGCTGACGCCGCTCTCCTTGAGCACGCGTTCGGCCTCGGCGGTGGTGAGCCGCTCGTCCCAGAACCGCACCGGCAGCCCCGTGCGCTTCTCCAGCCGCGCCGCGAACTCCCGCACGTTCTCCGATTGCCGCCCCTGCCGCCCGCTCATGTGCAGCGGATCGCCCATGACGATCAGCGAAACGCCGTATTCGGCGGCGATCTTAGCCAGGCCCTCGACGTCGTCCCGCACACGGGTGCGCTGGAACGTCTCCAGGCCCTGGGCCGTGAGGCCGAGTTCGTCGCTGACGGCGAGGCCGATGCGCCGCTTGCCGTAATCGAGCGCCAGCACCCGCCCCGGACGATCTTTTTCGCCTGGGTCCATGGGGCAATAACGGCGGCCCGGCCGGCGTAACAGAGAAACTCCGGACCTGTGCTCATTATAGGTGGGCGCATGGTAGAGTAACATAGCGAGGGTCCTCAGTCCGTGTCGTCCCTTACGCCGCCGGCGCCGGCCGGCAAGCCAAGGAATCTCCCGCTGCTCTTCATTGCTTTCGGTGTGGCCGTGGCGCTGATGTACTACGGCCGCCTCTTCGTCATCACGCTGGTCATCGCGATCACCATCGCGTTTCTGCTCGATCCCTTCGTCGAACTGCTCATGAAGCTGCGGTTGCCGCGGGCGGTGGCGAGTTTCCTGGTCTTGAGCGTGTCTCTGCTGCTGCTTTACCTGGCCGGACTCGCGGCGTACTCGCAGGTCTCCGTGCTCGTCAACGATCTGCCTACCTACAGCGAACGGATCGGCGCCCTGGTCGGACGCGTCACCGACCGCGTGGAGCAGTTCGAACGGCGGGCTTACGAGCTCTTGATTCCGAAGCGGCTACGCGACAGGGAGATGCCCCCGGAGGCTGCGGGGCCCGAACCGCGGGTCGGCCGCCAGCGAGCGGCCGAGCCCCCCATGCCAGTAGAAAGGGCGCCGGTCCCCACGCGCCTCCGGCAAAACCGGGTTCCTCTGCTCACCTACCTCTACGGCTATGCCGAGACTTTCTACGCCGTGGCGCTGATGGCCTCCTTCGTCCCATTTCTCGTCTATTTCATGTTGAGCTGGAAAGACCACTTCCGCCGCGCCTACTTGCAGCTCTTTCAAGGACAAGACCGCTACGCCGCCGGGCGGAGCTGGGAGGGCATCGCCGACATGGCCCGGGCCTACGTGCTCGGCAATTTTGTGCTCGGGATCTTTTTGTCGATCGTTAGTGCGCTCTTTTTCTGGGCGATGAAGCTTCCCTACTTCCTGCTGGTCGGACCTCTCAGCGGCTTCCTCAGCCTGATCCCCTACATCGGCCTGCCGCTCTCGATGGTTCCGCCGTTCTTCGTCGCCCTCGGCGTCTACGACCGGCTCACCCCTTACGTGGTCATCGGGGCCGTCGTCGGCTTTCTGCATTTGCTCGCGTTGAACCTGCTCTATCCGAAGCTGGTGGGCTCCCGGGTGCACCTGAACCCGCTCGTGGTGACGGTGGCGCTGATGTTCTTCGGGCTGCTGTGGGGCGGCATCGGCCTGGTACTGGCGATCCCGATCGCCGCCGGCGTCAAGGCGGTCTGCGACAACGTGCCGGACTTACAGCCTTACGGCAGACTCCTCGGCGACTGACACAGCGCTTCTCCCGGCCACGATATGATTACCACGATATGATTACCGGGAGGAGCAAGGGGTCAGCGATGGTGAGCTGGAACAGACGAGAGTGGATGGCCGCCGGCCTCGGCCTGGGCCTGGGCGCGGCGGCGCAAGCCCGTAGCCGGGTGGACCGCACCTGGATCAGCGTGATCACCGACGAGATCGCTCGGTCGCCGGAGGATGCCATCGCCTTCGCCCGGCAGTACGGGTTGAGTTTCGTGGAGCTCCGGGGGGTACCCGGGGCCAAGGGCCGCCGCTATGAGGCGTTGCCGCGAGCGGAGCTCGAGCTGGCGGCGCGGCAATTCAAAGATGCTGGGCTCCGGGTCTCGTTTCTGAACGCGGGACTGCTGAAGCACATGCTGCCGGGGACCGAGCCGGTGAACCCGCGGCACCGCCGGGCGGATGCGGAAAGGCGCTTTGCGGCGCGCATGGAGCTGCTCGAGCGCGCCCTCGAGGCGGCGCACATCCTGGGCGTGGACAAGGTGCGCGTCTTTACGTTCCACCGCGTCAAAGACCCACGGGCGTTGATGCCCCGCATCGCCGAGATCATCGCAGAAATGGCCGAAGCCGCCGGGCGGGCGGGCGTGACGCTGCTGGTCGAAAACGAAGGTTCCTGCAACGTGGCGACGTCGGCCGAGCTGGCCGCCCTGATGAAGCTGCTGCCTTCGAAGTGGGTGGGCATTAACTGGGACCCGCTGAACGGCACGCGCTACGGCGAGACGCCCATGCCCGACGGCTACAACCTGCTGCCGAAAGAGCGCATCGGCAATGTGCAGATCAAAGGCAAGAGCATCTTGCCCGGCTGGAACCAGCTCCTGCCGTGGCGGGAGATCTTCGACGTGATGGCCGCCGACGGCTACCGCGGCAAGTTCGGCCTGGAAACCCACATCTTCGGCAAAGGGCAGATTCAGGCCTCGCACGACTCGATGAAGCAGATCCTACGTATTCTGGAATCGTAGTTCCGTCATGAGCAAGAACATCTTGAAAATGGCCGGCATCGGCCTCGCCATAGCCGGACTGATCGTAGCCATCGTCCTGTTCGCCACCCGCGGCGCCTACATCCGCCTGGAGGGGAGCGTCAAGCAGGTCCGCATCCAACCGATGGCCGACAAGAGCTGCGTCGTCATCGTCGATTTCCGCTTCCGCAATCCAGCGGACTATCCGTTCGTCGTGCGGGACACGAAGCTGCTGATCGAAGACGCTGACGGCAACGTCGTCGAAGGCATGGCGGTGGCCGCCGTGGACGCCAAGCGCATGTTCGAGTACTATTCGCGGGCGAACCCGGACCTCGGGCCGATGTACAACGAGATGCTCGTTGCCCGGGACCGCATCGAACCCAAGGAAATGCTCGACCGGATGCTGGTCGCCCGTTTCGAGCTCTCCGAGGAGGCGATCCGCAACCGGCGCCGCGTTATCCTCCGCATCGAGGATGTGGACGGAGCGGTGACGGAAATCGCCGAAGAACGCGAAAACGGCTGACCTGGCCGCCTCCAGGGCGAACCGGGCTGGAATCGCTCCTTTCGCTCCCGCCGACCTTTGTCCCGCTCCTTCCCGCCCCTATGGCATGGATAGTCCCTGGCGCGCTCCTGCGCGCCGGTTGTGATAACTTTTTTGAGACATGTCCGAGCAATCCAAGCCCACGTTGCACCGCCGCCTCGGCGTCCTGAACGCCACCACCATCAACATGTCGAACATGGTGGGCATCGGTCCATTCATCGCCATCCCCCTGATCCTGGCGACGCTGGGCGGACCGCACTCGTATCTCGCCTGGCTGGTCGGCGTGCTGATCGCGCTGTGCGACGGCCTGGTGGTGGCTGAACTCGGCGCCGCGCTGCCCGCCGCCGGCGGTACCTATGTCTTCCTGCGGGAAGGCTTCGGACCGCGCACCTGGGGCCGCATGCTCGCCTTCCTGTTCATCTGGCAACTGCTCTTCGCCGGGCCGCTGGAGATTGCCAGCGGCAACATCGGGCTGGTGCAGTACCTGAAGGTGTTCTGGCCGTCGATGACCGATCTGCAGATGAAGTTCCTGGCGGCCGGCGTGGGCGTATTCCTGATCTTCACCCTCTACCGGAAGATCACCGACATCGCCAAGATCATGCTCGGGCTGTGGATCACCATGATCTTCACCACCGGCTGGGTGATCGTCACGGCTATCTTCAAGTTCGACCCGTCGCTCGCCTTCCAGTTGCCGCCGGACGCCTTCCGCATCGACGCGAACTTCTTCCAGGGCCTGGGCCAGGGCACGGCCAACGTGCTCTACCTGTTCCTCGGCTACTACCAGGTCTGTTACCTCGGGGCTGAGGTCAAGGACCCGGGGCGCACCATTCCGCGGGCGGTGGTCTTCTCGATCCTGGGCGTGACGGCCATCGACGTGGCGCTCTCGTTCGGTTTCATCGGCGTGGTGCCGTGGCGGGAAGCGATGAAAGCGCAGTCGATCGGCTCGGACTTCATGGCCGCGGTTTACGGTCCCTGGGCGGGACAGGTGCTGGCGGGACTGATCGTGGTGACGGCGTTCGCTTCGATCTTCGCCCTGCTGCTCGGCTATTCCCGCGTGCCCTACGCGGCCGCCCAAGACGGCATCTTTCTGCGCTGGTTCGGCGAGCTGCATCCCACCAAGGAGTTCCCGCACCGCTCGCTGCTGCTGATCGGCATTGGCGCGATCATCGCGAGCTTCTTCACCCTGCAGGACGTCATTCTGGGCCTGATGGCGGCGCGCATCGTGATTCAGTTCAACGCCCAGGTGCTGGCTCTCTTTTTCATCCGCAAAAAGCGGCCGGATATCGAGCGTCCGTTCAAGGTCTGGCTGTATCCCATCCCGCCGCTCGTCTCGCTGGGCGGGTATCTGTTCGTGTTCTCGACGCTCGGCCTCCGGTTCATCCTCTTCGGGCTGGGCACGTTGGGCCTCGGCGTCCTCGTTTACCTGGCCGTGGCCCGCAAGCAGGGTGAGTGGCCGTTCGCGCAGGCCTGAGCCCGGGCGGCGGTCCAGGAAGCCGGTCCGAACCGCTTGAGGGGCGAGACCCGCCGGGCAGCGATGGAAGCGGACCGTGTGAGAGAATTAGGATGACCGTGTTTCAAACAGTACTCCTCAGGCTCGCCTTCAATCGAGCTTCCAATAGGAAAAACAGGCCATGGTAAAGAATCGAAGAGAGTTCTTGAGCGCTGCGGGGGCAGCAGTCATCTACAAGATGGTTCCGTCCGGCTTCACGCTGAAGGCCGCGACGGTCAACGATCAGATCGGATTCGGCTTCATCGGCTCCGGGGTCCGCGGGACGTACCTGTTGCGCAAGTTCCAGGCGATCCCGGGCGTCCGTCCGGTAATCGTGGCGGACCTGTACGACGGCTATCTGCGCCGGGCGAAAGAAGACACCGGCGGCAAAATCGCCACGACGAAGCGCTACGAAGAGGTTCTCGAGAACAAGGAAGTGGATGCCGTCGTTATCGCCACGCCGGACCACTGGCACAAGAAGATGGTGATCGACGCCCTGGAGGCGGGCAAGCACGTCTACGTCGAAAAGCCAATGACGTGGTCCATCGAAGAGGGGCTCGAAATCGTCAATGCGGCGAAGCGGACGGGCAAGAAGGTGCAGGTGGGCTCGCAGCACCGGACCTCGGCGCTGGCGGCCAAGGCGCGCGAGATCGTCAAGTCCGGCGCGCTGGGCAAGGTCACCATGATCCGGATGGCCAACCACCGCAACTCGGCCGACGGAGCCTGGGTGTGGCCGATTCCCCCCGACGCCTCGCCCGAGACCTGCGACTGGGAGCGATTCCTGGGTCCGGCGCCGAAGCGCCCGTGGACGCCGGAGCACTTCTTCCGCTGGCGCTGCTGGTGGGACTACTCGGGCGGCGTGGCCACCGACCTGTTCGTCCACTTGCTGACGTGGCTGCACTACGTCATGGACGTGAAGGCCCCGGTGTCGGCTGTCTCACAGGGCGGACTCTACAAATGGCGCGACGGCCGCAACGTCCCCGACGTGCTGAACACGATCTATGAGTACAAAGAAGGATTCGTCGCCGACATGTACGTGCATCTGGCGGCGGCCTTCCCCACCCGCAGCACCATCATCATCGGCGACGAAGGCACTTTGGAAGAAGCCGGCAACAAACTGATTCTGCATCCCTTCACGCGGCGGCCCGAGGTGTCCGGATACGGAATCACCGGCTGGCCCAAGGACATGAAAGCCAAGTACTACGAGTCGCACGGCTACCTGCCCAACGGCAAGCCGAAGACCCCTCTACCGCCGCGCAAGAAGCCCAAGGAGATCCCGTTCGAAAGCCGCCCGTCTCATTACGAGCTGTTCGTCATCGCATTGCGCGAGAACAAGCCGGTCGAGGAAGACGCCCTCGAAGGGCATTACGCAGCCGGGGCCGGGCATCTGGCGAACATCGCTTACCGGAACCAGCAACGCGCAAGCTGGGATCCCGATACCGGCGCCGTGCAACTCGGGTGACCGGCGTTAGGTACCCAACAGGATCGGTGCGGCGGCTTCTGCGAGCCAGGCGAATGTCCGGGGGCGATTCCGGCGAGCCGTGGGGACCGGAAGACCCGGCGGGAGAGGAAATACGAAAGGGCGGCGCGGATAGCCCGGTTCGCACAGCCGCCGCTCCGGTTTCCGCTGACGATTCAGGGTGTCTGCCCTGGCACGCCTCTTCGCCGTGCCGCTCCTGTTGCGCGGGCGCCAGGCGGCGGTGATCCAACCCGGCGGACCGTATCCGCTACCGCCCTTCTTCCTTGTACGGCTCTACGTTCACCTCCTATCCCGCAACTACGCGGGCTTTTTCCTCGGCCGGCCCACTTTCCCCGGCCGTGTTTTGCTCGTGAACCATGGAATCGAACTGCCCGATTCCGGTTCTATTCTTAACGCTCACGAAGCATCTGTCAATAGAAATTTCGCCCTACGCCCGGCCTGTGCTATGGCGTATACGTGTAGACGTCGCGTCACCGCGCCGGTCGCCCTCGCCCGCGGTTCGAAAAGGAAACCGGCATACCTCCGGCCTCCACCGTCGCGGCCTCGCTCGGAGCGGGACCGCGGTCCTCACTCGGACTTCGTCGCCTCGAACGTTCCTGAATAGATGTCGAATTCCCAGGTTCCCGATATTTTGTTGCCGGATACCTTGCCGTCGATCTTCACCACGGCTTTGAGTCCGGCTTCTTCGGAATAGTAGGGGAACTCGATATGGATCTTGTCTCCTTCGACCGAGCCGCTGATCTCGGTTTGGCCCTCCACTGTTCCGGTGAGCTTGCCGCCGTCGGCTTTCAGCGTGATCGCCGCGCGCCGCTCGCCCCCCTCCGTGTCGAAGACGAAATTCCATGTCCCATCGACCGCCGCAAAAGCCGGCGTTCCTAGAAGGGTCAACAACACTACGATTGCCGCCGTCACCACCGTATTCCTCATAAGCACGTTCCTCCGCGTATGATCTCCGGAATCCCTTGCCGGTTCGGGATCAATCCTCCCGGCTCCAGACAAGCCGTTCCGGTCCTAAGTTATCACCCAGGATGTGCTATTTTCAGCATGTTCCATCGTGAGGCTGAAAGCGAGAGTCGCCATCGTGACAGGGGCGGGCCGCGGCATCGGCCGAAGTATCGCCGAGCGGCTCGCCGCCGAAGGAGCGCAAGTCGTGGTAAACCATCCTCCGGGCGCCGGAGGAGCGGAAGACGTCGTCGCAGCGATTCGTCAGGGCGGGGGTGCGGCGATTGCTCTCGAGGCCGACATCGCTGATGCCGCTCAGCGGGAGTCGCTATTCGAGCGGACCCTCACGAGCTTCGGGCGCCTCGATATCCTGGTCAACAACGCCGCTTTCGATCCGGGCGTCACCGAGTTCTTGAAGGTCGATGAATCCCTTTACGACCGCGTCCTGGGCGTCAATCTCAAAGCGGCCTTTTTCTGCGCTCAGCTTGCGGCCCGCGTCATGATTCGTCAAGGCGACGGAGGCCGAATCATCAACATCAGCTCGGTG
>CAYWXL010000041.1:0-10489 GCA_964461995.1 uncultured Solibacteraceae bacterium
ACGCGAAGCAACTCAATCCGGTGGCGGCCCGCTGAGCTGCCTGCTTAAGCAAGCCGGGCAAAGACAGGGAGTCCCGGAAGCAATCTTGTGGGACAGCCCGTGAATTTTACCGTCGGCTGAATCGAACCTCGGAGCGATGATGTCGAAATACTGAGTGTCTCCCGCATTGTAACGGCGGAAAACCGCGTAGGCCACATGGTCGGCGAACTGTATAAGGCGAGATGCGCGTGAGTCCACGAAAAACGGTATGTCCGCAAGGTTCCGGAGGGTATTGCCCCACCTTGTACCCAACGAGCGGAATTCCTGGGCTAGGCGCTGGAGGGAAGTCTCACGAGTGGTCCTATCCAGGATCACCAAACCGCGCTGCCGGTCCCCCTGGACGCGCAATCGGTCGAGATAAAGACTGAACCGGCTGCAGAGATCCTCGAATGCGAGCTCGACAACGTCGGTACCGGCCGGAACTGATGCCTTTTGCACTGCGCACGCGAATACCCGCGCCGACGCGTAACTGTCCGCGATGATCTTCAGCACAGCCATGATCACGCCCCGAGCGTCGTCGCGGCTCATTCCTTTCCACGGCTCAGTGCGGCGGGAGAAGATCTCCGAAGCGTGGAACTCGACTCTCGCCGGGTCTGCGGGGTCTACGGTTTGGGCCAGATCGTCAAGCTGGCGTGAGAACCAGTCGGCTTGAGCTTCGTAAATGGAGACTCCCCCTAGCACATAATACGTTTCGTTTGGGTTGGGGACAGAACCAGCGTCGTCGAGGTAAAGCAGGTGCACACGAAGGAAAAATGCGGCCGAGTGACTCTGCGTTCAACGGACCGCTATTGCAGCCCTCTCAACCGCAAATCCATTATCAAGCTCCATGAGGCGTGTGTCAACCCCGCGCGGCCCGTATCACGTGCTGCACAACAGCAAGCCCCCCGGTTTCACCCCCGGATCCCCGCCGCGCGCATCAGCCGGTCCGTCTCCCGGTAGGCTTCCTCCACCCACTCGACGATCTTGTCCGGCTCGGGCGAGTACTCCAGCTCGATGCTCACCGTGCCGTCGAAGCCCACTTCTTTGAGCGCCCGCAGGTACGGCGGGAAGTCTACTACGCCGCGCCCCGGCGGCAGGTCTCCGTGGACTTTGCCGTCGCAGTCGGAGAAGTGTACGTGGGCGATGCGCCCTTTGAGCGTGTGGATCTCTTCCGCTTTGACGCTGGCGAGCGCCAGGTGAGAGATGTCCAGATTCGCCTTCACCGCTTTGTGGCCGACGTCATCCAAGAACTTCTTCATCTTCTTCAGATCGTTCACCAGTGAGAGCCGGAACGGCTCGAGCTCGATGGCGATTTCCAGACCCAGCGACTCCGCGTAGTCTCCCAGGTAGTGGACGTTCTCCACCGCCCATTTCCACTGGTCCTCGGGACGGATCACTTCCTGCTGCCAGACATACTCGCCAAGCACCAAGAGCAGATTCCGCGCCCCGAACTCGTAGCACATGTCCAGATACGCCTCGCAACGGTCCACGTGGAAGTCGCGCACCGGAGCGTTGAAATCGGCAATCCCCAGCGCCACGCAACAGACTGAGACGATCGGCAGCTCCACCTCCCGGCAGGTGTCGATGATCAGCTTCTTCTCACGAACGTCGATCTCCAGCGGATCGGCGAAGATGTCGATCGTGTCGAAGCCGATCTCTTTCGTCTTCCGGATGCCTTCTTCCGTCCCCACCGGGGAACCTAGCCAGGCGGAATTGATGAGTCCGAGTTTCATCGCGAATCACCCTCCAGAATCTCTTTCGGGCTCACCGGCCGGTGCTCGGCGATCGACCGGTAGCAGGCCTCCACCAGCGCCATGGTCCTGAGGTTGTCCCGTCCGCTGACCGCAGGCTCCTCGCCTTTGTTCAGAGCGTCCAGCAACATCCCCATTGTGCCCCGGAAGGCATCCGGAAACCACACTTCCTTCCACTCCGGACGAAACCACACGCCCGGCTGCTTCATGGTGGAAAACGCCATCGTGCTCGGTTGGCGGTTGGGATACGCCGGCCACCCAATGGCGCCCTGGGCGATGCCCTCGGCGCCTTCCACCCGCCACTTGATGTAAATGTCCGAAGCTCCGCCTTCGTGGGCCGGTCCGGACCAGACATCGTCCCAAGCCGCCGCCCGCAAACCGTTGCCGTATTCGAGCACGTACAGTGTGACGCCGTCGGTGTGCTCGAACTTCGTCCTCGGATCGGTCCGCGCGCTTACATAAACTGACTCCGGATCGCCGAACCAGTAACGGAACGTGTCCAAGTGGTGAATGCTCATGATCAGCAGCGTCAGCCGCCCGTAGAGCCTTGCCCACGGTTTCCAGTGCGGGATGGCCCGCATTTCGATCGTGCCCAGGACAGGCTCGCCCAGGTAGCCGCGCTCCAGGACCGTCTTCGCCGCCCGGACCGACTGGTCGTAGCGCATGTTCTGGTTCACCGCCAGGACGATCCCCGCCTCCTCACACAGTTTGACAATCTCCTGAGCGTCGGCGAAGTTCACCGCCAGCGGCTTCTGCGCCAGGATCCCCTTGATGTGACTCGCGTGGCGCACCGCCTCGCGCACCACCTCGAGCTGCAGGTGTGGCGGAACGGCAATGTCCAGAACCTCGATTTCCGGGTCCGCCACCAGCTCCTGGTAACTGCCGTAGACCTTCGGAATCCCGTGCTGCGCCGCAGCCTTTTCTGCGTTTTCGCGGGACCGGGAAGCAATGGCGACGGGGTTGTAGCCCGCGTCGCGGTAGGCCGCCAGATGGATGTCCCGCATGATGAAACCAGCCCCGACGCACCCGATCTTCCAGTCCCTCTTCTCCGGGAGCGGGGGCATGTGATGGAGATTCAGATCGATGTCCACTTCTGGTCCTCCCGGCGAAACTGCTTTGCAATCATATCTAACTTTCCTGGGAGTGTCGATGCGGCGCGCCTCAGCCTTGCGTGGCGCTCTCAGCGAGGATACGGGTGGCCGCGCAAAGTGGTCAACGCCCGGTAGATCTGCTCGGCCAGCACCACTCGCGCCAGCTCATGCGGCAATGTCAGCGGGGAAAGCGACAGCCGCAGATCCGCGTTTTGCGTCCACTCCCGAGGAAGCCCGTCGGCGCCGCCGACCAGGAAGACGACGTCTTTCCCTTCCCGCTCCCACCGCCCGACCATCGCTGTGAAACCCGCCGAGTCCAGCCGCGCGCCCGCCGGATCGAGCGCCACCTTCAGCGCCGCCGGGTGCTTGCGCCACGGATCGAAACGCTTCGGCTGAATTTCTTGCATCTCGCAGCGGGCATAGCGTTTCGACCGCTTGATGTACTCGGCCGCCAGGGCGTTGGCGTGCGGATCCCGCGGTTTTCCAATGAAGTAAAGAAATACCTTCACACCGCCCCATTATCGCCCCGCCGCTGCAAGCAAGACAGATCGCCTAAAGCGAGCGGATCAACAGTCCGGCGGCCGTGGCCAGTCCCACGGAAGAAAGAGTGCCGATCAGGAAGTATTCGGCGAATTCCGGCGTCTTGAATTGCGGGAACCGCGCCGCCGACTTGGCGGCCACGACGAAAGCCACGCCCGAAAGAGCGCCGCCGGCGACCAGCAGGAAAACGACATAGCGCTCCAGGAGCCCAATCACCTCGCCAGCCCCCATGTCCGGCGCCCCTTCCGCTTCCAGCGCGCCGCTGCGCACCGCCTCGACGATGCTCACCGTCACTAGCGTCGCCCACGTGAAGAGCGCCGCCAGGGCCGTCGCAGTGACGATCCACGATTCGGGCGCCCAGACGAACGGCTGCACAGCCTGCAGCGGGATGAACCGCTCGGCGAGCCACCAAGCCGCTCCGAGCGCCACCGCGGCCCACAGCGGCCCCAGGTGTACCGTGAGCCCTCCAAACGCGTTGCCCGCCGCCCACCCGGCCCGGAATCGCCGCTGCAACATCCGGGCGGTGAACTCCGTCGCGCCCCACAACAGCGCCACGGCAGCGACTTGCGCCCATCCGTAGATGGGAAGAGGTGCGCCGATCCAGGCAAACAGCCAAGCCGCTGTCCGGAGAATCGTGCCTCGCCGGCTGCTCTTCGTCAACGACTCGATGGCGCTCTTCCGGCTCCGGAACCCGTACTCGGACACGAGAACGATCAACAGAAACGTCGCGCAAACCCGGATCATGGCTCCTCGCTCTCCAATGCTGCCTCCAGCGCCCGGGTCCACACCCGCGTCGCCGCGAGCACCGCCCGGGCCTCCGCCGCTTTGAGATGTTGACTCACCGCGCTAGGTTGCACACCCATGCGCCGCGCCACCTCTCGTCCGCTCAAACCGGCCATCGTCCAGTCAACGGCTAGCCGCTGGCGGAGGGTCCAGCCACGCCGCAACGCGCCGTACAGCGAACCGTAGATCTCGAAAACGCCGTCGTCGCGGCCCGTTCCGACCTCTACCGGCGACCCTCTCTCCTCCGCCCGGCTCAGGGCGGCACGCGCCCGGTGAAAGCATGGCCCGTCCATGCCGATCGCCTCCGGTTCCAAAGGCGTGGCCAGGGCGCCGACACCCAGCCCCAGCCGGATCTCTACCGGATCCAGCCAGGCCCGCAGCAGAGCGCACAGCTCGTCCATCCCGTCGGCTTCACGCAGCAGCCCTTGAAACTCGTCGCCCACGGTCAGGATGAAGCGCGCGGCGATCCCCTGCGCAAAACGCCGGTTGACCTCGCTGATCAACTCGCGGAGCCGGCGTTGCAAGCCCTCGCGGTCTTCGACTTCGCGAGAGCCCACGACGTCTCCAATCAACGCTACGTACGTCGCCCGCTCCATGAATCTCCACTCCAGCCCCTCACCAGCGCCTTGTCACCGCGAGATGAAAGCCTGGACGAACTGCTTTCTGTTTAGTGATTATACTAAATCAAGATACAGTTTAGTGATATTGCTAAACTCGGCGCTCCAGTTAAGCTCTAGAACTAAACCGTGGTACCGCTGCCATGAATGGACCCGGACAGTCCGGGCAGCTTGGCCTCGCTCATTTGAGTTCACTCGTCTTCAATATCTCGCCGCTGGCGTCGCGGATCTCTTCAACCAGCCTGTCTTTCTCGAACAGGAGCGTCGCGTAACCGTGGGGGCTGTACTCCTTGGCCAGCTTCCCAAGGAACTCATTCGATCCGTTGAGCACCCGGCATGCGGGGATCAACCCCGCGGGGGGAAACGCCTTCCAGGACGGTTTCTTCGGCGCCCTCCCCAGCAACTCATGCCGAAACTCAGGGATCCCCCCGTGGCCGATGCACCGGCCCCAGAACCCCCACTTGGGATGCCGGTCGTACAGCACGCAATGATGTTCATGCCCCCAGTACCACGCAAACACTTTCCCGGAGTCGAGCGCCGGGCCGAGCTTGCCGATCAGTTTCGGTCCCTGCTTGTCGAGGCGCGAGAAGGGCTGATGGTGCGAGAACAGCACAATCTTCCGCCCGTCGGCGCCCTTCAACATCGCCTCGATCCACGCGACCTGCTCCTCGTTCAAACTGTGATCCTCGAGCGCCGTGTCCATCCCGATCAGCACCCAGTGGTCGTTGGCTAGCGAGAAGACGCTGGACTTCTGGCCGAACCGCCGGCGAACTGTTTCCCGGTATGCCTTTCCTCCTGAGTACATTTCATGGTTCGCGTTCACCGAGCGGTGCACTGCTTCCGGACGGTCCGGCCAGTGCGGCAGGAACCGTTTTTCGAATTCCTTCTTCGTACCGGAATAGTATGTGTCGCCGAGGTGGAGCACCAGGTTCACCGGTTCCGGGTCGGCGGTAATGCTCCGCCCGATCACTGGCGCCCCGTAGAGCCCCGTCCCCCAATCGCCGAACAGGGCCGCCCGAAAGATGTCGGGGAGGGCCGTGGTCTTCTGGGGTTTCCCGTACTTGATGCGCCCTCGAAAAGCGGCCTTGAGCCAGGCCCAGGCGACGCTCGCCCAGCCGACGTCCGTCTTGTCGAACTTCGCCTCCAGCGCGCTCACGCCGGGAGCCTTCTTCACCCGTGCGGCCTCCGCCGCCGCTTCAGCGAAAGCGCTCTGCAGCAACGAAGCGAACTGGTCCCGGGGCGTGACCAGCACGCCGGGGCGGTCCGGCAACGCCCGCAGTTCTTCCATGGCGTCGTGAAGCCGGAAAATGAAGTCGATCTGCTCCTTCGGCTTCAATCTGGGTGCGCCCTCGGGCGGCCGCCCGAGCCCCTCCTCGACGCCGGGCAGAGCTTTGGCCATTTCCGAGTAGGAAACGACAATGGTCTCATGCAGATTTTTTTCAGGCATTTCCCCTCCAGGTCCTTTCGCCATGATGCCCCAAACAGCTTGAAATTGCCAGGAAAATCCCTCGCGGCCTCCGTCGCGACCTCTGCCACGGGTATTCTTACCCGTTAACTTGACTTCACGGTACAGATTAGCTAACCTCAAAGCACAACACCACTTTTCCTATCAACAGGAGGGACAATGGCCTACGTCATCGCCGAGCCGTGCATCAACACGAAGGACACCGCTTGCGTGGACGCCTGCCCGGTGGACTGCATCCACCCGACAAAAGAAGAGCCGGAGTTTGAAACCGAGGAGATGCTCTATATCGATCCCGAAGAGTGTATCGACTGTGGAGCGTGTGTGCCGGTCTGCCCAGTCGAGGCGATCTTCGCTCTCGAAGACCTCCCGGAGCAGTGGGCCGATTTCGCCGAACGCAATGCGGCATATTATGAAAAGAAATCCTGAGGCTCCCCGGGGCCGAAGTTCGTCGGAGTAACACCTCTTCTTCTCCTTTCCTATACGACTGAATCAGGATAGAATGGAGTCGTTATGAAACTGAGTGCCCAGGAGGAATACGGGCTCCGCTGCCTGTTGCACCTGGCGCGCTGCGGTCAAGGGGAGAGTCTGACCATCCCGGAGATCAGCCGTGCGGAAGGTCTATCGATTCCTAACGTGGCGAAGCTGATGCGGCTGCTCCGTATGGGTGGATTGGTTCAGAGCGCCCGCGGCCAGTCCGGCGGATATACGCTCGCCAGACCGGCGGAACAGATTTCGGTGGCCTCCGTGCTCGAGCTCCTCGGGGGTCCCCTGTTCGGCCCTGCTTTCTGCGAGCGGCATGCCGGCCGGGAACGCACGTGCGCTCACGCTGACGATTGTTCGATCCGCTCGCTCTGGAGCACTGTACAGGCGGTGCTCACCGAAGTGCTCGGCAAGACGACCTTGAGAGACCTGCTCTGTGACGAAGCCGAGATGTCGAAGCGGATCGAGGACATGACCGGCTCCATGCTCGCGTCCAGCTCCACGTCCTCGAACCGGTCGGGAACCTCGGACTCTCGGTGAGCAGGCTGCACCGCATTTTACGAACCGTGACGGCGCGGTTCGGGCGACAATAGTCGTATGGCTGCCCTTGCCGACGTTCTGAGTCAGCACGTTCGCGAGGGAGAACTGGTCCAGCGTCTCGATGAACGCCGAATCCGGTGTGTCGCCTGTGGCCACCGGTGTCCCATCTTCGAAGGCCAGCCGGGCGTCTGCAAGGTCCGGTTCAACAAAGACGGAAAGCTATACGTCCCCTGGGGCTACGTGGCCGGGGTCGCCGCCGACCCCATTGAGAAGAAACCCTTTTTTCATGTCCGCCCCGGCTCGATCGCCTTCAGTTTTGGGATGCTCGGCTGCGATCTCCATTGCGCTTATTGTCAGAACTGGATCACCTCCCAGGCCCTGAGAGACCCCAAAGCCGTCGCCCCCATCCGCACGACGACCCCGGAGCAGCTCGTAGGCGCCGCCCGGAACGCTGGCGCCGAGTCCGTCGTCAGCACCTACAACGAGCCGCTGATCACCGCCGAGTGGGCCGTGGCCATCTTCAAACAAGCGAAACCGGCCGGGCTGATGACCGGCTTCGTCTCCAACGGCAACGCCACACCCGAGGTGCTCGAATACCTGCGCCCCTGGCTCGACTTGTTCAAGGTCGATCTCAAGAGCTTCAACGACAAGAACTATCGGCAGTTGGGCGGCCGCCTGCAGCCGATCCTCGACTCCATTCGCCGGATCCACGAGATGGGTTTCTGGATGGAGATCGTGACGCTCGTTGTGCCGGGATTCAACGACTCCGACGAAGAACTCCGGCAGATCGCCGAGTTCCTGGCTGGCATCTCGCCCGACATCCCCTGGCACGTGACGGCCTTCCACAAGGACTACAAGATGACCGGTCCGCCCGACACGCCGCCGGAAACCCTCATCCGCGCCGCTGAAATCGGACGCCAGTCCGGCCTGCATTATGTCTACGCGGGGAATCTGCCCGGGGCCCTCGGCGATCTCGAGGACACCCGCTGCCACCACTGCGGAACCACGCTCGTCCGGCGCCAGGGATTCTGGATCATCGAGAACCGCATGAGGGGCCGGGATAGCTGCCCCGATTGCGGCGGCAAGATCCCGGGACGCTGGTGACTGCAGCGTCGGGCTATTCGAGATAGCTCTTCCGCTGCGAGCCGCGCACCACCTGTTCGGTCACCCAGTCGGTCCAGATCGCCGTCTCACCCGAGGAGACCAGCGGGGCGCCATCGAGGACCGCGTCCACGAAGTTCTTCAGCAGAGGCAGATGGACGTTGGCGTGGCTCGGAATCTCTTCCCTGCCCCCGGGATGGACCAGTGGTGGGCCGTTCAGCGGCGTCATGTCCATCTCCCCCTCGACGCCCAGGATCCGGAACCCGTCCCGCTCGACCCGCGTGTTCCACCGCACGTCCACGATGCCCCGCACGCCGCTCCCATACTCGATCAACACCGTGGCGCAATCTTCGACGGGATTGTCGTGTACGACGTTGGCGAGCTGTCCGCATACCCGCTGAGGCCGGCCGAAGAGGTAGTTCAGCAGGTCGATCCGGTGCGAGCCGATGTCGAACAGCGGCCCCCCGCCCGCCATGGCCGGTTCCAGCAGCCACCGCCGCTCGCCGTCCTCGGCATTGAACCACTCGGCGCAGTTGATCTCGGCCAGTAGCGGCCTTCCAATGGCGCCTTCTTCGAGCAACTGCCGCGCTCGGTTGACCTTGGGATATAAGCGGCGGTAGTAAGCGACTCCCAGCAGTCGATTCGCCGCCGCCGCCACCCCCGCCATCTGCCGCGCCTCGCGGTAGTTCAGCGCCATCGGCTTCTCGCACAACACGTGCTTGTCGGCTTCCAGGGCCGCGATGGTCAGCGGGGCGTGCAGCGCGACCGGCGTAGCCACGTAGACGGCATCGATCTTCTCGTCCTCAAACGCCTCGCGCGCGTCGGTCCAGACCCTGCAGCCGTACGGCTCCGCCTTATCGGGGTGGCGGGTCACCACGCCGTACAGGACGCTGCGGGTCTCCTCCTGAATGGCCGGGATAACACGCTTTCTGGCAATGTCGCCGATACCGATGACCAACCAATTCAACATGCGCTGAGGATACCCCAACGGCGGCTGCTGATCGTAAGAACGCCAACCCGGCCGGACCGTCCCGGCCTGTAGCGGGCAAAAGTCTGGCCGAATCGCCTCTTCAGGCGCGGAAGATCGGCTCGACGCCTTTCGTTTCGGCCAGCAACGCCGTTTGCTCCGCCTCCGTCATAGGCCGGAAGCTGGCCGCCAACTGCAGCGCCATCTCGTACAGGTTCTCGTCGCCCGGCGGGATGGCGGCGGTGACGTCCTGGGAGAGCGTGAAGCGCAACGCCCGTTCGGCCTTCTCGCGCTTGTCCACCGGAACGTACCAGCACTTCTTGTAACGCCGCTGCTCGCCCTCCTTCACGCGCGTGTAGGCCAGCGCCTTCAGCGCCAGCCGGGCAACGCCCTTCTCCTTCGCCTTCTTGATGATTTGCGGCCCGAAGTTGCCTTGGCCGAAGCAGACGAAATTGACCGGAAAGAGCACCGAAGCGAGCTCCATCCGGTTCATCAGCGCGATCGCCGCCTCGGCGTCGTGCGCCGAGAAGCCAATATAGCGGACCTTGCCCTCGTCCCTGGCTTTGACAAACAGATCGGCGGCTCCGCCTGGACCCGTAATTCTCTCTACATCCTCCATGCTCCGGACAGCGTGGAACTGGTAGAGATCAAAGAAATCTGTGTGCAATCGCCGCAGCGAAGTCTCCAGCTCCTTGCGCGCGCCCTCGGCGTCCCGCTTGGTGGTCTTGCACGCCAAGAACACCCTCTTGCGGTGCGGCTTCAGCGCATTGCCCAGCTTGATTTCCGCCTCGCCGTCGCCGTAAGTCGGCGCCACGTCGAAGTAGTTGATGCCCCGGTCCACACTGCGGGCCACCGTGCGGTCGGCCTCTGCTTGCTCGAGTCCGACGACGACGATGCCGCCGAATCCGATGACGGACAGCATCACGTCGTCCCGGTATTTCCTCTTCGGAATCGTGGCCGCCCCCTTTAGCTTCGTCCACACTGCCGGCCCCGCCAGCGTGGACCTCAAGAAATCGCGCCGTTGCATTGTGATAGTCTCCCTCGCCTCAAGTATACGCTAACGTAAAGTCTGTACCGCCCGGCGCAGGCGGCCGGAGTTGGGTTCATCCGCCGGTGAATATGCCCCACTTTCACGG
>CAYWXL010000041.1:10589-34457 GCA_964461995.1 uncultured Solibacteraceae bacterium
CCGCCGGTGAATATGCCCCACTTTCACGGCCCCACTCCTGTTTCGCCGCGCGTCGCCCCCACGAGGAGCCGGTCGCCGGAATTGCACAGCGGCGCAAGTATACGTGGGTTTGCAGCATATCCGCGCTGGTCTACGCCTCGGACGTAGCAGATATTCAGAGTCCTGGACCCTAAATTGCTTATATGTTGGTGCGGCTGCCGGAACCGGCGCCGCATGGCCCGCGCCCGGACCCTGGGCGTCGCGCCGAGAGCAAAAGAATTTTGTTGCCCGGTGTGCCGCTGCCCGGCTCACAGGCCGATAATGGTCAAATGGATGCGGTTGCCCGCCGCGGTTTCCGGCAGCTTTATATCGCCGGATCAGAACCGTGGAAAGCCCACCGGCATCCCGGCACCGAACAACGGACAAGCGAGCGACTATGAGACTCTCGAAACCAGGAAAACTGGGCACGGAAACCGCCCACAACATTTACGAACGGAAAGCCAACCCG
Organism: uncultured Solibacteraceae bacterium; assembly: GCA_964461995.1. GTDB lineage: Bacteria > Acidobacteriota > Terriglobia > Bryobacterales > Bryobacteraceae > JALSRK01. Next base: position 11,077 of record CAYWXL010000041.1, read on the forward strand.
CTGGATGTCTTCTTCAAGCCGAAGAACGTCGCCGTGGTTGGGGCCACCGAAGCGCCCGGGAGCGTGGGACGCACCACGCTATGGAACCTGATCAGCACGCCGTTCGGCGGCGCTGTCTTCCCCGTGAATCCGAAGCGCGACAGCGTGCTGGGCATCAAGGCATATAAGAGCGTCAAGGAGGTGCCCGCCCAGGTGGATCTCGCTGTCGTCGTCACCCGCGCGAGTTTCGTCCCGGGCGTGATTCGGGAATGCGCCGAGGCGGGCGTCAAGGGCGCCATCGTCATCTCGGCCGGATTTAAGGAGCTCGGCCCTGAGGGCGTCGAGCTCGAGCGGCAGTTGCTCGAGGAGGCCCGCAAAGGCGGCATGCGCATCATTGGGCCGAATTGCCTCGGTGTCATGAGTCCGCCGTACGGCTTGAATGCCACCTTCGCCGCGGGCATGGCCCGGCCCGGCAACGTCGGCTTCATCAGCCAGAGCGGCGCCCTCTGTACCGCCGTCCTCGACTGGAGCTTCCAGGAGATGGTTGGATTCAGCGCTTTCATCTCCATCGGTTCCATGGTCGATGTCGGCTGGGGCGACCTGATCGATTACCTAGGCAACGACCCCAAGACGCGCAGCATTCTGATCTACATGGAGAGTGTCGGCGACGCCCGCTCCTTTCTCTCCGCGGCCCGCGAGGTGGCGCTGAACAAGCCCATCATCATCATCAAGGCGGGACGCACCACCGCCGGCGGCAAGGCCGCGGCCTCCCACACCGGCTCCATGACCGGCAGCGACGACGTCCTCAACGCCGCTTTCCGCCGTTCCGGCGTCCTGCGCGTCAACAACATCTCGGACCTCTTTTACATGGCGGAGGTCCTCTCGAAACAGCCGCGGCCGAAGGGGCCGAAACTGACGATCCTCACCAACGCCGGCGGGCCCGCGGTGCTTGCCACCGACGCATTGATCACCGCCGGCGGCGAACTCGCCGAGCTCTCTCCGGCCACGATGCAGGAGCTGAACGGTTTCCTGCCCAAGCACTGGAGCCGCTCCAACCCCATCGACATTCTCGGAGACGCCGACGCCGAGCGCTATGCCAAGGCTCTCGAGATCGCTGCCAAGGATCCGAACAGCGACGGGCTCCTGGTGATCCTCACGCCCCAGGCGATGACCGACGCCACGGCGACCGCCCAGTCACTGCGCAAGTACGCCAACGTCGGCAAGCCCGTGCTGGCGAGCTGGATGGGCGGCCCCGAGGTCGAGGCCGGCGAGCGCATCCTCAGCCAGGCGAACATTCCGACTTTCCCGTATCCCGATTCCGCCGCCCGCGCCTTCGAGTACATGTGGCGCTATACCTACAACCTGCGCGGCCTGTACGAAACCCCAATCCTGCCCGCCGGCGCCGCCGAGGAAGACTCCGACCGGGCCCGCGTGAAGGCTATCATCGACGGGGCGCGTAGCGCCGGGCGCAGCTTGCTCACCGAGTACGAATCGAAGGAAGTGCTCTCGGCTTACGGTATCCCCACAGTTCCTTCCAAGATCGCCAGGTCGGTGGAGGAAGCCGTGGCGGCCGCCGAGGAAATCGGCTACCCGGTGGTGCTGAAGCTCCACTCCGAGACCATCACCCACAAGACCGACGTCGGCGGCGTCCAGTTGAACCTCAAAGACTCCGACGCCGTCCGCGCCGCGTATAGAGCCATCGAGCAGTCGGTCGCCGAAAAGGCGTCCAAGGACGACTTCCTGGGCGTCACCGTCCAGCCGATGATGAAGATGTTCGGCTACGAGTTGATCGTCGGCTCGAGCATCGATCCCCAGTTCGGGCCGGTCATTCTCTTCGGCATGGGCGGCCAGCTCGTCGAGGTCTTCAAGGACCGGTCGCTCGGCCTGCCGCCTTTGAACACCACCCTGGCGCGGCGGATGATGGAGCAGACCAAGATCTTCACCGCGCTGAAAGGCGTCCGCGGCCGCAAGCCGGTGGACCTGATTGCCCTCGAAGGGCTGCTCGTGCGCTTCAGCCAGCTCGTCGTCGAGCAGCGCTGGATCAAGGAGATCGATATCAACCCCCTGCTCGCTTCCCCCGAGGCGCTCGTGGCGCTGGACGCACGCGTCGTCCTTCATGACCCGGACACCAAGGAGGAGGAGCTGCCGAAACTCGCCATCCGGCCCTATCCGAGCCAATACATCACCCATTGGCGGATGAAAGATGGAACGGATGTCACCATCCGTCCGATCCGGCCGGAGGACGAGCCGCGCATCGTCCGGTTCCACGAAACCCTCTCCGAGCGGACCGTCTATTTCCGTTATCTCGAGTCGCTGCAACTAACCCAGCGAGTAGCACACGAACGGCTTACCCGGATCTGTCACGTGGACTACGACCGGGTGATCGCACTCGTCGCTGAACGCAAAGATCCGGCCACCGGCCTTACCGAGATCATCGGCGTCGGCCGCCTGGAGCGCATCCCTCACACCCCTTACGCCGAGTTCGCGGTGGTGATCAGCGACGCCGCACAGGGCAAGGGGCTCGGCCGCCACATGATGGAGCGCTTGATCGAGGTGGCGCGCAGCGAAGGCGTTGAGCGCCTGAGCGCCGAAGTGCACTCGGAGAACGGGCCCATGCTCGAGCTGTGCCGGAAGCTGGGCTTCCAGATCGACATCGAGCCGGGCGACCCGACGGCCTACGTCGAGCTGCAGTTGAACTAGGACGACGATCGCGCCAGGCCGCAGAATGCCGGTCGAGTCTCACCGGTCGCCATAGTTGCGCTGGTAATATTCCCGGTATTCCCCGGTCCGCACGCGGCGCACCCAGCCTTGATTCTCCTGGTACCACCGGATCGTCCGGGCCAGCCCCGTTTCGAAATCCACTTCCGGCCGCCAGCCCGTGTGGGCCGCGATCTTCGCGCTGCTGAGGGCGTAGCGGCGGTCATGGCCCGGCCGGTCTTTAACGTGCCGAATCAGACTCTCCGGTTTGCCCGTGGCCGCCAGGATGCGTTTGACGACCTCGATGTTCGGAAGCGAGCAATTGCCTCCGATGTTGTAGATCTCCCCCGTGCGGCCCTGGTCGAGGACCGCCAGCAGCGCCCGGCAGTGGTCGTCCACGTATAACCAGTCGCGAACCTGCAACCCGTCGCCGTAGACCGGCAGAGGGTCGCCATCAAGGGCGTTGGCGATCATCAACGGGATCAGTTTCTCCGGAAACTGATACGGCCCGTAATTGTTCGACGCCCGGGTCACGATCACCGGCACACCGTAAGTCTTGAAATACGACAGCGCCAGCAAGTCCGAGCCCGCCTTGCTCGCCGAGTACGGACTCGAAGGTCGCAGGGGGAACTCTTCGTCCGCCTCGGCGGGCGGCTCGATGCTTCCGTAAACCTCGTCGGTGGAGACATGAAGGAACCGGACCCCTCGTCGCTCGCGCACCGCCTCGAGCAATGTGTACGTTCCGCGCAGGTTTGTCTCGAATACCGGGTCCGGGGCCAGGATGCTGCGGTCCACGTGCGACTCGGCGGCGAAATGCACCACGGCGTCAGGCCGGAACTCTTCGAAGACCCGCTCTACCGCCGGGCGGTCGCAAATGTCCGCGCGCACGAACCGGTACCTCGGATCGCCCGCCACCGGCTCGAGGTTCTCCAGATTGCCGGCGTAGGTCAGCTTGTCCAGCACACAAACTTCGATCTCGGGACGCGTCTGCAAGGCGAGGCGGACGAACGCCGACCCGATGAAACCTGCCCCGCCGGTTACCAATGCCCTCATTTGTGCTGCGTTTCCCAGTCGTACTGGATGTGCGGATCGTTGTACGGAATGCGGCCCTCGTCGTCGGGATCGTAGTGGCGGTTGGTCACGTATACGAGCACCGCTGGATCCAGGCCAATTACCTTGTACCCGTGACCCACGCCGGGCGGAATCAGAATTCGCCAGGGGCGCAGCGTCCCCACGTACAGCGTATTGCGGGCGCCGAACGTCTTCGAATCGGGCCTGAGGTCCACCAGCGCCACCTGAAACATGCCCGCCGCGGGAACCCAGTAGTCCGTCTGGCGCCGGTGGTAGTGAAACGCTTTGATCGTACCGGGGTAGCTCAGGGCCGCGGAGACCTGCGTCGAGTCTGCTGGGAATCCTTCAAGAAGGCCTTGCCCCAGGCGCCCCGCTTCGAGAAACCACCCGCGGTCGTCCGGGAAGACCCGATTGACCTCGATTTTGACGCCCGCGATCAGCCGGGGCGAATCCGGCTCGATGATCACGTCGCCCAATCCATGCTCGCATTTGGGGAGTTCGATGATGACAGGCATACCGGTTTCAGCGGGAGGCGGCACGAACAGACTGGCTCTGGGCGGCTTTCCGCTTGGCGGCGACGAGGTTCGTGGCCCGCAACAGGGAGTCGAACGTTCCCGCGTCTGTCCACCAGCCCTCTAGGAACGCAAACCGCAGCTTGCCTTCCCGAAGATAGGCGTTGTTGACGTCGGTGATCTCCAATTCGCCCCGTCCGGAAGGCACCAGACGCGAAATCTTCTCATATACCGTGGAATCGTACATATAAATCCCAGTGACCGCGTAGTTCGACTTCGGGTTCTTGGGTTTCTCCTCGATGCCGACGATCCGGTCCCCCTCGATCTCCGCCACCCCGAAGCGGTGAGCATCCTCCACTTCCTTCAGCAGAATCTTCGCCCCGTCCGGGTTCCGCCGGAACTCCTCCACTGCTTCCCGAATGCTCCCCTCGATGATGTTGTCGCCGAGCATGACGCAGATCGGCCCGCCGTCAGCGAAATGCTCGGTCAGGCTCAGCGCGTCCGCAATTCCGCCTTCGCCCTCCTGGTAAGTGTAATCGAGATGCTTCAAGCCGAACTCTTTGCCGTTGGCGAGCAGCCGCAGAAAATCACCCGAATTCCGCCCCCCCGTCACGATCATGATGTCTCTGATACCCGCCTCCACCAAGGTCATGATCGGGTAATAGATCATCGGCTTGTCATAGATCGGCAGCAGGTGCTTGTTGGTGATTTTCGTCAGCGGATACAGCCGGCTTCCGGTCCCACCTGCGAGTACGACGCCCTTCATCGGTTCTCCTGATTCACAACTTTCAATGATACAACCTGAAGGCGGACGTTCCCCGCCTATATGGAAAGACCTCTGACCCCTGTTTTCAGCTACACTCCGGCGCTCTACGGCCCGAATTCACCTACGAAAGACGGCTGGTGGAAGACGGCGGCCGCCTCATCCGGCGGACGCTCCCGAATCTCGCATCCCGAGCACCTGCTCGGCCAGACATCGCTCCACTTCCGCCGCCGACTCTGCCGACGGCAAGGAGCCCTGCGCCAACCGGGCATTCCCCCCACCGCGCCCGCCGGCCCGGCTCACGGCTTCACGCAACAGATTCCCGGCATGGATGCCGGAATCTTCCGACGCCGCCAGCAACACGCCCGGGGGATCCTCGCTCACTGCCAGGAAGACCGCGTTCGGCAGCGAACGGAAACTCAGCGCCTCGGCCCGCACCTCCTCGCTCAGCCCGCCCCGCTCGATCCGGCGCACGGCATACCGGATCCCGCCCGGCCCCGGTTCGGTCTCCCGGTAGAGCTCCCGGCCGCGCATCTCCGCCAACTCGCGGCCGAGCCGCTTGCCGGCCTTTTCACTCTCAACGAACTTGCGCTGCAGCGCCGCCACCAGCTCCGGCGTCTCGTCCAGCCTCGCCGAGAAGACCCGCGCGCAGGCGTCCAGAGCCTCGTAATCGGCCCTCGCCCGGCGCACCGCCCGCCCGCCGCAGAGGAACTCCAGGCGCACCCGCTTCCGGATTCGCTCCGTCCGCCGCAACAGGATCACCCCGACCTCGCCGGTCGCCCGCACGTGCGTCCCGCCGCAGGCCGACCGGTCATAACCCTCGATCGAGACGATCCGCAGCTTCCCTTCCCTGTCCACTTGCTTGCGCAGCCCCGCCGCCTCGCCGGCCTCTTCGTAGCTCACCCGCACCGGCCGGTTCTCGAAAACGATCCGGTTGGCCCGCGCCTCAGCCTCGCGCAGTTGCTCCGGGCTGAGCGAGCCCGCGTCCAGATCTATCGTCGAAACCCCGGCCCCCAGATGAAAGCTCGCCGTCTGGATGCCGAACAGCTCTACGAAGGCCGCCGAAAGGATGTGCTGCCCGGTATGCTGCTGCATGTGGTCGAAGCGACGCTCCCACTCGATCTTGCCCGTCACCTCGGCCGCCTCCACGGGCCTCTCCAGCCGGTGCCGTACCCGGTCCCCTTCGTCCACGACGTCGATCACCTTTACGCTGGCGATCTCGCCCGTATCGTGCGGTTGGCCGCCGGAGGTGGGGTAGAAGGCGGTGCGGTCGAGGTAGATGTCGCGGGGATCGGCGCCGCACTCCACCACGCGGGCGCGGAACTCCGTCAGGTAGGCGTCGTCATGGTAGAGACGCTCGGTCGGCATCGCTACTCGATGGCGATTTCGACCTGGTTGCTCTTGTAGCCCGGGCCTTCGATCTGCAGCGGCACGTGGTCGCCCTTCGGCGCGTTCGGCGGGATCTGCACGTTGATCTGGTAGAGCCCCACGAAGGTCGGCGTCAAGCCGACGAACAGCGGCGTCGCCGGCACCGGCAGCAGCCCGCGGCCGAAATAGACCGTCGGCAGCGGCCGGATCCACGCCAGCGGATCCGCCGGGGCCGCCTCACCGCTGGCTACCGGGGGATCGGTCTGTCCGAAGCCGATGGCGTAGATCACCAGCACGTCCCCCGGCCGGGCCCGGCGCGACGGGATGCCCGGCGTCGGCGGCACCGGGAACGTGCCGTCCTGGTTCACCGCGATGGCGTAGTTGCCCAGGAACGTCAGGATCCGCGGGTTCCGCTGCACCACCTGTACTGTAACCGTGTTGCCCGTCTGGTCCTCGCGCACCACCTGCACCCGGACCTCGCCCGCCGGCGTCTCGTACGGCATCTGGAAGTTGATCTGCCCGTAGGAAGAGAAGTACAGCGGAACCTGCTGGCCGTTCACGAACACCTTGGCCCCTCCGAGTTCCTTCACCAGAGGCAGCTCAGTACCTTCGGTAGGCCCTTCGGAGGAAAGCTGTTCGCCGAAGACTGCCGCGATCCCCCCCTGCGGAATGGGATCTCCGGCGGCGAACGTCGCGTTGTTCACCACGCCGCCGAAGCTCGCGATGGGCGGGCCTTGTTCGACGACGGTGAAGAAGACCCGCGCTTCGTGGGGTGAATTGATGGCATTGGTCTCGATCCTCACCGTCGCCTCGTACAGCCCCGGCGCCAAACCCGCGGGATCCGCCGTCAGCTTAACCAAAAGCATGTCCGGCAATGCCTCGACCTTCAACCACTCCCCTCCATCCGATGTCGCCGCCGTGACGTTCCGGATCGCCAGGGTCCCCTGGCCCCGGTTGCGCAACACCAGGAATTTCTCGCCCGGCTGGGTGTCTTGCGCCAGACGGATGCGCAGCTCCCCCTCATCCAACTTCCCGATCGGCTGCGTTGTCACCCGCATGGTCACCGGAACATCCTTGACGTCCGGCGCGAATTGGGACTGGGTGATCGAGACACGCCCAGTGTACAAACCTTCCGGCAAGTTGTTGATGTGCCGGACCGTGAGTCTGTATGGAATGACGAAATCGAAAGTGCCCGCGCCGTCCAGGGCCAGCGAAAGCCAATTCCCGCCGTTGTTCGTTGTCACCTCGTACGTGAGAGGACTGTTCGTCTCGAAACGGAGACTGTCCGACCCGTTCGGGGGCACCGCGAAATCCACACGGTCGGGCACGCCGCCGCCCATTTGCACGGTGACGGCGATCGTTTGAGGCGTGTCCACCGCGTTCGGATCCGTCACCTCGACGAATCCGGTGTACGTCCCGCGTTGCAGGCCGGCTGTATTCAAAGTGACGTTGATGGGAATGCAAGCGCCTTGGCGGGTCGTGCACGGCCGTGGCGCTCCCACCGCCGGCGCAAGCCAGTCCTCGATCGCCGACACGGTCAGGTTCAGAGCGCCGTCTCCAGCGTTGTACGCCTCGACGACCTGTTGCGGGCCGTTTTGGCCCACGGCCACCGACAGCGGTCCTATCACCGTGTTCGACAACCGGAGTTTCGGTGCTGCTTGCAAGCACATCACGCCGGCCAACGCGAGCGGGAGGCCGCGGGAAAGCAGACGAAGGTTCAAACCCATTCGAGCGCGCCCTTTTTGTATGCCCAGACGTAACCGATGATCAGAATGCCGAGGAAGACCGCTACCTCTGCTACGCCGAACCAGCCGAGATGGTGATAACGCACCGCCCAGGGATACAAGAAGATCGTCTCGACATCGAAAATGACGAAAAGAATCGCGATGATGTAGTACCGCACGGCATACCTTCCCCGTGCGTTGCTCGCCGCTTTGATGCCGCACTCATACGCGTCGAGCTTCACCGGCGTCGGCGGCGGTGCGGGGCGCAACAGCTTCGCCACGAGAAGCAGCGCGAGCACGAAAGCGATCGCCAGCGTCACGAAGATGAAGAACGGCAGGTAGCCTTCCGGCATGCAAACAGTATAACAAGCGCTCCCCGCCGGCCGGATCGATCCCCACTCCCCCCACCGGGCCGCAATGGATGCCCCCGGTTTCCACTAGAATGATGCGAAACAGCCATGACACGAAGATTAATCGTTTTCGCACTGACTTTTGCCGCCCTGCCCCTCTTCCCGCAAGCCGCCGTCAGCGAGCCGCCCCTCCAGGGGGACGCGCGGACGCAATGGTTCCGTGAGGCGAAGTTCGGCATGTTCATCCATTGGGGCCCGTATGCGGTGATCGGCCGCCACGAGTGGGCCCGCCACATCTTCCAGATCCCCCAGGCCGAGTACGACAAGTACGCCCGCCGATTCAACCCCGTCAACTACGATCCGAACGCCTGGGTGGACCTCGCCAAAAACGCCGGCGCCCGCTACATCGTCATCACCTCCAAGCACCACGACGGCTTCTCCATCTACCGCTCCAAGGTCTCCGACTACGACATGGAGATCACCCCCTACCCGGGCGACCCGCTGAAGATGCTCGCCAACGTCTGCCGCTGGAAGGGTATGCGCCTCGGCTACTACCACTCGATCATGGACTGGCATCACCCCGACTACCGGCCGCGGCGCGCCTGGGAATCCCCCAACCCCAACGAGGGCGGCAACCTGCTGCGTTACATCGAGTTCATGAAGGCCCAGATCCGCGAGCTGCTCACCGAGTACGGGCCGGTGGCCGTGATGTGGTTCGACGGTGAGTGGGAGCACACCCTCAGCAAGACCAACAAGGAGATGGAGATCTACAACTTCATCCGCTCGCTCTCGCCGAACACCCTGATCAACGACCGGCTCTTCGAGCGCCGTCCCGGCAACCCCGCTGACTTCGGCACCCCCGAGCAGTACGTGCCCGCCACCGGCATCCGCAGCCCCGACGGCAAGCCCATCCTCTGGGAAGCCTGCGTCACGATCAACAACGACTCCTGGGGCTACAACAAGTACGAAACCGAATTCAAGACGACTCGGGATCTGATCCGGATGCTGATCGAAGTCGTCAGCAAGGGCGGCAACCTGCTGCTCAATGTAGGGCCCACCCCGGACGGCCGGATCCAGGACGAGTTCGTCACCCGCTTGAACGCCATTGGCGCCTGGATGAAAGTGAACTCCGAATCCATCTACGCTACCACCGCCAGCCCGTTCCGCCGGCTCCCTTTCTTCGGCCGCGCCACCGTCAAGGGCAATAAACTCTACCTGCACGTCTTCCAGTGGCCCGCCTCCGGAGAGCTGTTCGTGCCGGGGGTGAAGAACTTGGTTCATTCCGCTTACCTGCTGGCGGACCAGGGAACCAAACTCAAAGTGCGCCGGGACAACCTCGATGTTTACGTCTCGCTGCCGCCGGAGCCGCCCGACGAGATCGCTTCGGTCGTCGTCCTTGTCCTCGACGGACCTCCGGCGGTCGAACCATACGTGATCACCGCCGATGAGGAAGGCGCGCTCACCCTCGGAGCCGCTTCGGCCGAGATCGAAACTCGCTTCGGCCAACGCGCTAAGAAGGAGAATGCCTTGGGTCACGTGTTCATCACCCAGTGGACCCGGGCCGACGACGTGCCCACCTGGACTGTGAAGATCCCGAAGGCCGGCCGCTACGAAGTCACCGTAGTCTACGGCTCCCACCGCCGCAGCGCCGGGACCCCGTTCCAGGTAATCGCCGGTGGCGCAAAGCTGGCCGCGAAGGTCCAGGCTACCGGTAACGACTGGGTGTTCAAGCCGCACCGCGTGGGAATTCTCAGTCTGCCGGCGGGTGAGCAAAAGATCCAGGTCAAAGCCGAAGCGAAAGGTTCGCCGGCCATGACCCTCGAAAAGGTCATCCTGAAACCCGCCGCCGACTGACGCCCAGCCCCGCCTTCGGGACGGTAGAGGAGCTCTCCCAGACGCAAGAAGGGCGGGTCCACGGACCCGCCCTTCGTTTCCCTTCCGACCCCGCCTCGGGCTATTGGATCGCGATCGATGAGCCGTTGGCGAAGATCAACTGGTTGTCCGGCGTGCGCACCGCCAGCGCGAAAGGCCGGTTGGGTCCAGTGGCGGTATTCTCCGGCATCTGGAAGTAGACGGCGTACACGCCGATCATGTTCACGGCGTACTCGCCGCCGATCACCCGGACGCCGGCGTTGTTGACGCCCACCACGAGATCCGCGAGCACCTCCTGGCCCGGCAACCCGGCCGCGTTGGTGCTCGACGGCGGAGAAATGGGCCCCAGGCCCGTGGCGAACAGGGTGAGGATCTCGCCCCGGCGGGCCGGGTTCTGCGGCGAAACGAAGCTGCCGTCCGGCCGCATCACCACTGCGTGCCGCAGCCCGTTCGAACCGACGGTCTCGAACAGCCCTGGCTGCACCGCGAACACCGGAACGTTCTCGACCACCGTCTCGCCGCCGCTGACCATCACTTTCACCCGGGCGGAACCAGGCGTCAGCTCCCACGGCGCCTGGATCGCCACCGACTCCTCGCCGTTCACGTTGCATACATAGTAAATCGGCGCAAATAGCGGCGAGGAATCCGGACCGAACTGCACCTGGACGCCGGCCAGCTCGAGCGGCAGAGCTCCCGCCGGAGCGTGTGGAATCACGCAGTTCTGGACGCCCGGCGCCAGACCCGGCCCGATGATCTTCACAACCGATCCCGGTACGACGCCCGGTTGACCGCTGGCCCCGTTGACGAAGCTGTTGGGACTCAGGGCCGGTCCCGGCACTCGGGAGTTCAACTGGAATGTCACGGGTGGGAGATTGCCAAACCGGGCCTCCACAGTGATCGGCCCCGGCGTGCTGCCCGCCGTCACTGTGACCGAAGCCCGTCCGTTCGGCCCCGTCGTCGCCGTCGGCGAGGAAAGCGACGCCGAGCCGGCCGTGACAGCAAAAGCGATCTCCTGTCCCGGCACCCCCGCGCCGTCCTCGTCGAGCAGTTCCACAACCAAGGGCTGCGGGAAGGTCTCGCCGACGACCGCGAGCTGGTTGTCTCCGGAGATCATGCGCAGGTTCGTGATATTGGCGCTGATCGTGATGTTGAAAGTGTACGAACCCGTACCGGACGTGACCCGCACTTGAGCCGTGCCTGGCGTGTTGCTCAGCGTCACTTCGGCCGAGGCGCGCCCGCCGGCGTTGGTCACCGTATCGACGTTGGTCAGCGTCACCATGCCTTGCGGCAGAACCTCCCAGTTCACCGCCGCGCCAGGCAGACGATTTCCCGCGGCATCGTGGACTTCAACGGTCAGCGGCAGCGGAAGGCGCGTCCCCGGATCGCCTTCCTGCCCGTCGCCCTGAACCGGGACGACCATCGCCGGCTCGCCCGGCAGCACGGTGACAGTGAAGTTCGGAAACGCCACAAAGTTACCGCCCACACGGATCGTCAGCTGCGTCGTGCCCGGCCGCCCGCCGAACACCATGTTGCACAGCGCCACTCCGTCAGGTCCGGACATCGCGAATTTGCCCTGGCATTCCACGTACGGACCTTGGTCAGGCTCGAATCCGGTCTCAACAGTGACGGCCACATTCGGGATCGGCGTGCCGGAATCTACACCCGCAGCGGATCCAACATGGACCTCGACCGCACCTTGTTGTACCTCGCCGATCTTGCCGACAATCTCGCGGTTAGCTAACGTTGGCTTCCGAAGATCCACCTGAGGGGGTATCTCGGGTTGATTGTCCAAACGCTGAGAACGGTACGTTATGACATAGAAGTCAGCGTTTTCCTGTCCCCAGGTGGCAGTAATTATCGATTGCACAAACGAGAGAGCAAACCCGACATCATCAGGGAAGAAATCCACTGAGGTTCTGCCGTCTGCGCCGGTCTCAGTGGTGGTAGCGCTCAAGAAACCGGGGCCTTCGGTGATTGTCCAGTTGACCGTCGCCCCGCTAACTGGATTACCTTCAGCATCGCGAACTTGTACGACTAGTGACTGCCCAAGAAAACCTCGATCGGGGATAAGCTGCCCCTGTCCCGAAACGATGACTAGCCCGCCGAGCGCACCCCCGCCGACGCCGACCCGCAGGTCGAACGTCGCCATCAAAGTGCCCCCGATGGTGACCGTCACCGGTATCGGCCCCACCTGGGCGCCGGGGTCGATCACTGCCATAGCCAGACCGTCACGGTTCGTATTCGCCATCGCCCTCGTCACCGCGACGCCATTCGGGACCGAAAACTCGACTGGCGCGTTGTACACCGGGATTCCATTGCTGTCGAGGGCTCGCACGATGATAGGCTGGAATGGCCCGCTCTCCGGATCGATCACCTGTTGGTCGTTGTACAGAATCGCCGTCACCGGCGTCATCGTGGAAGGCGGCTCAACGTACATGAGCCCGCTGCCCTCGAATGGCGTCGCGACAGGGTTTCCACTCGCCGAGTCCGTGGCCAGCGCGGCCCGCCGCAGCGATTGCCCGTCCAGGTAAAACAAATAGCGGGCGCTGGGCATCTCCGCAGATTTCACGATTCCCCCTACGTCGTCCGGCAGCCCACCAGCCCCGGCAGGCTCATACAACGAGAGGTTGCCGGTGGGAATCGTGACCTCATAAATGACCTTCGATTTTGTCGAGGTCATGAAAAACCGGTCGTTCGAAACCACTTCCACCCGCGGCGCCATCGTGATGGGGGTCAGGCCCCCAAGCAGAAGCGTCGGCACGGTTGCGGCTACTGAGTTATTGCTCAGATCGAAGATCCAGCACGAAACGTTGGTCGCCGGTTGCGTGTTCGTCGCTACGCCATACCGGCCGTCGGGAGTGAAATAGATCTTGTTCGGTGTGCCCCTGACCTGAATCCGGGCTATCTCCGTCAACGTCTCGCCATCGAGCACAAGAACACGGTTCGACGCACTCACATAGAAGTAAGAATCCGGGCCCGTAACCACCGCTGTCGAGGACCCGCCGACCTGGATCGAGGCCGTCACGGTGAACGTTGTCAGATCCACCCTATAGAGTCGCTGGGAGTTCGAACTCAGCACGAGCGCGTAGCGCGAATCGATGCTCACCGCGACACTCAGAGGGCTGGAGCCCACTGAAACGGCGCCCACTTCGTTTCCGGTAGCCGTGTCGATAACCCGCAGGATCCCGGCCAACACGAGAATGTAACGGCCGTCGGGAGTGATCACGGCATCTCGTCCTGGGTCGTTCCAGGTTCCGCTCCGGGAAACGACGGTGAACGTGTTATCCGTTTCCACGAACGTATCGGTGCTGGTGTTCGTCACTGTGAAGTACCTTGCACCGTCAGGGGTCACGTCGATACCGACCACTCGTGCGGAACCAGGCTGATAAGAACCTGCCGCTGACACGGGATCTCCTGTGTACACGTGGACGGTCGTGTTCGTGATCCCGTCGGGCAACAAGAAAACGTTGCCGGCAACCAGTGGCAGGGCGCATGCAAGCGCTACGAAAACAGTCAGAAATCTCACTCTGACACTCATTGCAACCTCATTGTTGGGGATTTGGCGAAGACGCGGGACTTGCAAAGTTCAGTCTACCACCAACCCAAGGAAATGCAAACCTCGCAACGTGGGCCGTCGCACCTCGCGTTTCGGAACTCAAGTGCGGCCGCCAATCGATAGCGGCAGGCCGCAGAGCCACCGGTCAGTCGGCCATGAACCTGCGGACTTCACACTCCCCGCGCCGCCGGTTTGTTCGTCCAACCGCCTGGATCTTTACCGCGTACACCCACGGTCGCCGCTGCAACCAACGACCGTGAAGGAGTAGATTAGTGGGGACGAGTTCCATCCTATGTGATTGAGTTGAAACAACGATGCAGAGACACAACCGAATGGTGGCGATCCTCCTGGGACTGGTAGCGGCGCTCACGACCACCGCCGGCGCCGCCGAGCGGCCGAACATCCTCTTCGTCATCGCCGACGACTGGGGCAACGGCCACGGCTCCGTCTTCGGCACACCGTGGCTGAAGACGCCCGCCTTCGACCGTATCGCACGCGAAGGCGTCCTGTTCACAAATGTTTACACTTCCAACCCCAAATGCAGTCCCTCACGAGCCACGATGCTCACCGGCCGCAACACCTGGCAGTTGAAGGAAGCCATCAACCATTTCAGCATCTTTCCGGGCGAGTTCCCCACTTTCCCCGACCTGCTCGAGCAGGCCGGCTACTTCGTCGGCTACACCGGCAAGGGCTGGGCCCCCGGCGACTGGCGCGCCGGCGGAAGGGACCGCAATCCAGCGGGGCCCGAGTTCAACTCCCGCAAGCTGCGGCCCCCGCACCGCGGCATCTCCAACAAGGACTACGCCGGCAACTTCGAGGACTTCCTCGCCGCCCGCCCCAAAGGTAAGCCCTTCTGCTTCTGGCTCGGCACCCATGAGCCGCATCGCAGTTACGAGGAAGGCGCCGGCCGCCGCGCTGGCAAGGATATCCGGCAAGTAAAACTGCCTGCCTACTACCCGGACAGCGACATCATCCGTAGCGACTTCCTCGACTACGCCATCGAAGTCGAGTGGTTCGATTCGCACCTCGGCCGCGCCATCCGCAAGCTCGAAGAGATCGGCGAGCTGGACAACACCTTCATCCTCGTCACCTCCGATCACGGCGAGCCCTTCCCCCGCGTCAAGGGCCAGATCTACGAACGGGGGTTCCACATTCCAATGGCCATCCGCTGGCCGGCGAAGGTCCCTGGCGGGCGCGTCATCGAGGACTTTATCAACGCCCGCGACTTCGCCCCCACCATCCTCGAAGCCGCCGGCCTCGAACCGGCTGGCACGATGACCGGCAGCAGCTTCCTTGACCTGCTCACCTCCGGCAAGTCCGGCTGGATCGATCCCTCGCGCTCCGTCATGCTCATCGGCAAGGAGCGCCACGACCTCGGCCGTCCCCACGACTGGGGCTACCCCGTCCGCGCCATCCGCACCAAAGAGTGGCTCTACATCCGCAACTACAATCCCGAACGCTGGCCCGCCGGCAACCCCGAGACCGGCTACCGCAACTGCGACGCCAGCCCAACGAAGTGGTTCTTGCTCAATAGCTTCGACCGCTACTACCGCCTCTCCTTCGGCAAGCGCCCCGCCGAGGAACTCTACCGCGTGGACCGCGATCCCGACAACGTCGAGAACCTCGCCCAAGATCCCCGTTACGCCCGCATCAAACGCGAGCTTCGCGAGCGTATGGAAGAGATGCTGCGTTCGGAAGGCGACCCGCGCATGCTCGGCAATGAGGAGTTCTTCGAGACCATCGACTACACCGGTAGCCGCAAGCACGCCTGGGACACCTGGCTCCACAACCAGGATCCGGAAACCGGCAAGCGGTAGCGGCTCAGCGCCCGGCCCGCTCGCGCCGCTCCAGCGTGACGATCACATACGGCGCGTCCTTCTCGAGATCCGGGTACATCCGGCCGTTGCCTTTCTTGTCCATGGCCTCAACGAAATACATCACGTCCCACTTCGCCACCAGGAACTCCCCCGGGATCGTCGCCTCGTAGAGCCCGGAGGCCGGATTCGGCCGCATCTCGATCGTCTCGTAGTCCTCGAATTGCGTCACGTGACGGTAGCGTAGGCGCACCCACCGGATCCCGGACGTGTCGCTCACCGCCGCCCGCACCGTCAAGTCTTCGCCGGGCCGCACACCGCCGGCCCGTTCCAGGCGCACTTTCGGCGGCTCGCGGTCATCGGTCACCGCCACTACGATCGGATCCTGCTCTCCCGCGGTCGGCAACAGCGCCCGGGCGCCCGACGAATCCTCCGCCTCGATCCAGTACCGCAGCTCGGTTTCTGTGCCCGCCGGCGGAAGCACGGCTTCATACATGCCCTCTCCGGCCCGCCGCATCTCCAGCGTCCGGTACTCGTCCCCCGCCACCGCAAACCGCACCCTCACCCGCGGCCGCGCATCGCCAGGGCCCACGGTAGCCCGAATCCGGATTGCTTCATGCACCCCCGCCCGCCGCACGGGCACGTGGGCGATCCGCAAAGCCGGGCCTTCTCCCGGAAGCCGTGCCCGCCGCCGCTCCTCGCGCAACTTCTCCAGGCCCGCTTCGAGCTTTACCAGTTCCTCCTTCCAGTGCCGCGGAAACCCTTTGCCGTGAACGCCGAAGGCCAGCTCATCCGGATAGACGTCGCCCGCCGCTTCCACGATCCGCCGCCAGGCCTCCGCCGCTTGCGCCTCGCGCGCAATCGCCGCGTCGAAGGCGAACAGATCCCCGCTCTTCTTATAGAGGTTGTAGTTCACCCCCGCCATGAGCCGGTGAGAATGATACTCGGCCAGATGCGCCAGAATGCGCAGGTCCGTGATCGTGGAGAGGAACTCCTTGTCCTTTGGATCCTGCGCCGCCGCCATTGCCGCCCGCACGTGCCGCAGGATCTCTTTAGACGCCGCCCGGAACCACTGGCTGACCTCCTCCGGAGTCCGCTTCGCCGTGTCGGCGCCCTCGAGGATTCGCTCAGCCTCCTCCCTCACGTTCAGGAACTGCTGGATGTCGCTCGGCTCTTCGTCGGCGGCGTACTTCGGCAGGTCCCCCATGCGGCTCATCTCCGCCCACCCCCGCGTCGTCGGGAACATCCGGTAGCGGTAGGCCGCCGCCACGATCCGCGGCAGCACCTGGCTGGCCAGGTGCAAACCGTTCATCAAATGCAGGCCCGCGTCACGCCCGAAGCGCCGCGCGAACTCCCGCTCCCAGACTTCGGCCGGCGTCTCCGGGTCGTAGCTCACCCGCCCCCACACTTGGTAGTAGTGCCAGTAGCGCTCGAACACGTAGTCGTAATACCGGTACGCCGGATTCAAGACCTCCAGCGGCGCCCGGTCGTGCAGCTCGCCCAGCATCCAGGTCGCCAGCATCTCGTTCACCTCGAAGCTGTCGCCGCCGTAGACTTTCGCGCTTTCCGCGAACCGCCGGACGTACTCAGGGTCGCCCCATAGCAGCAAGCGCGTCGTCCCCCCGTTCCAAAGCCGCCAGTGCACGCGGTAGATCTGCGGGTGGCGCAGCAGGTCGGCGTACCCGTGGCGGCGGTCCCGCTGGTTCTGGCGGTTGACGTGCGTCGGGTGGAACGGCAGCCCCATCTGCTCCATCCAGTACTTCGTCGCGATGCGGGCGCGCAGTCCTTGCTGGAGCGCGTCTTCGATGATCGAATCCGGCAGCTGCTTGGCCCGCAGATCCACCCGCATCTCGGGCCGCAACCGCCGGATCATGGTGAAGACCTCGTGCCAGAACACCGGCATCTCCTCGCGCTTCAGGCCCGATTCGCCGTGCATCCGGAACTGCAGCGCGTCGATCTCCGGGAACGTCTCGACGAACTTCCGCAGCGCCGCCTTGGTATAGGCCGCCAGGTTCTCCGCATTCAGACCCCACACCAGGCCGGGGACCTTCTTGCCCGCCAGCTCCGAAGCGCCTGCAATTCCGCCCGCCTGCACGCCGCCCCGGTAGATGTGGTCCCAGATGCCCACCGTGAAGTCGATGCCGTAGGCGTGCGCCAGCCCGATCATGCGCCGGAAAGCCGCTGTGTTCCGCCGCTGCTCTTCCGGCGTGATCCCCACCAGCCGTACGCCGGGAAACTCCTTCACATCGAAGAAATAAGGATACGGCGGCGCCAGGAACCCTCCGTTCTCGTAGCCGAAAATCACCACGAAGCTGTTGATCCGGCTCCGCGCCAGCGTGGCGAAGTACTTGTGCCAATAGGCTTCGTCGTAGAGCCGGCGCTCGAACCAGGCCCGCTGCATCGTGTAGATCGAGACCGCCCGCTCGCCGATGTAAGGCCGCTGTCGCGTGTTCCGGACATGGGTGAACGGAGCCTCTCCCGGCCCCGCCCAGCCGATCCGCTCCGCCACCTCCAACGCGGCGTACATCAAGCCGCGCTGGTCGCTCCCGCACAAGACCACCGCCGGAGAACCGCTGACTGCGGTCTTGTGAATCACCAGCGATTCCGGGGCTTCCGGCGCCTTGACGTTCTCGACCCGCAACAACGCCGCGGCAGCGCCGTCACCGCCGCACAGCCCCGCTACGACGAGCGCGCCGCCCCGAGCCTCCGCCACCGCGTCTACCCGCGCCACTCGCACGCCGCGCGCCCGCAGCGCCGCCTCGAGCTCTCGCAGCCCGAACTCCGCCGGAGGCGCCGACACCCCTCCCGTTACGACCATGACCTCCATCGCGGGCAGCAGCGCAGCCGCGCTGAAGCCCCAGCCCACGAACCGCGCCCACGCAAGAATACTTCGCTTCATGGCTCCCTGGTCGGCTTACGCCAGTCGGCGGACATATGCCTGACCGTCCGCTATCTTACCCGTTGGTCCGGAGCCGCGCCGCCTCCCATCAGCGAATCCGGCCAGGGGCGTCGATGCCCCGGTGCAGCTCGTCCGCCTTACGCCGGGATTCATCGCTTTCGCCCAGGCCCCCATCGTCGTGCTCGAAGCGCCGGCTGGCGACCATGCCCTCGTATGTCACCGTAGGCGGCGTCTAGACCAACGTCCCGGTGATCAGCGTACCGTGGCCGAGAGCCGCGGTCACGTCCAGACCGCCCATGCCATGGCGCTCCAAGGCGCAGGAGTGCCCTGAGATGCGGCACGGTGAAACGGACCCGAATCAGCGGGGAGGGAGCGGTTCTGCGTTCAGAACCAGCGGAGGGACAGGAAGGCGGCTCGAAGAGTTATTCAGGAGGGGTTTCGGGAGGGACGGCAGCGCCGTTGCCAGGCCGGCGATCCAGGCAAGCACCGCCGCGTTGGCGGGCAGGTAAAGGTTGAAATCGACCAGGGAATGAAGCGCCAGGGCCGCCAGCGCCCCAAGACACCCGAGCCCGAGATAGCGGCGTTTCGGCGCGGGGCTCGATGAGGCTCTGATGGCGCTCAGCACGGTCCAGCCCGCCAGCAACAGCAGGACGGCGAAGGCAGGAAGCCCGAGTTCGGCCGCGAGCTGCAAGTAGTCATTGTGGGCCATCCCGATCGTTCGCATCGGGGCCGCCGTCTGATAGCGGTGAATCGCTGCGGTGTACCCCCCGAGGCCGACGCCGGCGAGCGGGTAATCGCGGACCAGCTCCACCGTGTCCTCCCAAATCTGGACCCGCGTGTCGGCCGAGATTTCCTCGGTAGCCGCCAGAGCGCCGAACCGGTAGATCAGGGGATCCGTCGGCAGGAACAGAAACGCCGCCGCTGCTGCGGCGCCGATCACTCCCACCGCCCCTCTGCGCTTCCACCCGTAAGCGCCCCCTGGCCCCGCGAGCGCCACTCCGCCCATCACGGCCAGCGAAACCAGTGCGAACGAAAAGCCACCCCGCGACAGAGAGTGGATGATCGCCGCCAGCATCAGCGCTCCCAGAGCAAACAGCGCCGAAGCCGCCAGCGCCCGCCGCACCGTCAGCCTCCGGGCACGCCGCCGGCCCTTGAGAACGGCCACCCCGCCCATCACCGCGAACGGCAGCGCCATCTCCAGCAGCCCAGCGTAATGGTTCCGGTTCACATACGTCCCCGTCGCCAGCGGCTGACTCGCCAAGTACACCTGCGCCAGCCCCAGCGCCGCCTGGAGACCGCCCAGAACCAGCAGAGGAACCGCCGCCAGCCAGCAGCGCTCCGGCGCTCTCCGCAACGTGACATGCGCGGCAAGGAATACCGCCACCAGACCAGCGAGCGTCAGCGCCCAGCGCAGCGAATCCGGCGGTAGGAGCGTGATGAGCGCCGGCCGCGAGGGAACAAAGGAAACCACCGCTTCCTGCAGGCTCGCGCCGGCGCCCGAGATCACTTGAAGCAGAGCCCGCGGTTGAGGAAACAGTTGCCAAGCTGACACCGCCACCAGCGCGCCTAGAGCCGCAGCCGGCAACCGCCCCAGCCGCGGCTGCGTATCTGCCGGCCCCGACCCCACGATGGCGGCCGACGCCAACAGGAGTATCGCCAGACACGGCAGCCAGTGCGCCCACAACGCGCCGCCGTAAAGGAACGACGCCGCGCCGATCGCCGTCCAAAGGCTAATTACCAGCACCGGAAAAACAAAAAGGCGGGCCACATGGGCCCGCCGATGCAACCACGAAGCTCTCACCTTGAAGTGGAGTTGACGACCATGGCGCGAGGAACCACCCGCTGGGCGTTCGACATGCGGCGCACCTTCGCACCGCTTGCCGAGGCCGCTCCTGCACGCGGGGAGTCGGGTACGTGAAGATCGCTCGAGAACCAGTACTCGCCCGGCGTCAACGTCATCGGCCGGTCGAGTTTGAATACCAGACGGTAGATCGGGTCCCGGGCGCCGTTCTGGAAGACCCGGTCCACATCGGTCTGCGAAATGCTGAACTGCCCGGCGGCGTTGTCCGTTGAAAAGACGTTGCCGGTGAACGAGGCGATCGCCGGACGCCCCAGAAGGTCCGTGGACCAAATGTTCATCCGGTACGTGTTGTAAATGTTGAACGGGTCGAAGCGCAGCTCCGGCAAGCCGTTGCCGTCGAAGTAGGCGATCAGCGTGTCGAAGGTGATCGTCTCCGGCACCCGGAAGTGGGTCGCAAAAATGCCCCGGTAGTTGCCCGACATGCTGAACCACTCCGTCAGGCTGGCCTTGTTCGCGTCGGGAATCGTACTGCCTTCGTTGTCGTAATAGCCGCCGTGGGAGCCGTCCTCGATGCCGTTGTTGTCGTAGACGATCACATTCCCGTTCATCAGCGTGAACGCCAGGCCGCTGGTCTGGGCGAAGTCCGCCCCGTTCGCCAACGTGTTCGGCGTCCACTGCTTGTAGCCCTCTTCGCCCCAGATCTCCTTGTCCTCGTGGTAGAACATGATCGCCGTCTGCGGGCCCGAGACCGCCGTCTTCACCTGGCCGTTCGGGAACTTCCCGGCCGGCAGCGCCCAGTAAAACCCGTTCGGCTCCACCGGCACTGAAATGTTGCCCTGGCTCTGCGCCTCGCCGGCGCCCACGGCGATGTCCACGTCGCCGATCACGTCCGAGTACGGCGTCAGCACGTCAATCTGATATAGCCCCGCGAAATATGGCGCCAGGCCCGCGAACGTCACCGTCGCCGGCACGGCGTCGATCGCCGCGACAACTTCCGTGGTCACCTCCTGCAGCGGCTTGCCCGCCGAGCCGTCGTTCGCCGGATCTCCCGCCACCGCAGCCGGATTCACCTCGCCCAGGCTGTTCGCCCAGATCGAGACGTATTCTCCCGGCTTCAGCGGATGCTGCCGGTCCACCGGGGTGGCGTCCTCGTCGTGATGCGTCAGCACCGCCCGGCCGAAGCCCCCCTCGTTCCAGGCGAACAGTTTCGGCGCCCGCGGCTGGATGGCGATCGAGTCGGCGGCGCTCGTGCCTGCCGATGTGACTACGCGGATGGTCAAGGAACCCGTGATTCCATACGGAATCTGAGCGTTGATCTGACCAGGCGAAACCATGTAAAGAGGCAAGGTCCAGGTGTTCGTCCCGTCGGTCGCCTCCACCGACGTGCCAGCGAGCGACGTGGGCAGTGGAGTGCCCGTGGCGACCGCCGTCTCCGCCGCCAGGTTCTCGCCGAAAATCGAGATCAAAGCGCCGGGAGCAAAATCGCGCGAGTAATCCGCCGCATTCACCACCGCTCCCGGCTGAACCACCGGTTGCGCGAACGCGGCCACTGCGGCGACGAGAATGAGCAATGCAAAACGCTTTACCATCGGAGTCGTCCTCCTTGGTCGGAATCCTCCGCCATCAGTTCTTTAGGGCTCCCGGCCCGAAACCCACGTCGGCCGCTCCGGAACCGTCTCCTCATCCGGCGGCACTCCCTCGTTCGGCGGCGGGTTCGGATCCCCCGGCCGGTTGGCGAACGGCGGGTTGTAATCCCGCCACGCCGGCACCTGGCCGAAGTTCCGCGGCGTCACCCGCCGGCTCACGAACTCGATCGGCTCCCCGACCCGCCGGCGCTCGCCCACCACCAGCATGAACGCCGCGTTCGCCGGGTACCACCACGCTTCCCCGTTCTCGAACCACATCCGGCCTTCGCCCGAATCCCGCGAAGAGACCTTCGTGGACAACGCGCTGATCTGCACCGACGAGTTCTTCGCAAAACGGTACGCTACCCCGCCGCGCGTCAACCTCACCGCCGGACTCCCCGGCGTCCCGCCGACCTGCAAACGGCTGTTCGGCAGCACATAGATCTGCGTGCCGTCGCGGAAGCGGATCATGCCCGGCGCCTTCCCCATCACCAGTTCATCGCCAGTGGCGAGCGGCCAGTTCGGCACCCCGTCCACCGGCGCCGTGGCGCCGGAAATCCGGAACGGCGCGGCGCTGGTCACCGTGGCCACCGGCGAGGCCGCCATGGCCACAACGGCCGAAATTAGACCGATGAATAGAACTCTCAGCACCGTCTTCCTCCTTCGTAGTCGCCAATATTGTACTCCAGTTATTCGGAAACGTCCAGGAATAACTCTAGAGTTGTCAATGTATTACAGAGGATTACAGCCGCCGTCCGCCGCCGGGGCGCCGGCTGCAGGATGCCCCGGAGCCCGCCTGCCCCGACGGGTCCGGGCTGGGGAAGATTCAAAAGGTCATGAGGTCTGTCGAGCTTCGAGGCGCGAGGCCGCCCCGCGGCGCCGCAGCCCGAAACCCGCCCCCACCGCCGCGACGTTCAAGGCAACGTCGCTGAAGGTGAAGGTCCTGCCGGCGGCCGCCAACTGCAGCAGCTCGGCCGTCACCGCCGCAGCGATGGCGATGGCGAGCAGCCACTGCCGCACCCGGTCGCTCGGGTGCCGCGCGGCTAGCCAGCCGAGAACTCCGAAAATCAACACGTGCGGCGTCTTCTGGATCAGCGTCGCCGCGGCCTCCTGAAGAAAAGACGCCGGTCCGGCGCCCAACCCAAGCAGCAGGAGAATGCGCTCCTGCACCATTCGGCGCAACTCGCCCGCCGTCTCCGTCGAACTGAGCAAACAGCCGATGGTCCACAACGTGAATAGCCAAACCGGCATCAAACTGTTGGTTGGTCCTTAATCCGTAGTGCCTGGGCGTTGGTCCTTCGCTGGAAGGTCGCTTGTCCTTAATCGCTGGCCGCTGGCGGGCGGAACTCA